>NZ_JASATN010000013.1:0-234596 GCF_038440355.1 Dyadobacter sp. OTU695 | reverse complement strand
ATAAAGTCATTGTAAAATATTTGTAAAAAAATTCTTTTAATACTTTTTATTCATTTAAAATGATTGATACATTTACCACGACAAAAACTTTTACGACTTTCTATTTATAAGGATTAGGGTTAAAATTATTTTATGTTTATTTACAAATCCGACATGAAATAAACTATTAACTTTTTATACTTATAATACTTTTAAATGAAAATCATCAGTATTGTCAACAACAAAGGCGGTGTAGGAAAGACTACATCTGCCCAAAGTATTGCTGCCGGTCTCAGCAAATTTGCCAATGCACGTGTGCTGGTTATCGACCTGGATGCGCAAGCTAGTCTTACCAAAAGTTTCGGCATACACCATGCCGGGCTAAAAAAAGACAGCGGCTCGTTCATCACCGGCGAATACGAATTTGATGAGATCGTCAAGCGAGTTGGAGACATTGATGTTTTGCCCGGATCAGCCGAAATGATCCACCGGGAAGACACGATCAAGTCGGCGCCTGTTTTTCCTTTCAACCTGAAAATTGCATTGGAAAAAGTAAAGGACCGTTACGACTTTGTGATCATCGACTGCCCTCCCGCCCTCTACGGTAACACGAGGCTGGCCCTGGTTTCATGCCACCAGTATTATGTACCGTTGCAGGCCGAGTTTTTGAGCTACGAGGGTTTGCGGAACTTCCTGGTGTACTCGGCGGAGATCAAGAAGATCAGTCCAAGCACCAACCTCGGCGGCGTGTTCGCAACACGTTACAACCCGAAGATCCGGAAGAAGATCAGCCACGAACTGATCATGGCGACGCGGGAGCAGCTGGGCGAGGTTTTTATGGAAGCCTACATCCGCGATAATATCGCATTGTCGGAAGCGCAGGCTAACGGAACAACGATCTTCGATTACGCACCACATAGCAACGGAGCAGAAGACTATTATAAGTTAACCAAAGAAATACTGGAACGAATAAATAACTGACACTTATGGCAAAGGAAAGGAAGTTTGATTTTGCACCCCTACCCCTGGTTCCTGATTTACAGGAAGACGAGCCCGAAGTAGCGAAGGGGCCCGCCGAAGTCGTCGACGGCGCTCCCACCAAAGTCACCTTCGACTGCGATTTCGTGCTGATGGAGAATATGAAGGATTATGGCTACTGGGAAGGCCTCACGCAAAAGGACATCATCATCGAATCCTTAAAGCTGTATTTTCAGGACAAAGAAATCCGTCCCCGCCCCGACAAGATACGTAACCGCACCAAAGTTGGCCGCAAACCGAAATCGGCATTGGTGTAAAAGAAAAAGTCTCCCGAAAGGAGACTTTTTTGTTGCAATAAGTATGAAAGATACAGCTTTACTGGACCGCTATTTTTCCCGACACTTGCTTGTCCCCATTAACAAAGTGGTACAAATAGATCCCAGATGGCAGGTTCAGCCTTATATCAGCCCGCTTTTCGAATGATTTTGAGCGCATTTCACGGCCCGCCTGGTCGTATAGCGTGATATTTGATTTGCCTGCCAATTTGGTTTGTACCGAAAGATAGTCCCTTGCCGGGTTGGGTGAAACGGTCACCAGTTCTTCCGGCACGCCTGGCGTGGACAGAATTGGGTCGATCTTTACTTCCGTTTGGGCTGTATCGGAACATCCATTTACATCTGTAACTATAACTTCGTAAATACCCGCCTGATCCAATCTTGCGTCGTGCAGAAATACATGCGCGAGCGTGGAGCCGAAAGACCTGGGTCCGCTCCACAAGTAGCTGGCCCCGCCCGTGGCGGTAAGTTCTATGGTACCACCGACCTCATAAGGCCCTCCATTAATCGCTGTTGCATTCGGCAATGCCGCTACATGGACGGTCGTCTCAATCGTTTGCGTCGGTACCCCTTCGACTTTGCAAAAAGCAGCATACTTGGTTGTCTGACCCGGTTTTACTTTGATCGAATTTCCGGAAACGCCATCCGGCCAACTTAATGTGCCCCGACATCCGTACGCCGAGAGTGTTACCTCCTCTCCGGCGCATATTGTATCCGACGAAACTTTTATCCGAAATACATCAGGGGTACTGGATTTGAGTATCCATTCCACTTTTCGGGTCCTGTCTGCCCTCGCGCCGTCATAGCGGCTTATGGCTGTCGAGTCGAAAACCGAAGCCGCAAGGATGGCACCGTCGGGCGCCTGGTCGGGCGTGAGGGTTACTTGTGCACCGGTTCGCGCGAGCGGTTCATCATTCACAGTCCATTGTACCTGCAAAGTATTGGGATTAGGTGCAAGCAGGCTGATTTTAAACGTTTGCGGATCGTTAACTGTGACAACGCTGCCCGCAGCGGGCTCTGCCTGTTCTATCGGGTTGACCTGTTTCAAAAGCGTCTCCACCGTAGCTTCCCGGCAAACTGCACAGAATTCCTGATTTAAATACTCCATTAAACAGGTTCCATTGGCCGGCTTATGCCAAAGTGCCGCGTCACCGGTATCTCCATGCTTATAAATGCCAATATTGGATTCATTCAGCCAGTTCTTCCACCGCACACGGACAGCACTGCTTTCCTGCGTCATATTGGGGGCTTCCCGACCGTAGCCGGGACCAGCCCAATATTCATCATTCAAATGTGAAAACGTGTGACCAATCTCATGCACGCCGATCGTATTGGCCTGGTTATGAAGCGTATGTACGGATATACTCCCCCCGGACCCGCCATAAAAGGTCGTATTGACGAGTACCACAACAAGGTCGTACATCGGAAACTGCGTCGCAAGCAGATTTTGGAGCACATCATCTTTCTTGACTTCCACCAGGCGATGGATGGCCGTTCCGAAAGAGCAGCCGAAAAAGGTGTTTTTTGTTTCAACCGGCTGATCCTTGTACGCATCGGGGGCGGTTCCCGGATTTGTCACACCGCTTTCTGCGGAAGGCGTACGGATCGCAAAAAAGTTAAAGTGATTACGGTAGTGGACGTAAGGATCATATCCCAGAAAGAAATCGGCAAACTTTTTTGCTTCCGCCGCGAATTTGGGAAGCTCTTGCTGCGTAAAGCCGTCGCCGAGGATTACGACATTTATACGGTTATCGAGCGGGCCTGTTTTATAAAGTGTGTCGACCTGGTATTGCTGGCCAAAAGCAAACCCGGCAAGGCAGACAGCATATAATGTGGTAAAAATTCTTTTCATGGCTAATTAAAACTGAGCGTATAAATTTTCACGGTACCCTTATCCGGAGTGACGCTAAAAAGCTCCAAACGGTTGAGTCCGGAGCGCATCGGCATGCGGATCAGCAACGTGCCCTCTTTGGCCCGTATTTCTTCGCGCCTCAAATGGCCCGACGGATCACTCACTTCGGCCGCATGGTAAAGCGGGTGCTCGAAAACCATTTCACGCTCTGAAGTACCGGTAGTATATTGGGGCACGGCCTTGATGTAGGTCGGGAAATGTACGGGCCGATTGAGATCTTTCATCTTTCCATGGGCGACATTCGCACTTGCAAGCTGGACGCTTTCATGGCCACCGGGCTTGCCGGTGATAAGGAAATTAAGGAAAAGAATGTGATCGGACGACAGGGTATCGTAGTTAGGTAGCTCACTGATTGTCAGCACCGAGCGCCCCGATCTGCAACCAAGCATCAGCAAGCCGGCGAGCGCAATGGCGACCGTGGAAAAAAGACGTAGCATGTGTGAATCGAAACAGCGGTACAAAATTCAATTTACAGCTTTATTAACGAATTTCACAGTGCATGCATTACTTCCTCCATTTCACGAATGGCTATTAAAACATCTTCTTTTTCCGTTCGGTAATTCACAAACGCAGCTCGTATCGCCGATTCGCCCGATAACAAAGTTGGTGTCATAAAAACTTTCCCTCTACGGTTCAGTTGGTCCAGAAAAGCAGCCATTCTTTCGATTCCGGATTTCAAACGGAAACAGACAACATTCAGCCGGACAGGCGCTGCCAATTCAAAAAACTCGCTGGCTTCGATGTGGCTGCCCAGCTCCTCTGCGCGGGCAATGCTGTTCTGCACGATCCATTCGAAGCCATTCCGGCCATAAGCTGTAAGGCTGAACCACGCAGGCAACGCCCTGAACCGCCGTGAATTTTCGGGAAGAAAATTGAGGTAGGAAAAATTCTCCAGCGGATCGCCCAGGTAAGGCGCATTAGAATTCTGGAAAGTGCTTAGCTGCAACCTGCTATGCTCCTTTCTGACCAGCGAGACGGCACTATCGTACGGAACATTCATCCATTTGTGGCAGTCGATGGTAATGCTGTCGGCTTGTTCCCAACCTTCGAGCAAATGCCGCTGCGACGGAAGACAGGCGGCAAATCCCCCGAATGCGGCATCGATATGCAACCAGAAATGGTACTTCTGTTTCAGAGCGACGATTGCCTGGATGTCATCAAAATCGACGGTATTGACCGTTCCCGCACTGCAATTGACAATAACCGGCTCGTTCTGGTGCTCGATAAGCTTCCGCTCAAAATCGGCCAGATCCATTGCCTCACGGCCTTCCAGGGTTTGAATGCGTACCACCTTATTACTGCCGATCCCCATCATAGCCAGCGATTTGATGACAGACGAATGCGGTGTTGCGGCCATTACCACCAGATCCCCAGCCATTCCTTCCCGCGAGACATCACGGCCCGATCGCTCACCCGCCCATTGCCTCGCTACGGCAAGTCCGGTAAAATTCGACATCGTTGCACCGGTCACAAAACCGCCGTTAAAATCGTCCGGCAGATGCAGCAGCTGGCACAGCAACCGGATCGTTTCCTTTTCGACGATCGCCGAAACATCTCCCGCGCCTTGCGTGCTTTGCGTATTCTGATCATAAACAGCCGTGAGCCAATCACCGGCAATCGCCGCTGGGGTCGCTCCACCCGTCACAAAACCCCAGTAGCGGGGCCCCGGACTGGCTACCATCAATTTTTCGTAATGTTTCCTGAAAACTTCCAGGGTATCGGCAGCACCGATCCCGGCATCCGCAAGATACGCGGCAACGACAGACTGGTCCGCTATATAGGTCGGCTTTTCACCGATATTTTCCAAAAAATCCAGCCCTGCATTTTTAGCCTGATCAAGCAGCAATCCCAGGCTATTCAATTCATTTTCAAACAATTCAAACATAAAATATCAATTATAATGCGCCTTTACCAAACTGATTTTGCCGGATTCGTCGAGTTCCATCATTTCGGCAGCCATCCGGTTACCGACGCTTTTGTAATATAAAATCACAGAACCCGCACCCGTGAGCACCTCGTGCAGTTCGAAATGCAAATCCGTGTAAATGCCAAGGGCTTTCCCAAAATATTTTTCAAGCTCTCCCTTCTCGCTAATCACCCCTTCCGCATTCATTTCCAGCTTGATAATGTAGGGGGAATAGAACCGGATTTCTTCGGAATATAATCCCATGATCGCGGTAAGGTCATGGCGGTTCCAGGCGCCGATCCATTGTTCTGCAAAGGATTTCGCCAATTCATCTGTCAAATGCATATTGGTTATTGTTTTCCGGTTTGTATTTGTGTAGCCCAGCGGCGATGGTAGTTAATGTGTCCCAAATGCCAGGAAAGATGCGCCAGCAAATGCGTAAGGGTCAGTCGTACAGACTGTTCTGGAAACAAGTCCAACACGTGACGGGGATATTCCTCCTCCATCTTCGCCTCGTCCAGCGTTCCCAGCGTGCTGATTACGATCTCATGCAGGGCATCGATCTCCGTCAGCATTTGGACTTGTGTAAAAGTTTTCTGGTTGAACTCTGCATCACGGTCGCGCACGTATGCATGCCTGCCCAGCGTGAGTCCCACGTAGGTGCGCAGGTTTCCGATCAGATGCTGACACAGATTACCACCCGGATTAATGGTACCAGGCAGTTGTACCCACAATGTATTTTCAGAAGGGTACTGCTCGATTTCCTTACGGAGCTTTTTAAGATCGCGGCTGAATAATGTGATGAAAATGTCGCTACTCATGGCTGTTTACTAAGTTGAACGTGTTTCTTCTCTTTTCAAGCTGATACCCCCGGTTTACGAGAAAAACCCCACCCAGCGTGACGGCAAATGCGGCGGCCGTAAGCCAGGTTATTTTTTCATCCAATATCAAAAAACCCAATACCAAAGCTACCAGTGGATTAATGTATGCATAAATCGACACCAATCCTGCCGGCAACCTGGACATGGCAAACAGATACGAAGCATAGGCAAGGATAGAGCCGAAGAAGATCAGATACAGTAATGCGAAAACAGACTTCGGCTGCATTACAGGCAGGTTCGTCCAATCCTCATTGAAGGCGCTCAATACGAAAAGCCCCACTCCACCGGCCATCATCTGGATCGCGGCGTTGAAAAACGAATCGGTCCTGCCCGAGTAGCTTTTGGTGTACAAGCCCCCCAGGCACCACGACACGCAGGAAGCCAAGGTCACACAAATACCCACAAACGAGTTCCGGTCGGCCAAATATTCGAGATTATCCCTGAAAACGAGCATCACGCCGGCCAGGCCTAGCATCATACCCACTGCCACATGGGCGTTGATACGCTCTTCTTTTCGCGCCAGAACGTTGATCATAATGGTAAAAAGAGGCACCGTCGCATAGAGCAACGCCGCGAGGCCACTCGGGATAAACTGAACACACCAACCGACCAGACCCGTGCCGAATGTGATCATACACCAGCCGGGAACGAGTTGCAAACCGATATCCGCCAAAGTCCAGGGGAACGATCTGTTTTTCAAAATCAGAAACCCCAGCAGCAATGCTCCCGCCACCACATTCCTGAAACCCATAAAGAACAGGGCCGGGAAACCTGACACGCCAATGCGCGCTGCCAGATAAGTGGTACCCCAGAAAAAACACACCATCAATAATGCGAAATATGCCGTCAGATTGCTTTTCATAGCTGTTTTAGATTGAACGCCACAAAATTCCTGCACTCGAATTTAATAAAACAGATCCACTTTTGTTATTTTGTAGCATAACAGATTTAAATTTTAATAAAATGGTCGAAGAGCCTATCCGGGAGGATTTTCTTTATTCACAGATCGCCGACCGGTTTGCAGCGCAGATCGAAAAAGGCATTCTGAAAGCCGGCGACAAACTGATTTCGCTGCGTGCGTTGAGTAAGGAACAAGGTATAAGCCTCAGCACCGCTTTCAAGGCTTATGTGGAATTGGAAAACAAGGGCATTATCGAAGCGCGGCCCAAGTCAGGCTATTTTGTGCGTTTTTCTCCGCTTAATGCACCTGAAAGACTCGATAACCTATCGCCAGGCCCGCTTATCGAGAAGGCAAATGTGGATGAAATGATCCGCACGGTGTACAAAACCATGACGCACGAGCGGATTATCCGGCTGTCCGTCGCCGCGCCCTCCGCCGAGCTGATCCCGGAAGCCAAACTGAATAAGGCGATGATCGAGGCGCTCAGGAAAAGTCCGCACAGTTGTACCCAGTATGAAGAAGTACAAGGCAACCTTGCATTGCGGAAACAGATCGCCAAATATGCATTCAACTGGAAAGGAAACATCAGCGAGGACGAGGTCATCACCACGCAAGGCTGCATGGAAGCCCTGATATTCTGCCTGAAAGCCGTTACCGAACCCGGCGACACCGTTGCGATAGAAAACCCGATCTACTTTGGGATTTTCAACATTATGAAAAGCCTGGGACTGAAAATCCTCGAAATTCCCTGCCATCCCGACGAAGGTGCCGACCTGGAATACCTGGGAAAGGCACTTGAAACCGTTCCTGTCAAGGCGGTGCTGTTCGTGCCCAACTTCTCCAACCCTACCGGCGCGTTGATGCCTGACTACCGGAAGAAAAGACTGGTGGAAATGCTTGCCCTGCGGCAAATCCCGCTCATTGAAGATGATATTTACGGGGAAATGTATTTTGGTAAAACCAGGCCCAGTACCTGCAAAAGTTATGATAAAAATGGCATCGTAATGCTATGCGGATCAGTTTCCAAGACGCTCGCACCGGGCTACCGTGTGGGTTGGTGCCTTCCGGGAAAGTTCAAAGATAAGGTATTGAGCAACAAGCTCATGCATACCGTTTCTTCGGCCACGCCTACCCAGGCTGCCGTAGCCAATTTCTTTGAAACCGGCCGTTACGATTTGCATATGAGGCATTTACGCAAAGCGCTTCATACGCAATGCCTGCGCTACATCCAGGCGATCAGCGACTATTTCCCTCCCGACACAAGGCTCGTGCGGCCACAGGGTGGCTATGTTTTATGGATTGAACTAAACAAAAAAGTCAATGCATTCGAGCTTTTCGAAAGTGCTATTCAGGAAAGTATCAGCATCGCCCCCGGCCAGATTTTCAGCACCGACGCGCGTTTCAGCAATTACATCCGCATCAGCTTCGGTGCCCCATACAATGCGGCTATCGACGCGGGTCTGAGGAAACTGGGAGAATTGATTATGGGGCAATGCCAATAAGAAATTTCAGGTGAAGAGCTTTTTTAATATCACCAACACCTGTTGCGCGGTTACGGCATCAAGTTTCCCTATTTTTTTGTTCAAACGTATTTTGTCAATGGTACGCAACTGATCCAAAGCTATCTGACCATCTTTCCCGTCCACGTGGCAATTAATCCGCGTCGGATAATTGCGTATCGTTGAAGTTAAAGGGGCAACGATCACCGTATTAAGGTGTTCATTCAATTCGTCGGGCGAAATGACGAGACAGGGCCTTGTCTTCCTTATTTCGCTGCCTAATGTGGGATCCAGCGATACAAAATAGATTTCAAACCGCTTGACTACCATGTCCATTCCGAATCATCGAATGAATTCGGAATGTCGCCCATCAGATTTGCGGCTTCCTCGGGAGATTCGTTTTGAATTGCGACGCGGAACTGTTCGGCCCACCCTTCGCGCGGGTTCCTGCTCGCGCGAAAAATCACGATCGCGTTATCCTGAACTTCGACATTGACATATTCCTCAATATCGACTTGATCCAGCATGGTTTTGGAAAGTAAAATTCCCTGGGAATTTCCAATCCGACGGATTTTGGTGAGCATAACACAAAGTTATAATTTGTTATAACAAACTCAAATTTCAACCCGTTCCAATGTGCAAGTGGCTGAACAATAGTTTAAAACAATCGCAACAATATTGCAATTACTTGATTTTCAGCACCTGTAACCCTGTTGCACGGCTTTGTAACCTACCTTTGTAATGATCCTGCGGCGCATAAGCCAGGTGCTTTGAATCTGAATGATTGCATTATGAAACTCGACGAGAATACCTCCACCCACACGCACGACGACTGCTGCTCGGCGAAAGCTGATGTACCTGTCAAACATCATAACCATAGTCATGACCATGATCACGACCACGGAGACCACAGTCACGGGTCAGATGGAGACTCGGGGATCCTCAAAAGCCGCTGGATGCTATGGCTCAGCCTGGTGATCCTGTCTGTGTTTCTCGTTTTAACCTACATCGCGAAAGTCGGAATTCCGCGTCCGGCCGAAATCGCGATGATGCTGGTCGCCTACGTGCTGGCGGGCAACAAAACCGTGGCGCTTGCATTCCGGAAAGCAACCCGCGGCGACTTTTTCAATGAATTTACACTGATGACGATCGCCACTTTCGGTGCCTTCTATATCGGGGAGTTTAGCGAAGGTGTGGCGGTGATGATTTTCTATGAAATAGGCGAGCTGTTCCAGGATATTGCTGTCAGCCGGTCCAAACGGTCTATCAAGGCCCTGCTCGACATCCGTCCCGATGTTGTTACCGTTTTGCGTGAAGGCAAGCCATTGCAGATCGCGCCCGAAGCAGTACGGCCAGGCGAAAAAATACTGGTGAAAGTCGGCGAAAAAGTGGCATTGGATGGGGAAATGTGCTCGCCATCAGGCATATTCAATACCGCGGCACTCACCGGCGAACCGAAACCGCAGCTCATTGAAAAAGGCGAGAAAGTGCTTGCCGGTATGATAGCAATCGAAAAATCGGTTGAAATTGAGGTGAAAGCCTTATTCAAGGATTCCAAGCTCTCACGTATACTGGAAATGGTGCAGGAGGCAAGCGCCCGGAAAGCCCCTACCCAACTATTGATCAGCCGCCTCGCGCGCATATACACACCCGTAGTCTTTTTGCTGGCCTTGCTTATCATCGCAATTCCGGCGCTTTTTGTCGCCGACTACAATTTTGACCAATGGCTGTACCGCGGTATGGTTTTCCTGGTAATAGCCTGTCCCTGTGCCCTGACGATCTCCATTCCGCTCGGCTATTTTGGTGGGATCGGGCTTGCTTCGCGTAACGGAATTTTGGTTAAAGGGGCTAATTTTCTCGATATCATCACGAAGATCGATACGGTGGTTTCCGACAAAACGGGCACGCTTACCAAGGGGGTTTTTAAGGTCCAGAAAGTGGAAAGTGTTATTGAAAAAACGGACCTCATCCGCCTCACCGCTTCGCTCGAAAGTTACTCTACCCACCCGGTAGCCAAAGCCGTAGTCGAATCGGCGGGCGAGATAACATTAGCCAAGCCGACCGATGTGGAGGAAATTACCGGACACGGCCTGACCGGGAAAGTCGAAGGACTTCCTGTGCTGGCAGGTAATATCAAATTGCTGGAAAAGCATTCGGTAGGTTATCCCGCGGAACTTGCTTCCCTGGTGGAAACGATCGTCATCATTGCGGTTGACAATCAATACGCAGGCTATTTCCTGATCGCCGACGAAATTAAGGAAGACGCCGCAGCCGCTATTTCAGATCTGAAAAGTCTCGGAATTACAACGATCATGCTATCCGGCGATAAAGAGGCGGTTGTAAAAAAAGTGGCGGGAGATCTGGGCATTACCGAAAGTTACGGCGGACTGTTGCCCGAAGACAAAGTAAGGATTGTGCAGGAACTTAAAGATCAGGGCAAACGCATTGCATTCGTCGGCGATGGCGTAAACGACGCGCCGGTGATCGCCCTCGCGGACGCGGGCATCGCTATGGGCGCGCTCGGTTCGGACGCTACCATTGAAACGGCCGATATTGTGATCCAGAACGACCAGCCCTCACGCATTGCATCGGCAGTACGGATCGGAAAAATCACAAAGTCAGTCGTTTACCAGAACATCTCTCTGGCTATGGGAGTTAAAGTCGCCGTAATGGCGCTGGGAGCCGGCGGCGTTGCCACGCTTTGGGAAGCCGTTTTTGCTGATGTGGGCGTCGCATTGCTGGCGATTTTGAATGCCTACCGCATTCAGGGAAAGAAAATTGAAAGCGAATAAATACGCGGCAAGTTCAGTAGAACTGAACCTGCCGCGTACCGCAACACAGGTTTTTGAACGCAAACGAGTAGTCGAATGCGAAAAAAACGGTACGTTTTCCCAATAGTACACCATTTCCGGGGACCGTTAAAGGTCTCCGATTAATAAGTGAAACCTACCGAAAAATAATTGATCAAACGATTGGAACGGGAGTAATGCCTGCCACCTTTTCCAGGGCGATGGTAACCCTCTCGATGCGGTCAACGTTACCGCGACTACTGTCCGAAACTGCCTGTGCTACTGAGGTTAAGTAATCCCCACCAAGTTTGGTGTTGAAAAAGGGGTCGCTCTCGGCGAGTACGCCCCGCCAGCCTTTACCCACAATATTCCTGGATTTGATAAACCTGACCAACAGGCGTTCTTTGATGGATAAGCCTCCATATTCGGAGACTCTTGCTTGGAGCTGGTGCATATACAATAGTGGTGTATTATAAAAAATTGTAATTTGCGCTTTATCAATAACGATAATCACTGATACTTCAAAAGTACAGAATTGTTACCACTTAGTCAAGTATTTTTATATTAAACTTCTAACTAATGTCAATTGTTGGCGAACGCATTAAGAAATACCGCGAATTGAAAGGTTGGAACCAGCATAAACTGGCCAAAACACTGAAGAAGTCGGGCAAGGCAGTGATCTCGAATTGGGAAACCGGAAGAAACGACCCTTCGCTCGCCGAGCTCCGGTTAATGGCTGAACTCTTCGACACCACAGTCGCCCAGCTCGTCGGCGAGGTACCTATGCTCGAAGAACCGCGGGAGCAATATATCATGATCAAAAAAGACGAGCTCATTGACCTTCAACGCAAAGCACTGGAATTGGAAGCGGATCGAATCAATAGCCTCAAAGGGCAGCTGAGATTAGCCGAAAGAAATGAACGGACCGAGGATGACCAGGAGTAATGCCAGGTTACGCCGGAACAACGAGCGGAAACCCAGCGCGCAGGCACAACTGATCACGATCAGCAAAATCCATAATGCACTGTACCCCCAATGTCCTGCCACGTAGGCCCCCATCACCGGGCCGATGATTTGTGCGACGGACTGCGATACCGAGTACGCCGCCGAATATTTGCCCCGGTTCAAATCGCTGGCCCGGTTCATGACAAATGTGCTCAGATAAGGAAATGCCAGCATTTCGCCCGTCGTAAATAGCACGACCGTCGCAACGGCGAGCACTACCGGCAGCACGTGCGGTACTACGAGCGCCAGGAATGCCATTGCACTAAAAAGCGGCCCGGAGATCATGTAAAAGTAATCGGGCTTCCGGTTGGCGAGGTTTTGCACGAGTACCATCTCGAACAAGGCGATAATCAATCCGTTCATGCCGAGCATAACACCGATTGTCGATTCCCCGATACCCATTTCCTCCTTCCAGTAAACCGGCACCAGCCTGAACAGCACGACGAAACACAGCATATATAATGTAACCATCACGAGGAAACGGACAAAAAACGCGTCTTTCCAGGGAGAAGCGGTACTGATGTCATCCTTTTCCGGAAAGTCATTTCTCGTAATGTGCTTTCTTTTAGGCAATAGCATAACAATGAGCATTCCGGCCAGCACATATACTACACCGTCAACCCAGAACAGGAGATGGTAATTAATGGCGGCCAGCAATCCTCCCACCCCGGTACCGAACCCGAACCCGATATTGGTGGCAAGCCGGTTCAGCGCATATGAGCGTATGAGGTTTTCGGGCGTGGAATATGCCGCAATAGCCGTCTGGTTGGCAGGTTTGAATGCTTCCACAAAAAAGCTGAGGACCACGATCAAAACACATAACAGCGCAAAGTCGGTTATCAGGCTAAAAAGGACAAAGAACACGCCACTCAGTATCAAACTGCCGATCTGCACGGGCTGAAAACCCAGCTTATCGGTGAGATAGCCACCTGCCATGGCGCCCAACACAGAGCCCACGCCGAACAGCGTGATGATTAACCCGGCGTCTTCGATGCTCCGGTGCAGGCTTTGCGTGATATACATACTCATAAAAGGCACCGCCATGTACCCGCAGCGGTTCACCAAAATCACGAGACTGAGCAACCAGGTTTCCCTGCTAAGCCCACTGAAAGACGTCCTGTAAGCACTAATAACTTTTCTGATCATATTAAATCCTTAATAATCTTTACGCTTTCTTCCAGTTCTCCTGCATTGGAAGAAGCGAATCCAAGACGTATATAGTTCCTGAACTGTGCGGGATATCCTGCGACTTTCCCATTTGAGAAATACAAATCCCGTTGTGCAGCCTTTTCCGCAAGCCTGGGAATGTCAATCGCCGGATCAAAACGAGCCCAAACTGCCATTCCGCCGTCGGGAATATCGAAGCTGATGTGATCAGACAGCTCGGTTTTCAGCAACTCGCAAAAAAGGTCGCGGCGCTGTTTATAAACCCTCACCGATTTCCGTAAATGCCGTTGAATGACGCCGGTTTGAAGCAATTCGGCAATCGCATTTTCGAGCATTGTGTCCCCTTGCCGGTCGATAATGCGCCGGAGCGAGGCGAGGTGCGAAATCACATCTTCCGGTCCTACCAGATATCCGATCCGGAACGCGGGCGAGATGGTTTTCGTGAATGAACCGCAATACAGTACCATTCCGGCCTGATCGGCGCCAAAAAGCGGAAGTAGCGGCTTGCTCAGATAGTGAAAATCGTAGTCATAATCATCCTCAAAAATCACAAAACCATATTTTTCAGCGAGTTTCAGCAGCTTAATCCGACGATCGGGCCGTAACGTGACGGTGGTAGGATATTGATGATGAGAAGTCACATAGACCATTCTCACGGTTTGTTTCAGACATATTTCCTCAACCGCATCGATATCCATACCATACTCATCCACTGGGACATGACAGATTTTAGCACCCGCCTGCACGAAGTTCATCGATGCCCCGAACCACCCGGGCGAGTCAGTAATAACATAGTCACCCGGCTTCACGAGGCTCGTGACAGTCAGGTACATCCCCATAATCATTCCCCTTACAATCAGGATGTTGGCCGGAGAAGTTTTGAGACCGCGTGTTTCGTTCAAATGGGCGGACAGCTCCTGCCTCAGCCAGGTTGTGCCGGTGGTCTCGCCGTAGCCCAGCCTCGCATAGGAATTTCCATGCAGCAATTGGCTCCTGTACGCCCGCGACAGGTCTTCCAATGGCGCAAGCCTCGGATCCGGAAAGCCATCATCGAGGTGAAGCCGCCAACCGGCTTTCAGAACGGCCCTATCCAGGTGAGCAGGCCGTTCGAACTGAAAACCCGCTTTTTTGAGTGGATCCCTGTCTGCCGCTATTTCTATGGACAGGGGAAGCGGCCGCAAATCGGGCAGGTTTCGGGCCACAAACGTGCCGTTCCCGGTCTGACTTTCAAGCCAGCCCTGTGCCAGCAGCTCATCGTACGCTTGCACGACGGTACGCCGGTGCACTTTTAAAATGGTCGACAACTGCCTGGTACTCAATAGCCGGTACCCAGGCTGCAAAGTACCGTTCTTGATCAGCGACATCAACTGATTGGCAATCTGAAGATATACCGGTTGCTTCCCTCCTTTTTCAGGGGTAATCAGTGTCGACAGCACGTTCATCATAATTGGACTACCGTCATTTAAAATATTGGATTAAAACAATGGGCCAATTAACCCATAATTTTGGAGAAAAACAAAGTATAATGAACACGCCACCACCCTATCTCGTACCCAGCCGGCTAGCCAAGCGCACGCACTACGAGCACGAAGCCATCTGCGCTATTCTCGATGAAGCATTGTTTTGCACTATTAGCTATGCAGTGGACAATAAGCCGTTCTCTATCCCGACGGCTTTTGTCCGCTATGAAGATAAAATTTACATTCACGGCTCTGTCGGGAGCCATTTTATACGGGAAATCGAAAAGGGCATACCGGTCTGCATTTCGGTAATGCTCACCGATTCGCTCGTCGTAGCGAAATCGGCATTCAGTCATTCGGTCAATTACCGTTCGGTCATCATTTTTTCCAGCGCTGAAAAAGTGGAAGATACCGCAACGAAAAGAGCAGCATTTGAATGGCTTACCAATAAGATAGTACCCGACAGCTGGGATTATCTCCGCCCGATGACCGACAGCGAAGTCCGAAAAACCACCGCGCTTGCATTCTCTTTTGATGAAGCTTCCGCTAAGATGCGTGAGGGAATGCCGAAAGACGAACCAGAAGACCTGAAATTGCCCATTTGGTCGGGGCTGATCCCTTTACAAACCTTACGCGGCAAGCCGATCGCCGACGAGACAAGCCAACAGATTCCACTTCCTCAACATTTAAGTTAACCGCATGCAACTTTGATACCGGTTTGAGCATCTTTCGGGCAAATTCACCTGCAATATCACACCCAAATGTTGCACTTCATGTCAGGAAAGGAAATATTCGACCGGTATCAGTTGGCGGCCCTGAAGAATGGACTAGGCTCTCACGAGTTCAATTACGGGAACATTCTATACCAGGCGCTGCAAATCGAAGGGGAAGAAAGGGTTTTCCAATTGCTTGAGTTGGCTGAAAATACCGGCAAACGGATTGCACTGGCCTATTCCGCGCTTGGTATCGAAAACAGCGGCGAACCCAATATGGTTATCCTGGTCTGACGCTGCGGACCGTTCGCGCGATTCCTAGCTCAAAACATCCGATTCCCTTTGATATGCGGGCTTCCGTACCGAATTTTGGCGTCATCGAATGCTGATTTGCAAATCATATGGAATTTCTCGTCGTTATCGCCTTTTTCGGCTATATCTATTACCTGCGCAATTATGCCGACCTCCGCACACCCAGCGAAAAAGAGGCGGCCACCCTCACTGGAGGAATAGCACTTTTTGAGAGTGGACAAACCGACAAAGCGTATGCTTATTTTAATTCCAGGATCGGTCAAAAACCCAAATCCTGCATTGCTTACCTCTACCGGGGCTTATGCCAAAGAGAACTTGGAAACCCCGAAGCTGCCATATCCGATATAAAGGCAGGCCTGAGTTACGACGACCAGGTTTTTGCGCTCCACCTTGAACTGGGGAAATTGTATCTGGAAAAGAGCCAACCCGAAGAAGCGTTGGCAGCGCTCAACAAAGCCGTAACGCTCGGCGAAGAAAACAGTGCAAATCCTTATCACTGGCGCGCAAAGGCGCTCACGCAGTTGGGCCGCGAAGCAGAAGCAATGCAGGATATGCAACATGAACATGAATTGCGGGAGTTATTGAAAACGAATCCGGCAAAACCCGCAGCGAACCGGTCACCCTTTTTCGACCGGCGGCTAGTAATCAACATGGCGATGATTATTATGACCAGCGCATTGCTCGTGTATGTGATCAAAAATGCGGAAAGCATTCATCTCCCTTATCTGGTAGCGGTTTTCTCGGCCATTTCCATTGGGTTTGCCGAACCTTACAAAGGTTGGTTGCTGGCGATCATGCAATGTATACTTCTGCTGGCGGGCTACTTTCTCTTCACCACACTTCCCGATGACCGGGCCCGTCAGGAGCTCGAAAATTTCAGTCTTTACGGCTCCATGATCCTTACTTTTGCCGCGAGTTTCCTGGGAGGCTTTTTGAAAAGGGCTTTGAATATGAAGTAGTTTGCTTAATAAACAAAAAAAGCGCAGCCCGAACGAGCGGGCTACACATGCGCAAAAGTCTGAATGTGTGGTTTCTTATTTAGCCAATACGAGCAATGAAAATCCTCCTACCGCTTTCACGGCAAGTTCCGGATTGACGGTGTACAATACTTTTCTGAATGAATTGACCATTTTCCCGTTGAAGTTGTGCCGGCCGTAGTTCAATTCCAGCTCCGAGAGCGTATAAAACCAATCGACCACCTCGAGGCCGCAGTCTTTGAGGGTGTTGATCGCCATTTCACGGGTGAAATGATGAATATGCCCCACCGAATGCCGCAATTTCATCAGATGACCTGTGAATGCCGCCAATGCGGAAAAATCGAGCGGGATGTGGAAAATTTTGTATTCCGCGTGCCGGGCACTTTTACGGATAAAGTCGAAATAGTCCTCGACATGCTCGAAAACATCGATCATAAGCAACAGATCGAATTTTTCATCCGTTTGTAACAGGTCGTTGTTAAAGAATTTTAACCGGTCTTTTTCCCGTGGCTTGCAGAACTCATAGGCATCGGGTGAAATATCGTAACCGTAGAGTTTTACCGTCTTATCCTCCCAGCGATCATGGATCTGATTGAGGATCTCCCCGGCGCCGCAACCAATTTCCACAATCGATTTGGGATGCAGGTTATTCTTTTTCAGCATTTTGATGATCTGAGTGGCCTTCCAGGGGGAATCTTCGATATGCCAGCTGGGATTGGCGTTCAGATAATCGGATGAAGCATTTACATAATCCATAATCCTGTGTGAGTTGTCGATTCAAGAAAATTTAGTTCGTTCAAAGATCAGCAAAGTAATTCAAAGGTGAAAATTACCCTTCTGCGATGTGCAAAATGCCAGGCTCAATTATTGCAAGGTAAATTTAAAAACAATAGCAACCATGAATAGCACCGAACAACAACAACAACTTGAAGACAAAATACTCGCTAAAAGGCAGCAGATCGAGTTTGAACGGACAAACCTGGAAGAGACGATCGCTTTTTCACCCGAAAACCGCGAAAATCCGGAGGTGATGGAGGAAGCCAAAAATTTCAATGACCCTGCTCAAAGTGTAGTGGAAAGCGGGGAAATGCGGTCGCTAAGAGCCGCCGAAGGAGAACTTAAAGAACTGTTGCGGCAGCTTGAAGCGCTGCGGAACAAGTAACTGATTATTCAAGCGTGAGAACCGGAACCGATACTTCCACAGCCGTCGAATCGGACTCCTTGCCATTTACTTTCCCAATCCCGAAATCGCCGCGGTTCACTTTAAATTTACCATAAAAAAGGTGCCTGTCGCCCTCGCTCCTGAATGCAAACGGGATCGCGATCTCTCTTTTTATCCCCTTCAATTCCAGCTCGCCGTGTACGACAAAACCGGTGTCTGTCCGGCTGACCGACGTGGACAGGAAACGAATGCGCGGGTACTTTTCTGCATCGAACCACTTATCGCTTCTCGCATGTTTGTTTTTAAGTTCAATGCCCGTGTCGATCGACGCTACATCGACCGAAACTTCAAAGCGGGATTGCTCGGGTTGGGAAGGGTCGAAGCGGATCTTACCCTCCATTTTATGGAATGATCCGTGCGCATATTTGCCGTCGAACCGTATCTGATAGCCTTCCGCAATGCGCCAATCCCTGATCGCGGCAAACACATATGCGTTCAATATCAACAAACTGACCACTGTTAAATACTTTTTCATCGTCATTCTAATGTATTCGGGCCGGTATGCGCCCACTTTTGAGCCTGGACGGATTAATTCCCCTGTACTTCTTGAATGCGGTTGAGAAGTGCTGTGCGTGCTCATAACCGAGCAGATCAGAAACTTCCGCTACCGATCGCGAGGAGTCGAGTAGTTGCTGTTCGGCGTAGTCCATCCGCATTTTACGCAGATACCCAAAAACGGTAGTGCCGAACAGTTCCTTGAAACCTCTTTTTACCTTAAATTCATTCAACAGACAAATCCGCGATAACCCGGCAAGCGAATGCTCTTCGAGAAAGTGGGTGTCGAGGAAATATTTCAACTGGTGAAGTTTCTCTGCATCGGCCGCGGAAATGCTTTCCGTTTGGCCGGGCCCGCGAAACTGCTCGATTTGCAATGCCAGCAGCTCCAAAATCTTCGATTGGATCATCAGATTACGAACTGCCCCAACCTCCTCGCATTGCTTCACTTCCCGTATCAGTTTCTGCATGAACGGCGTCGTGTTCGCGGTGCCTTTAATGCCCGAAAACGGCCTGTTGCAGCGTAAATTATCCTGAATGCGTTCACTCCAACGGTCATCGCAGCCTATAATCTCCGAGAAAAATGCCTTATCCAGGCTGATATGAAACATTTCGAGCGATTCGTTGGCCGAAACACGGTTGGTATCACCTCCTTCCGGCGAAAACACGAGGTTATGTTTACCGGAACTCATATGAAGATCGTGCGACAGCCCGGCGAAAGTCGTGTCGAGCCTTCCTGCCATGTGGAAATTGATATTGACCGTGTCTACCGGCGTACTGTCGTAGAGAACGACGTCGGCCTGCGAGTTCCAATGCAGGTTCATCAGGTGTACATGTGGAAACATCAGGCTCTTGAACTTCAACTCGCCTACCGCGGGATGATAGCGGGTCAGAAACTCACCTGCCTGTCCGGCACGCGCCCCGGGAGTGACCGATTGCGGATTAGGTAAAGGATTGAAATCGAGAATGTCGGCTGAATGGATAAATGTAGCGGCCATAGGACAGTATCGGTTTAACACAACACGAAAATACGCGCCCGCCTGCCTCGTACCTGCTTCCTACTGAGTGAACGGCCCAATTAATCGACAAAATCCGTTTGTCGTAGATTTTTATCCGTTTTGCGTAGGTCAATGCGGCATGGCATCCAGCATTTTTGCGAAAAACTTCAAAGCCATGATCAGAAAAATTTTAAAGTGGACCGGCGTTATCCTGGCCGGAATTACGCTCGTCGCCGTCAGCACCTACACGTACATGTCGGTCTCCATGAAAAGCCGTATGACGAAAGTCTACGCGTTTGAAAAAGCCACCATGGAGGTCCCGACCGACAGCGCAGCCCTCGCGCGTGGCAGGCACCTGGTGGCCATTAAGGGCTGTCAGGATTGTCACGGGACCGATCTGGAAGGTAAAGTCATGAACGACGACGGTGCCATTGGCCGGCTTGTTGCGGGCAATCTTACCCGGGGAAAAGGAGGATTACCAGCCGGGTACGAGGTTTCCGACTGGCTCGCTGCGCTCCGGCATGGCGTTCACCAAAATGGAAAGCCACTTCTTTTTATGCCTTCACATGAAACTGCGTTGCTTTCTCAGCAGGATATGGCCGCGCTGATCGCCTATTGCCGCCAGATTCCGGATGTAGACAATGAACTTCCGGGAAATGATCTTGGTCCGGTTGCCATTATCATGAGCTATCTTGGCAAAATGCCCCTTTTATCGGTGGAAAAGATCGACCACAACAGACCGATGATCGCCCGGGCCGACTCGACGGAGGGCGTGGCTCAGGGTAAATACCTGGCCGTATCATGTTCCGGATGCCATCGCGAAAACTTCAAAGGTGGAGAGCCGCTTGCTCCCGGATTTCCGCCGGTGCCGGACATTACCCGGGCGGGTCATGTAGGAAAGTGGACGAAAGCAGAGTTTATTACAACACTTACCTCAGGAAAAACCCCGGAAGGTCATATTCTCAAAAACGAAGATATGCCCTGGAAAATGACTGCGCAGTACACGCGCAGCGAGCTTTCTTCGCTTTACGATTACCTGCAGTCTATTCAGTAAACGACCGGGGCGGGATTTCAAAAATCCCGCCCCGGCTCATGTGTCATTCTTCCCCTGTTGCAATGGGCCTTTCCGTGCGCGACCATTCGCTCCACGAGCCTACATACAGGCTCGCGCCATGCATGCCCGCCTCTGCCAGCGCAAGGAGCGTGTGGCAGGCTGTAACGCCCGATCCGCAATGCACGATTACCTTGCGGGGGTCTTTGTCAGCCAGTACATCCTTGTATTTTGCAGCAAGTTCCGCAGGCGGCATGAACTCGCCTTTTCCATCGAGATTGGAAGTATATGGTATATTAACGGCCCCTGGAATATGGCCTGCTACCAGGTCGATTGGCTCGCTCTCTCCCACGTACCGGTAATGCTCACGCACATCGATCACCATCGAATCGGGATCGGCCGCAGCAAGCGCTACATCTTCTGCATCGACCAACGGCATCTGCCATCCTTTAATGGGGTATTCTTCCAAATTGTGCAATGAGGCCGCTTTTTGAGTCAAATCGATGCCGGCCTCCACGATTGCGTCCAGTCCGCCGCTTACGACATACACTTTTTCATGACCTGCGGCTTTCAGCATCCACCAAAATCGTGCTGCTGCATTAGCCCCTTTTTTATCGTCATACACCACAACAGTCGACGACGGGCTGATACCGAGTATGCCTAAAAATCTTCCGAAATCGTCCGGTTTCGGCAGCGGATGCCGCCCACCGTCCGACGGATCACCGGATTTCTCCGACAAATCGGTTTCAAGGTCCACAAACTGGGCATTCGCGAGGTGCGCCCGGTTGTACCGTTCCAGAGCATCCGTTCCTCCCCTCGCATCGATCAAAATAGGGTCTTCCGTTTCCAGAATGGTTTTGAGCTGGTCTGTTGTAATGATATTCATGTCCTGATCTTTTGAAAAAACTTTGGTAAATAACGTTACTTTTCATGAAACTGGCGTCTAAATAGTCAATGTCGGACTGTTTTCACACGCTATAATGATGACAAGGTTACACAATTGCTCCAAGGCAATTATTTCAAGAAACAAAATTGAAAATTATCTACTGAACTTTGACCATCGTGAAGGGAAATCAAAAGCCATGTTTTTTAGTAAATTTGGTTATTCCCTTGCGAATAGCGCCGAGTTCCTGGAAGCACTTCGGCTGTCGGCATGCGAAAGTTTGGTAGTACAGATTGAGAAACGACCTCCATTTGGGACCAGAATAACCACCGAAGGCTCGCTGCGAACGCCCGATACTAGAAATCCAAGAGTGCTTATCGGATGGTTTTTCGATATAAATGATCCAGAAAACATGCCGCGATTAATCACCGTAATTCCTGCAACAGCAAAATGAAAGAACTCGATATAGTAGTCCTGACCCAAGACCTGCCCGAGCTGGAACTGCAAGCGGGCGACATCGGTACAATTGTGATGACTCATGGAGACAGTACTGCCTTCGAAGTAGAATTCAGCACGCTGGATGGTGAGACAATAGCCATCGAAACGCTCCTTTCCAATCAGATCCGCCCAATAACCCGCGGCGAAATTGCGCATGTCCGTAAGTTGCCTGTCGTTATAGATTCGCATTAATCCAAAAAAGTCGCGACGAATGTAAGTTTTTCCCAATCTCTGCAACCTATTGGGAAAGATTTGATTTTTATGGAGAAAATTTTTCTTGAAACCATCGGGGAGCATCAGCGGATCATTTACAAGGTCAGCCGGATGTACCGCAACACGCCGGAAGACCAGCAGGACCTTTTTCAAGAAATCGTCTACCAGCTCTGGCGCGCTTTTCCGGGCTTCCGGCACGAATCCAAAATAACGACCTGGATTTACCGCATCGCGCTGAATACGGCGATGGCCTCCTACCGAAAGCAAAAATCCCCTGTTTCCATCACCGAACACCCGCCCGACCTCGCCGAGCCCATACAAGCCGTTTCTGAACGCGAAGAATGGCTCTTCCGGGCGTTGCGGACTTTGAGCGAATCCGAAAGGGCCCTTATTTCTCTTTATCTCGAAGACTATTCCTATACTGAAATCGCCTCGTTAACAGGCATTTCCGAAAATTATGTGGGCGTGAAGCTCAACCGCATCAGGGAAAAACTCAAAACACTTTCAACTTCCAGCAATCTATGAATATCGACGATTTGAAATCCGACTGGCACCGGGCCGGTAAAGAATCCCATTCCGAGCAGGAGCTCGCCATGATGACCCGCGTCCGTAACCACCCGTCGCTGCGCAGGCTTCGGATCAAATTCATGATCGAAATTGCAGCGCTTACGGCTCTCCTGTTTCTTTTTTATGATGGCCTGGATGGAGCGGAAAAGCCGCTGATTGTCAATATGATGCTCATAAGCAGCATTATCCTTTACATTTTAAACAATGCAGTGGGTTATTATCATTTACAAAACCCGTCGGTAAGCGGTAACATCAGGGAGGCTTTGGTGAAGGAAGCGCAGACATTGAAAAAACTGGCGGTGCTTTCTTTACTATCTTCGATCGCCTACTCAGCCACGCTGTTATTGTTCCTCACTTATCAAATCGTGTTTAACCAGCGCAAATACATCATTTTGAGCGCATTAATCATTGCATTTTTGCTTCTGTTTTACTACTCGTGGATTAGCTGGAAAAGAAAAATTGCCCATTTCAGGCGATTAGAAGCAGATTTTTGACATTTTAGCAGGATTAACGATCCATGCCATGATTAGTCAGGAATTCACAGAAGAAGACATTGCTTACCTCCCGGCCCTGGAACCCGAAGGCTGGGGCGATATCCGCCCCCGGTTCGCCTACTTTTTAAAATCCGATTGCTGCAAGCCGATCAAGATCGAAGAAGATGGCCGGCCGGTTGCCGTTGGTGCCGCCATTTTCCATGGCGATACTGCGTGGCTTGCGTGCATCATCACGCATGGAGAGCACCGGAACAAGGGCCTTGGAAGCGCCATTACCCGCAGCCTGATCGAGCGCATCGACCGGACCCGCTATACTACCATTTACTTAGACGCCACGGAATTTGGGTACCCGGTTTATTTGAAACAGGGTTTTGAAGTAGAGGGACAATATGCGCATTTAAAACGCGAGCGGGAGATTCCACCGTTTCCGCATTCTACACATATTCAGCCATTTAACGAACACCTCCGTGAAACCGCTTATGCGCTCGACCGCATGGTATCCGGCGAAGACAGGCGCAGTGTGATGGGCGAGTTTCTGGCGGATGCCTTCGTTTTTATCGGTTCAAATGGGGATTTGCAGGGCGTCTACCTGCCCACGTGGAGCGATGGCCCTATTATCGCCTCAACGGATGTCGCGGGGTTCGCTTTAATGCAGGTCCGCACGTTGGCACGGCCCGCGGCGATCCTTCCACTCGCCAACACGGAAGGTTTGAATTATCTTCATGAGCATGGATACAGTATGTACAAGACCTCCCGCCGCATGATCCTCGGCCCCCGCAGGATCTGGCACCCCGAGCGTCTTTACAATCGCATCAGCGGCGCATTGGGCTGATCAGCGCAATACCAGTTCGCTGATTTTCGAGAATTCGGTGTGCGGGGCCATAGCTCTGACGATGCCTTTGCGGTCTACTAAAATGAAATAGGGCGTCTCGCTGATCTTGTACCGGTGGTTGAAACCATACGATTCCGGAACGGGAATAAAACCGCAGTTCCGTTTCGGGATCGCTTCCAGGCATTCTTCTTCGGTGTTAAGCGTGGTACCAAGGGAGATTATTTCAATACCCTTCTTTTTGTTTTCATCCACAAAACTCGAAATCACCTTGGTGCTGGCGAATGTGTATAATGGCTTTTCATAACGTACCCAGAAGCCCAGCAGAATGTATTTTCCCCGCAATTTCTCCGAGTCATATTCCCGCCCGTCCAGACCACGCATGACGAACGGGGCAATGGGCTCGCCTATTTCCGGCATCAGGTCGGGATTATTCATCACCGAACCGTCTTCCTGAACATACAACTGGCTCTTTTTGATGATTTCGAAAGAGGATGCCTTTCCGTATTTATCGAATATCGGCTGGGTCTTGTAAAGTCCCGGGTTACGCCGGAGCATATTGTCGTACGTCTCGTAGCTGATCCGTTTTCCGGTGGCATGATCGATGATCGGGGAATCGCGCGTCATCACGATTTGCTGGCTAACCTTGCCATTGTACCTTACCACTTTCGGCTCCTCCGACTGACAAAACGCTGAAAATCTGACAGATCCGACAACTGCCAGCAAACAAATAGAAAATTTACTCAAACGGCTCTCAAACATTCTCCCACAAAAGATTGTATCAGTATCAAATATTTGATATTTTCATGCACAATTAATCATTCAGTGCAACCTCCTAATAACTGGTAATCACCGCCTGATATTTTAGACAAATCTAACTAATTGCAAATTTTAGTATGTACGAGCCGATCCGTGAGAAGTTGGGGATTCTGGCTGATGCTGCGAAATACGACGTTTCATGTTCGTCGAGCGGCAGTAACCGGAAGAATGAGAACAAGGGGATTGGAGATGCGGAAGGAACGGGGATCTGCCACACCTACACCGAAGACGGCCGGTGTGTATCGTTACTGAAAATCCTGCTCACCAACCACTGCATTTTCGACTGCGCATTCTGTGTTTCGCGGCGCAGCAACGATATCAAGCGGGCTGCATTCACCGTGGACGAGGTGGTGGAGCTCACGATGAATTTTTACCGGCGTAACTACATCGAAGGGCTATTCCTGAGTTCCGGCATTTTCAAGGATGCCGATTATACGATGGAAAGGCTCGTACGCATTGTGAAAAAGCTCCGGCAAGAGGAACGTTTCAATGGTTATATCCATTTGAAAACGATCCCGGGGGCCAGCGACGAGTTGCTTCATGAGGCGGGCTTGTATGCGGATCGCATGAGTATTAACCTTGAAATGCCTACCGAAACAGGACTGAAACTGCTAGCGCCCGAGAAGTCGCATGCAGAAGTGAAAAAGCCTTTGAAATACATCCAAAACAATATTACCCAGTTTGAAAGCGAAAAGGCGCTGATCAAAAGTGTACCGAAATTCGTGCCGGCCGGGCAAAGCACACAGATTGTCGTGGGCGCTACGCCGGAGTCCGATAAGGAAATTTTGCATACCGCGAATGCTTTTTACGAGAATTTCGCCCTGAAACGGGTTTATTACTCGGGATACATTCCGATCAGCAACGATTCCCGACTACCGATTATTGGCTCTCAACCACCTTTAATCCGCGAGAACAGGCTGTATCAGGCCGATTGGCTGATGCGTTTCTACGGTTTTAAAGTGCAGGAAATACTCAACGACATTCATCCGAACCTCGAAGCGGATGTCGATCCCAAGCTCAGCTGGGCATTACGTAACCTCGACCAGTTTCCGGTGGACATTAATACGGCCGATTACTATATGATTCTCCGCGTGCCGGGTATAGGCGTCGGTTCGGCGTTGAAAATCGTTCAGGCCAGGAAGTTTAACAGGCTGTATGAAAACCACTTACGAAAACTCGGTATAGCTTTTCGCAAAGCCCGCCATTTCATCCGGTATGCCGATAGCCCAGTGCAGCTGAAAGAGTACGAGGCAGGGCACATTAAGGGCCTTATTTTGTCCGAAGGCAAAAGTAAATACCTGGCCAACCCGAATAATCAATTGTCGCTTTTCTAATGGAGCTGTATATTTTCGACGGTTCGCTGGAAGGCTTGCTGACGGCCATTTTCGAATGTTACCACCGGAAATCGGCAGTGGTGAAGCTGGTAACGGAACTGCATTATGTCCCTGACGTTTTCGATTCAGGTTTTCGGGTAGTATCCGACCGCGAAAAGGGGAAACGGGTTTGGAAAGGGCTTTGTAAAAAACTGGGAAAAGAGTGGCAGCTGCGTTTCTACAAGGCATTCCTTTCCGAACAGCCGGAAGTGTTTCAGCATTTGCTCCATTTTGCCCGCTATATCATCGACCAGCCCGCCGGCGCATCCGAAAACTTCGCCCATCCCGACGTGCTCGCCATTTCCCAAACCGCCCGGAAAGTGCATCGTGAAAAACACCGGATGGAAGCATTCGTGCGGTTTCAGAAAACGGGCGACGGCATTTACTATGCCCATATCGAGCCTGATTTTGATGTACTGCCGCTCCTGCCCGAGCATTTTCAAAACCGCTATGCCGACCAGCGCTGGGTTATTTATGATTTGAAAAGAAAATATGGCCTCTATTACGACCTTGAAAAAACAGAAGAAATAGCGCTGAGCGAAGCACCTCAAATGTCGATCGTCAATGCACTTCCGTCCGATTTGCTGGATCCGAAAGAGGAATTGTACACCTTATTATGGCAGGACTATTTTAAAAGTACCAACATTCAGGCACGCAAAAACATGCGGCTGCACATCAGGCACGTGCCGCGACGCTATTGGAAGTACCTTTCTGAGAAGCAGGGATAGATTCCGCTGATATTCAATAATTTTTCAGAGCATGTCGCCACGGTTTACATAACTGATGGTGTCTCGAAAATGTAGATAATCCAATTTCTGATTGTCTTTTCCGGCGATCTGCCGGAATATCCATTCATCCACCTTTTCCTGTATGCTATGAAAACTTGTACGTTCGTTATTTACTTCCTGCTCTCAGCTATTGCGGGCTTTGCCAAGGCTCCCGAGCATTGCGCCCCCGCGAATGCCGCCCCGTTTACCATTTGTCTCGAAGCGGAAAACGCCAACAGCGATGCCCCTGTTTCCGCCGACCCGAATGCGTCCAACGGCTTGACGCGCGGTGCCCGGAACGCTTCGGATTACTTTGTTGAGTATGTGACAGACGTACCCGTTTCCGGAAAGTACAGCATCACTTTCCGGTACTATGCCGAACAAAATTCGCTGGTAAATATGTCTGTAAATGGCACCGCTCCCACGCAGATTGAACTTCCCGCTTCGCATTCCTGGAATATCGCGTGGACGGAGCATACTGTCGAGGTGTATTTCACGGCCGGCAATAACCGGATCCGTCTCAAAGAACTTCCCGGGTACGACGTCAGGCACGATAAGACCTGCTGGACGGAAATCCCCGGTACCGGCGAGCCACTCACCTGCGACTTTAAGGTAAATCCCCGCGCAGTGGGTAACTGGCCCATTTATCAGCCCGGACAGACTGTAACACTCGAAGCCAGGTGCACGGGGGCCGACTGCGGTACCACTTCGCTGGCGTGGATCGGCAATGGCATTAACGTCGCAGAAGCGACCACTTCATTCAGCGCTCCAACAATCCCGGGCGACTATACCTACACATTATTCGCGTCCAAGACCGGCTGTACCTCTGACACGAGCGTAAATGTGATGATCCGCGTACAGACCACACCGGCCGAATGCGACTACATTGTGGGATCTATCGTAAGCGACTACACACCCACATGCGGCCAGGGTATGTCCGTCAGCGCCGATTGCTTTGGTACCGGTTGTCCGGGCCTGACTTACAAATGGAACGGTCCGGGCCTGGATGCCACCGGAAGCACGGTTCATTTCTATGCCCCTACCCAAAACGGTACTTACACATACACCAGGACCAGCTCCAAGCCCGGCTGTCCCGATCAGACCAGTGATTTCCAGCTCGTCATCACCTCCTGCGGCGACGGTCCATACAGCATTTGTCTTGAAGCCGAGAATGCGCTCGGTTCCGGACCGATAACCGAGGATCCTAACGCATCGGGCGGCAAAACAAAAGGTGGACAGGACCGGCAGGATTATACAGTATTTTATCAGGTTCCCGATGTCCAGGCAGAGGGCGCTCACGCTATCACTTTCCGATATTACGCGGAAGCCAATACGGCCATTGAAGTGACTATCAACAATGAAATTTTCCCATACAAAATAGAGCTCCCGGCGTCAAACTCCTGGAATATCGTCTGGACCGAGCAGACTATTGTTTTTGCATTACAAAAAGGGCTGAACTTCATCGAGGTGAAAGGCCTGCCCGGTTACAGCCCGGTACGCCACGATAGGATATGCATCGAGCAAATGCCCGGCACACCTCCTGCCTGTGATTTCGTGGTGGTGCCTCATCTATCTACTTTTACGCCGCAATGCGGCTCCCAGATCACCCTCTCCTCCAATTGTTCCGGCGCGGATTGCGGCCCGGTGTTCTACAACTGGTACGGACCCGACGGTTATGCCCGGTATACAAAAACGATTGATGTGCCAGTGCCATCGGCCAACGGAACGTATTACTACACCCTCGTGGCGGGTAAGGAGGGGTGCGCCAGCCGACACATTCCAGTTTCGTTTACAGTGAACGACTGTGCTCCTCCGAGCGGGGTAACTTCCGCTTGCGTAGAAGCCGAGAACATGGCCAGCAACGGTGCCGGTACCAGCGATCCCAACGCGTCGAACGGGCAAACGCGAGGTTCACAAAACAATTATGATTACTACGTTGATTACCAGTTGGACGACTTTGCCGCCGGGACGTATGCGGTAAGGCTTCGCTACTACGCCGAGGCCGGTGCACAGGTGAGCGTGTCGGTAAATGGTAATATTGCCATTGCAGCCTTGCAGCTGCCCCCTACTCACAGCTGGAACATCGTCGCACGGGAGGAGACATTTTACGTTACATTGGCTGCGGGCCAGAATACGATCCGCATTCAGGGCTTGCCGGGTGCAGCCACCCGCCAGGACAGGATTTGTGTTGGAAATAGCCCGAATAATGCAAGAATGGCAGTATCCGAATTCCTACAAAAGCCGAACGATGCGTCCCTACTCCAAGCCTACCCCAACCCGGCCTCTGGGGAATTCAAAGCGGTTTTCAATTTACCAACCGGCAGACCAGCCACCATCAGTGTGACAGACGTGCAAGGTAAAATCTGGCATACACGTCACGTGACAGGCAGGGGCGCACACGAGGAGCGGATCGACCTCGGCAATGCGCCGGCCGGCATTTACCTGCTGCAAGTAAAGAAGCCCGACTCGGTGGAAACGAAAAAGATTTTACTCACACGTTAAATGCAAAAAGCGGTTGCCTGGGCCAGGCAACCGCTTTCTCGCTATTTCCATTTACTTCCCAACCAGGCCTTTCGGAATGTCTGCATAGCTTCCGAGACCGTCTTCCCTGCCGCTTCGTAGGTTACCACCTGCAAGCGTGGATTTTCGATCAGTTCCAGCATCGCGGTTTTTGGTTCGTCGCGGTGCTTGTATTCCACGGCAAGCTGGTCGCCGGGTTTGTGGGATTTGAGAATAGACGTCAAATCGTCATTTTTAGTGACCGACTTTCCATCCACTTTCAATATTTCATCATCGATATCGAGCCCAGCTTTGTAAAGTGGGCTTCCGATTACGGTATTGGACGTGATAGTCAGGCCTGCGCCCTCCTTGTAGCGCACATCGCCAATCCACGCTTGTCCTTCAAATTGTTTTTTCAGCAGCAATCCGGCGTTAGCGAGCAGTGGGGCATAATCCAGCGATTCGTGGCCATTGATATATTTAGCAAAAAACTGCTGTGCGAACTTTTTATCTTTTGAATAATCCTCCAAAACAGCTTGCAGGTCGGTCACATTGTAGGCGATTTCCGGTTTTCCACGTTTGACCCAGACAGCTTTCATGAAATCATCGAGATTCAGCCCTTTGCTTCTCAATTGGAGATCCAATGCGAGCGCAACGGAAGCGCCATAAGGATAATAGGAAGTATAAATGTTGGGATAATTCGTCTTATCGATCGCCACGCCCGCATCCACGAATACGGCGTTGCTGCTTGCCTGCACAGGCGAAATGCGCTTCGCCCCGGCGGTGTTCTCTTTGGTATTGACCAGTGATGTCAAGGTCTTGCAATACTCTTCCAGCGAATCGAAACCTGCCCTTTCGAGCAGCAAATCACCATAATATTGGGTAAAACCTTCGGCGAACCAGAGTTCGAAACTCATATTGCTCTTTTCAAAATTGAAAGGTTCGAGCGTTTTCGGGCGAATGCGCTCGACGTTCCAGGTATGGAAAAACTCGTGCGAGAATACGCCCAGCAGGTTGTCGGAACCGTCAAATGCGACCGGCACGGCGATCATCGTGCTGTTGCGGTGCTCCATGCCGTCGCCTTTTACATAAGGATTAATGCTTGCCAGAAAGGTGTAGCTGCCGTTATCAAATACAGGAAATTCTCCAAAAACCATTCGGGCCTCCTGGGTAATGCGCTTGATTTTGCCTGCAAATGCAGTAGCCAACGAGTCACTGCCTTTTGCTTCCAATGCGAGCCTGAATTGCGAAGGCTTGTTATCGGCATTGGGTACCGTCCATTCTTTGATAGTCAGTTTACCGATTTTGGTAGGCGAATCCATGAAATATTGTAAATCGGGAGCGGTGAATACGTTGGCCTGGCCGGTGGTTTTGAGCTGGGTTGCAATAGTCCAGGTATTGGGTTCCGGCAGGCTGAACGCAACCGTGATAGGCGCTTTTTCCAGTTCTTTCACCCACATAAATGTAGCCGGCATATTCAAATGCACGCTGCTGGCGTCGATTCCGGCATAGGTACCGTCGGCGTGGTTGGCATACAAAGTATATGCTACCTTCACAAAACCATTGATCCCGGCAATTTTATAAACATCACCATCCACCCGCTGCACCGGCACGGATTTACCCGATTTGTCGAAGGCCACGACATCGTAGACATTCTTCCCGTACTCGTGCGTAGCGTACCTGCCCGGGGACGAGCGCGACATCCTGAAAAGCAATTCCTTTTGCGGGGCATCGGAAACGCTTACGGCAATACGGGCTTCATGGTGGACGATATTGGGAAAGGATACATCGTAGCGGATCTTTTGTGCGAATGCGTACGAGCAAAGCATAGGAGCGGCGAGCAAAGCGGCCAGTTTTTTCATGGACTGATCAAGTGATTTGAATTGACAGCACCCAATTTAAACCATTCGGCCAACATTTATCGCCGTCATAGACATACTAACCCGATTATTGCTTAATTTTTCCGGTTCAAATCCCATTAAAACATTAAATAGTATCGATCTTCCATGAAGAAACTCTTCCTACCCCTTGCCCTGGCGCTCGCCGTCTCCTCACAGTACGCGTTCAGCCAAACGAAGGCACTTTTTAATGGCAAGGATCTCAAAGGCTGGCATATCGACGTTCCCGAAATGGACAAAAACCCGAACGCCGTCAACCCGTTTCTGGTCCGCAATGGGTTGCTTGTAAGTTTGGGCACACCGGGCGGCCACTTGATTACGGACGCGCAGCATGAAAATTTCCGCTTTACCTTTCAATATCGTTTTGTGGGCAAGCCCGGCAATTGCGGCGCATTGGTATTCGTTTCGAAGCCGAGAGATTTGTATGAAATGTTTCCCAAATCCATCGAAATACAGCTCATGAACCAGAATGCCGGCGATTTCTGGTGCATCCAGGAAGACATTACCGTGCCGGATATGGAGAAACGCCGCGGACCGAAAGAGAAATGGGGAGTGAACGGTGATAAGCTCCGCCGCATTCCCAACCTGACCGACGGCACCGAAAAGCCGCTCGGCGAATGGAATTCCATGGTGATCGAATGTGTTAAGAATTCAATTAAAGTATGGCTCAATGGCGTGCTCGTCAACTATGGCTATGATGCGACGGCTTCGAAAGGACAGATCGCATTGCAGTCGGAAGGCTCCGAGGTTGAGTTCAAAGACGTTAATCTGACGCCGATTAAAGCATTGTCTAAATAATGAATTTCAAATCAAACCGTCTGTTCAGAAATATTGCCATCGTAGTGGTATTGATCGCCAACATCGGATGCGACCAGATTTCTAAAAGTGTAGTCAGGGAAAATGTGGGGTTTTATCAAACTATTCACGTGATCAAAGACTACGTTACCATTACTTATGTCGAAAATACCGGCGCATTTCTGAGCATAGGCAGCTCTTTGCCCGATACAATGAAAATTTTTGTGTTGTCGGTCATCCCGCTCATCGCGCTGCTTTTCGGAATTATATATCTGCTCACCAAAAAGAACCTGACCTGGCTCAGCGCCCTCGCCCTGAGCTTTGCGATTGGCGGCGGTATCGGCAATATCTACGACCGCCTCGTACACGGCTCAGTAACCGATTTCATGCACATCAATTTTGGGTTGTTCCAAACAGGTATATTCAACATGGCCGACGTGTCCATCATGACGGGAATGTTTATTTTTCTGTATCAGTCGTACAGCCGGCAAAAGTCGCGGTTTCCGGGTATTTGAGGTAACGTTTGGATGCAGGTGTGTTTTCAACATCGTTGCTTGCCGCTAACATTGTTGTTACAAACAGGGCGCTCCTCCGGAGCAAACAAAAAGGACTTCCGGTAACCGGAAGTCCTTTTGCATTTGGAATACTATACCGATTACGCAGCGCCAACCGACTTGCGGATGATATTCAAGGCAGAACCTGCTTTGAACCATTCGATCTGCTGGGCATTGTAGGTATGGTTTACCGGGAATTCCTCGGTCGTACCGTCGTTGTGGTGCAATACGATCGTCAGAGGTTGTCCTTCTGCAAATGTTTCCAGACCCAGAATGTCGATCGTATCATCCTCCTGGATCTTATCGTAGTCTGCTGTGTTAGCAAATGTAAGCGCCAGCATACCTTGTTTTTTCAGGTTGGTTTCGTGGATACGTGCGAATGATTTGGTCAAAATCGCGCGTACACCCAGGAAACGTGGCTCCATCGCAGCATGCTCGCGTGATGAACCTTCCCCGTAGTTTTCGTCCCCTACCACGATGGTACCGATCCCGTGCGCTTTGTAATCGCGCTGAACGGCCGGAACCTCTGCGTACTGGTTATTCAGCTGGTTTTTGATGGCGTTGGTTTTCTCATTATAGAAGTTAACCGCACCAATCAGCATGTTGTTAGAAATGTTGTCGAGGTGTCCGCGGTATTTCAGCCATGGACCAGCCATTGAAATATGGTCGGTGGTACACTTGCCTTTTGCTTTAATCAGAAGCTTCAAACCGGTAAGGTCCGCTCCTTCCCATTCCGGGAATGGTTCAAGGAGCTGCAGACGGTCGGAAGTGGGGCTTACCAGCACCTGCACTTTGCTTCCATCTTCTGCTGGGGCCTGGTAACCTGCATCTTCTACGGCAAATCCCCGGGTAGGCAATTCGAGGCCGCTTGGCTCGTCGAGCATAACCTCCGCGCCGTCGGTATTAACGAGCTTGTCCACACGCGGGTCGAAAGTAAGGCGTCCGGCAATGGCCATCGCCGTTACGATCTCGGGAGAAGCTACGAATGAATGCGTGTTGGGGTTACCGTCGGCACGTTTCGAGAAGTTGCGGTTGAATGACGTAATGATCGAATTTTTCTCCCCTTTCTCGGCACCGTGGCGTGCCCACTGGCCGATACACGGTCCGCAGGCATTGGCCAGCACTACCCCGCCGATTTGTGCGAAAGTATCCAGGTAACCATCCCGATCCACCGTATAGCGGACGAGCTCAGAACCGGGAGTGATTGTATATTCGGAAGTTACCTTCAGTTTTTTGTCAACGGCCTGTTGCGCGATAGATGCCGCACGGCTTACATCTTCATAAGAAGAGTTGGTACAGGAACCGATCAGACCTACCGAAAGAACTTCTGGCCAGCCGTTTTCCTTCACAGCCGTAGCGAACTTCGACAATGGCCAGGCCAGATCCGGCGTAAAAGGCCCGTTGATATGTGGTTCGAGTGTCGAAAGATCGAGCTCGATCAGTTGATCGTAGTATGCGGCAGGATCTGCGTAAACTTCGTCATCCGAACGGAGATTGTGTTTGATCGCGTCGGCAGCATCGGCGATATCGGAACGGTCTGTGCCTCTCAGGTAAGCGGCGCTTTTCTCGTCGTAAGCGAAGATTGAAGTGGTCGCCCCGATTTCGGCACCCATATTACAGATGGTACCTTTGCCGGTTGCAGAAAGGCTTTCAGCCCCTTCGCCAAAATACTCCACTACATAACCTGTTCCGCCTTTCACGGTAAGCTGGCCTGCCACCCAAAGGATCACGTCTTTCGCCGCAGTCCATCCGCTTAGTTTGCCGGTCAGTTTCACGCCGATCAAACGGGGCATTTTCAATTCCCAGGCAAGGCCCGACATGACATCGCTCGCATCTGCACCTCCAACCCCGATCGCGATCATACCTAATCCACCCGCATTGGGCGTGTGAGAGTCGGTACCGATCATCATACCGCCCGGAAATGCGTAGTTTTCCAGCACAACCTGGTGGATGATACCCGCACCGGCCTTCCAGAATCCCAGACCATATTTATTGGAAACGGACGAAAGGAAATCGTATACCTCTTTATTTTTATCTACGGCATTCTTCAAATCCTGCGCAGCACCCACTTCGGCCTGGATAAGGTGGTCGCAGTGAACCGTAGATGGGACCGCTACTTTCGGGCGGCCTGCCTGCATAAATTGCAGAAGCGCCATCTGTGCGGTTGCATCCTGCATCGCGACGCGATCAGGTGCAAAATCTACGTACGACTTACCACGTTCAAAACTCTGAGTGGGATTTCCTTCCCATAAATGGGAGTATAAAATCTTCTCTGCTAAGGTCAAAGGCCGCCCTACGATTTTACGGGCAGCTTCTACTCGTCCTTCCATCCGGGCGTAAACGCCCTTGATCATATCTAAGTCAAATGCCATAGTAATTAAATTAATGCTTATACATTCACATTTATCAACAACTGTACCACCTGTGATTATCTGCTCAACTGCTTCACGGGAGGTGCGAACTTGGTCAGGTCAATGCCGACCACCGCGGCTTTATACTCATCTATATTAGGAATTCGCCCAAGGATGGCAGAAAGCACAACAACCGGCGTTGACGCGAGTAATGACTCTCCCTTTTTGCGCTCCGAATCTTCAACAACCCTTCCCTGGAAAAGTCGCGTCGACGTTGCCATAACCGTATCTCCTTTGGCAGCCTTTTCCTGGTTACCCATGCAAAGGTTACAGCCGGGACGTTCCAGATACATCATATTCTCGTATTCGGTACGCGCAGCTACTTTCGGAGCATTATCGTCGAATTCGAAACCGGAGTATTTTTGCAACACATCCCAGTCGCCTTCATTTTTCAGCTCCTCGATGATGTTATAGGTAGGCGCCGCCACCACGAGCGGTGCATGGAACTCTACCTTGCCTTGCTGCTCTTCCAGGTTCTTGAGCATCTGAGAAACAATTTTCAAATCGCCCTTGTGTACCATGCAGGAACCAACAAAACCAAGGTCTACTTTTTTATCGTCTCCATAGTAAGAGATAGGACGTATCGTGTCGTGCGTGTAACGCTTCGAGACATCTTTATTGGTCACGTCCGGATCCGCAATCATCGGCTCGACGATCACATCGAGGTCGATAACAACTTCTGCGTAATACTTCGCGTTCGCATCCGGGGTCAGCGCCGGCTTTTCGCCCGATTTAATCTCCGCGATCCGCTTGTCTGCTTTATTGATCAATCCCTGAAGAACCTGCTTGCTGTTGTCCATTCCTTTGTCGATCATGATCTGGATTCTGCCTTTCGCAATTTCCAGTGATTCGATCAGGGTGTCGTCCTCCGAAATACAGATAGAGGCTTTTGCCTTCATCTCTGCAGTCCAGTCTGTAAAAGTGAATGCCTGATCGGCCGGGAGCGTTCCAAGATGGACTTCGATGATCCTTCCCTGGAATACGTTCTCTCCACCAAACTTCTGAAGCATCTGGGCCTGCGTAGCGTGGACTACGTCACGGAAATCCATGTGCTCCTTCATCTCGCCCTTGAACGTTACTTTCACGGATTCGGGAATTGGCATAGAAGCTTCGCCCGTAGCCAATGCAAGCGCAACGGTTCCTGAGTCAGCACCAAAAGCTACGCCCTTCGACATTCTTGTATGCGAGTCGCCACCGATGATGATCGCCCACTCGTCGATAGTAATGTCGTTAAGCACCTTATGGATCACGTCGGTCATCGAGTGATATTCGCCTTTCGGGTCACGGGCGGTAATAAGACCGAAGTCGTTCATGAACTTCATGAGTTTCGGAATGTTTGCCTGCGCTTTTTTATCCCAAACCGACGCCGTGTGACAGCCCGACTGATAAGCTCCGTCAACGATCGGCGAAATCACCGTGGCCGCCATGGATTCCAGCTCCTGAGCGGTCATTAAGCCCGTCGTGTCCTGCGAACCGACGATATTAACTTCTACACGAACATCTGAACCGGCGTGCAAAACTTTGCCTGGCGTAATGCCGACAGCGTTTCTGTTAAAGATTTTTTCTACTGCGGTAAGACCTTGTCCCTCGTTGGAAATCTCCTTTGAAGGAGCAAATACAGGCGTAGGTTCTATGCCCAGGATCTTCGCTGCGACCGTCTGGATCTTTTTACCAAATACAATAGCATACGATCCGCCGGCTTTGATAAATTCCTTTTTCTGCGGCGTGAGGGCCTTCGAGATGTCAATCAGTTCCTGATCGCCATTATAAAGCTTCTTCGTCTTCGTGTTAATGGTCAGGACCGTACCCGTGGCAACCGAGTAAACTTCCTCAAGAACAGGATCGCCATTTTCATTGCGAACGATATTACCATCCGCGTCAACCTTTTTCACCCAGTTTTTCAGGTCGATACCGATACCGCCGGTAACGTCGACTGTGGTGAGAAATATCGGAGAGATGCCGTTTGTACCCCCAACGATCGGAGCAATGTTGACAAACGGAATATATGGGCTTGCTTGTTTACCAGTCCAAAGAGCCACGTTGTTTACACCTGACATCCTTGACGAGCCTACTCCCATGGTGCCTTTCTCTGCAATCAGCATTACGCTCTTGCCGGGATGTTGTTCCTGCAAAGCCTTGATTTCCTCCTGAGCTTTGGGGGTAATCATACATTTACCGTGTAGCTCACGATCCGACCGGGAGTGAGCCTGGTTACCTGGGGAGAGCAAATCGGTCGAAATGTCGCCTTCGCCGGCGATATAGGTGACTACATGAATTTCTTCGGGTACATCCGGCAGCTTCGTGAAGAATTCAGCCTTTGCATAGCTTTCAAGAATCTCCCTCGCGATTTCGTTACCGTTTTTGAATGCTTCTTTCAAACGGTCTGTATCCGCATCGTAAAGGAAAACCTGTGTTTTAAGAACCTCCGCAGCTTGTTTTGCAACATCAGCATCCTCACCCAGGGCAAGGTCCAGCAGCACGCCAATGGAAGGGCCGCCTTTCATGTGAGATAACAACTCGAAGGCATAAGCGGGTGATATTTCTTCGACTACGGATTCCCCCAGGATGATCTCTTTTAAGAACCTGGCTTTTGCACCGGCAGCGCTCGTCGTGCCTGGTAAAGTGTTGTAAATAAAAAATTTAAGAGAGTCTTCCCGATACTCGTTTGATGGATCTTTAATTTGCGCTATGATTTCTCCCAGCAATTCGGCACCATCAATCGGCTTCGGATGAAGCCCCTGGGTTTTTCTTTCTTCAATCTCTTTAATGTAGTCCTGATAGATATTCATGATGAAATCTTTTCAATGTTAAAGGCAATATCTGTTGTCAATAAAACGGGCGAAAGTACGAAATTACAGAATATACGGAGGCATTTCGGCGGATTTTCACTACTATTTAAAACCAGTATATTCTAGTCGCCCACTTAGATAACCCCCGCCAATTTTTTTTTGTTCTGACAAGTGATATAATTTGAAACGCCCCCTTCGGGAGGTGCTGCAACGCGTTCCGTTTTTCCATCACCTTTTATTTGCGCTTTGATTTTTTCTCGGATTGTACCCTATATTTGGACATTCAAAGTGCTACCAGGTCCCTTAATTAGAAAGTTATGTCAAAAAATCTGGTGATCGTAGAGTCACCGGCGAAGGCCAAAACCATTGAAAGTTACCTAGGGCAGGATTTCACTGTCAAGTCCAGTTTCGGACATGTCCGTGACCTCCCGGAACATGATATGGGTGTTGATGTTGAGCATGATTTCCAGCCCTCTTACGAAATCTCCTCCGATAAAGTCAAAGTCATTTCAGAGCTCAAAAAACTGGCAAAAGATGCTGAGGTATGGCTCGCGACCGATGATGACCGCGAGGGGGAGGCTATTTCCTGGCATTTGAAAGAGGCCCTTGGGCTTCCCGATGATACCAAGCGGATCGTATTTCGTGAGATTACCAAAACCGCTCTTCAGAATGCCATCGCCAAGCCGCGGACCATCGATGCAGACCTGGTAGACGCCCAGCAGGCACGGCGTATCCTCGACCGCCTGGTGGGTTACGAACTTTCCCCGGTGCTTTGGAAAAAGATCCGGATCGGCAAATCGAACCTTTCGGCCGGCCGCGTGCAATCAGTGGCTGTACGTATAATAGTAGAGCGCGAGCGGGAGATCGATGCATTTAAGAGCAAAAGCAGCTTTAAGGTAACAGCCCATTTCGACCTGGGTAACGGCAAAGTGCTCAATGCCGAGCTTGCAAAAAACTTCCCTACCGAACAGGAAGCATACCAGTTTCTTGAAAAATGCATCGGGGCTCAGTTCTCGATACGCAATCTTGAAGTAAAACCAGCTAAAAAATCACCAGCACCGCCATTCACAACTTCTACATTACAACAGGAAGCATCTCGTAAGCTGAGCTTTTCGGTGGCGCAGACGATGACCGTCGCGCAGCGCTTGTACGAAGCCGGTAAGATTTCCTACATGCGTACCGACTCCACCAACCTGTCGGAAGAAGCGCTTGATAAGTCAAAGCAGCAGATCACGAAAGAATATGGGGACGAGTATCACCACCGCCGTATATTCAAAACCAAGTCCGAGTCGGCACAGGAAGCGCACGAAGCGATCCGCCCCACCGATTTCTCGACGCTGGTAGGCAGCAGCGACCGCAACGAGCAGCGCTTGTACGAGCTGGTCTGGAAGCGCGCCATCGCATCGCAGATGTCGGACGCCCAATTGGAGCGTACCACTGCTACGATTAGCATTTCAACCACCTCGGAAGAGCTTGTGGCGCAGGGCGAAGTGATCAAATTTGAAGGGTTTCTGAAAGTTTACCTGGAATCGAGCGATGACGAAGTGGACGGCAACCCCGACGAAGAGCAAAAAGGAATGCTTCCTCCGCTGAACGTCGGTCAGATATTGAAGCTGGCGGATATGAAGGCAACGGAAAGATTTACCCGTAACCCGCCACGTTATACGGAGGCCAGTTTGGTAAAAAAACTGGAAGAAATGGGGATCGGGCGACCGTCTACCTACGCGCCGACGATCTCGACGATCCTGAAACGGGAATATATTGTCAAAGAGGACCGTCAGGGCTTTGAAAGGGAATTCAAAGAAATAACGCTTGCTAATGAGCAGATCAAAAGCAAGGTTAATAAAGAAGTATATGGTTCGGAGAAGGCTAAACTCTTCCCTACCAGCACCGGAATGGTGGTGAACGACTTTCTGGTAAGCCATTTTCAGGATATTGTCGATTATTCGTTTACAGCGAGCGTCGAAAAGGATTTTGACCACATTGCGGAAGGCCAACTGGGCTGGCAGCAGATGATCAAGAACTTTTATACGCCGTTCCAGAAGAAAGTTGCCGAAGCGCGTGAGGAAGCGATTGATAAGAGCCTTACTTCCCGAGACCTGGGCGAAGATCCTGCGACGGGTAAGAAAGTATCTGTAAGAATCGGAAAATACGGGCCTTACGTGCAGATCGGTGATGTGGAGGACGAAGAGAAGCCGCGGTTTGCGAGTCTGGCGAAGGGCCAGCTGATGGAAACGATCACGCTGGACGAGGCATTCGAGCTATTCAAGCTGCCGCGTCAGGTTGGTTTCTTCGAGGATAAAGATATGGTCGTAAACGTCGGCAAGTTCGGTCCTTACGTGAAGCATGACGGCAAATACTACTCGCTGGCCAAGACCGACGACCCTATGGCCGTTACGGAGGACAGGCTGGTCGAGATCATCGAAGAAAAGCGCTTGCAGGACAGCAATCGCACGATTAAAGAATTTGCCGAAGACCCGGAGGCGAAGGTTTTGAATGGACGCTACGGGCCTTACATTGCTTTTGGAAAGAAGAATGTGAAGATTCCAAAAGGCACCGAGCCGGCTTCGCTTACCTACGAACAGGTATTGAAACTGGCGGCAGAGACCCCGGATAAGCCTGCGGGACGCGGAGCTCGTAAACCTGCCGCCGCTGCGAAGGCTCCGGCAGCCAAGAAGCCCGCTGCCAAGAAAGCGACAAAAAAAGGTTAAACACACATAAACGAAGAAGCCCATGAAAAAACTGGTTGTACTTTCCGGAGCAGGGATCAGCGCTGAGAGCGGGATCAGTACTTTTCGTGATAATAATGGGCTTTGGGATAACTACCGGATCGAGGACGTGGCGACGCCGGAAGCCTGGATCCGCAACCAGGAACTGGTGCTGGATTTTTATAACCAGCGCCGGAAACAGGCGACCGATGTGAAGCCTAATGCGGCACATTATGCACTGGCAGAGCTGGAAAAGCATTTCGACGTGACGATCGTGACGCAGAATGTTGATAACCTGCATGAAATCGCAGGTTCCACGAAAGTAATCCATTTGCATGGAGAGCTTTTCAAATCGCGGAGCACAAAAGATCCCAGGCTGGTTTATCAGATGACAGGCTGGGAACTGAAAACAGGCGATTTGTGCGAACTGGGCAGCCAGTTGAGGCCACATATCGTTTGGTTCGGAGAGGAAGTGCCTATGATGGAAGTAGCGGTGGATGTTACCGAGCAAGCGGATATGTTTCTCGTAATCGGAACTTCGCTGGCTGTTTACCCCGCTGCCGGGCTGGTACATTACGTCCCCATCGGCAAGCGCATTTATATCGTGGATCCGGCAAAACCCGATATCACATTGAAATCCAATATGATTTTCATTCAGGAAAAAGCCACAACCGGAATGCAAACTCTGATTAAGAAATATTTACTACCTGAATCATAATGCAACTACTCGACGGGAAGGCCATTTCCTCCCAAATAAAATCTGAAATCAAAGCCGAGGTTGAACAATGGGTCGCCGGGGGCGGCAAAAAGCCACATTTGGCAGCAATCCTCGTGGGCCAGGATGGTGCAAGCGAAACTTACGTAGCTTCCAAAATCCGTAGCTGCGAAGAAATCGGCTTCACTTCCACCCTGCTGCGTTTCGAGGCAGACATTACCGAGGCGCAGCTTCTTGAAGCAGTAGAGTCATTGAACAACGATCCCGATGTGGACGGTTTTATCGTTCAGTTGCCGCTGCCGAAGCACATTTCTGAAAACATCGTAATGGAAGCCGTCAACCCGGCCAAAGATGTGGACGGTTTTCATCCGATCAACGTCGGCAGAATGTGCAAGGGCCTGCCCGCCTACATTTCCGCAACGCCTTTTGGAATACTGGAAATGCTGATCCGTGCAGGGATCGAAACGAGCGGCAAGCATTGCGTCGTAATTGGCCGCAGCCAGATCGTGGGCTTACCGATGAGCATCCTCATGCAGCGTAACACCTACCCGGGCAACGCTACCGTAACGATCACGCACAGCAAAACGCAAAACCTGAAAGAGATTTGCCAGTCGGCCGACATTCTGATCGTCGCATTAGGCCGTCCGGAGTTTGTAAAAGCCGATTACGTAAAAGAAGGCGCGGTAGTAGTCGATGTGGGCATTACCCGCGTGGCCGACGCTACGAAAAAGAGCGGCTTCTCGATCAAAGGCGATGTCGATTTCAACGACGTAGCTCCAAAGGCGAGCTTCATTACACCGGTTCCGGGAGGCGTAGGTTTAATGACCATTTGCGGTCTGCTGACCAACACATTTAAGGCTGCCAAGAAGGAAATTTATAAGTAAATACTTCGGCGTTCGGCTGTCGGCTTTTAGATGGCATAATAAAAAGCCGAAGTACGATAGCCGACCGCCGAAGTAAAAAAAGCCGGAACACCAGGGTTACTTACTCTGATGTTCCGGCTTTTTTATGCCAAAAATTTCTTTTTTTACTAAAAGATTTGTCAATTAGTAGGCGTTTTACCGGAAAGGTTATCCCTATGAGCATCGTCAGCAACAACATCAAGTATCTAAGAAGGCTGAATGGCCTGACGCAGGAACAGTTTGCCCGTAAGATCGCGATCAAGAGATCGTTACTGGGTGCTTATGAGGAAGCACGGGCCAATCCCAACCTTACTAATCTCAAAAACATGGCCGCCGCATTCGGTGTTAGTGTTGATAATTTGCTAAAAAACGACTTGCGAAGGCTAAGGGAAACGCCTGAAATGTCGCTGCCGCTGGCGGCCTCTCGCCAAATGACCGTTTCCCACTCGGGCGCTATGCCCCAGCCTACACCTACACGCACGCCCGGGTACACGGAACCGCAGCCGTTGTCCAAAATCATGGAAACGTACCAGCAGCCCGAGCAACCGCTCCGGCAGGTATCCCGGCAGATCAGCTTGAAACCGGTTAGCGGCGAAACGCATCCGCAGCCAACGCATTACAACCAGCCGCCACAGCCGGGGGCGCCTCAGCCGGGGGCACCACAGTCGGCCACGCCTCAGCCGGTGCCACAACCAGAGGCTTTCCAGCAACCGGCATTCCGGCAACCGGCGGTACCCCAACATCCGGCAGCACCTCAGCCGACCGCCGGCATACCTACATTTAATAACCAATATCAGACCCCGCAATTCAATGCGGCGGTTGAGCAGCCCGCGCAGCACTACCCCACCATTCAATGGGTAGCTCGCAATAAGCAGGCGGAATACATTGCCAATTTCCAGAATCCCGCTTATCTGAATAGTTTGCCATTATTCCAGTTGCCCAATTTGCCATCGGGTTACTACCGTGCATTCGAAAGCGGAGACGATTTTGTATACCCAGGCTCCATTCTCGTGGGCACGTTTATCCGTAACTGGTACGAAATCAAGGACGGAATGCAATACGTATTCCTGCTGAGAAGCCACGGGCTGATTTACAGAAATGTATTCAACCAGGTAAAAACCTCAGGTATTTTGTTGCTTACTTCCGACAACGCGTCGGTTGAAGAGCTGGAAGTGCCGTTGCAGGACGTACTGGAAGTGTGGGAAGTGAAGGCTTTTGTAAGCGTGCAAATGCCTGTGCCTCAGCCTTCACTGGAACGGGTGACTCAGCTCGTGGATGAATTACAAATGGAGCTGAGCCAGTACCGTCAGTAAGTACTATTTCGAAAGTGCATTAAATAATGCTTCTATTTTCGCGAGATCTTTGCTTTTGGAAGTAGTTTCCAAAACTGCTACACCCATCTGGTACCACAGGCCATCGCCCGCCGTGAGATATTTACCTCGCTTGGTCGGGCGGGTTTCAGATGCATTGTCGGCCACGAATTCAGCTTTGTAAACTGTATCCATTATTTTTTGCAACTGATCCCAATGCAGTTTACGGGCTGGGCCGGCATTCTTGCTTAATGTAAATTCCTTTTTCCCGAACGACGCTTTCAGGTCGATGGTTAGTTTACTGTCGTTATCAATATCGACGTAGGTCAGTTCAAAAGGCTTTTCACGACCGGCTGTTTCGAAGATCGCCTGCATCATTTCCTGCAAAAAGTACGACCAGCGTTCCTTATCGACCGGGTAGATGGTCACGCGCTTATCGTTTTCATCGAGCTCGATCTCTATAAAATCTTCGTATTCGTTTTCCTCGCGTTTGCGAATGATTTTGGAACTGACAAAAATCTCCCTGAACTCATCAATCCAAACCGTTGGCAAATTGCCTTTCCATTTGTAATCGTCGTCTTTGGAAAAGCCTTCGTCATATATTTCCTCGTCGGTCAGTTCCAGGCGGTCGTTATACACAATATCAAAATCCACCCGCAGGTCCTCTTCCGATTGAATGTCCAGTTTCAGTGTATAAAAGTGGGCAAACGGTGCCGGAACCACCGGAGCTGTCTGATAGCGAACAATATAATGACCGGGTATTTGAAGATTTTTATCCATTCGGAGATTTTAAAAGCTGTTGAAATGTTGCGTGTTTGTCGACCTTATCCGTGGCTGTTTTGGCAAACGCTTTTGCAAAGTAAATATGTTTCGGGTTCTCATACGCCGAAACGCGACTTCTAATTTCTGCCGACAGCTTCTCTACGTTCTCGTTCGGAGAGGCATTTTCGATGATCAGCACCAGTTTTTGCCCCAACTTTTCATCCGGCTCCCACCAGCAGAAAAATGTGTCCGGAATGGCCAGATCTTGAAAAACGGCGGCAATTCGCTGGTCGATCTGGTCCAGCACGATTTTCACCCCACCCGAATTGATGACATTATCCGCCCGCCCTATCCATCGAAAGCCATTGCCGCTGATTTCCACCAGGTCATTGGTCTGCACCCGCTGGTCATCAGTAACAGCACCGGAGACAAACAGGCATCCACGTTCGTCGGCACCATACTCAATACCTGGCAGGAATACATAGGAATCGCTGGCTTCTGCCCCGTTCAATGCTTTCAATGCAACATGCGAAACCGTTTCGGTCATGCCGTAGCTTTGAAAAACCGGTACATTTAGTGCTTTGATCCGGGTTGCTAATGCCGGGCTAACCGGTGCTCCGCCGAGCAGTATTTTACCCAGATTACTAACCTGATTACCAGTTACAGGATTTTCCAGAATCGCCTGCAACTGCATCGGTACCATTGCCACAAAGTCGAAATCGACAGAATCCAAACCCGCAATGGGGTTCGAAACCGGTTCGGTTATCGTCAGCTCCCAATCCAGCTCCAACCCGCGAACGAGCATCATCATCCCTGCGATGTAGCCCACGTTCAGGCACACGAGCGCACGCGCACCGCCCCCGAGCGAAAGCGCTTTCCCGGTCATGGCCGCACTTGCCCGGAGTTGTCTGCGTGTGACCGTAATGGGCTTGGGCATACCCGTTGAGCCGGAGGTATGGAGCACAAATTCCTGATTGCCTTCCAACCACTTCCCCATAAAGTCGTAAGCCTGTGCGAAATAGGGATTTCGAGGCCTTTTCTGCGTCTGCCAATACGTTTTGCCTGTTGTCCAGATCATCGCTGCCGTTTCTGTGGATTCACCCGATTACCGGCCTTCACACCGGTTTTTAATGCGGTGGAAAGTTATTCATTTGTTTTTGAAGGTAACCCAAACAATGAGTAATTTCGCGCATTCAGGCTTATCTCAATTTTACCTATCTGATTTTATGTCCAGTACAGTTCAATGGGAAACCATTAAAGAATACCAGGAAATTCTCTTTACACTTCACGAAGGAATTGCCAAAATCAGTATCAATCGCCCCCATAAGCATAATGCATTTACCCCGCTTACGGTGACTGAAATGATCGACGCAATGCATATCTGCCGCGAAGATCCGCGGATCGACGTTATTATTCTGACCGGCGAAGGCGGCAAGGCATTCTGCTCCGGCGGCGACCAGTCGGTGCGCGGCCACGGCGGCTATATCGGCGACGACCATGTACCGCGTTTGAATGTGCTCGACCTGCAAAAAATGATCCGTTCCATTCCGAAAGCGGTTATCGCGATGGTGGCAGGCTGGGCGATCGGCGGCGGCCACGTCCTGCACGTGATCTGTGACCTATCTATCGCTGCAGATAATGCACGTTTTGGCCAAACCGGCCCGAAAGTCGGCAGCTTCGACGGGGGATTTGGTGCTTCTTACCTTGCCCGCGTGGTGGGCCAGAAAAAGGCGCGCGAAATCTGGTTCCTGTGCGACCAGTACGATGCCGACGAAGCATTGCAAATGGGGCTTGTAAATAAGGTCGTTCCTTTGGAGCAACTGGAAACTGTGACGTTGGAATGGGCGAAAAAAATCCAGGAAAAAAGCCCGCTTTCGATCCGGATGCTAAAAAGCGCATTCAATGCGGAACTCGACGGACAGGCGGGTATCCAGGAACTTGCAGGCAATGCAACGCTGCTTTATTACCTCAGCGAGGAAGCGAAAGAGGGCCAGCGTTCGTTTTTGGAGAAAAGAAAGCCTGATTTTTCCAAATTCACGAAATTCCCTTGATTTAATCCCGAAAGATTAACATTTTAACTCCTGTCATTACAAATACCCACCGAATGAATCATTGGCTTGTAAAATCAGAACCATTTAAATACTCCTGGGACCATCTTATTGCCGAAGGTGAAGGCATGTGGGACGGCGTCCGCAACTACGCCGCGCGCAACAACCTAATGGCGATGAAAGTAGGCGATCCCGTGCTGTTTTACCATAGCAATGAGGGTAAGGAGGTCGTTGGACTTGCCAAGGTTTCAAAAGAGCATTATCCCGACCCTACAACCGACGAGCCCGGATGGGTAGTGGTGAACCTGGTTCCCGTTGAGAAATTTCCGAACACCGTTACGCTCGCGCAGATCAAGAAGGACGAACTCCTGAAACAGATGGACCTTGTCCGTTTATCAAGACTGTCGGTAGTACCGGTTAAGCGCGAAGAATTCGATCATATCGTTGCCCTGGCACATGACAAAAAATAAGCGATCCGTTTTACGGCTGGCCTTACCGTTACTCTTCCTGGGCGTGTTGAGCACTCAGCTTTTCGCACAGGGAGTGAAGCGGATTGAACTTCCTTTGCCCGGCAACACGGCCTACCAGGCGGTACCGCTCGGCAAACAGGGCGTGCTGCTCATTTCCAAGCCCGACAAAGGCACGTTCAATGTCCAGAAATTCGATACGAACCTCGAACGGGTTTGGTCCATCGACGGCCCGATCGAATCAAACCTCGATTATATCGCTTCCTCCTACGACGGGCAGGCCGTTTTCCTGCTTTTCAGCAAATACCGGAGCTCATTGTACCAGATTGTGAAGGTCAATGTCGGTCCCGGTTTTGTGGAGACTTTTACGATTAATACAGTCGATCGTTTTGAGATCACCGATTTCAAAACGCTGGGCTACTCGGTTTTCATGGCCGGCATGGTTCGCAACGAACCTGTTCTGATCTACACCCAGCTTACTACGCAGCAAACGAGGGTGTTACCTTCGGCCATTAAAGGTTCTAACGCCATTCAGACTGTCGAAGTGGACACGGCCCAGCATTTGGTAAATGTTTGTTTTGCCGTGAAAAAAGGGCGTCAGACGAAGATTGTAGCGCGTTCCTACGAGGAAACCGGCGAGCTTTATACACAGGTGAGCGTAGATCCCGAGGACGACTTCTCGCTGCTGAGTGGCCGTTTACAGGTGCTGAACGATTCGGTTCGCATTGTAATCGGCACCTATGGCTACCGCAACATGCAGAGCAGCAGCGTAGCCGCCTCGCAGGGTTTATATATCAGCAAGATTGTGGGTGAAGAAACTGTTTTCACCAAATACCACAGTTTTACCGATTTCAAGAACTTCTTCAATTTCCTGAGTGAACGCCAGCAGGAGAAAATGGAAAAGCGTATCCGCAAGAAAAAAGAAAGCGGCGACGACCTTAAACTGAACTACCGGCTGTTGGTACATGATGTTGTTCCAAAAGCGTCCAACTTCCTGCTCGTTGCAGAAGTTTTTTATCCCGAATACCGTTATCAGAACCCGAGTATGATGGGCGGGTTCGGCTATGGATACGGTGGCTACGGATACCCGCTCGGAATGGGGCTTTATAACCCCTACCTTTGGAACCCGATGTATGGAGGCCGGGGGTACAATCAGCAGGTATTCGACGGTTTCACGTACACCCATGCGGTCGTCGCGGACGTGGATCAGAACGGTAATTTACTTTGGGACAACAGCATTAACTTCGACAATGTAAAAAGCATGGAATTGAAGGAAAAGATTAAGGTCCAGTCCTTCACCAACGGCAATTCGAAGCTGATTTACAGCCATAACGGCGCCATTCGCAGCAAAATCATCAAGGGCAACCAGGTGATCGACAGCGACCGCGTAATCCCGAACGAAACCTATGTGGAAGGCGACAAGGTGCGAAAAACAAGTACCGATGACATTGACTACTGGTACGACAACTTCTACCTCGCCTGGGGGGAGCAGCGCATTGTGAACGCAGCCGGCGATCCGCAAACGCGGGGCAGACGGAACGTATTTTATTTGAACAAGATTGCTTATTAGAACTTCGGCCGTCAGCTATCGGCTGTCGGCTTTATCCTCCGGCCCATTTTATAATTCCCAAAATAAAAAAGGCCGACAGCCGACAGCCGACAGCCGAAGTAAAACTCATACATTTCCAACTAAAAAAAGGCCGACGGCCGAAAGCCGAAAGCCGAAGTAAAACTTTGATACTACTCTCACCAGACCAACATACCGACTACCAACTCATCGATAGCGGCGGATTTGAGAAACTCGAAAAATTCGGGCCGTATATTCTTTCGCGGCCCGAGCCTCAGGCCATCTGGGACAAATCGCTTTCAGAAGCCGAATGGGACAAACGTTCGAACGCGGTTTTCAAAAAGGACAAAAACTCGCAGGAGAAGGGCCAATGGATCACCAAGGGCGATATGCCCGATAAATGGGTTTTCCAATACCGCACCAAAGACCTGCATTTGCGGAGCAAGCTTGCATTGTCGTCGTTTAAGCACGTGGGTGTATTCCCCGAGCAAGCTACCAACTGGGATTTTATCGCCCGTACTTTGAAACAAATACCCGAAGAAAAACCGTCGGTACTTAACCTGTTCGCCTACACAGGTATCGCCTCACTCGCTGCGAAGGCTACCGGGGCGGACGTAACGCATGTGGATTCGGTGAAGCAAGTGATCAGCTGGTCGCGGGAGAATATGGATTTGAGTGGGTTGAGCAACATCCGCTGGGTAGTGGAAGACGCGCTGAAGTTCGTCCAGCGTGAGGTGCGCCGGGGAAACAAGTACAACGGCCTCATCCTGGACCCTCCCGCATACGGTCGTGGGCCCGACGGCGAAAAGTGGCTCCTTGAAGAAAGTTTGAATGAACTACTCAGGCTGTGTGCGCTGTTATTAAAGGAAAAAAACTTCTTTTTTATTATTAACCTGTACTCGCTCGGCTTTTCGGCGCTGATCGTTGAAAACCTTATCAAGGCGCATTTCGGGACCGAAATCAAGCACGAGTTTGGTGAGCTGTTCATCCCCGATTCGTTTGGCAAGAAACTTCCGTTGGGCGTGTTTTCGCGTTTTTCAGACCAGAATGTTTAGTGGCGAATGAAGTCTGACAACCTGAAATATCTATCATTTGCATTCCTCATTGCTTTGGGCGGACTCGAACAGTCGTGCCAGAGCGATGCGCGCACGTCCACACGCATTCCGCCCGTGATCAAAAAAGGCAGGGCGCAGTGGCAGAACGACGCATTGCTGTCATTGACCGACCTGATCAACCGGGGGATCGATTCGGATGTGAATTATTTCAAAAGGGCGCGCATTTACTTCGAACGCGAACAATACTCGCAGGCCCTGGATGACATTAATGAGTCGATTTACGAACAGGACAATGTAAGTGAATATTTCCTTTTGCGCGGGAAGATCAACCGCGAGCTGGGTAAGATCGACAATGCGCTGGAAGACGCACAACGCGCCGAGGCATTACAGCAAAGCAGCCCTGAGTTGTATGTGTTGCTTGCGGACATATTACAGGCCAAAAACCGTTTCGGAGAGGCGGCCGCTTATCTGAACCAGGCCTTGAAAATGGCCCCTTACGATGGCTCAGCCTATTATGTGAAGGGAATGCTGCAGGCAAGGCAGGGCGATTCCCTGGCAAGCTTGTCGAGCCTGAACTATGCGATGAACGTCAATCCGAGGTTGCTCCGCGCTTATGAGCAGGGCACGATGATCAATCTGAAATTGAAGAATACGGCCGAAGCACTTGCCATCAACGAAAGGGCGCTCAAACGCTTTCCTGAGCGTGCAAGCCTGTTTTTCGGAAGGGGCGAAATCCTGAATGCGCTGGCACAACCGGATACTGCCCTGATCTTTTATCAAAAAGCGGTCGCGATCCAGCCCGACTACGAAGAGGCGCTCAATCAGCTGGCAACGGTCGCTATGCAGCTCCGGGCCTACCCGCAGGCAATCCCTGCATTGAAAACGCTTCTGAGAAAAAAGCCCCAATCAAAAGAGATCAACAACATGCTCGGCTATGCCTATGAGAAAAGCGGCGAGCTCGATATTGCCAAAACCTATTATACGACAGCATTGACCATCGCCCCCGGCGACCAGGACGCGCGTTACGGCATGTTCCGCATCAGGAAGATCGAATCGGAAGGACTTTACCCCTCCTACTATCCAGAGGAAAATACCAATGAAGGATACAAATTGCTGGATACGGCACGGGTTAAAATCAAAGTTATCCAACCGCGTGGTACTACAAATATCCGCGTTGACTCATCGCGCAAAGCTAAAATTGAATAGCTTTGTGTTTTGCGGCCTCCCGCAATGCCATTGAACCATAGTCACAGAATTATTTTTTGAATGAAAGACGAGTCTCAAGTAAAAATTACCCTGCCCGATGGTAGCGAACGTTTTTACCCAAAAGGGGTAACCGCTCTCGAAATCGCGCTCAGTATCAGTGAAGGGCTTGCACGGAACGTGATAGCAGCCAAAGTCAACAATGAAGTCTGGGACCCTACGCGCCAGATCACGGAGGACTCCCTGGTAAAACTGCTGACGTGGAACGACGAGGATGGTAAAGCGACGTTCTGGCACTCCTCGGCCCACTTGCTGGCCGAAGCATTGGAAGCGCTCTATCCGGGAATTAAGTTCGGTACGGGACCTTCCATCGAAAAGGGCTTTTACTATGATGTAGACTTGGGAGGACAGACTATTTCGCAGGAAGATTTTCCTAAAATCGAAGCGAAAATGCTGGAACTTGCCCGCCAGAAAAACGAATATATCCGCAAGCCGATCAGCAAGGCCGAAGCAATCGAGTACTTTACCAAAAAGGGCGACGAATACAAGCTGGAACTGATCGACGGGCTGGAAGACGGCTCCATTACATTGTACGAGCAAGGTGGTTTCACCGACCTTTGCCGTGGGCCGCATATCCCGAATACCGGTTTTATCAAAGCCGCCAAACTGACTAACATTGCGGGCGCCTATTGGCGTAACAAGCAGGAAAACAAGATGCTTACCCGCATTTACGGGATCACTTTTCCAAAGCAAAAAGAGCTGGAAGAATATGTGACCCTGATGGAAGAAGCCAAAAAGCGTGACCACCGCCGCCTGGGCAAGGAGTTGGAGCTTTTTGCATTCTCTGAAAAGGTAGGACAAGGTTTGCCGCTGTGGTTACCTAAGGGCGCGATGCTTCGCGAGCGTCTGCAGGCGTTCCTGAGCAAGGCGCAGTCGCGAGCAGGGTACGTACCTGTGATCACGCCGCATATCGGCAGCAAGGATTTGTACGTGACTTCGGGCCACTGGGACAAATATGGCAAGGACTCATTCCAACCCATTAAGACCCCGAACCTCGATGAGGAGTACATGCTCAAACCGATGAACTGCCCGCACCACTGCGAAATCTATAAGACCTCTCCTCGCTCCTACAAAGACCTGCCATTGCGGTTCTCGGAGTTTGGAACGGTATACCGTTACGAGCAAAGCGGTGAGTTGCACGGGCTTACACGCGTACGCGGGTTCACGCAGGACGATGCGCACATTTTCTGCCGCCCCGATCAGGTGAAGGAAGAATTCATCCGCGTGATCGATCTGGTATTGTATGTGTTCAAGTCACTTGGGTTCGACGATTACAGCGCACAGATTTCTCTGCGTGACCCTAATAACAAGGAGAAGTACATCGGCCGCGACGAAGACTGGGAAAAAGCGGAAAGCGCGATCATCGAAGCGGCAGCGGAACGCGGACTGAGCACGGTAACCGAGCTCGGCGAGGCGGCATTCTACGGCCCGAAGCTCGACTTTATGGTGCGTGACGCATTGGGACGGAAATGGCAGCTCGGCACCATCCAGGTGGATTACCAGCTTCCGCAACGTTTCCAACTTGAATACACCGGTTCCGACAACCAGAAGCACCGCCCGGTAATGATCCACCGCGCGCCTTTCGGTTCAATGGAACGTTTTACCGCGATTTTGATTGAAAATACTGCGGGCCAGTTTCCGTTGTGGCTATCGCCGGACCAGATTGCGATCCTACCCATTTCCGAGAAATTCGCGGATTATGCGGAAGACGTATTCTTCCAGTTGCAGGATCACGACATCCGCGGGTTTGTAGACCACCGCGACGAGAAGATAGGACGCAAGATCCGTGATGCGGAAGTTACCAAAGTGCCGTTCATGCTCATCGTGGGCGAGAAGGAAGCAGCCGAAGGAAAACTTTCCGTGCGCCGCAAAGGTGAAGGTGATTTAGGAAGTATGACGATCGACGAGTTTACCGCTTTTTTCAAGAAGGAAGCCGCTATTGCTTGATGTTTTTGTAACATTTTAGTATTATTCCAGCAATAAGGCACTATTTTTGTGGGCGTAGTGTTAATTTTTTCGATTTCCACCAAAAACAAAAAAACACCAATACAAATTATATGGCATTAAGACCCCCTAGTGGACGGATGAGGATTCCCGAAGAACCTTACAAAATTAACGAACGAATTACAGCAAAAGAAGTACGATTGGTCGGCGAAAACATTGAGCCGGGCATCGTGGATATCAATACCGCCCGCGCTATGGCAAAGGCACAAGGACTTGACCTGGTTGAAATTGCACCAACAGCAGTTCCGCCAGTCTGCAAAGTAGTTGACTATTCGAAATTCAAATACGAGCAGAAAAAGAAGCAAAAGGAAATCAAGGCGAAAGCTCAGAAAGTGGTTATCAAGGAAATCCGTTTCGGCCCGAACACGGACGACCACGACTTCGATTTCAAATTGAAGCATGCGACCAACTTCCTGAAAGAAGGTTCGAAAGTAAAAGCATACGTGCATTTCGTGGGACGTACGATCGTCTTCAAAGAACGCGGTGTAAACCTTTTGAAAAAGTTTTCCGAAGCATTGTCAGATTACGGTAAGCTGGAAATGGAGCCTAAGCTGGAAGGAAAACGGATGACGATCATCCTCGCCCCTGCGCCTGCAAAAAGCAAGTAATACGCTGATTTATAAAGCATATTTGATAGAAAATCGTGTTTTCGGCACCATGTCGGGAACACGATTTTTATTTAATACAGATTATAGCTAATTTTGCGCGCTGTTTTATATTTTATCAACTATTAGTTTTTTTGAATCATGCCTAAAATGAAAACCAACTCTGGTGCTAAAAAGCGTTTCGCGCTGACAGGCACTGGAAAAATCAAACGTAAGCACGCTTTCCACAGCCACATCCTGACCAAAAAATCAAACAAGCGCAAGCGTGGTTTGGTGAAGACTGGTTTGATCGATGTGTCTAACGAGAAGCAAGTATTGGCAATGCTTCGGAAATAATCCGTAAAAAGCCAATCAGAAATTAACCTCTGGTTTTTTGTTCAACCCGATAGAAGGCATTAAAGTCCCAGCAGGGCGCCGATTATCAAAAACAGTTAAATTATGCCACGTTCAGTAAATCACGTTGCGTCACGTGCAAGACGTAAAAAAGTTTTAAAACTCGCGAAAGGCTATTTCGGCCGTCGCAAAAATGTATGGACCGTTGCCAAAAACGCCGTAGAGCGCGGTTTGGCTTACGCATACGAAGGCCGTAAACAGAAGAAGCGTAACTTCCGCGCATTGTGGATCCAGCGTATCAACGCAGGAACCCGTCAGCACGGACTTTCTTATTCTGCTTTCATCGGCAAACTTAGTGCAAAAGGCATCGAGCTAAACAGGAAAGTACTTGCGGATCTCGCGATGAACCATCCTGACGCATTCAAAGCGATCGTTGATCAAGTAAAATAAAACAGCATCCCGCCTCTCCGGCGGGATTTTTTTTTTGCATAAAATTTGGATATTGCAGGCGACAATCAACTATTGTACCTCAAAACCAAATAGAAATGCTGGAACAACTCTTCGACCTCGTACAACAAAATTCCCAACAGGCTGTTGTCCAAAACCCCGCAGTGCCCAATGAGCACAATGAGGAGGTGATCAATACATTGACAAGCTCCATTACCGGCGGCTTGCAGGAACAGGTTCAAAGCGGTAACATCAGCGGGCTCATGAGTTTGTTCGGCGGTGAAAGCGGTACCTCCGGAGCTTCACTTCTCAATAATCCCATTGTAGCATCTATCGCGACAAATGCCATTGGCGCTATCGTCCAGAAATTCGGATTGAACAGCCAGGTGGCAGGCAGCATTGTAAACTCCGTATTGCCAGGCGTGCTGGGCGCCGTAATCGGCCAGTTGAACGGACAGGGCGGAGCCAACGGTTCCGGTGGCGGCTTCGATCTCGGCTCGCTCATTCAAATGGGCGGTGGCCTTTTCGGCGGCGGGAACGACCAGCAAGGTAAGCCTGCCTCCGGCGGCATAGATCTGGGCGGAATGCTGGGAGGCCTTTTCGGCGGAAAGTAACAACAAAGAATAATTGCAGGATAAAACACGGGCTTTAAAACGGTAGTACATTTGCAAAAAATGATGTACTACCATAAAGCCCTTTTTCTTTTTCCTAACTCACCTAACCATGGACTCAAGAAGAGAATTTATCCGGAAAGCCACCATGCTCACCGGAGCAGCCGGATTATTCGGCACCCTACCCGCCTCTATTCAAAAAGCTTTGGCCATTAACCCTCCGAAGGGCACCACCTGGAAAGACGCGGAACATGTGGTGATACTGATGCAGGAAAACCGGTCGTTCGATCACTCTTACGGTACGCTTCGGGGCGTGCGCGGTTTCAACGATCCCAGGGCCATCACCCTTCCGAATAAAAACCTCGTCTGGCTGCAAACCAATGCATTCGGCGAAACCTACGTGCCTTTCCGTCTGAATATCAAAGAATCCAAAGCTACCTGGATGGGCTCGCTCCCGCATTCATGGCCTAATCAGGTGGACGCGCGAAATGGAGGTAAATACGACAAATGGCTCATTGCCAAGCAGCCGGGTAACAAGGATTATGCTAAAATGCCTTTAACGCAAGGTTTTTATAACCGGGAGGACATTCCTTTCTACTATGCCATGGCGGATGCATTTACCGTCTGCGATCAGAATTTTTGCTCCTCGCTGACCGGTACCACGCCAAACCGACTCTACCTCTGGTCGGGGAGCGTCCGTGAAAATACCGACCCTAACAAGCATTACGCAAACATCCGCAACGAGAACGTGACCGACGACCGCGAGGCGTCATGGACCACATTCCCCGAACGGCTCGAAGACAACGGCGTTTCATGGAAAATATACCAGAATGAACTGAGTATCAACACAGGTTTCACGGGTGAGGAAGATGCATGGCTCGCCAACTTCACCGATAACCCCATTGAATGGTTTACCCAGTACAATATCCGTTACCATACCGGCTACCAACGGTATTTGAAAGAACGCCAGCAAATGTTGCCAGGCGAGATCGAGGAGGCGCAAGCGAAATTAAAATCGCTTTCCGGCAAGGGCGCGTCCGATCTTGAAAAAGTATTAAAAGAGAAGCGCGCGTTGCTCAAACTGGCCAATGAAGAGCTGATCCGTTGGAGCGCTGAAAGATTCGAAAAACTGTCACAGCGCGGGAAGAACATCCATCAGAAAGCATTCACTGTCAATAAGAATGACCCGGATTACAGGAAAATCACCACGGTAAAATACCATGACGGAGACATTGAACATGAGGCCAAAGCGCCGATGGGCGATGTGTTGCATCAGTTCCGTTCGGATGTAAAGACCGGCGCGTTACCGACCGTTTCCTGGCTGGTAGCACCCGAAAACTTCTCCGATCACCCCGGCGCGCCGTGGTATGGCGCGTGGTATGTTTCTGAGGTGATCGATATCCTCACAGCGGATCCGGAGGTTTGGAAAAAGACGATCTTCATTCTTTGTTACGACGAAAATGATGGTTATTTCGATCACGTGCCACCATTTGTCGTTCCGGATCCTTATAAAGAAGACACCGGTGCCGTTTCTGCTGGCATCGACTGCAAGACGGAGTTCGTGACCTTGGAGCAGGATATGAAGAAAAAGGAAAAGGAAGAATGCCGGGAGAGCCCGATCGGACTGGGCTATCGTGTTCCACTGATCGTCGCTTCGCCCTGGAACCGGGGTGGAAATGTGTGCTCGGAGGTGTTCGACCATACTTCCATTTTGCAGTTCCTCGAAAAATTCGTGAGCCTGAAATCCGGTAAGCAGGTAAAAGAAACGAATATCACCGAATGGCGGCGTACTATTTGCGGTGACCTGACTTCGACATTTACTCCTTACGACGGCCAGGAGATCAAGTTGCCAACCTTCCTGGAAAGAGAAGAGTTTATGGAAAGCATTTTCAATGCGAAATTCAAAAAACTTCCAAATGGCTATAAAGCGCTGTCCAAAAATGAGATTGAAGAGGTAAACAACAATCCGCTCGGCTCCCCTATTTTGCCTAAGCAGGAAAAAGGAACAAGGCCGGCTTGCGCCATCCCGTACGAATTATATGCCGACGGCGCATTCAGTGCTGCCAAAAATGCATTCGAAATTAAGCTGGAAGCCAGAAATGGCATATTTCACGACAAATCTGCCGGTTCGCCTTTTATCGTATATGCCCCGGGAAAATACAAAAACGAAGAGCTGAAAGTATGGAACTACGCTGTGAAGCCAGGAGATGCGCTCACCGGTTCCTGGGCTCTGTCCAATTTCGGGAACCAGCATTACCATTTAAAAGTCTACGGGCCAAACGGATTCTTCAGGGAATACAGCGGAGATAAAGAGCACGGGCTTTTAAAGGTAGAATGCGCCTACCAGCTCGATCGTAGTAAAAAACCGACCGGACATATTGAATTGAAAATCAGTAATCTGCATCCAAGTCAAAACGTAGTTTTGAAGATCACAGACAACGCTTACGGCGCTCCTATTCAAACTCTTACACTTGAAAAAGCTCCTGCCGGGGCCAAATCGAAGAAAAGCATCGTACTGAATCTTGCAAAAAGCTTCAACTGGTATGATTTCACAGTCGCAGTGGAAGGTACTGAAAACGCCTTCTCACGGTTTGCAGGCCACGTCGAAACCGGCGCGGTCAGCGAAAGCGACCCATATATGGGACAAATGATTAGCTAAGTCCCTACCCAACGTCAGGCCGAAACCCGGCCTGACACTTTGTCATTCTTATTTTGTAGGAAAGATTCTGGTACGGGGTTTTTAATAAAACTCCCAGTGACCCGCCGAAAAGATGTTCGGTGAGTCCGAAAGTCCAGAATCAAATCATACTTAACTTATAAAATAGAAAAATGGGAAAAATTATTGGCATAGACTTAGGAACAACGAACTCCTGCGTGGCTGTCATGGAGGGTAACGAGCCGGTTGTAATAGCCAACAGCGAAGGTGCCCGCACTACCCCTTCCGTGGTTGCATTCATGGATAATGGTGAGCGCAAAATCGGAGCACCGGCCAAACGTCAGGCGATTACCAATCCCAAGCATACTATTAGCTCCATCAAGAGATTCATGGGTAAAAAATACGATGACACAACCTCTGAAATGAAGACGGTTGCGTACAGCGTAGAAAAAGGCCCTAACAATACCCCACGCATTCCTATCGGTGACCGCCTTTACACCCCACAGGAAGTTTCCGCTTTCATTCTTCAAAAAATGAGACAAACTGCGGAAGACTATCTGGGTCAGGAAGTTACCGAGGCGGTGATCACCGTTCCTGCGTACTTTAACGATGCGGAACGTCAGGCAACAAAAGAAGCTGGTCAGATCGCCGGTCTGGATGTAAAACGTATCATCAACGAACCTACTGCTGCTGCCCTGGCTTACGGCCTCGACAAACAGCATAAGGATATGAAAATTGCCGTGTTCGACTTGGGTGGTGGTACTTTCGACGTATCTATCCTTGAACTGGGCGATGGTGTATTCGAAGTAAAATCAACCGACGGTGATACCCACCTGGGTGGTGACGACTTCGACCAGGTAATCATCAACTGGTTGGCAGACGAATTCCAAAAGGATGAAAATGTTGACCTGAGAAGAGATCCAATGGCATTGCAGCGTTTGAAAGAAGCTGCTGAAAAAGCGAAAGTTGAATTGTCGAGCTCCGCTCAGACTGAAATCAACCTGCCATACATCTTCCCGGTTGATGGTATTCCAAAACACCTTGTACGCACGCTGACCCGTGCTAAATTCGAGCAACTTGCCGATTCTCTGTTCCAACGCATGATGGAACCTTGTAAAAGAGCGATGAAAAACGCAGGCTATTCGAACAGCGACATCGATGAGGTGATCCTGGTAGGTGGTTCTACGCGTATCCCTCGTGTGCAGGAAGAAGTAGAGAAGTTCTTTGGCAGAAAACCTTCGAAAAATGTTAACCCTGACGAGGCTGTGGCCGTTGGTGCTGCAATCCAGGGTGGTGTACTCACCGGTGAAGTGAAAGACGTACTTCTTTTGGACGTTATTCCTTTGTCGCTCGGTATCGAAACACTGGGTGGTGTGTTTACCAAGCTGATCGAAGCGAACACTACTATTCCGTCTAAGAAAACCGAAACGTTCTCGACTGCCGCTGACAATCAGCCTTCTGTGGAAATCCACGTATTGCAAGGCGAGCGTCCGCAAGCATCGAACAACCGTACACTCGGCCGATTCCACTTGTCTGATATTCCACCTGCACAACGCGGTGTACCTCAGATCGAAGTAACATTCGACGTGGATGCGAACGGTATCCTGCACGTTTCGGCAAAAGACAAAGGAACCGGCAAAGAGCAAAAAATCCGTATCGAGGCTTCCAGCGGTTTGACCGACGCAGAAATCAACAGAATGCGTGAAGAAGCCAAAGCTAACGAAGCTGCCGACAAAGCAGAACGTGAAAAAATTGAAAAAATCAACGGAGCTGATAGTCTGATCTTCTCGACTGAAAAACAGTTGAAAGAATATGGTGACAAACTTTCTGCCGGCAACAAGTCAAACATCGAAGGTGCATTGGCGGAACTGAAAACAGCTCACCAGTCTCAGGATCTCGCAGCTATCGATGCTGCATCGGAGAAATTGAATGCTGCATGGCAAGCTTCGGCTCAGGAAATGTATGCACAAGGTGGTGACGCCCAACCAGGTGCAGGTGGCCCAACCGGAAATCCCGGTGCAGGCGCCGACAGCAACGGTTCAACCGACGACGTGACGGACGTTAATTTCGAAGAAGTCAAATAAGACGATAAATTGAAAAAATCCCCGTCCTTTAAACAGATGGGGATTTTTTTTACACGCAGTGTTACATTTTGGGGTGACCAGGCGTATATAAGATTAGAAAACAGGGCTTCCAAGTACTGGCACTGATTTTTTTATTAACAACAAAATCTTCATCAATCTCATTAACCACCTAAAAAATCATCTTCTATGGACGCAAGAATCGCATTACCAGAATTGATGTACCTTTCTCCTACTACCCGCGAAAAAGCGGTGGCTGTTGCGCAGGAACTTCTCCGGTCAACCAACATTTCTCCTCGCGAAGCCGTTTCCAAAGCGATTCTGATTGCGAAAAATTGGGCGGTAAAAAATGTGAACCGCAGCGTTTGGAAAAAATTGAAATCTGTTGAAAAAGAAATGATATGATCGAACTGAAATTCAAAGGTCAGGTCGTCATTGTTACGGGATCCAGCTCCGGAATCGGGAAGGCCTGTGCGTTACATTTCGGAAACAACGGCGCGCATGTTGTTGTGAATTATAGTTCCAATGCAGCAGCCGGGCAGGAAGTTGTCGACGAAATTCAGGCCAACGGCGGCAGCGCGATTCTGGTGAAAGCCGATGTAAGCAAGGAAGATGAAGTGAAGGCATTATTCGCTGAAACGGTCAACCGGTTTGGAAGGCTCGATGTGCTCGTCAGCAATGCGGGCCTGCAAAAAGACTCGTCGTTTCTGGAAATGACTTTGGAGCAATGGCAAAAAGTGATCGACGTCAACCTGACGGGACAGTTTCTCGCCTGCCGGGAAGCAGCCCGGCAATTTATTGCTCAGCAACAGGCAGTTACCGAACCAAACCACAGCGAACTGGCGATTGGAAAGATTGTCTTAATGAGCTCCGTTCACGATGTAATTCCCTGGGCGGGGCATGTGAACTATGCCGCTTCGAAAGGTGGGATCATGATGTTCATGAAATCCATTTCACAGGAGCTTGCGCCACATAAGATTCGTGTAAACTCTGTAAGCCCCGGAGCGATCAAGACGCCGATCAACAAAGAGGTCTGGTCAGATCCCAACAAATATCAGGACCTGCTCCAACTGATCCCCTACAAAAGGATCGGCACCGCGCAGGATGTCGCAAAGGCAGTTGCCTGGCTGGCATCGGACGATTCGGACTATGTAAATGGCGAAACGCTCTACATCGATGGTGGAATGACTCTTTATCCGGAGTTTGCGGATAATGGGTAAGTATCGGGCTATAAGCTGTAAGCAATAGGCTGTATGCTATAAGCAAATAAAAAAGGCTGTATATGTTGGCGGCACTATAACCACCTACTATACAGCCTTTTATATTTAACTTTAAGCAACTGCTTTACAGCCTAAAGCTTAAAGCCTACAGCACCTTACCTATTGCATTACAAACTCGCCCCTTTCAACCGACCAGTCATTTCCGAAGAATCCCGACATTTTCACTTCCTTGATTCCGTTTTTCAGCATATCGGCTGAGAAAATCATCAGATCGGGGAAGCCGCTGCCGCCACTGAAATACTGATTTGCATTCGCTGCCTGAAAACCTGCCTTGCCTGTCCCCGAAATGACTGTAACCGAAGCCACCTTGCTGTCCGATCTCGGGTAAATGAAATAGGCCGCGAGGTCGTTACCTGCAAACTGTTTTTCCCCTACCTTGATACTTCCGGTCGTTACCGTTACGGGACAGTTTTTCAGGACTTTCTCCCAGGCGAGATTGGTATTTTTATTGCCATAAAGAATTACACCCCTGTCCTTAAACTGCTGTGGATCAAAGTCTTTATCAGCAACGATATCCACCGCACCATTACCACGATAGTACCACGATTCAGCATCAAATGTCGCTTTCTGGAATGCCCAGTTCTTCTCCTCAGCACTGCCGCCGGTGGCGTAAACGTATACCATTCGATTTCTGAATGCATCTTTCAAAGTGCCGCTACGCTCCGGGTTCTTTTCAGTGGCGGCCGGAGCGCCTGCCAGTTTCCAGCTCCCATCGTTTTTCAGGTAAATGGTTTCATTACCTTTCACAATATATTCTAATGGCGCCTTTCCATCCAGTACAATCTTCAATTTCGAACCGGCTGCGAATGCGCCGAGATCCAGTGAAAGCAATGCAACATTGTCGGTAGTACCTTCTATCCGCAAGTCCTTTTTACTACTGGTAAGCTGAATATGACTGTATTTCAGCGAATTGATCTGCTGGTACACACCCGCCCAGCGCATGTGTGAGGAGATACCCGGGTTGGCCGTTTTGAAATCAATGGACGTCACCGTAGTGTCCCTGGGAATGGAATGCCAGCTGAAAAAATTGAAGATCGGCGGCCAGTCTACGCTGATGTCGCCATACCAGTGCTCTCCGCCAACGTGCTCGTAATAGCTGAAATCGCGGTGGAATTTCCCGAGGATGTCACGCATCTGGCGCGCGTAGGTGACCGGTACCGTTCTGTCCGCGTCGCCATGAGCGATGTAAACGCCCAGGCTCTTATAGTTTGAAGTCAATGCTAATACATTACTTGGATTACTGGCTCTCAGCAACATAGCCTCGATGGGCGAACCGGCGCTATCCGGGATCACACCATCGTGCGAACCGTAAGATGCTAACGTCGGGTAACCGGCAGAGGGCGCGATTGCCGCCCATTTCTCCGGATAAATGGCGCCTAGAAACCAGGTGCCATGCCCGCCCATCGAATGACCGGTCAAATATATACGTGAAGGATCCGGGTTAAATTGCTTCTTAGCAATGCCGAGTACTTCCAATGCATCCATCCTTCCCCAATCCTCCCAGTTGAACCCGCGTGGGCGGCGGTTTGTAGGTGCCACCAACACCCCCCAATCTTTGGGTTTATAAGCACGAGCCTGGCTAATCGCCTGAACCTCTGCGCCATGTACCGAGAAAAATAAAGCCGGTTGTCCGTTTTGTCCGCCATTAACCTGGGGAGAAACTGCAAAATATTGCACGCTTCCATCCAGCTCGCTCACAAATGTCCGGCTGTATTGCTTTCCAGCCTCCACCGACTGGATCGCTATTTTCGTCTGATCGGTCACTTTGCCATTCTGCAAGAGGTTGAGCAAAACTTCATTTCTCTCAACACCAGTCACACCGCTTCCGTCAATGAGCACACCGACTTTTCGCAATGCCATGGCCGGTACCGATGGCAGTTTGGTAACCATGTCTCTTCCAGCCACAGTTGTCTTCATTTCCAGACCAGTCAATGGTTTTTTGGTCATGTTTGAAATAACAACGCCTGTCCAGAGTGAATCATTTTTGAAACCGGGAACGACGTCGGAAATCGTAAGATCCTCTGAATTAATGGAAACCGCTTTTTCCGGAAATGTCAGGTTAGCGGTAATGCCACCGAAACGACCGAAACGTGCTACACGCGCATAAATTTCATTTTTCCCTTTTTTCAGAACAACGGGTAAGTGCATCCAGCCATACCGGTACATGTCGCCCCCGTGCGGGACACCATTCAGGAAAATCATGTCCTGCCCGGTAATCGTCAAAATCGCGTTCTGCTCTTTTTTCGATTCATAAGTCAGGTACACATAGCCGTTTGAAAATGCGTCACCCCGAAAACGGTGAGTTGAGTCGGCTTGCACTTTTTTCCATTTCACCTCCCCCGCTTTTGGGTCAGTCAATAAAACTCCTCCCTCTTGCGGTTTGAGCGTACCTTTATAAAGCTGGTAAGCAAGTTGGTCAGTATACAGGGCTTCCCGGCCATATTGATGGCACGGCCCTACGGCCAGTCCCTCTTCAAAATGGTAAACCGATTGTGCCTGGTTTTGGGAAAAGATAAATAGTAAAGAGAGTGTAGCAAAAATCCTTTTCATTCAAAGAGGTTTAGTAGTCAGACAAAAACTAAACTTAATAAAAAATATTAATAATAGTGATGCAGATTTTCAATTAACTAAACATTCAGAGAAAATGCCCTCAAAATTGTCTCAAATCACCTTTTTTACGTTTCGCGCGGTCAGAATTCAAAAAATGAAGCGTAACTTTCGGTGTACAATTTCAGAACTATGATCTCAAAAATATCACAATCCACTATTCGATTTATTGCTCAACATCAATGGCTTATCTGGCTATGGAGTTTTTTGATCTTGGTTGCGTGCACTTGGCCAGGCAAAGATCTGCCAGCGGCACCCGTCCTAGGTTTTGATAAAATTGTCCACTCGGGACTCTTTACAGTATGGGCGATTCTCGCGCTGATTATTTACCCTGAAAAAAGCCGGTTTGTGGTGGGATTGGGAATGGCTTACGGGCTGGGGCTGGAATTTTACCAGCAGCTTCTGCCATTCGACCGCACTTTTGACTGGTGGGACGCTGTGGCAGATGCTGCTGGTGTATTAATCGGCTATCTTTTTACAAGACTGGTGCTGAAAAACTAACGCCAGCGTTTGTACTGATTGATCAAACCGTTGGTCGAACTGTCGTGGTTGGTAACCGGCCAGTCGTTTTGTAATTCTGGGTAAATTTTGTTGGCAAGCTGCTTGCCCAGCTCAACACCCCATTGATCAAAGCTGTAAATGTTCCAGATGATTCCTTGTACGAAAATCTTATGTTCGTACATCGCGATCAGACTGCCCAGCACTTTGGGCGTAATCTTTTTCACGAGGATCGAATTGGTTGGGCGGTTACCAGAGAAAACCTTGAACGGCGCGATCTGCTCAATCTCGGCATCGCTCTTTCCGGCGGCTTTCAGTTCCGCGCGCACTTCCTCGTCGGTCTTGCCGTTCATCAATGCTTCTGTCTGCGCGAAGAAGTTAGATAACAGCATTTTATGGTGCTCGCCCAGCGGGTTGTGGCTCACAGCCGGAGCGATAAAATCGCAAGGTATGAGTTTGGTACCCTGGTGGATCAGCTGGTAAAATGCATGCTGACCGTTGGTACCCGGCTCACCCCAGATCACCGGACCGGTTTGGTAACCTACCGGCTTGCCGTCGCGACCGGTGCTTTTTCCGTTACTTTCCATATCACCTTGCTGGAAGTAAGCTGCGAAACGGTGCATGTACTGATCGTACGGAAGGATCGCCTGCGTTTGCGCGTCGAAGAAATCGTTGTACCAGATCCCGAGCAATGCGAGGATCACCGGAATGTTACGTTCCAGCTTGGTGGTCCGGAAATGCTTATCCATTTCGTGCGCGCCCGAGAGCAACTGCTCGAAATTCTGGAAGCCTACGTAGCAGGCAATCGACAAGCCGATCGCAGACCAAAGGGAATAGCGCCCTCCTACCCAATCCCAGAAACCGAACATGTTTTCAGGATCGATACCGAATTTCTCTACTTCGGAACGGTTGGTCGAGATTGCGACGAAATGCTTTTTCACATGCTCCTCATCCGACGCCTTTTCCAGGAACCAGCTCCGCGCGCTGTGCGCATTTGCCATCGTTTCCTGCGTGGTAAAAGTTTTCGAAGCGATCATGAACAATGTCGTCTCCGGATTAAGCGATTTCACGGTTTCCGCAATGTGGGTACCGTCGACGTTTGAAACGAAATGTACGTTCAATCCATTTTTCGCGTAAGCTTTCAATGCCTCGGTTACCATCACCGGGCCCAGGTCGCTGCCGCCGATACCGATGTTCACGATGTCGGTGATTTCCTTGCCGGTATAACCTTTCCATGCTCCCGATCGCACGCGCGTCGAAAAGTCTTTCATTTTCGCCAGTACCTCGTTCACATCCGGCATTACATCCTTGCCATCCACGAGTACAGGCTCGTTGGACCGGTTGCGCAATGCAGTATGCAAAACGGCACGATCTTCGGTCGCATTGATTTTCGCGCCTGTGAACATCGCCTCGATCGCCTCTGCCAGCCCAGCCTCTTCGGCCAGTTGTACGAGGTACGAACGTGTGCGTGAGGTAATGCGGTTTTTGGAATAATCCAGTAATATGTCCCCGAAACGGATGGAGAACTTTTTATGGCGGTCGGTGTCTTCCTCGAAAAGAGTCTTTAAATGCTTTTGTGAAATGGTTTTGTGATGCGTTTTCAGCTTTTTATAAGCCGCCAACTGATCAAAGGGGACGTTTGAAAGCATTGTTTCTGGCGTTATGGTAAAAAATCAAACCTTGGTTATGCAAAAATAGGGTTTTACAGCAGTTAATACGCGTTTTTCAGATTAACTGGCCTGGCAAACTCCCCGGAAATAGCCCACCGACTCGGCGATTCCAGCCAGCGGCTCTTTCATATCTTTCTCATATTCAAGGCTACACGAACCCTGGTATTTGACTTTGCGTAACATTTTCACAAATGCAGGAATATCAATAATTCCTCGTCCCAATTCACAGGTTTTGCCATCCTTGGTCGCCGCAGTCACGTTTTTGAGGTGAATGTCAAAAATGCGCTTGCTGTACTTGCCCAGATCGGCCACCGAGTCCTGGTTGTCGCGCTTGTTATGCCCCATATCGAAGCAAAGCCCTACCCTCGGGTCAAGATCTTTCACATAGTTGTACACCGAGGTTGCATTAGGATACAGTTTGTCTTCCGGGCCGTGGTTATGGATCGCGTAGCGGATATTGTATTCCTTCACTTTTTGCTCCACATATTTCAGATCGTCGTGATTGGGTATGCCAACGATCAGGTCCACGCCCACCCGCTTGGCATAGTCGAATGCATTATCGATCTCCTGATGGGTTTTCGTATAAATTGGCCCGACTGCATACCCAGTCACTCCGGCGTCTTTCAGCTTTTGGTGAAATGCAGTGATTTGCTCGGCGGTACTGTTGTAGGGCAAATGAAAATCCTTGATACACAAATAATGAACATCTGTCTTCTTCATCATTTCGAGCGCTTCGTCGAGCTTGAAATGCACAAAACTGTAACCGGCCATGCCAAGCTTGAATGTATCCTCCTTTTTGGCCGGGGCCGCATTGCTGTTTTCCGGAAGCGAAATGATACTGCCGGCCACGAGCCCGGCTAAGCCTTTTTTGACAAATGTTCTTCTCGAATTCATTCTGTTCAGATTAAATTAATTGCTCTATACGTAAAAGACGAAGAGTCGCGGATTTACCACCTATCGGCTCAAATCTTAAGTTTAATACCAATGCGGTTGATCACGCCCGTAAGCAGGATGACCAGCAACGCAAAGCAGGCCGATTTTACGAGACCAATAATTCCCGTGCGCAGATACACCGGCAAACTGATACCGGCCAGGGTGATGACGGCATACCATATATAAGGAATGAGATAGCAGGTCAGCGTCGCGGTACCGGCGGGCCTGATCACGTTCGCCCAGTTTTTGAGTTTTTTCAAATCAACCAGCCAGAACAGAAATGCGAAGGCAAAAAGGCTGATTCCCGTGCAGATCCCGACCCACGCCGGAGTGGCCCTGATTTTTGAAATACCCCAAAATGGCCGCGTGCCAAAACCGTAAGCGAGGCACACAACGCCCAGGACGATCAGGGTTACAAGAAAAGTGTTGTTAACCGCGTTCCGGCCATTCCGGTAAATCACCGACGCAACGACCCCGCCCATTACAAAAGCCGGCATCGAGCCGCTGCCTACGATCCAGACATACTTTTTGACAGGATCGAGAAAATCCAGTACGCCCGAGAAACTTGCCAGATTGAAAAGAATAAAAAACAACCAACCTGCGATCGCCCACGCAAGTCGGTCGCCTGTGAGCAGGTACGTAAGCGCGCCGAGCAGGTACGACCAGCCAATAAGGCCGAGAATGCCGTACCAATGCGTTTCCATCCAGGAGGGATTTTCCGCATCCCCACCTTTGTAAATCACAGCCAACCCAGCAAGCAGCAGGTAGCCCGCGATTTTCAACGCGATGTAGAATCCCTTCTTGTCGGGGTTGGACGGGTAGACATTCCAGATCAGGAAAAAGGCGATCACCATCCCGATTTCCCAGACATATTTGTTGACCACCATCGCTCCATCGGCGATATTCTCGTAGTTCACAATGAATATTCCCATGAGCAACAATGCAAACGTCCGCTCGGCAATGTGCCTTACAATCAGCGCATTCGAATCCCCCTTCTTCCGGCGGTTGGCGATTGCGAACGGGATCGAAAGTCCTACTATAAACAGAAAGCCCGGGAACACAACGTCCGAAAGGCCCATCGCGTCTTCGGCGGCTTTACTGTGTTCGAGCCATTTAGGAACATCTTCCAGCGACCACAGATCGTTCACAAAAATCATTAAAAACATGGTGACCGCCCTGAATACGTCTATCGAATCCAGGCGGAGCGAGGGGGAATAAGGAGGCATCATCAGAAGGTTTGGTTTAGGAAAACCTAATATAAATGTTTTTCGCCTTCTGACGACAGCAACCTTCATTTTGCGTTTCGCAGACGCATTCATCAATGCTTAGTAATCCATCCGAAATTTGGAAAGATCGGGCTTGTATTTCTTCGTCCTTGCCAGTTCATATTCGTAGACCAACCGCCCGAGGTTTTTCATAAATGGGTAGCACACTTCCTTGTACTCGTAATGGTCGTCATTGTAAATGCCGTCCTCGTTTGAATGCACGACCGCGCTAAGCATAAACTCGACATTGTGCTCAAAATCAACGATGTACGCATTGTCGATAATGAACCCGTAAGAGTCGCCGTATTTATTGAAAATCCTCATTCCGGGCTGTGGCAGAGCCTCCTTATCAGCTCCGTAAAACAGAAATTTGGCATAGAGCGGCCAGAATTCCGATGGATTGTATCGCGGAAAATCGCTTTCGGACGGCAACTTGCTCATGTAGGTGTAGATCAACCTATAATCATCGTGTGTGAGATGAAAGCGCTCATTAGCCGGAAAGGCTTCCGGGAAAAGCAGTTTTTTCATAACCTTCTGTTGATCGGTAAGGCTGAAAGCATTTTTGTTGGCCATATTGAATGGCTTCTCCACCAGCCGGTCGGAACTATCCATGTAAGCCCGGCCCATGGAGGTGTTCGTGAGATTCAACGGATAGTCTTTCGGATCAAATTGCCCGGGCTGGCTGTAAAGCAACTTGGTACCATCGTAAAAACTGATCGGATTGGTGTGCCGCGAAGTCTCCTCCGTGTCTTTCACAGCATAACGGTTCAGAATGCGGCTAGTACTCAGGCCATGTTTCCGCAACCGTTCATTAATTTCCGCCCGCCCGATCCATTCGTAAAGCCGGTTATAGGCGTCGTTGTCACTCACGAGCAGTATTTTCTTGATGTAATGTTCCAGGGAAGGCAGGCCGTTGGCGGCGGAAGTGTCCTTCTTAACCGGCGTCTGTTTCGCAAAATCAGCACCGGTGATTATCGTACTCGTTCGGCTCAGACCCGCAATTTTCAACTCGTTGAGTTTTTCCAATGCGAAAATTAAAGTGGGCAGTTTCACCGTGCTTGCCGGGAAAAAGTAATGCAGGTCGTCGAGGTTATAGCTGTAACTTTTGAAGTGCGGCACATTGTTTGCGTCGCGGTCTATTTGCGTGTAGAGAACCTGAACCTGGTTTTTTTGCGGATGATTCAGGATTTTGCCAAACTGCTCAGGCCGGCTCCGAAGCAGCTTTTCAAGCAAAACCGTATCAGGTTTCTGAGCCCGAACGGTCAGACCAATCAAAAGCATCAAAATTAGAGCCCTATACATATCAATCCATCAAAAATTAAATCGTCCCTTTCCTCCATCCTCCCTTTCTTCCAATTCTTACTCATCCCAATCCTCAACCTGCGACCGTTCCTCCGTCTTCGTCGAATTTGCCACGGCTTCGTTGATCTCGTCCATCTCGGCGGCGGTAAGGACGCGCCATTTTCCTACCGGCAGGTCATCGAGCGTCACATTCATGATCCGGACGCGTTTCAGCTTCGTTACATTATAACCCAGGTATTCGCACATCCGGCGGATTTGGCGATTGAGCCCCTGCGTCAAAATAATAGTGAATACAAAACTGCTCTCCTTTCGTACAAAGCATTTCTTGGTAATAACCCCCAAAACAGGTACTCCCGACGACATTTTCTGTATAAAATCGGGGGTAATGGGCTTGTTTACCGTTACCACATACTCTTTTTCGTGGTTATTTCCAGCCCGGAGTATTTTATTCACAATGTCGCCATCACTGGTAAGGAATATCAACCCTTCCGAAGGCTTGTCGAGCCGGCCGATCGGGAAAATGCGCTCTTTATGGCGGATATAATCGATGATATTTCCCTTGATATGCCGCTCGGTCGTGCAGGTAATGCCTACCGGCTTGTTGAATGCGATGTAAACGCCCGCCTTTTTTACTTTGAGCGGCTTCCCATCGACGCGCACGTCGTCGCCTTCCGTCGCTTTGTCACCCAATACCGCCTTCCGGCCATTGAGCGTCACGCGGCCCGCCTCCACGAGCTTGTCGGCTTCCCTGCGCGAACAAAACCCGGTTTCACTGATAAACTTGTTGATCCTGACTGGCTCCAATGCTTTCTATACTTTTTCCGATGCCCTATTTCGCTTATCGGGCGGCAAATTAGTTCAAATCACAAAAAAAATGGGGTTACATATAAAGATTCATGTGTTTTTGCCCTTTACCTCTTCAATGCTCATTATATCAGATCACAAAATAGAACAAATTGCCGGTCTATGAAAAATCGCTTTTTACTAAGTCAAATCTTTCTCTGGATAACCATTCTTTCCCTGCACGCCCAACCTGCGCGGAGGCCCGTGGAGGTAATCGTCACCGCCGACCGCGACGACTGGACTTACAAGCCCGGAGACAAAGTACAATTTATTGTTAGCGTACTGCGCAATGGAAACCCGGTCAAAAATGCACAGGTGCGTTATGAAATAGGGCTGGAAAAGCTTGATCCCACGATCAAGGAAACCAAAACCGCTGCCAACGGCACATTGACCATCGACGGCGGAACGCTCAAAACGCCCGGCTTTCTGCGCTGCATCGCCTGGGCGACTGTCGACGGCGTGGAATTCCGCGGTCTGGCCACCGCCGGTTTCGATCCGTTAAAAATACAACCGACCGTTGCCAACCCGGAAGATTTTGACACATTCTGGGATAATGCAAAGAAAGAACTGGCAGCTGTGCCGATGGATGCAAAGATGACTTTGCTCCCCGACCGGTGCACGGAAAAAACGAATGTTTACCACCTGAATTTGCAGAATAACCGCCAGGGCGTGCGTGTGTATGGCATTTTAAGTATTCCAAAAAAGGAAGGTAAATACCCTGCGCTCCTGCGCGTGCCCGGTGCCGGCGTACGCGCTTATTATGGAGATGTTGCCACCGCCGATAAGGAAATTATTACGCTCGAAATCGGTATCCATGGCATTCCCGTGATCATGGATCCATCCGTTTACCTCGATATGGGCCAGGGTGTGCTAAATGGCTACCCGGCTTATAATCTGGATGATAAGGACAAATTTTACTACAAACGCGTGTACCTCGGCTGTGTACGCGCTAACGACTTCCTGACAAGCCTGCCACAATATGACGGCAAGAACCTGGCTGTCACCGGCGGAAGCCAGGGCGGCGCGCTATCCATCATCACCGCCGGCCTCGATCCGCGTGTGAAATGGCTCGGTGCATTCTATCCCGCGTTGAGCGATGTGACGGGTTACCTGCACGGACGCGCGGGCGGATGGCCGCATTATTTTGACAAAAACGGCGTCAAAACAAATAATACAAAAGAGAAACTGAACACAGTTCCCTATTATGATGTGGTCAATTTCGCACGCAGGGTGAAAGCGCCCGGGCTTTATATGTGGGGTTTCAATGACGAGACCTGCCCGCCCACTTCCATGTACGCCGCCTACAACGTCACTACCGCGCCGAAAGAACTGAAACTTTACCTCGATACCGGCCACTGGACGTATTCCGACGAGCGCGACGCGATGAATAACTGGCTGATCGATAAACTACTCAAAGGCAAGTAAATCTTAACAAAACCGGAACATTATTTTATGGATCGCAGATCATTTATTGAAAAGTCGGCGCTTGCAGGTGCTGCATTTTCGTCGCTCCCACTGCTGACGGCATTGAAGCGCGCCTCGCCCTACCGCACTGCGCTGATAGGTGCAGGCTGGTGGGGTACCAATATCCTGCGGTGCGCCGTCCAGGCGGGTGAGTCCAAGTTGGTGGCATTATGCGATGTAGATCAGAATCAGCTGAAAATCTGCTCCGAAGTTTTCTCCCAACTCACACCGGACAAGCCGAAGCTGTACAAGGACTACCGCGAAATGCTGGCTAAGGAAAAGCCGGAAATCGTGATCGTAGCCACGCCCGACCACTGGCATGCATTATGCTGCATCGCCGCGATCGAGTCCGGTGCCCATGTTTATGTCGAAAAACCTATTTCTCATACTATTAAGGAAGGCCGGGCGATGGTGAATGCCACGCGCAAGCACGGGCGCATTGTACAGGTGGGTACGCACAGGCGCGTGTCGCCGCATAATGTGTCGGGCATGGAGTTCCTGAAATCGGGGAAGGCCGGGAAAATAGGGATGGCCCGGGCATTCGTGCATTATGGCGGCGGTCCTGGCCAGAAAACGCCGGACGCCGAACCACCGCAGGACCTCGATTGGGATTTCTACTGTGGCCCGGCGCCTCTGGTTCCATATAATAAAACAATTCACCCGAAAGGTTTCCGGAATTATCTCAATTTCGCGAACGGTACCCTGGGCGACTGGGGCATTCACTGGCTCGACCAGGTATTATGGTGGTCGGAACAGAAATACCCGAAAAAAATCTACTCCACAGGCGGCCGGGCGATCCGGCAGGATAACACCGACGCGCCTGACCATCAGGTTGCCGTATACGATTTTGATGGTTTTACCCTGGAATGGGAGCACCGCAATTTCGCCGCGAACAACGCCGAAAAAACGCACCCTAACCAGGCGGTAGGGGTCTATTTTTACGGAACCGAAGGCACATTTCACATGGGATGGCTCGACGGCTGGACGTTTTATCCTACCAATCCGAATAAACCTGTGATTCATCAGGACGCACAGCTCAACAAGCCCGACGACCAGAATATTCAACAACTCTGGGCCAATTTTCTGGAATCGATCAAAAGTAATAAACCGCCGGTCTGCGAAATAGAAGTGGGACAGCGTTCCACGAATGTGGCATTGCTGGGGATGCTTTCCTACAAACTGGGAAGGAGCATCGTATGGGATGGGGAGAAAGAAATCATTCCGGGTGATGAGGAAGCAAACAAACTGCTAAGCCGGGACTATCGGGGGGAGTGGAAGTATCCGCGGGTGTAATACTGGGGTCAGGTGTTGACAGGTATTGTCAGGTGTAGTCAGGGATTGTTGGGTGTTGACAAGTATTGTCAGGGATTGTCGGGTGTTGTCAAGTATTGTCAGTTGCAGTCAGGGATTGTCAAGTGTTGTGGGATTGTTATCTGCAAAATTTCACAACGACAACACCTGACCTTTTCTGACTACAAATGACCACTTCTGACCATTAGTCAATCTTAATAACTTCGGCAGGGATGTTGTACTGATCCACTGCTTCCCTTGCAAAGCGAACGTGTCCGCGCGGGGCCATCAGATATAGCTTTGCGCCTTTCATTCCTGCCAATTCGCTCAGCAGTTTCCATTTTGAGATATGGCCGCGCATCTGGTCGGTTTTCATGCAAACTTCCAGGTAGTGGCGGTTGAACATATTTACGCCGGTTACATCGGGCGTAAAACGGGTGTTGTCGGCTGCCCTTTCGTAGGACTTGGGTGTCTCATACCCTTCCATGTTGGCCTGAATGTCCTTGAACCCGTGCGACTGTGCCCACTTAACGACAAGCGGGATAAATGCTTCCTTTTCCATAATATCACGAATAATTTTCTGCTTTATTCCGGCAGTTTCTACAATACAAATCTTGACTGAGCAGAGGGTATACGACAGGAGCGATATTCCCGGTTGTGCAGGATCTTTCAATAAAGGTAGCCCATTTTCCGCAGAACCCCAAATTAACGGCCTGCGAGGTCAATCTTCAAGTTCATCCTTAAAATTGTTGAAAGCCGCCAGTAATTCGCGGTGCGCCTTGCCATTCTTCTGAATCTGTGCCAGTTCCACGCCCTTCCGATAAATTTCCTCAGCCCTTTCTGTTTTTTCCAATGCAGCAAAAAATGCGCCAGCATGGTAGTATGTCGGAAGGTAATCCGGATGTTTTTCGAGAAGAAGCTCGAAAAAACGCGCGGCCGCTCCGGGGTCGGATTTCGAATATTCGATCGCGAGCGCGTAGGCATTGAAGGGATCGGTCGGATCCTCTTCGTAAAAAGCGAGTAAATTGGCGAGTAGGGAGTTATTCATCGATATTATTATGCTTGCATACTATTCACTTTTCCCTTAATTTGCCCGGGTAAAGTTATTCTCATCAAACGCAAAGATAAGTAACCATACCATCATGAAAATACTCGTTTGTATAACTAATGTCCCCGATACAACCGCCAGGATAAGTTTCACCGACAACGACACCAAACTGAACAAAAACGGTGTACAGTTCATCATCGGTCCATACGACGACTACGCGCTGGCCAGAGGTGTAGAGTTGAAAGAACAATATAGCGGCAGCCTGACCGTCCTTCACGTAGGCGAGGCCGATGCCGAACCGCAGATCCGCAAAGCGTTGGCCATCGGTGCCGATGACGCTATCCGTGTAAATGCCGATCCGCAAGACTCCTATTTTGTTGCGGCGCAAATTGCCCATATCGCTGCCCAGAGCAGCTATGACCTGATCCTGATGGGCCGCGAATCTATTGATTACAACAGCGGCGTCGTGCACGGGCTCGTGGGTGAAATGCTGGGCATTCCCTCCTACTCGCCGGTTATGAAATTGGATATTGACGGCAACAATGCTACCATCACACGGGAGATCGACGGTGGTAAGGAAGTTTTAAAAGCGCCGCTTCCGTTGGTCCTGGGCTGCCAGGAGCCGATCGCTGAATGGAAAATTCCTAACATGCGCGGCATTATGACGGCACGTACCAAACCTTTGAATGTGGTGGAGCCGGTTCCTGTGGACGATATGACCGTTCCGCAGACTTACAAGCTGCCCGCTCCGAAAGGCGCTTGCAGGATGATCCCGGCCAGCGAAGCAGAAACGCTCATCAAACTGCTGCAAACCGAAGCAAAGGTGCTGTAATGCCTGCGCATTTTTCCCATTCAAATTAACACGATTATGTCAGTCCTTATATATGTAGAACTCGATAACGGTTCAATCAAAAAAACTTCGCTGGAAGCCGTGGCTTACGGCGCGAAAGTGGCAGCCCAGACCGGCGGCCAGGCCGTAGTGCTCGCATTGGGCAAAGCGGAAAACGCTGAACTCGAAAAAGCCGGACAATATGGTGCGGCAAAAGTACTCCACGCAGCCGATGCCAGGCTCGAACACGAAAATAGCCTCGCATACGCCGACGCGCTCGTGCAGGCGGCCTCTCAGGCAGGCAGCAAGATCATTATCCTTTCCAAATCAGGCCTTGGCGACGCAATGGCGGCACGTGCGGCAGCAAAACTAAAAGCGGGGATCGTGTCGGGTGTCACAGCATTGCCTGAAACGGATGGCGGTTTCAAAGTGACACGAAGCATCTTCACCGGCAAAGCGTTCGCAACGACGGAGATTAAGTCGGATATTAAAGTGCTTGTAGTGCGCAAAAATGCCGTGGAGATCGACGAGGCGGGCCTGACCGGCGGCAATGCGACCGTCGAAGCATTCCAACCCACATTACGCGATAGTGATTTTACGGCCAGTGTCGTAAGTGTTGAAAAAGCAGATTCAGAATTGTCGTTGACAGAAGCCGAAATTATTGTTTCGGGTGGTCGCGGCATGAAAGGACCTGAACACTGGCAACCGCTGATCGACCTTGCCAAAGCCCTGGGCGCGGCGACCGGCTGCTCGAAACCGGTTTCCGACCTCGACTGGCGCCCGCATCACGAGCATATCGGCCAGACGGGTATCAAAGTAGCCCCGAATTTATACATCGCCTGTGGAATTTCAGGCGCTATCCAGCACCTGGCGGGTGTCAACGGATCGAAATGCATCGTGGTGATCAACAAAGATCCGGAAGCACCGTTTTTCAAAGCCGCCGACTACGGAATCATCGGCGATGTTTTTGAAATATTACCGAAACTAACCGAAGCTGCAAAAAGCCTCAAATAGTGTTGCCAGGCCTATTTTTTCAAATTAGTTAAAAGGACCAGATTTAAAAAAGAAGCTTAAAATCAGTGGATTAACCCAATTTAATTTTTGGCCCGGCAATAGCGGCAGAATCTTAACCCTTACAGCATTTTTTTATGCAGTAAGGGTTATTTATTTTTGCACCTTTGATCCGCCAATGGCGCTTTTCAAACAGGAACACTTTAAAAGGTTTAGTTGTTAATTCGTTGAAAATCAACTGTCAGCCAAAAGACCATTCACCACGACTGTTAACCATTTGCGCATTTAATTCAAACGTGAAAAAAATCAAGTTAGAAATTCTGGGGCTTTCACCAAGCCAATCCCAAGCCGGCTCGTTTGCATTGGTACTGGGGGAAGAACTCGGCAACCGCAGGCTGCCCATCATTATCGGCGTATTCGAAGCCCAGGCCATTGCCGTCCAGATTGAAAACATAGTACCCAACCGCCCGATGACGCACGACCTGTTCAAGTCGTTCGCCGACGGCATGAATTATACATTGAAGGAAATCGTCATTTCGGACCTCAAAGAAGGCATTTTCTACGCCAAAATTGTGTGTACGGACAATCTTCGTGAGGTAGAGATCGACGCCCGCCCATCCGACGCCATCGCGATCGGCCTGCGTTTCGACATTCCTATTTATACTTACGAAACCATTTTGTCGGAAGCCGGTATCGTGTCCAGCTCGGTGACCGAAGAAGAAGATGAGGACGAGGACGCCGTTCGTGAAACGATCCGCCCCTCCGGTTCCAAAGACTCGCTCCGTGACCTTACTTTCGACGAGCTCCAACGCATGCTCGACGACGCCCTTTCGAAAGAAGATTACGAGAAAGCGGCGAAGATCCGCGACGAGATGGGAAGAAGGAACTGAAACCGCCATTATAGTTAAAAATAGTTAAGGATTGTCCTAAAAAGGGCTGTTTTGAAATTTTAATCCTTATTTTTGCCCGAGTCGTATTCCAGAAAACCGAACCAACGACGAGCGAAATCCTACGCTGTTATGCCTAAAAAAAAGAAGATCGGGAGTTACCCCAACGCAATGATCGTCATGAGCCTCACGGCTGCATTGTTTCTGATCGGCTTTTGCGGGCTCCTCGTGATCCAATCCAAAAAGCTGGTTTCCATTATCCGCCAGAATATCGAGGTGCGGGTATTTATCAATAAAGAAGTTTCCAAGGCCGGCCAGGATTCGATACTCCGCATCATTCAGGCTAAACCTTTTGTATTGAATTCTGCGGAAGCAAAGGCCATTACATTTGTATCAAAAGAAGAAGCCGCCAAGGAGTTCATTGAAGGTACCAAGGAAGATTTTGCCACTTTTCTCGGCGAAAACCCTTTACGCGACAGCTACCGCGTAAAAATCCAGGAAGATTATTTCGAGGAAGCGAAACTGCAACAGATCAAGAAGGAGCTCGATCAGGTGAAGGGAGTGTATGAAGTGGTTTATCAGGAAGACCTGGCCGACAATATCAACCGGAACGTCACCAAAATTTACATTGTACTGGCAAGCTTTGCGCTGATCATGCTGATTATCATCGTTTTGCTGGTCAACAATACGATCAAACTGGCCATCTATTCCCAACGCTTCCTGATCCGCAGTATGCAGCTCGTAGGCGCTACGAATGGGTTTATCCAAAAACCATATGTATTGCGCGGAGCCATTCAGGGCCTTGTCGGCGGCATTGTGGCAGCGATCCTGCTCATTGGCCTGCAACAGCTGGCGGTTAGAAATGTGGAGGGCCTCGCATTGTTGCAGGAATATGACAAGATCGTGATCCTCATTGCATGCGTACTCACCCTGGGTGTTGCCATCGGCGTGGCAAGTACGTACCAGTCGCTGGCGCGTTACCTGCGCATGGCCCTGGACGATCTTTACTGACCGGGCAGGCGACTGCCTCGGCAAACGCGTTTCTCATCCTCTTTCAGCTATTCAAGAACAGTAACCGATAAATAAACGTTATGAGTACTTCAAAAAATGAGCTTCCATTTTCGTCATCCAACTATGTGATGATGCTGGTAGGTATCGCGGTAATCCTCGCTGGCTTCCTGATTATGACATTCGACGGAGAAGAGTTTGGTTTCGGCTTTCTTGGCCTGACCCTCGGCCCCCTTGTTACCATTTCGGGCTTTATCATCGAGTTCTGGGCGATTCTCCGTAAACCAACCCATTCATGAGCATCTGGCAGGCCATTATTTTAGCAATTGTTGAAGGAATTACCGAGTTTTTGCCCATCTCTTCCACCGGGCACATGATCATAGCCTCCTCATTCATGGGGATCAGCCATCTGGAATTCACCAAAATGTTCACGGTCAATATCCAGTTCGGGGCTATACTTTCCGTTCTCGTGCTTTACTGGAGGCGATTTTTCCAGACCACCGATTTCTATTTCAAACTTTTTGTGGCATTCTTGCCGGCAGCCGTGATCGGCTTCCTGCTGAACGATTTTATCGATGCGTTGCTCGAAAATGTTTGGGTAGTAGCCATTTCCCTGCTTCTGGGAGGCTTTATCCTGATCTTTATCGACCGCATTGCAAACGATACCCGCGAAAAGGTGATTACTTTCCCTACCGCATTGAAAATCGGTTTTTTCCAATGCATCGCCATGATCCCAGGCGTTTCTCGTTCAGCTTCGACCATTATCGGCGGTATGCTCAATGGTTTGTCGAGAAAACAGGCAGCCGAATTTTCGTTCTTCCTCGCCGTGCCTACCATGGCTGCTGCGGGAGGTTACAAGCTGCTGAAAACATACGATACCATTCAGAAGGAAGATATTCAAACGCTGCTGATCGGTAATGCCGTCGCATTCGTCGTGGCCATGCTGGCGATCAAATTTTTTATCAGCTTTCTGACCAAGTACGGTTTCAAAGTTTTCGGTTACTACCGCATTATTCTGGGCCTTGTTCTACTTGGTTTGCTGGCGTCAGGCTACCAGCTGGACGTTGTTTAGCCCCTTTATTTCCCCCAATTTGAAACAAGAAGAAAACATACCCGACGAAGGCGAGGTCATCCTGATCGACAAGCCCTTGACGTGGACTTCATTTGATGTGGCCAACAAGCTCAAAAGAGCTTGCAAATTCAAGAAAATAGGCCATGCCGGTACACTGGACCCGCTAGCTACCGGCTTGCTGATCCTCTGTACCGGTAAAAAAACCAAACAGATCGACCTCTTCCAGGCACAGGAAAAAGAGTACACCGGCACCATGGTGCTGGGTAAAACGACGCCTTCCATCGATCTGGAAACCGATATCGACGCAGAATATCCGATCGACCATATTACGCCGGAAGTACTCGAAAATGCACGCAGGCAACTTACCGGCCCTATCGAACAAATTCCGCCGCTTTACTCGGCCATCAAAATCGACGGTGTGCGTGCGTACAAGCTTGCGCGACGGGGTGAGGACGCCGAGATCAAGAAGCGCGCGGTAGAGATCAAGCTGTTTGAAATAGACGCTACCCACTTTCCTTCCATCGATTTTAGGATCATTTGTTCAAAAGGTACTTATATTCGCAGTATGGTTCGCGATTTCGGCGAGCTGGCGGGCAGCGGCGCTTACATGAGCAAGCTGTGCAGGACCAGGATCGGCGACTTCGAACTGAAAGATGCGTGGGAGCTGACCGCTTTCATTCATCAGAAACGAGTGGCTTTGAATTTGGAGGTTGACGAATGAACATTTATCATAGCCTGGATTCCTTTCAAAAACTGGAATATGGCGTCGTAACCAGCGGTACTTTCGACGGGGTACATCTGGGACATCAAAAAATATTAACCCGTCTTAAAGAAATCACCGAACAATCGGGCGGCGAATCGGTGGTCCTGACTTTCTGGCCGCATCCGCGTACGGTGGTGTCGGAAGACAGTCAGGATCTGCAACTGCTTTCCACGATTGAAGAGAAAATAGAACTGTTTTCGAAGCTGGGCATTCAGCATCTTGCGATCATCCCGTTCACGCGCTCTTTTTCCGAACTCACTTCCGACGAGTTCATCAAACAGATTCTCGTAGAGAGAATCGGGACAAAAAAACTTGTGATCGGCTACGACCATCGCTTCGGCCGCAACCGGGAAGGCAGTTTTGAATTTTTGCAAAAAAACTGCTCGGAATATGGCTTCGAAGTGGAGGAAATTCCCAGAGAGGATATCGAGCACACGGCCATCAGCTCAACACGCATCCGTAAAGCGCTGATTACCGGGCATATTCATGAAGCCAATGAGTTGCTGGGACGCGCCTATACGCTTTCGGGAACTGTGGTAAAAGGGAAACAACTCGGACGTACGATCGGCTTTCCTACCGCCAACCTGTACGTGCACGAACCCTACAAGCTGATCCCGATGAACGGCGTGTATGTCATCCATGCGGTTTACCAGGACCAGGTATTTCAGGGAATGCTCAATATCGGTGTGCGGCCTACCGTGGACGGCACCGTCAGGACGATAGAAGCGAACCTATTCGGCTTTGACAAAGAAATTTACGGCGAAGACCTTAAATTGGAATTGCTTCATTATCTTCGTCCGGAACAGAAATTCAACGGGCTCGATATGCTCGTTAAACAGATCGGAATCGATCGGGAAAATACCCTGGCCTATTTCGCCTGACCTGCACGAACTCTTTTTCCTACTCATACAGTTTGCTTTTGCGAAAAGCGTGCCCTACCGGCACGCTTTTATTATGGCTATACGTAAAATCCGGACTAAACCTGCTTTTCTATGCAGGGTCCCGAATGCCAATCCTTTTCCTTTATGAAACACTACGACGCAATTGTAATCGGTGCGGGCCAGGCAGGCACGCCGCTTTGCCGCAAACTGGCCGAATCAGGTTTAAAAACTGCATTAATTGAAAAAAGATGGGTCGGAGGGACGTGCGTCAACGACGGTTGCTCCCCTACCAAAGCGATGGTCGCCTCCGCGAAAGCGGCATGGTCGGCGCGCCATAATGAGACCCTGGGCGTGAGCGTAGGCAGCATTACCATCGATTTCGATGAAGTTCTGGAACGGAAAAACAGTATTGTGCACCGCATGCGGGGCAATTCGGAAAAACGTATCCTGGACACCGCCGGCCTGGACCTGATTTACGGTACCGCGCGGTTCAGCGGCCGAAAGGAAATTACGGTATCATTAAAGGAAGGCGGGACCGAAACAATCACATCAGATAAATTCTTCATCAACACCGGCTTACAGCCAGAGATTCCTGAAATAGAGGGGCTTAGCGCTATCCCCTATCTCACTTCCACTACCATTATGGAGCTGTCGGAAGTGCCTGAGCATCTGCTCATCCTGGGCAGCGGATACATTGCGTTGGAATTTGGGCAGATGTTTGCAAGGTTTGGCAGCAAGGTAACGCTGATAGAGCCATCGGAACGGCTACTGAAAAGAGAAGATAAGGATATTGCCGAAGCGATTGTGAAAATACTCGCGCTGGAAAATATTGAAATACTTACCAACACCAGGGCGACCCGGTTCTCTCAAAACGGGCATATTATTGCCGCAACACTGGAAAGCGGGGATATTAAAAGTCATCGCTCGTGTACGCACGTGCTCGTAGCAGCCGGGCGCGAGCCGCAACTTGGCGAATTCGGCCTCGAAGTGGCAGGTATCGACGTCGATGAAAGGGGACGTATCAAGGTCAATTCACAACTTGAAACCTCTGCCGAAGGCATTTACGCGTTGGGCGACATCAAAGGCGGTCCGGCATTTACACACGTTTCCTATGACGATTACCGGCTGATCATCCAGCATGTTGTTGAGAAAAAACAAATCAGCATTGCCGACCGGCTCATTCCATATTGCATGTTTATCGACCCGCAGCTGGGCCGCGTAGGCATTACCGAACAGGAAGCCCGGGAAAAAGGGATGGATATTAAAGTAGCCGTCCTGCAAAACGACAGCGTAGCCCGGTCCATCGAAACCGGCGACGTGCGGGGAATGATGAAAGCCGTCGTGGATGCCAAAACAGGTAAAATCCTGGGAGCGGCAGTGCTGGCCGAACAAGGCGGTGAGATTGTAACGATCCTTCAAATGGCTATGATGGGTGGCGTTACCTACCAACAAATCCTGAACGGCGTTTTTGCGCATCCTACCTATGCCGAGTCGCTGAACAACCTTTTTATGACGCTCGAATCATAGCCTACGTTCGCTTTTTTCCATGAAAATGGATCGTTTTCCGGCTGATTTACGTACAGAAGAATAGGCAAATCCTTTTTGCAGACCTGAACCACGTACCCGTTAGCAAGCATCATGATCATTGCCGACCACATCAGCAAATATTTTAATGGTATTGAGGCAGTTATAGATGTTTCCTTCCGGGTTGGCAAGGGGGAAACAATGGTATTGCTGGGTACGAGCGGCTGCGGTAAGACGACTACGCTTAAAATGCTCAACCGTTTGATCGAAGCAACATCCGGTCGCATCGAGATTCTTGGAAAAGATATCTCCGAAGAAAAACCGGAAATACTCCGGCGGTCCATCGGCTATGTCTCTCAAAACAACGGGCTTTTTCCGCATTACACCGTTGCCGAAAACATTGCGATCGTCCCCAGACTGCTGAACTGGTCTGCTAACGACATCGCTGAGCAAACCAGGCGGCTACTCGAACAGCTCAAACTTCCGCAGGATTTCAAAGGCAAATATCCCGGCGAGCTCAGCGGCGGCCAGCAGCAGCGTGTGGCCATTGCCCGGGCATTGATCGCCGACCCACCGGTATTGCTGCTCGACGAACCTTTCGGCGCGCTCGACCCCGTCACCCGCGCGAGTGTACGCAAGGACTTCACCGATTTGCCTGCATTACGCGAAAAAACCATCGTCCTCGTAACACACGACGTGCAGGAGGCGCTCGAATTGGGCGACCATATTTGCCTGATGGACAAAGGACGAATTGTGCAATCGGGTACTTCCGCCGACCTCTTGTTCAGACCTGCCAGCGATTTTGTGCGCGCTTTCTTCGACGAACAACGATTTTTACTGGAATTGAAAGCCGTTTCGCTCCGGGAAATAATAAATGTGTTACCAAATGCAGAAACGACGTATCAACATTATCTGAACCCGGATCACAACCTTTGGGACGCACTCGAAATGCTTTCCCGCCATCAACGCGATCGGGTGAATGTGCGGACTGACGATAATGAAATGAAATCGCTGAGCATGGCGGACATCCATCGCATTTATAACCAGGTCAAACAGCAGGCATAATGGAAGAACAACAGTCATTATGGGCATTTATGGCGCAGCAATCAGATAAGCTGTGGAGCCAGACCGTGGCCCATATCGGCCTGACCTGCATTTCCCTGCTTATCGCCATCGCCATCGGATTACCTCTTGGAATCTGGATCGCGCGGCGTCAAAAAGCTGCCTGGCTGGTACTAGGTATTGCCGGAGTTCTTCAAACCATTCCCAGTATCGCCTTACTCGGTTTTATGATCCCGCTACTCGGGATTGGAGCATTGCCTGCTATTACGGCGTTGTTTCTCTATGCGCTGCTGCCCATTATCCGAAACACTTTTACCGGCATTACGGGCGTCGACCCGGCCATTACGGAATCGGCGCTGGGCATGGGAATGAACTCATGGCAGATATTGACGGGCGTCGAATTACCGCTGGCAATGCCGGTGATCCTTGCCGGGATCCGGACTGCGACGGTCATTAATGTGGGCGTCGCCACTTTGGCCGCCTATATTGCCGCGGGCGGCCTCGGCGAGTTCATCTTCGGAGGAATTGCATTGAATAACACGCAAATGATCCTCGCCGGGGCCATTCCGGCAGCATTACTGGCAGTTCTGCTGGATTTTTTGCTTTCATTATTGCAAAAGACAGGTCTGAAAAGAATGCGCAAAATCTCGGTCGTCTTACCCATCCTTCTGCTTTTACTCTCTTCATTTTACCTCATACCTTACACAAAAGGCAACTTATTGGCCGGTTTCACACCCGAGTTTATGGGCCGGGAAGACGGTTACTTGGGTTTAAAGTCCAGATACAAGCTTGATATTCAGACCGTAGTGATCAGCGACGCGGTCATGTACAAAGCGGCATTTGAAAAAAAACTTGACGTTATCAGCGGGTACAGCACCGACGGCAGGCTGAAAGCATTCGACCTCGTTACCCTCGAAGATGATCAGAACATTTTCCCACCCTACTATGCCGCACCAGTCGTACGGAGTGAGGCGCTTATTCAACACCCTGAATTACAACCGGTTCTTGAAAAACTCTCGGGTTATATCAATGACTCGGTCATGACGGAACTGAACTACCGGGTCGATTACCTCAAACAAGCGCCCGACCGCGTCGCGCATGATTTTCTCGTATCCAAAAACCTTTATCGACAGCCCCGAAACGGTAATAAGGGCGTTATACGCCTCGGTTCCAAGATTTTTGCCGAACAATACATTCTGATTCAAATGTATAAAGAGCTGATCGAAGGTGATACCGATCTTAAAGCCGTTACCAAAACCGGTTTGGGCGGCACAAAAATTTGTTTCGATGCATTGAACAATGCAGAAATCGATATGTATCCGGAGTACACCGGCACCGGCCTGCTGGCGATCCTCAAACCAAGTCGGGCGCAGCTTAAAAGTCTCGCCGGCGACCGCGAAAAGGTTTATGACTATGTCAAAAATGAATTTTTAAAACAGTATAAGCTGCAATGGCTACGGCCAATCGGCTTCAATAATGCCTATGCGCTGATGATGCGGCGCCAACAGGCACAATCCTTGAACATCCAATCCATCACCGACCTAAAAAACTATGCAACTAATGGAAACCACCGGCATTAGGGAAGCATTTCACAATGTCAGAAAGCATTCGGAGTACATTTGCGAGCCGCTCGAAACGGAAGATTATGTGCCGCAACCGGTTGCATTCGTGAGCCCGCCCAAGTGGCACCTCGCGCATTCGACCTGGTTTTTTGAAACATTCATTCTCAAACCCAATGTACCGGGCTACCGCGTTTACGACCCCGATTTCAACTATTTGTTCAACAGCTATTATAACAACGTAGGCGAACGCACACTTCGCACCGACCGGGGAAATGTGACGCGGCCCACCACCACGGCCGTTTACGCTTACCGCAAATATGTGGACGAGCAAATGGACATCTATCTCGAAGAACTTACTGACCCGGACGTGCTGGCCCTGGTTGAGCTCGGCCTGCATCATGAACAGCAGCATCAGGAGTTATTAATGACGGACATCAAATACATTCTCGGCCATAATCCGCTCTTTCCGGTGTACCGTGAAGGACAGAATATGGTAAACGGCCGAAATACCGAAACGGGTTTTCTGACTATCCCCGAAGGCATTTACGACATCGGACACCAGGGCGAAGGCTTTTGCTTTGATAATGAATTAGGCAGACATAAGGTGTTTTTGCACGAGTTCGGGATTGCCAAAGCACTTGTTACCAACGGCGAGTACATTGAATTTATGGACGCCGGCGGTTATCAGGACTTCAATCTCTGGCTTGATGAAGGCTGGTCGTGGGTTAATGAAAACCACATATCAGCGCCCATGTACTGGCATCAGATCGATGGCGAATGGCACTATTTCACCTTAAATGGTTTGCAAAAAGTCGATCCGGAAGCCATTCTGAGCCATATCAGCTTTTTCGAGGCGGCGGCATACGCACAATGGAAAGGCATGCGGCTGCCTACCGAATTTGAATGGGAAATCGCATCCGCAAACCTTGACTGGGGTCAGCGCTGGGAATGGACCAATAGCGCCTACCTACCCTACCCTGGCTTTTCCAAGGCACCCGGGGCTGTTGGAGAGTACAATGGCAAATTTATGGTTAACCAGATGGTACTTCGCGGGGCTTCTGTGGCAACCTCGCCGGGACATGCACGGAAGACCTATCGTAATTTCTTTCACACACACGAGCGCTGGCAATATACGGGTATCCGGCTGGCACGATAAATTATTCGTTATGACAGACATACAGACTTTTGCCAGAGACATTCACAAGGGATTGTCCGCACCACTGAAGCACATTTCGAGTAAATACTTTTACGACGATATCGGTAGCAGTATTTTTCAGGACATCATGAAAATGCCTGAATACTACCCTACTCCCTGCGAATTTGAGATTTTATCGTTGCAGGGAGAGAATATCATTCAAAAACTGAAATTCAAGGGCCCGTTCCAGATTGTCGAATTCGGTGCGGGAGATGGGATCAAAACGCGGCAGTTACTGAGAAAGCTCATCGACCGGCAGGTTGATTTTACTTATGTGCCCATTGATATTTCGTCCAAAGCCATCGAAGAGCTGACGGCTAATATGCACAGCCATTTACCTGGTTTGAAGATCAGTCCGATGATCGGCAACTACTTCACGATGATGGAGGAACTGGCGGCATCGGGCGTTCCCAGCCTCTTGCTTTTTCTGGGCGGCAATATCGGCAATTACGAATCCCACGAGGTTAACAGCCTGCTGGCCGATTTCCGCAAATGTATGAACCCGGGCGACTACCTGCTTACCGGCTTCGACCTGCAAAAGAACCCGGCTACCGTCCGTTGCGCCTACGACGATCCCAGGGGCATTACGAAGTCATTCAATATTAACCTGCTGCACCGGATTAACCGGGAGTTGGGCGGAAGTTTCAAAACCAACCAGTTCGACTTTTACTCGCATTATAATCCCGTCAATGGCGAGGTACGGAGCTACCTGGTGAGCCTGGTACCGCAGAAAGTACACGTTCGATACACCGACAAATGCTATGATTTCGACCGGAACGAGCTGATATGGACTGAACTTTCGAAGAAATATACGTTAGCCGAAATCGAAGAAGTGGCCAGGACCAACGGTTTCAGGGTAGTAGAACATTTTCAGGACTGCAAGGCCTATTTTACCGACAGCCTCTGGACATTATAAAAGCGGCCGGGACAACGAATATCCCGGCCGCTTCATTTAACAGCATAAGGCACTAGTTACTCGATACGAATTTATTGAAACGGCTTTCCTTACCATCGGCTGTTTTTTCCTGATAAAGAAATTCCAGCTTGCTTTCGTCGAACTTTTGGAAAAACTCTTCCCAGCTGATCTTCTGCAAAGAATCCTCACCGCTGTACCCCGGAAAATCGATGCGCAGGATGCCGCCGCCATCTTTTTTCGTGGCGGTTCCCTTCACCATCGAAGGCACACCGCCACGCTTCTCCACCCAGGCCCGGATCGTATCGTGATCGCGCGTCGAGGTGTCGGACTTGGAACTGCCGGCCGATTTTTTAGTACCGGTTGTCTTGGTTGCTGTGGCTTTCGACGCGGCCGTTTTGGAAGCAGCTGGTTTCGAACCGGTCGTTTTTGACGCTGTTGTATTTGTAGTGCTCTTGGTCGTTGCCTTGGCGGCCGTACTTTTGGCAGAAGTCCCCGTGGTGGCATTCTGCTTCGTTTTTGAAGTGGCTTCCTTGGTATTGCCCTTTGTTGTAGTAGCCATGGTTTCAGTTGTTTGATTTGAAACCCAACAACTTCAAAAAGCGTGCCGCAATGGAATTGCCTCAATGGAATTGCCGCGGTGGAACTGCCTCAATAGAATTGCCGCAGTGGAATTGCCGCAATGGAACTGCCGTAGAGAAACTGCCGCAGTGGAACTGCCGACATGGAATGTCCTCAACCTTCCAAATCCCGAATCACCCCTTTCAGCCTGAAACCGCATACACGGAAACCCGCCTTTTCCAAAGTTGCCTGGGAAATACGGTTGCTGATATTGCAGCGGGCGGCGGGCACGCGGCCCATTTTGTATGCGGTCCGTTTCAGCTCCTGCACGATGTAAGTAGCATAACCCTGCTCGCGATATCCTTCGCGCGTCTGCATGTAAATGTCCGCGTACGGCATGTTGTAGTTGAGCATTAACCCGCCGCTGGCCACAATCTCACCGCCGACATCGATCACGTACTCGCTTTCATCGCCATTCATCGGATCATTTTCCGAACGTTTGCGGAAGATTGCGACCGGCATTTCAAAGGATGTTGTGAAATGATCTTCGAACAAAATAGCTTCCGCGAATGAGGTATCGCAGAAACGGTACAGCATGGTTGCCAGAAAAACATCATTGCTCTGGCTCTCGATCCAGGTTGCCCGGCAAGCCATTTGAAATTTCTCAAAAACAAGACTGGCGTATTTGCGGTAAGGAGGCAGCAGGTAAAATTCGAAGATCGTGTCACGGTCCTGGCGGCGATCGGTACCCCACACGGAACCATAACCGACACGGACATTATCTACCCTGAACAGCCAGGTATCGGCCCAGCCATAGTCGTGGCACTTGTTGCAGACGAACTGGAAGTGGTTTTCATGCAGGAACATCGTGCGAAAATCCCTGATCTCGTCCAGCCCGGTTTTGGAAGTACTGATTCGCATAGTGTGGCTCGCACAGTGTGGAAGGAATCTTCGAATAAGGTAGTATAATGGTGCGAAAAAAACTAGCCGCGTTGCAGGAAATGCAATGCTTCCGGCCGCTTTTTTGTACGGGCAGTGACACTAAAAACACGTCAGCAAGGCAGCAGCGGTGCATTTCACCGGACCGACATCATTATTCACCCAATCCTAAACCGGCATGAGGCCTCTTATTCAGACCATTATCTTGCTCACGCTCGTCATTTTGAAATGCCATGCGCAAGGCACCACCCCTTTGAAACTTTGGTACAAACAGCCTGCGAAACAATGGGAAGAAGCATTGCCGATCGGGAACGGGCCGCTCGCAGCGATGATTTTCGGCGGCGTCACGACCGAGCAAATCCAATTTAACGAAGAGACCTTGTGGACAGGCGAGCCCAGAAGTTACGCTCACAAGGGCGCTTCCTCGCATCTGGGCGAAATCCGCCGGCTTTTGAACGAGGGAAAACAAAAAGAAGCGGAAGCATTGGCCAATGAGCAATTTATGAGCCAGCCAATGCGCCAGATGGCCTACCAGGCTTTCGGAGATGTTTATTTAGACTTTCCCGGACACGCGGAACATACCGAGTACGCGCGGGAACTCGACCTGCGTACCGCCACTGTCAAAAGCAGCTACCAGGCTGGCGGCGTCCGCTATACGCGGGAAGCATTTGCGAGCCATCCCGCCAAAGCGATTTACTATCAGGTTACCAGCTCACAAAAGGGTAAGCTGGATCTTTCCATTCGCATGGACGCAATTCATTCAGAAAAGAAGATCAATGTGAAAGGCAACGAGATTGAACTGGAAGTCCATGTCGACAAGGGCGCATTGAATGGCATTGCCCGCGTCAAAGTTATCACCGACGGAAAATTGGCCCAAACCGCAGGAAAACTGACAATTGCCAATGCTACAAAGGCAACATTAATCCTGACGGCCGCTACCAATTACCTGGATTACAAAACCATCACCGGCGATCCGGCTTCCAAAACTACGGAAGTTCTTCAAAATGCCCCGGCATTTAATAAAGCGCTGGCCGACCATAAAACAGATTACCAGCAGCTTTTCAGCCGCTTTACATTGACCCTGCCTGCCGGCAACGCCTCCGGCCTGCCTACCGACGAACGGCTTAGCCAGTTCAAAAAGGACCCGGACGACCCGGCATTGCTCGCCTTGTATGTACAGTTTGCGCGCTATTTGCTCATTGCCAGTAGCCGTCCGGGAAGCCACCCGGCCAATTTACAGGGTAAATGGAACCACAAGCTCAATCCTTCCTGGGACAGCAAATACACGGTCAACATCAATACTGAAATGAATTACTGGCCGGTGGAAATGACGAACCTGAGCGAATGTCATGAGCCGCTGTTTCAAATGGTAAAGGAAGTTTCCGAAACGGGGACCGAAGTGGCGCAGGAGCATTACAATGCAAAGGGCTGGGTGCTGCACCATAATACCGACGTATGGCGCGGGGCGGCGCCTATTAATGCATCCAACCACGGTATTTGGGTCACCGGAGGCGCGTGGCTGAGCCTGCATTTGTGGGAACATTACAGGTTTACGCAGGATAAAGCATTCCTGCAAAAAATGGCCTATCCGCTCATGAAAGGCGCGGCTCTATTCTTTCTGGATTTCCTGGTAAAGGATCCGAAAACAGGAATGCTGATCAGCTCACCCTCCAACTCCCCGGAAAACGGAGGCCTGGTGGCTGGTCCAACCATGGACCACCAGATCATCCGCGCATTGTTTAAGGCTTGCATTGAAACCGCCGGTATCCTCGGGACGGACGCGGCATTTGCCGAAAAACTGGCACAAACCTCGAAGCAGATCGCCCCGAACCAAATAGGCCGCTACGGCCAGTTACAGGAATGGATGACGGATATCGACGACACTACGAGCCACCACCGGCACGTCTCGCATTTGTGGGGCGTGTACCCAGGCGAGGAAATCACCCCGGCCGGTACACCGGATCTGCTAAAAGCCGCAATGAAATCACTCCGGTTCCGGGGCGATGATGGTACAGGATGGAGCCTGGCCTGGAAAATCAATTACTGGGCACGCTTCCTGGATGGAGAGCACGCTTACACGATGATCCGCAAGCTTTTCAACCCCGTGTACGATGCGGGCCAGAAAATGAGCGGCGGCGGTTCCTACCCGAACCTTTTCGACGCACACCCTCCGTTCCAGATCGACGGTAACTTCGGAGGCGCTGCCGGCATTCTCGAAACTTTGGTGCAAAGCCATTTGGAAAACATCCACATCCTGCCGGCCCTGCCGAAAGCATTGCCCGACGGCCGGGTGAGCGGGTTACGGACGCGGGGCGGTTTTGAAATGGATATGGAATGGAAAAGAGGCAAGCTAACCGGCCTGACCGTGCGTTCGAACGCCGGAAATACCTGCAAGATCCGCTACGGCGCCAAGGTGGTTTCGATACCAACGGCGAAGGGAAAAACCTACCGTTTCGGGCCGGATCTGACTGTTTTGAAATAAATCCAACTTTTTTCAGCAGTGCAGAAATGCTGCTGACATACTGCTGTCACTTGGCGATGTTTAGTTTGTCATGTAATCAAACAATAAACTTTAAAAACCTTTGACATGGACACTAACAACACCGCACAAGAACTGGCAGCTCCCACAACCGTTATCACTGCCGAGGCACTTCTGGACCATTGGCAAGGCCACCGCAGGCTCAGCCGGAAGGTTATTGAGGCATTTCCTGAGGATCAGTTTTATACTTTTTCGATCGGCGGCATGCGTACTTACGCCGGGCTCACTATGGAGATGATCGGCCTCGCAGCTCCGGGCATCCGCGGCATTGCATTCGGCGACTGGACGTTCAGCGACCCGGTCCTCGATTCTTCGACACCCGCACCGGCTACCAAAGCGGAAGTATTGCACCTATGGGACCTGGTTACCGAATACATCAATACGCTCTGGCCGCAGATTCCCGCCCAACGGTTCAATGAGGTTGAAGCCGCCTTCGGAATGTACGAGAACACGATCTACAACACGATCCTGTACCTGATCGATAACGAGATCCACCACCGGGCACAGGGCTTCGTGTACCTGCGTGCATTGGGCGTGCAGCCGCCATTCTTCTGGGATCGCAATTAATTCGTTATAAACTTCGCCCCATTTCTGTTTTGACCTGCCTGTGCAACTCCCGTTTGCACGGATAGGTCGAAACGGAAATGGGGTTTTCTATTTTCATGGAATGGTTTTAGTGTCTACCTTAGCGTAGTTGAATCATTTGAAAAAGAGAACTATGCCGCACATGAAATCCAAAGTATTAACAGTAGCCGCAGCTGCGGGCCTGCTGTTTGCAGTGAACCATGCGAATGCGCAGGTAAGACAACCCGCCCCGACGGGACAAGTTCCCCGAGCTTATACGGGCGCACAATCGGCTCCTGCCGCAACATTTAAACCAAAACCAACCGGCCAGATAGCACCGGAAGCACCGGGGCAACTGGGTACCATCGTGCAGCCCGCTCCCGCCGTAGCTCCGGTCCAAAAAGTGTCCGACGTGCAGGATCTGGGTTTTGAAGTGAACTCGCGGCCGGCTAGCCAACAGGGATCTGTGCCGAAAGTAAATACCTCGCAGGACCCGCGGACGATGCCCGAACGCTACCAGCCCCAGGTAATCCAGCAACAACCGGCGACAGCCGCCGGGCAAGTGCAGCAGGTACAGATGCAGCAAGTCCCTTCAACGGGGATCCCAGTTACGGGTACGCCCGCAGGGACGCCTGCCGGAGCAGCGCCTGCCGCGGGATCGCCTGCCGCAGGAACCTATGCTCCTGCTTCGCAGACGACCGCACCCGCAACGACCGGCCGGAGTGTGCCACAACAAGTGCAGATTAATACGCAATCGACAGTACCGCAACCATCCACCGCTCCGAAAGCCGCGTCTCAGCGCGTGGATCCTCAATAGCTTTTTGGCCCCGGGAACCGGGGCCTTTCATTGCTACAAGCTTCTCCTCTTTGCCAAAACTTCGTTTGGCACAATCACACCCGTAAATTGTCCTATACCCACCCCGGAAAAGTGGGTGACTGGCCGTATTTTTGTATCAACACTTCTTCACAAACCGGTGACAACCCGGTGATTAACACATATCGTTATGAAAACCTTTTATGCGGTCCTTGCCAATTCGTTGGCAGCTGCGCTGACGAATACGTTTGTCTGGTTCGCCGTCACATTCTGGGTGTATCTCGAAACCAAATCCGTGCTGGCCACTTCGGTGATGGCAGGGGTTTACCTTGCTACGGTGGCATTTTCGGGCTTTTTTCTCGGATCTATCGTGGACCGCTACCGCAAAAAGACTTCCATGCTGTTGTCGGCCTGCATTACCCTCGCACTCTACATCCTGGCCCTGATCATCTATATTTCCACACCGGAAGCGGTCTTCAAAGACGATTCGAGCATTAACCTCTGGCTTTTTATCACACTTTGTCTCTTCGGGGCGATTACCGGAAACATCCGTACAATCGCATTGTCGACGGTGGTTACCATCCTGTTCGAAGAAGACAACCGCGATAAAGCCAATGGAATGGTCGGTACCGCCAACGGGGTATCATTTCTGATCGCTTCGATTTTCAGCGGTCTGGTGATCGGTTACCTGGGCGTATTATGGATGATGGCGCTAGCCGTGGGGCTGAGCGTGCTGGTAATCCTGCATTTGCTGACGATCACAATCCCCGAAAAGGAGGTTGTTCACACCGAATCTCATACGCAGCACATCGATATCCGCGGCACCATTGCTGCCGTGGGTATGGTACCAGGACTGTTTGGACTGATTTTCTTCAATACTTTCAATAACTTCCTCGGTGGCGTATTTATGTCGCTGATGGACGCTTACGGGCTCTCACTCGTATCGGTGCAGGCGTGGGGTATTCTCTGGGGCGTACTGAGCCTAGGTTTTATCGTCGGCGGGCTGGTGGTAGCAAAGCGTGGCCTGGGTAAAATGCCTTTGAAAACATTATTTATTTCAAATATTGTCATGTGGGTGATCTGTATCATCTTCCCCATTCAATCGTCCATTGTTTTACTGGGCATCGGCATGTTTGTCTACCTCTGCCTCATTCCCGTCGTCGAAGCGACGGAGCAAACGATCCTGCAAAAAGTAATCCCACCGGAGAGACAGGGACGTGTATTCGGATTTGCGCAAAGCATTGAGCAGGCTGCTTCCCCCATTACGGCATTCATGATCGGGCCGATTGCCAAATTTGTTTTCATTCCCTTTATGACCACAGGGGCAGGCGTTCGCCTGATCGGTTCCTGGTTCGGTACCGGCACCGCCCGCGGTCTCGCACTTCTATTTGTCGTGACAGGCATTGTAGGCCTCATTGTCACGCTGATCGCCATGCAGTCGGCTGCTTACAGGAAATTATCGCTCGTTTACAAGAAACCTGCGCCGGAATACGATACCGACGAGGTGCCGGTGCGAGAGGAAGCCTGACAGACCTTTTATTTTCAATCAACACTAATCACTACAACTATGTTTGGACAGACCAAAGCATTCAGCGGGTATTCGGTGGATGACTTGCAGAAAGCACGACAGTTTTACGGGGAAACACTCGGAATCGAGGTTTCGCAGCAACAGGAAATGCCGGTACTCCATTTGAACATCCATGGGGGCTACGAGGTGATCCTGTATGAGAAACCAAACCACGAACCCGCGACGTTCACCGTCCTTAACTTCCCTGTCAAGAACATCGAGGAGACAGTTAAAGCACTCAAATCCAAAGGCGTGCAATTCGAAAGCTACGACTGGCCCGGCTTTAAGACGGATGCTGATAACATCATGCGGGGAAATGGCCCGACCATCGCCTGGTTTAAAGACCCTGCCGGCAATATTCTGTCGGTCATCGAAACTGAAAAATAATCATCCTTAACCTTCAACTGAAAACATGGACAATGTAAAAAGCACCAGAATGCAGGGCATCATCGCCCTCTATGATTTGCAATCCCCTTTTTTCGCGTTTGTAACGGAGAACATATCCCACGAAGACACGCAAAAACGCCTGGATACCAAGGCCAACCACATCGGCTGGCTCGCCGGCGCGCTTGTGGAGCAACGTTTCGACCTCGCGCGTAACCTGGGTTATGATGGCTATCAACAGGCCAACGAACTGTTCAAGGAGTACAAGGGAATTCAGGATGGCGTGGAATATCCGGCGATTTCTTCTTATCAGCAGGATTGGGACAAAATTACGCCGATCCTGAAAGAATCACTGAGCAAGCTCAGCGACGAAGAGCTGGAACGGCGAATTGACATGGGTCCTGAGTTCAACATGTCGCTATACGAACTGATCACGTTCTCGATCTATCGCGAAGCGAATATCATCGGACAGATCGCCCTGTGGCGGCGGTTACTCGGCTATCCGGGCATGCGATACATGTAAAAACAGGTGGAATTGTGCTTTCTTGCAGATCAAATATCGATCAGGCATTTTATGAAAATGTTTCAGCAAGGCATTCAGCTCAAAGCCAGAAGCCGCGGTTTCCACCTCATTACCGGAGAAATTATTCACGCATTACCATCGATCAGCGAAGTCAAAGCCGGGATGTGCCAGGTGTTTATCCAGCACACCTCGGCTTCGCTGACGATCAATGAAAACGCCGATCCGACTGTCCGGATCGATTTTGAAATGTATTTCAATAAAGCCGTCCCTGAAAATGACCCCGACTACCGGCACGACTACGAGGGCTCCGACGATATGCCGGCCCACTTGAAAGCCTCGCTACTTGGAAGTTCGGTGATGGTCCCGATACGGAATGGTCGTCTGGCCCTCGGCACCTGGCAGGGCATTTACCTCTGCGAACATCGCGACTATGGCGAGCCGAGAAACCTGATGATCACTGCCTGGGGTATCTGAGTTTATTTCCGGTCAAATATTATTAAAAGTATTGGCCATATTATAAGTACTAACCTTAGCCGCTCACCGCCATTGCCTTATTGTTTCCGCCCCGGGACCGTCATTTGTCAAAACCTTGTCGCACAGCGCTATTTGCTTTAAAAACGAATCCCTATCCGGCGCAGTGAGGACATTTCCACCCGAAAGGTATTGATAGCCTATCAACTGATCCATGCAGGATACAACCATTTGCTTTTCGGCGCCGGCTGAAAAATTAGCGTCGCACTGCAAAGCATACCGGAGCATGTCAGTATCGAGAATGCCCGTGCGGAATTCGCCCTGGTAGCCTCCCGGACCGTTCGTTTCGTGCTGGTTATTAATGGGTGCTACCGGATGCTTTTCCGCGGGCATCCAGCCGTTGCCGTGGCGGGTCTGGTAGGCCCTGGTCAGATAGTAAACTGTCGGGGAAGCTTTTATACCATTGCGGCGGAGCATTTCGAACGCGTTTTTACTGGTCGTATTCGAACGCGTAACGTGAGGGAAGATTCCGAAATCCATATCCAGCAATATGCCCTGTCCACCTTCGAAAATATGGTTTTCAAATCCCATTTCAAATAACTGGCGTTCAGGCAACAACCTGATAATGTCACGTACGGCCCCTACGTGGCGCATAAACTGGTACAAGCGCATAATTTCCAGTTCCAGTGCTTCAATACAGCTTTCCAGTCCGCGGGCTTTGAATTTAATACGATAATAGTCGCGTACCGCCGCCAGCTTCCGTTCCAAAATGGCCGGAAAAAACAGGTCTTGTGCGTAAAGTTTGTACGGCCCCAGATTACGCTCGATCGTCGCACCAAAACCTACGCCTACCGTCCCGTGAGCGACGTTAGCGCGGTCGCTTACATTATAAAATTTATCGAAAGGTGTCGTGACCATCGCCAGCGGGTCCACAAACAGTACGGGATCAGCTCCCAGTCGCTGCAATGCGCTGAACTCGCTGGCTATACCCATGGGATCGATCGTGCAAAACCGGGAGAAAAATCCCGGCACGTTTCGGAAAGTGCCTGCTCCAAAATTTGAAAATACGTGGGGGCGGCCGCTGGCATGCATGACGGTGTGCCCGCATTGGTGCCCGCCGTTGAAGCGGATCACCACCGGGTGATCCAGCGTAGAGGACAGGTAATCTGTAAAAACACCCTTTCCTTCGTCGCCATAACCCATTCCCAAAACGATATGAACATCCCCCATCTACAATGCGATAATACCCGATGTGCCGTGGTCGCGGCGGATTAGTGAATCTTTGACCGCGACGAGCGCATTGGAGACCGATTGCCGTGTTCTGGCATCGAAGCCGCTCATCGCGACGTCCGCATTTACCCCTTTTACCAGCGCCACCGTAGTTGCGATGAGCTCCGCAATATTGTTCTGATCTTCGAGTACCAGGAAACGTTCACCCAATAATCCCTTCCATTGCGAAAACACGAAAGGGTCGTTGTGATAGCTCGCTTCGTTGGCGTGGATGTGAAAAACGAAGTACGACCGGCAAGCTTCATTCAGTACGGACGATGCAGTGAGGTTTTCCCGGCCTTTGTAACCACATTTGGCCTGCAACAAATCGGCCGCCATTTGATCGTGAAAACCTTCATCGCCAATCGTGAAGAGAAACCCTTTCTCCTGTCTTTTCTCAAAAGAATCGATTGAAGTATGCCGTGCCGCGAAGTACCAGGCCAATGGGTAACTTTCCCGGTTCTGGCCACCGCCACCCCGCTCGATGAAGATTTTCGACAGGCAGTCGTCCAGTTCAATAGTCCCCGATTCAAACTGGCCCACCTGCAAAGGATAGTCGTCCGAAATATGGTCACCTATGGCCATGAACATGATTTGCGGATCGAGGATACCATTATCGATCAGGGTGTTCATCAATGCGCCCAGTTTATTTTTGATCAGATTTTCGGGAATCGAGCCCATCGAGCCCGTAACGTCCAGCGCCACGATGATCGGCACCGAATCCGGGTGCAACTGCGAATCTCTCGATTCCCGGATATCGACATCGTCCGGCGAAAGATCGGGGTGTATCACGCCCAGCTTGTTTTGTGTAAAATTGTCGTCGATCGACCGGGTTTTGCGCACCCGGCTGACACTGTCATAAGCATCGCTGCTCCATGATGAATAGCCCATTGTTTCAGATATTTAAGTGGATGAATTGGGATGGAAAATTTCTGTCGAGCATTTCACGGTACTTTTCGTAACATGTCAGTGAATCGTCGTCAGAGCTTAACAGGAAATCGACAAACTCGGCATGATGCGTCTTCCGCAGCGAGGTACCCAGCCCGGAGCGGTCGCCCAGGAGGTAGGCGCCAATACGTTTGACCATTTCCAGGTCGACATTTTCGGTGGCTTTCTTGTCGGTCAGTAACTGGCTGGGATACCAGTGCCGGTAAGCGGCCGAAATCGTCGATACGCGGGCATTCAGCTTGGTCGTGTGATAGAATCCCGCGACGGCGATCCCGTGCGTTTCGGGCACGAGCATTACGTGTGCAGGTGTAAGGCCCAGGTGCGCACGGCCTGTATGCCTGTGAAGCTGCATGCAGAATTCGAGCAGCCGCGACAGCACCCAGTTTACATGGTCCTGTGACAATGTCAGATTGACGAGTGGTATCGCGCGCTGGAAGAACAAAAGGCGGGAGTCGGAGTTCCAGCCATAGGGCATATACCGTTTGAAATGTTCCGTTGCACTTGCCGCTACTTCCTGCTGATTCCGCATCGCATGGGCGATTATCTGCGGGTCGCCCTGGTATAATATCCAGTAGCCATTGGTCAGGAAGTTACCGGAATCGTCTGTGAAAGTTGTCCCGCTGGTGAAATGCCGGAACATTTCGAGTAAATGGTTGGTAGCGTCCTGCGCTCGGGGATCTTTGCATTTATCGGGATGCACGGCCTTCAAAATATCCCGAAAGGACATTCCCGTGCGGGCGGCTAATGCATTGTAATGGGTTGCTTGCAAAACCTGGTCGATCATTCGGCTGTCGTCGTCTGTCATGGATAGCGCTTGTCGTTAACTGATGCCCATCAATAGCTGTGAGAAAGCCAAGGTATCAGAACTAACGGCACCAAGGGCAGGCCATTGAGCAGGCGAATGGCGCGAATGAGCAATCGGCGTAGCTACCCTTTGTCACAATCCCCCCCTGATAATGTCGCAAATCACATCTCTTTTTGTGACCCGAACCCGCTTAGTTTGTAACATCGAAATAATGTAAGGCAAGCTGTTACAAAATGGCCCTTAAACCAGATCGGAAACAATGGTAGAAGTATTCAAAACAGACGTAGAGAAACAAAGCCAGGCAAAATTGTTGGTCGACCTGATTTGCCTTGCATTCACCGGCTACCAGGCCAGTTTCGACCTCGAAGATTGTGATAAAGTATTGCGGGTCAGCTGCGAGGGTGCGGCAATATGCGGTACGAGTGTAATCGGACTGCTGAAAAACTTTGGCTATGAAGCAGCCATCCTGGAAGAGAGCGTTTCAGGAAAAATTCACACCGGTGCCATACAGTTGGCTGAATATTAAGCCGGCTCCGGCATCACGGTATGCCATCATTATTTTTAGGTTGAAAAATCCCGCTGGTCTCGCACACGAAACCAGCGCTATGCCAGATTGGTAAATTCTGTTTCATTCCATATACCATTAAACTACATCAACTATGAAAAAGACAAAGATTATCTTCTGGGTTGTAACGGGTCTGTTGGCCGTCATGCTGGGCATTGGTGCCGTATACGATGCCATTTCGGCACCCGAAGCGATAGAGCATGTGACGCGCATAGGCTATCCCGCTTACATTGTCCCCTTCCTGGGTGTCGCCAAGATGCTGGGTATTATTGCGATCCTCGTTCCAGGCTACCCCAGAATAAAGGAATGGGCTTATGCAGGCATATTCTACGACCTCCTCGGCGCTTTTTACTCGCACATTGCGTTTGGCGACGGTCCCGATATGTGGGCAGGATTTATCATCGGTTTTGTATTAATAGCCGTTTCGTATATCTACTACCACAAATTGCAGCGGCAGACCTTCGCCACCGTTTAGTGTACCGCGTCAGATTCATCAACAACTCAATCTTATAAAACTATGTCAACCAATCAATCAATCATCGAAACCAAAACGGAGGAAGCTGTGGACAGGAAACGACTATTGCATGACCTCGATCAAACGGAGCAGGATTTTTACACGATTCTGGCTTCCCTTCAACCGGAGCAGGTCAATATGGTCCCGTTCGAGGGCAGCTGGACGGCCGGGCAAGTAGCTGAGCACATTCTGATGGCCGAATCGGGCATACCCGAAACGGTACTCGGCACGACGGAAGAAACCGATCGTCCCATAGCGCAATATGTACCTGTCATCGAATCGATTTTCCTTGATTTTACGGCCAAATACCAGGCCCCGGATTTCATCATCCCGTCGGCCGGCCCTCACGACCAACAGCAATTGCTCGAAGCGTTCAAAGCGGAACGTGCGGCGATCCGCGAGATAGCTGCTAATGAAGATCTCACGCTCACCTGTACCGATTTTGAGTTTCCGCAAGTTGCCAACCTTACCCGCTGGGAATGGCTCCAATTTGTACTCTGCCATTCGAAAAGACATACCCGCCAGCTGCGCAATATTTCCGAAAAAGTTAGCAGCCGCACCGGCAGCTGGTAGCGCAAAGATTAATAACTTGCGGACTCATTTATTACCCAGGTGTTATGTTCCGTAAGTTATCGTTCCTGTTATTATTGATAGTCGGCATGTCGGATGGCTTTGCCCAGGTTGCTGCCAGCAGTAAAAAAATAGCCCCGTTCCAGATCAGGCTTGTCAATGGCCAGCAATACACGTCCTCGCAGCTTGGTGCGGGGCCGGTGGTGCTCATCTACTTTTCGCCTGATTGCGAGCATTGCCAGAGTTTTACCAAAGACCTGCTGAAAAATTCCAGTGTGGTTGCCAACAAACAGGTGGTGATGGTCACATTCCAGGCGATGGACATGCTGAAACCCTTCGTGAGCCAGTACAGTCTCGGCACCTACCCGAACTTCAAAGTTGGTACCGAAGGCACATCCTACCTTGTTCAGCGCTATTACCAGATCCGCTCATTTCCTTACATTGCCATTTATGACAAAAAGGGAAACCTTGTCAGGACATTTGAAGGTGAGCAACCTCACGCGGAAATCTTTAAGGCGCTGAAACAAATCTGACGGCAACAGCCTTGTTACTTAACTTGTGAACATGGCGTCGTAATGCGCCGAAGGGGCAAGAATACCGCCACTCTCCGCGTAAAATGACTTGTCGGTGAGATAAACACCCTTCCGGGTTTGGGTCCAACTGCCATTCGCCATCGGGTGAAAGGTCATAAGTTTGTCCCAGTTCTTATAATATTGATGGCCGTTCGTTTCCTGCAACCCAACCGACATTCCGGGAAAGGGCTGCAAACGGGCGGCCACATTTTTGTTCCAGTCGACCAGGATCGGGTTTACGGTGAGATCGGCACAGAAGCAAGGCACCTTTTTTTCGTAGGCCAGCTGGGTGATCTTCATCGTCATACTCAGCGTTTTGGCAATCGCTTTTACGGCAATCGCCGAATATCCCAGCTCGATGCGGTGTGCAGCGTCCTCCACAGTATGCGCACTTTCGTCCGACGCCACGCGCACGCCCAGGTCGCCCACGTAGGTTTCGTTACTTTCCTCAAATGGCTCTTCGATCACCGCGATCTGCTCGAATGCACCGATCTTTTTGGCATGGTCGAGAAAACGCAGCAACGTCTCCTTCTTCTCATAACGACCGTTGGCATCAAAGTAATAGGGGATTTTCCCGTTTTGGGTATAAGGCGTTTCGTAATGCCCGATGGCCTTGTGCACAGCCGTCAGGAACGCAATGTCCTTTTCGATCATTTCCTGCTGCGTACCTGCGGCGCCGGTTTTCAGCTTTAAAATAAAATAACCGTCATCAGCGGCCTGTTTGATGCGTTCCGGTGAGGTTCCGACGGCAAATGACGGAATACTGGCCACTTTCTCGTGCCGGTAGGAAAGCCCGGGCCGGTATGCGGCAGGCACCAGTTCATCGAACTGCTTCAAACCATTTTCCTGCGCGTACAGCAGCCAGGCGGCATTGTCCACGCACACAAGGGCGTTCAATGCGAATGTTTTTCTCAGATCCGGGTTACCCGTAATTTTCTTGCCATAGGCCAGTACTTCCGGTAAAATATCGTCGAGCAGCTGTACCGGGTCGGTGAACGACGTCCCTTTGATCATCTGCAACGCTCGTTCGCTCATAGCATACATTAATGCATTGCCGGCACTTTCCGAATGCGCTGCGAAGACCTTCGAATCCGACCAAAGAACACCTTGCGTACCCAGCCCCACTTTACGGATACCCGATTCCGATTCCAGCATGGCAATGGCCTGCCAGCTATCGGTAATGGCGCTGCCTTTGAAACGGTACGGGTTCAGCGGCTCCCTTTCAAAATTGGAGCTTACGTTTTTAATGGTGATATTTTTCACGGCAGGCTTGGGAACTGGGTTCGGGAGAGGATTTTCGGGCGCAAATACACCGGCGGCAGCCAGCATACCCGCGCGACGGGCGAATTCGCGACGGGAGAAATGTTCGGGTTTTCCGGAAATCATGGTCTAGGATATCTGTTTCAAATAGTCAGACTCCATAAAGGGCTGCTACCCTGACCCGATATGCGAATTTTCACGTCACATGCATTTCATTTTCCAGAAAACGTGCCACGAATGCGTCATCCACCAGATTCGGGTATGCGCGGATCACGCGCGTGATTTCCTCGGACTGGCCGGGCGAAAGCGTTTCTTTCGGGTTCAGCGTCCAGATACCCTCCAACAGGCCTTGGCGGCGGAGTACCTCGTGCACACCGGTAATGCAGCCGTGGAATGCATGGGCCGGATCAAAAATGGCAGCATTCATATCGGTCACAGCGATGTTTGTGGCGAGCATGGACGCCGCATCGGCATAGCCAGTTGCCACCGTGTGCTTCACGGCTACGAGCAGCTCGACAGCTTTTTCTGTCCAAACCGCCCAATGCCCTAACAAACCGCCTACAAAGCGCTTCTCAATCATTTTCCCGTCGATTTCGAAGCGGTAAGGCGTCAGCAGATCGGCCACAATATTGTCGTCGTTTCCGGTGTAAAGCGCAATCTCGTCCCGTCGGCCCGAGTATGCCACGGCCCGCACGACGTTCAATGTCTGGTAACGGTTGAATGCTGCCACTTTAATCGCATATACATTGGGAATTTCTGCGAATTGCTGCCAGAAATCATAGCTGTAAACCCTTCCGCCAATGGCGGCCTGCAAGTAGAACCCAAATACGGGAATGACTTCCGCCACCTTCCTCACATGTTCAATGATCTCGGATTCGGGTTGTGTCTTAAATGCCGCCATACTGACCAATCCAAGGTCGTAGCCATATTTCACGGCGATTTGCGCTTCTGCAATTGCCTGCTCCGTCAATCCGCAGATGCCGGCAACTTTGATGAATGGCCGCTGCAATGCGGCGCGATCGATTTCATCAGCCGCAATGGCGAGTACCTTTTCAAATAGATCAACCCCCGGGTCACGGATTTCGAACTGCGTTGTATGCACTCCAACCGCCACTCCACCGGCCCTGCTGGCCATATAATAGCGCGTCAGCCCGCGCTGCCTCCGTTCGTCGAGCTGCAAGTCGCCCGTCAGCGCCAGCGGATGTGCCGGAATCACCGTCCCATCAAACAGCAGCTTTTTTATATTCTCTTTCAACATACCAAATAATCACTTGAAAATCAGATCATTAAAAAATAAACAACCGAACCTCTCTCCCTCCTCCCTTTCCTCCCTTTCCTCCTCTTTTAAAACTGCCCCTTCCGCTCCTGAAAATGCGTGGGCTTGTTAATCGTTTTACCACCTTCCAGCAGCCATTGGGCTGTTATACCGATCATTTGCTTCAAAGTTGTTCTCGGATAACCAAACAATCGGAAGGATTCCGCGGCATTGCTCAGCAGGGCCGTCGCCTGTTCTTCTCCTGTAAACTGTGGTTCGATATGGAATATACGTCCAAACTCCTTGGCCAGCCAGCGCAGGGAGACCGTCTCGGGACCCGTGATGTTCAGTATTTTGGAAGGCGAGTCGCAATGCAGTAGCGAGCGGATCGCCATTTCGTTGGCATCGCCCTGCCATATCACGTTCACATGGCCCATTGTAATGTCCAGCGGCTTGCCGTTCAGTACTGATTTCGCCACTTCGAGTAGCACGCCATATTTAAAATCAATGGCATAATTCAGCCGGTAAAGCAATATCGGCGTGCCGTAAACCGACGAAAAGTATTGGAACATCCGTTCGCGGCCGAGACAGGATTGCCCGTATTCCCCTACCGGATCGGTGCGTGTTTCCTCGGCAGCCCCGCCAGAGCCCACGGGGGTGAACGGGTACACATTACCCGTAGAATATACGACGATCCTCGATTTACGGAATTTCTCCGCTACCCGACCTGGCAGGTAGGTGTTCATCGCCCAGGTATAAGGCTCGTTGCTCGAAGTCCCGAACTTCTGCCCTGCCAGGTATAGCACGTTTTCAACTTCCGGAAGATCCTGTAACTGTGTGTCGTCCAGAATATTGGCAACAATTGTTTCGATACCTTCGGCATTCAGCTGATCCACCAGCCCTTCTTCGCTGAAACGTGATACGGCAATCACCCGTTTGTCGAGCCCGGCCCTTTCGATGGCCTGCATGGTGAGCCTGGCAATACTCGGGCCGATTTTCCCTCCCGCGCCCAGGATCATAATATCGCCATCGATACGCTTCATATCTTCAATCAGCGCTTCGGAAGGACTAAGCCATTGTTCCTCAAAAGATTCGATTCCGTTCATTTTTTATTTGAATAGCGGATTGTTAAAAAATAATTCTTTCACATTAATCAGCGCAAGGGCAAATATGATAAGCAGGCCGAGGCCCGCGAAAATCCTGACGAAGGGTTTATTGACCTTATCTCCCATGATACTCGCGTCGTTGGCCACCAGGTACATCACTGTGCCGATAAAGGGTACCACGAAAATGGTTACGCTCTGCGCAAAAACGATGAGTTCGAGCGGCAGTTTACCAAAGCGGATCGCCACAAATGCTCCGATCACCATCACCAGCGCGACAAGATAACGCACCTGTTTAGAAGAGAAATTACTCCCTAACCCGAGCGCGTCGCCCAGTAGCGTACCGCCAACTGATGCATTGCCAATCACGGACGAAAATGCCGCTCCAAAAAGTCCGATCAGGAAGAATGCCGATGCATTGCTTCCGAAAAGCGGTTCGAGCGCCCGCGCCATGTCGGATGCGGAGTTGACGGCTATCCCTTTGGGTTTCAGTATCGCGGCGGCGCAGACGATCACGATCAGGCACATCACGCCCAGCAGGATAATGCCCGTATTACTGTCATTCCGGCCGTGCCGCGCTGCCGGGTTGGTCCGGATCCGCTCCTGGATCAGGTACGACTGGTATAATGCACCGACAATGGAAAAGCACGAGGCCGTGAATGCGATGATGAGTCCCAGCGAACCTTCCGGCACTTGCGGCGTTACCAGCCCTCTGGCCATTTCGAGACTGTCGGGTTTAGCCCAAAACAGTGTGGTAATAAATGATAGTAGCATCAGGACGATCAGAAAGATCATCGTTTTTTCAAGCACCGAGTAAAAGCTTCGAAAAAACAGCAGACAAATCGCAAATACATTGAAAAACAGTATCCAGGGCACCGGCGACGTGTGGAACAACTCGCCGGCGGCGATACCTACCCCAACCGAGTTTCCCGCCTGAAACGATGATGCCACCAGAAACACCCCGATACCCATGGCCACGGCAGCCGTTTTCCCCCATTTCTGCCGCACGGTTGCCAGCAGCGATTGCTCGGTGGCGAGGCCAATGCGGGTGGCCATGCCCGTAAAAATAGCCATAAAGAAAATCGCAACCGCCACCAGCCAAAGCAACGAGTAGCCGTAATTGGCCCCCATTTTGGAGGTAATGGTCATTTTACTCGGTCCGAACACGAGCGCGGCGGTAATCATACCGGGCCCCAGCGACCTGAGCCATTTAAGAAAATTCTCTTTCAAGTTTTCCAAGGTAAAAGGGTTTGGCTTTGAGTGATATATGAATGATTGATGGACTACGGGCACGTGCCCGTAAAGGTAGAAAAGAATTTGAATATTCCATTTTCAAGAAAATTAATTCTGGTAAAACTCGTAGTTCTCCTTCGTCACAATGTCGATAGGCATATAGTTCTGCCTCGCGACAGGCGCATTCATCACGAGCGTCTGGTAAAGCGCCATCATGCCGCGGTAACCTTGGTCGTCGGGACGATGGCAGATCAGGAAATCGATGACGTTGTCTTCGAGGTAATTCACATTCTCCTTCACGAAATCGTAGCCGATGAGCGAAACATGGGTACGGTGGCTGTTTTTCAGGAAAGAAGCAACCGTGTGCACGCGCGAGTTCGTGACGAATGCCGCGCCGATGTCCTTATTTAAATGGAACACATAAGTGAGATGCCGCGCAACCGACTGGTAATCGGTTTCCCGGATGTCGATCCGCACAATTTCGTTCGGCTGATTATTGTCATTGAAATAGGCCCTAAAACCGTCTTCTATTTCCAGGTAATTGAAGTTATCGATCTCTTTTGAAATGTTGATGATCAGTACTTTTTTCTCCGGTTCGAGACGGTAAGTGAGCAGTTTCGCCCCCACATACCCGCTCTTTCGCAGGTGCGGGCCTATGTACGAGAGGCTGTGCAGACCGGGAATGTCGGAATCGATAAAAAGGAAAGGGGTTTTTCGGCGGACACATTCCGCTGCAAACATCCTGGTCTCCTCGATGAAGGAAGGTGAGATGAGAATGCCGTGAAAGCCACCTTCGAAAACGTGTCGGATCTGTGCGGCGAAGGAATCTTTATCATTCAGATCAAAGAGAAAGACCTGCACCTGCACGCCGTATTGCTTCAATTCGCTTTCCGCACGACGTATCCCGTTCAATGGCGCCGACCAGAAATCCGTTTCTTCGGACACGTCGGGAATCAGCGCCGCGAGACTGATGATCTTTTTCGAGGCCAGCCGACTCGCAAGGATATTGGGCTGGTAGTCCATTTCCTTGATGATCGCGTTGATCTTCGCCTTGGTTTTCTCCGAAACGCCGGTCCGGTTATGCAGCACGCGATCGACCGTAGCCGTGGAGACATTGGCACGCCTGGCGATTTCCTTCACGCCGAACAATTCGTTCTCTTTTTCCATTCAAAGGTTTATTCGAAGGGATAAATATAAGCGTTGCCCGGCCACTCGTGCAAGAGAATTACCCGGCGTGGCTCTAACCTTCGAACATAGTAAGGAGCAATAGCCGGTTTTTTACCTGCCCGAATGCCAAGAAGGCAAACACGGCGGAAGGTGACAATTTGGGTTCTTACCAGCAAAAGCCATAGCCCAAAAGATAGCTCGTCAGTACCGGGTTCAAATACCGAGCAATTGCTTCAACCGGCCGTAAAACCCAGTATCCCGGAAGGTGAATTGTTTGTGCAAAATATAGTTACTCAAAAAACTGGCGCCCATTGCGGCGACTTGTGAAAACAACTTATTCAAATTAACTTCCTTCACAGAAAATGGTATCAGGAAAGTAAATGTCCTGAACCACTGAACGGAAATGTCATACAGAATTGCGGAGCCATAAACGGTGATCAGGCAAGACCAGATCGAAACCAATGTAAACTTGACAATCTGCCGTCTGGTCTGCGTCGTGTTTTTCGCATTGAATGCAAAAAGCCTGGTCAGAAAATACCCGACGACAAATGAAAACCAGTAACCCGCAAATAATGCCGACTTATAGGAAATAGGAAACCATTCCTGTAAAATTGTGGCGACCAGCAAATTGGAGAGCGCGCCGGTCGCGGCCACGACAAAATAGGCGATCAGATCACGGCGGTTGAAGAGTTGGTCGGGCATGATAAAGGTTTCCGAATCCCAATATAGTGGTTAAACAAACGTCAATTGAACTAAAAAGCCAACAATCGTATGAAAAAAGCATTATTTTTCATCGCGCTCATGCTTGTAAACGGGGCTACGCTATTTGGGCAGGAAAACCAGTCGGTATTGTGGGAAATCAGTGGCAATGGCATTCAAAAACCTTCATATCTGTTTGGAACCGTGCATATTGCCCCCATTGCTCTGCTCGATAGCTTCCCGCTATTAAAACGAATCTCGGAAAGCACTGATTTTGCGGTTTTTGAAAGCGGCGGATCTCCGATCGGCCATATCCCCGAACAAATAGAGTTACGTCAACCGCCGCTGGATTCGCTATTTACACCAGCGGAATATCTGAAAGTAGATAGCTTTTTCACCGCATCGCCGCACGGCAGCATGCGCCCGCACAACAACGACGCGGACATTCTGACGATGGTCCAGGTTGCACTGACAATGATCGAAAACAAGGAACAGTACGATCGATTCGACGATCTTCTTTTTGCCAGAATGCGCGATCTTAAAAAACCCACTTTTCATTTAGATGCCCCGGAGGATATAAAAAATGTGATTGATTCATTAGGTTATCAACGCCTGGCAAAATTCCTCGTTTACCTGGTAAACAAAAATACCTCGCTAAAAAACGTCAATTCGGAGCTTGCTTTTGATTTGATTTCTTATTCAAAAACATTGAGGAACCCGCTGAAATTAAATGAACAGCCTGCTGAAAATATCGCGCACGGGACCGTGGAACGAAATGCGCACTGGCTTCCCAAAATTGAGAATAAAGTACGGGACGGAAGTTGTTTCATCTCCGTTGGACTTGGGCATCTGCAATATGAAACCGGCCTGATTCAATTGCTGAAACAGCAGGGATTCACCTTAAAACCCATTCCATTGTAGCAATTATTTATAATCAAAATTAATTCAATCATCCTCGCAAATGGCATGAACAAACCTGCAATTACCTGCATTGCACCGTTCTTTATCGTGAGAAATGTACCGGCTGCATTGGCATTCTACCGCGACTATCTCGGATTCGAAATTACTTTCCAGGGCCCAAGCGAGGACGATATTTTCTTCGGGATTGTCGAACGCGGCGGGGCAATGATCATGATGAAAGACATAGGCGTCGAGCCAGTACCTAATTACACCCGGGACATTAAACAAGGTATTGCGCGCTGGGACGCGTACCTGCACGTGCCTGATCCCGATGCGCTTGCGGCCGAGTTTGCGTCGCGGAATGTTGCATTCTTTTCCCCGCTGGGCAACAATGATGACGGGTTGCGCGGTTTTGAAATTGAGGATTCAGATGGTTACATTTTATATTTCGGTCACCCCTGACTGATGTAATTCCTCTAATTATCCTTCTGAATTATAGTATGCACGAAAACAAATCATTCCGACTGAAAATCATGATCAATGCTCCCGCTACAAAGATCTGGGCGTCGCTTACTCAACCCGAACTGATCGCAAAATGGATGCTCGATACGCCCGTTGAGATCCTGACCGAATGGCGCGAGGGCGGTTATCGGCTGGAAAGGGGCGATTTGCATGGGTTAGCATTTGAAAACAGGGGAAAAATAATACGGTTCGATCCGCCGAAAGCTTTGGAATACACGCATTGGAGCACGCTTTCTATCATTCCCGATGTTCAGAAGAACTATTCAACCGTTCGTTTCGACCTGCAAGAAACTGACAGTCAAACGCTTTTGACAATTTCAACCGGAAACCTTCCGACATTCGAGATCTTTAAACATATGGAATTTTACTGGAAAACAGCGCTGCATATGCTTAAAGATGTAGCTGAATCGCGATAAGGATTGCCTCAGAAGCGATTTGTTTGCATTTTAGGAGCCGAAAACTACTCACTCCCATCACTCAATAGCTCCTTATGTACATTAACCGCTACCTTTCCCCGATTATCGTTTACTACTATTCCTGGCGGATGGTCCTGTTTTCAATCGCGACAGGTTCTATTGCCATTTTTGTCTACGAGTATCTCGACTGGAAATGGGTGGCGATTCCCTGGCTTCCGGTGTCGCTCGTCGGTACGGCTACCGCATTTTTTGTGGGTTTTAAAAACAACCAGTCGTACGACCGGAGCTGGGAGGCGCGCAAGGTCTGGGGCGCCATTACGAACCATAGCCGCTCGTTCAGCGCCGCGGTGCGCTCTTTTATTACCTGCTCTCCCGATTCGGACAAGATTTACGCCGCCAAAGAGAACCATATCATCGTGTACAGGCACATCGCCTGGTTGTACGCGTTGAAAAATACAATGATTCAGCGCACCAACTGGGAGCATAAGGACCGCGCGAGCGAACGCCAGCGCAAGGCATTCAGGCGGTCGCAGGTACCGTGTGACGTCGAAATTGCTAAGCATCTGCCGGAGGCGGAACTGGCTTTGATCAAGGACAAAAAGAACCAGGCGACGCAGATCCTCGACCTGCAATCCCAGCACATCCGCGACCTGCGCCGCACCGGCTCCCTCGATGCCTACCAGCACGTAGCCTTGCAGGATCTCATTTCAAAACTCTACGACGAGCAGGGCAAGAGCGAGAGGATCAAAAACACCCCTTTCCCACGCCAGTATGCCACTACTTCGACGCTTTTTATATTCATTTTCATGACTTTGCTACCGTTCGGCCTGCTGCCCCAGTTTGTCGATCTTGGTGAGAAATATATGTTTTTGCTGATTCCCTTCAACGTGATCGTCTCATGGGTTTTCATGTTTATGGAGTATGTAGGCGATATCAGCGAAAACCCGTTCGAGGGGCTGCTAAACGACACGCCGATCAGTACCATTATCCGTAATATCGAAATAGACCTTAAAGAAATGCTCGGCGATACCGATTTGCCCGAAAAGCTTTCAAGTTACTCAGGGACTTTATTTTAGGGAAATCAATCGGTACGAAGGCTTTTTACCGGATTTATCAGGGCCGTCTATTCATTTGCGGACATTCCGGAGAGATCGCCCGGACAATGACAGTAGCTGCCACGAATGCAGGAATAGCCAGAAAACAGCTCTGCGCGGGCGGAATCGCCTTTTTCGCGCTGAGGTTTATTTGCAGAACCGCCAGAAATGTTGCGATATTGCTCTTGATTTGACACTCGACGTTCAAAAATGATGAAAATCTTGATAGCCGACGACCATTCGCTGGTGCGGTACGGGCTTAAATTAGCACTTCACAACTACTTCAAGGACAGCCAGATCAATGAAGCCTGGGATGGAGAGTCGGTGAAGGCGCAATTCGCTTTGCATCGTTACGACCTGCTGTTACTAGACCTCAATATGCCGGAAACGGATTCAACGATCCTTCTGCAATGGATCCGGGAATTTCATGCGGAAACCAAAATCCTCGTGGTGTCGATGAATGATGAGAGTATTTTCGGGAAACGGTCGCTGCAACAGGGTGCGCACGGCTACCTTGAAAAGGATTCACCTCCGGAAGAGCTGGCGAAAGCGGTCACGACACTCATGAACGGCAAGCGATATGCGAGCCCCAGGCTGGCCACTATCCTGATCAACGATACGCTGGCAGGCAAATCGGGTAATCCGTTCGACCAGCTCACAGCCAGGGAGTTTCAGGTGGCTATTTACCTCGCCAAAGACTATTCTGTGACGCAGATCAGCGAAATACTGCAGGTGCAATACACGTCGGTCAATACCTTCAAGCGCAGGATTTTCAAGAAGCTCAATATTGAGAACAAAGGTGCCTTAGTCAGGCTGGCAGATGCTTATAATCTCGGTTGACTGCAGCGTAGCCACGAACGGGCTATGGCACACCAAACCTCTTATGCTCACGGACGTGCCCGCGCCCAGGGTGCTTGTGAGGGACATCGTATACCCGAGCGTATGTGCGAAATCGGCGATAAGCTGGTAACCCAGCCGGCTGTTGGGCTCAACGGGCGCATTCGCGACCGGGTCTGACAGCCGCCACCGAATTTTCTGCAACTCACCGGGCTGCATCCCGCTGCCGTTATCGGAGACCGTCAGCAAAGGACCGTTTTCATCGTCCGTAAAAATAACTTTCACCTCGCCGCCCCGCGTGTGCTTGTTCGCATTATCGATCAGGTTCCGCAGGATCGCCTTCAGAATGTCACGATTGGTATAAACGAAAATGTCTTCCTTACACTCAATCACCAGTGTGTTGCGATTGAGCAGTATCATATCTTCAAAAAATTGCCGCAACTCTCCGGCCAGCTCGCTGAATGGAAACGAGTGCTGGGCAGGCTGGAAATTTTCGTGCTGCGAGCGTGCCCACAGGTTAACCTCCTTTACAAATGCGTGAATATTGCCCGTCGCCTTTTTAATCTCCTCCGTACCCGCCCTTACTTCCAGAAGCTGATTATTGGCCGCAAAGCGCGACACGTGATCGGAAAGGACATTCAGGAAATGCAAAGGCGATTGCAGATCGTGGGCGATCATCATCGTTATCTTATGTTTGAGGCCGTTGCTGTATTCGAGCCTCCGTGAAAGGTCATCGACCTGCCTCTCGAGTGCCGTTTTGGCAACGTAAAGCCGGAAACAGGTGTTTCGCACCCATACCAAAACCGCCAGCAGCAATGCCGCGGCCAAAATCATGAAACAGATCCATTGCAAGATCATAACCACTACCGGATTAGTTTCGGGTGTTCAAAGAGATCGTATCGTGTGCAGGGGTGCTTGATTGTTATACAAAGAAATCGTTTTTGTAGTAAATATTGGTACAAACACTCAAAATATTTACTATAATTTCTACAAAAACACTTAAAACAAAAATAAAGGCAGGCAAAACGCAGGGAATACGCAAAAAAAACAGTTCCGCAGCAGCGCTATGGAACTGTTTTACACTATCTACAAGGCTTACGCCTGCCCTTTGCACTAATCTATTCTACAAATCGGATGCGTTTACATTCCTCTACGGTAACAGTCGCGGAACTGGCTTTCCAGTTGCCTACCTGCTCACCCCCCTTGTAGCGTTTGCCCGACACGGCGTACGTTCCGACCGGCAACATCAGGCTTACCACCGATGCCGTTCCTGGTGCATTGCATTCGGGCCGTAGTGCGGCCGTTTCGGAGATAGAGCCCATTACCTTACCATCGATGATGACATCGATCCGGTCGTATTTCTCCGGTGTGTAGTTGGTGTAGAAGATCAGATTTCCCTGCGGAACCGGCTCCTTATCGTCTTTACAGGAGAAAACAAGAAGCAAAAGCATTGCAAAAACATAACTGCCTAAACGGGTGTTGTTAAAGTGATTTTTCATGGCTAATAATGATAAATAATTGTTATTGATTTGGCTTGTTTGCCAGTTGCCTTTTCCGAACTGGCACGACAAAATTATATTTGGCCGCCGCCGCTTCATCGTGACGTTGAGTAGTCTGCGTTTATATTGAGCAGATCGACAGAAACCAAAAATGCCCTGCACAATGCAAGGCATTTCAAGCAAAATTAAAATCACAACTCATTGATTATTAATTGAATAATCAAAACCGTTAACTAATATTCGTCTGAGTATCCGGTCAAAAGCGGGCGAACATTTCCATGAACTCCTGCCTCCTCGAACGGGAAATACTGATCGCTACATCGTTGTCCATCACGATATAGCCACCTTCGCCCCGTACAAATTTCTTAATTCGGTTCAGATTGATGAGATACGAATTGTGGACGCGGTAAAAGTCCGGACCGCTCAGCGCCTCATCGATATCCTTTAATACCTTGGACACCACCACTTTTTTGCCATTGGCGAGCATGACGCTCGTGTAATTGCTCTCGGCTTCGCAGTACAGGATGTCCTGGGTCGGCACAAAAATCATCCCATCGCCGGTCGTGAGGGCAATTCGCTGCGGCGTGTTCTTTACCTGCCGCATACTCTGAAAAAGCAGGTCAATCTGCTCGCGGGACGGCGTGTTGCGTTTTTCATCGATCCGCCGGACCGTTTCTATCAAATCGTCCGGATCGATCGGCTTTAACAGATAGTTCAGCGCACTGTATTTGAACGCCTTGATCGCAAACTGGTCATAAGCCGTCGTGAAAACAACGTCGAAATACAACCGGTCGAACTTTTCGAGCATATCGAAACCGTTCATCCGGGGCATTTCGATATCCAGGAAAACCAGTTCCGGCCGATGCTCGCGGATAGCCTCGATCCCCTTTTCGGCCGAGCTGCACATAGCGGCAACAAATACCGACGGCGCATAAGTTTTCAGCAGCCATTCCAGCATTTCAAGACAGTTATTCTCGTCGTCGATGATAACACATTTGACCATATCTCTTGCTTTGTCAGATTTTCATTCATTTAACATCTTCACACCGGAATGATGACCACCACCCTGGTTCCGGTTGCTACCCGGTTACCGTCATCCAGATCTACGACCTCGACGCTTGCATTGGTTTGTGCATATTGGTTCAGCACTGCGATCCTGTCTTCGGTAAGCTTCATGCCCAGCGATTTCTTACCGGTAGTCGATTTGCTCCTGAATTCCGCGGCTTTTTCACGGCCTACCCCGTTGTCTTCTATCACGCATTCCAGCGTATTCTCGTCCAGCATCCTGATTTTAATCCAAAGACTGCCATTGCCTTCCTTGTGCAGCAAACCATGCCAGATCGCATTCTCAACATAAGGCTGGATGATCAGGGACGGGACGCCGATCGAATCGGTATGAACCCCTTCGTCGACGATAATGCGGTAGTCGAATTTGTTGTCAAAGCGGATCCGCTCCATTTCGATGTACAGTTTCAATGCTTCCAGTTCGTTCGACAGCAGCACCTTCTTGCTGTTTGAATTATCGAGTATCAGGCGGATCAGTTTGGCGAAGCGGGTCAGGTAAAGGGAAGCGGTTGCATTATCGCTTTTGACAATGTACCGGTTGATCGAGTTGAGGCAGTTGAAAATAAAATGCGGGTTCATCTGCGCCCGTAACGCCCGCATTTCGAGCTCGGCCATGTGCTCGCGCAATGCGGTTTGTCGTCTGATAACCTTGATACGACGCCGGAAAAGCCAATAAGCGAGCGCTATAAGGCATGAAAGAATGGCCCCAACAAACCACCAGGCACGCCACCAGGGCTCTAAAATCACGAAAGTCAATGGGGTCGCCGTTTCCGACCATGCCAGGCCATCCAGGCTTGCTGCCACCGAAAAAGTGTATTGCCCCGGCGAAAGCGAAGAAAATCTCACCCGACTGTTGTGTGCATTATCGACCCAGTTATCGTCCAGCCCCGTGAGCCGGTAGCGGTACATGAGCTTGGCTGGGTTACGAAAATAGGGCGTCAGGTATTGGATTTCTACGGAATTTTGTGTCCAGTCCAGCGTGATTGTCCCGGGATTTTCCGTAAGCAGCGAATCGTCCTGGTTTACCCGCACGGCCGCAATGATCACGTTCAACTTTTCTTCGCGGTATTTGAGTAGCCCCGGGTCAAAATAGTTCAGTCCATTCAGCCCGCCTATGTACATACGGCCATCGGATGCTTCGAGTACCCCATTGATATTTAAGGGTTTATTCTGGATATTATCCCTAAAATCGAACCATTGGAGCTTACTGGAATTGCGGTTGAGAAGGTAAAGGCCGTCGTCGCCACCCATCCAGATTCGGCCGGCCTTGTCGCGATGGAGCATTGAGATGCGTTGGTTGGCCAATTCCGGGAAAATTTTCCGCTTTTGCAGCACATTACCTCTTCTCACCACTTCGTAAAGACCTACCGATCCGCACCAGGCCGTCGAATCATTCCGCATCAAAACGGCACCTACGAGCTTGCCAGGTGCAAAATCGCTTTCGGAAGCAATACTGCGAAAGGCTGAATCGGCAACCAGCAATCCCCGGTAAGTACCCATCCAGTAGTTACCCCGCGTGTCGGGCGCAACGGTCTGGATTAGTTTCTCAAACCCTTCGACGGGCATTTCGGTCATTCGGTATGAACGGGCCTCCACCTGATAGCATCCTAGCTCTCCAACGATCAGGAAATTACCTCCCGGCAGCGGCACCAGCATTGCGATCGCGTCGTTCATCAATTTCGTCCGCAGGACCTCACCGGCTCTACCCGCCGGGTATCGCAGGTCAGCAAATGTCCTTCTCACCGGATCCAGTTTTTTAGGCAGGGCTCCACTCGGGGCGACGAGCAGGTTTTTCCCGTCGAACACCAGCGCCCTCACGTCTCCCAAATGCGCCATTTCTGCGCCCATGATCCGGACAGGCATCACCTTCCCGCTTTGAATATCGAGTACTGCAACGCCCCGGGCCGTGCCCAGCCAGATGTTGCCCTGACCGTCCTCTGCGATAGCCTTGACATTATTGCTAAGGTTGGGATCGGCGCCCGGAAAGCCGTTAAGCCAGCCGATCGTATGTGCCAGCGGCCTGAAAAACAGGATGCCCTCCTGGCTGAGTATCCACTGCGTGCCGTCGTGGTCGTGAAAATCGGCATAGTTTTCATCATTGGGCAGCGCTTTACCCGAATCGAAGAGGATTGCGCGGGTAAACGTGCGCCTGCTATTGTCATAAATATAGCAGCCTTTGGTCGTGTTCACCAGCTTCCTGCCGGCGCCGAGCGGTGTAATACTGATAGGCTCGGCAAGCGGCATACCCCTGCGGTTCTCGGGACCGGCGGGCGCAATGCGTGTGACCGAGCCGGTTGCAAAATTGATTTCGAACGTCTGGAAAAGATTGTTGCTGGCCCATACAACGTCCTCGCTTACGGGCACTATCGAGCGCACGTCACCGAATGGGACCTGGCGCACACGGTTGCTCCGGGTATCGAAACAAAACACAGTCCTGATATCTGCCAGATACAATTGATAACCCCTGCGACTGAAAATGCGCCGGTAGTAGTAATGGTTGGGCAAACCCGGCAGGTCCTGGAAACGAAAAGAATCGGTGCGGGGGTCGTAGCGGTACAGTCCACGGCCTGCATTGGCCCATATCCGGTTATCGGGGGTAACCTGTAATTTGTTCAGCTTGTTGAGGGGCGCTGTTTCAAGGCCTGCCAACGGAACCTTTCTAAGTGCACGATAGCCGATACGATATCTGCGGATACCGCTGTCGCATGTAATCCAGATCGTGCCGGAGCTGTCGGAAACGAAATCGAGCAGGTTCTCTCCTTCCGTTTCGATCCTTCGCACATCCTGGCCGTCGAAACGCTGGATATGCCTTGGCGAAAGAATCCACAGGAAACCATAACGATCTCGCATGATCCTGGATGCATTGGCCGTCTGGATGCCATTCTTATCGTCGAGCAGCTGGACATTGAAATCCGGCAGCTGCGCACGGCACCCGGACTGTACCGACAGCAGCATGAGGAGAACTACACAGAGACGTTTCACAAAATCCACCTGATTCGAACGGGACAGAAGTTAATTCGATAGGACGCAAGTTTTACAATTTAAAACAGCAATGATCAAACCGTTCAGTAAGTTGCCGGTTTTCTTAGTCAAAGGAAAGATTCGGGCAGCCGTTACATTTTCGCCCATCGCGCCTATCCATTCATCCATCCCCTATAATCCCGCATTTGTCATATTTTCCTTTCAGGCGTGCGTGCATGCCCCCATTTTTGTTGGGTCAATTACCAAAACCATGAAAATGCTAAGAATTCTCCTCGTTTTTTCCATCCTAGCCAGCTCACTCCTGTCACCGGCATTCGCACAATTCCCCGCCACAGGAAGCAGCCAGCCCAAAGCCCTGCCGGGAACAGCCGGCGACCAAAGCCCCAAAGGTTCAGCCAAGATTACAGGCTCCATTGTGGATTCAGCTTCCTCGAAAGCGATTGAATTTGTCAGCATTGCATTGTACGATAAAGCCAACAAGGCGATAGACGGAACGGTAGCCGATGAAAAGGGAAAGTTCACACTCAACAAGCTCGCCGCTGGCGACTACAAAGTGCTCATCTCCTTCATTGGTTATACCAACAAAACGATCGATAACATCAAGCTCTCCAAAGGACAGGAAGTAGACCTCGGTACGATCACCCTTGGTTCCAATACCAAAACCCTCAACGAAGTGACCGTTACCGGCCAGGCTGCGTTGATCGAGGAAAAGGTGGACAGGCTGGTTTACAATGCCGAAAAAGACATTACAGCCAAAGGCGGCGACGCAACCGATATTTTACGGAAAGTTCCCCTGCTTACCGTGGACCTCGACGGAAATGTATCGCTTCGCGGCAGCCAGAACATTCGCGTTTTGATCAACAATAAGCCCAGTACTATCATCGCCAACAGCGTAGCCGACGCCTTGAAGCAAATCCCGGCCGATCAGATTAAATCGGTGGAGGTAATCACCAGTCCATCTGCAAAGTATGATGCCGAAGGCTCAGGCGGGATCATCAACATTATTACTAAAAAGAACTCGCTGCAAGGCCTTAACCTGAATATCGACGCAGGTGTAGGAAACCGCGGTTCGATGCTTGCATTGAATGGCGGCTACCGTAAAGGCAAGGCCGGTTTCACGATCGGCGGTTTCGGACGGGGTATGTACAATACGATTACCAAAACTTCGCTCGAACAAACCAGCACAGTGGAAAACGTAACCACCACCACACGCCAGACAGGCGACGGGTCGAGTCACGGGCTCTTCGGAAACTATAACCTGGGCTTCGACTATGATATTGCTAAAAACCAAAGTCTTACTGCCGGTGTAAAGTATGGTGTACGGAACTTCTCCAATCAGCAGGACCTTGTAACCCGCCTGATGAAGACCGGCTCAACTGACGCCCTGTCGGCCCGTAACGTTGCAGCCGACAACCTATCGGGAACGGTGGACGTGAATGTCGACTACCTGCATACCTTCAAACCGCAGCAGGAATGGAGCGTATCGACGCTGTACAGCCGTAATGATCTTACCAACGACTTCGACGCCGACATTTTCAGGGAAAAAGAACTGACCTCCCGCCAGCGCAACCTGAACAAGAGTATCAACCAGGAATTTACGTTTCAATCAGATTACCAGACACCTATCAAGAAAAACCAGATGCTCGAATTTGGTGGAAAAGGCATTTTCCGCGAAGTAAAAAGCAAATACAGCTTCCTGATCGCCGAACCAACCGGTGATTTCCGTCCCGAAACGGACCAGCCTGCGGGTGATCTGACTTACCATCAGAATATTGCGGCAGCCTACTCTTCCTACACGTATACTACCAAGAAGCGCTATACATTAAAAGGAGGTTTGCGGTACGAACATACGTTCATAGACGCGAGCACCAACGAAGGCATGGTGGGTGTGGGCAACTACGGCGTGCTGGTACCGAGCGTCAATGCTTCGAAGACATTCAAGGGAACGACCATAAAACTGGGCTACAACCGCCGCATTCAGCGTCCTGGACTGCAACAGCTGAACCCGAACTTTAACTCGGCCAACCCACAGAATATCACAATCGGTAACCCCGAACTCCGCCCCGAGCTGACCAACAACTACGAACTGGGTCTGAGCAAGAATATCAAGAAAACATACGTGAATGCAACATTCTTCGGGCGTTTTACCAACAATGCTATCTCGCAGGTACGCCAGCCTTCGGATACCCTCCCGGGCGCGATCGTGACCACCTATGAGAACATCGGTAAACAGCATGCCTATGGCGCCAACATTTTCGCCAATATCGCAGCAACGTCCAAGATCAATTTCGGTGTTTTTGCAAACGTATTTTACACCAAACTGACCGGACAGACACTGGGACAAAACGGGCTTTCACAGGAGATCTACAACGATGGTGTGAACGTAAGCGGCGGTATTTTCTCGCAGGCTACCTTCGGAAACGGCTGGGGCGCGCAGGCTTTCGGGTTTATGCAGGGGCAGCAGATCCAGTTGCAGGGCAAGCAGGGCGGCTTCGGATTTTATACGATCGGTGTGAAGAAGGAATTCGCCAACAAAAAGGCCAGCCTGGGTCTGGCGGCTGAGAACTTTATGAGCAAAAGATTCAAAATGCACACCGAATTGACTTCCTTGCAGTTCAACCAGGTAAATGATGTATATCTTTACAACCGCGGGTTCCGCCTTACATTTACCTACAAGATTGGCAAAATGACCATGGACGCGCCAAAGAGGAAGGCCAAATCGGTCAATAATGACGATGTGAAGAGCGAAGGCGGACAGCAGCAAGGTGGCGGCGGACAAGGCGGCGGCGGAAACACGCCCCGCTAGGCGCGGCCGGCTAGGTGCGGCCGGCCAGGCACAACGAGAAATTATGAACTTACACAAGCCTGTTTAACTCAAATACAACTTCGGTATGAACACAAACAAACTAATTTGGACAATGGCAGTGGCACTTGTCTCCGCGGCTTCTTATGCGCAGACAGTGGATGAAATCGTAGATAAACACGTCGCCGCCCTGGGTGGGCTCGACAAAATCAAGGGAGTAAACACCGTGGTCACCGACCGTTCGCTTGCCGTACAAGGTATGGAAATACCAAACAAAACGACACTGGTAGTCGGCAAATCGGTCCGCAACGAATCGACGGTGATGGGCAATACCATGGTGCAGGTGGTGGACAACGGCCAGGGCTGGATGATCCGGCCGACGATGATGGGCGGTACCGGCGAACCGGAAGACATGCCTGCCGACCAGTTGAAACAGCAACTGAGTTCGCTCGACCCTTTCGGCGGCCTTGTAAACTATAAGGAGAAAGGCAATAAAGTCGAATTGGTAGGCAAAGAGACGATCGATAAAAAGGATGTTTTCCACCTGAAACTCACTACGAGCGACGGCCAGGTTATCGATGAGTTTGTCGACGCAAATACCTATCTGGTAAACAAGGTGAAAGTTTCGATGAACGGCAATGAGGGTGAAATCGACTTGTCGGATTACAAAGAAGTGGACGGTGTGAAGTTTGCGAATACGATGGAAATCAGCAACCCGCAAATGGGCACGATGTCGTTCATTACGAATAAAATCACTGTGAATACCCCTGTCGATCCGGCGATATTCAAGAAGCCTACGAAATAGCGACGGCTCACACCAATTTCAAATCGGTACCATATAGAATAGCGTTGTCATCTGAACAACGCTATTTTTTTTGACAATTCGATCGGGTCTTTCACTTCCATTTTGTCATAAATGCGCCGTTTGTAGGTGCTGATCGTGTTCTCCTTGAGGTTCATGATAGCGGCGATCTCTTTTGTCCATTTACCTTCTGTCATCAGCTGCATCACGCGCCTTTCGCGGGGCGAGAGGGTGACAATCGGATTACCGCCGGTGGTGCGGCCGCTTATATCCGTAAAGCTGGACAGGAAGATCTGCTGGACATCATAGCTAACGTAACGGCCGTGGTCGAGAATTGCCTGGACGGCGGTGAGGAATTCTTCCTGCGGCGCCTGTTTGGAAATAAAGCCATCCGCTCCGGCTTGCATGTATGGCAGTGCATAAACCTTTTCGTCAAACGCAGAATGGATCAGAATAGGGATACCAGGGCGCTTTTCACGCATGAGCTTGATCATTCTGACGTTTTCTCCCCCCGGAATGTCGATATCCAGCACTGCCAGATCGAAACGTTCCTCTTCCAGTATCGACAATGCGCCCTGAAAGGTTTCGGTGTGACTAATGCTGGCGGTTGGGTAAAATTCCGCAAATACCAATCTTAGCCCCAGCAGTATAAGCGGGTGATCCTCAATACATAAAAATTTCATAGAAGTGCTGACCGATATAGACGGGGTTTGGTGTTACGTACAATATTAAAGATATTAACAGGAAAGAGTTTCTTGCTAATATAGAAATATATCTACACATAGCAACCAACATCGCCTACCTGACTCAGCTCAGCATGGTCACTTTCTCGATCAGCTTGATGAGGCTGTTGACCTGCATCTTTTTAAGTATCCGCATTTTATGCGTTCCGACGGTCGTTTTGTTGATATTGAGGATGGACGCGATCTCGCCAGTCGATTTGCCGGCGATGAGATGGTTCATCACCTGTCGTTCCCTATCCGAAATGCTCATCAGCGGGTTCACGTAACGCAGTGAGCGGCTAATCTGGCTTTCCTGGATGATCTGTTGCTGCAAGGCGGTGCTGGCGTACTTTCCCATCACCATCATGGCCCTGATCGCCTCGTCGAACTGGGAGGAAGATGCAAGTTTGGACAGAAAACCGTCGGCACCTGCTTTCATGTACGGCAAACCATAAGTACTTTCTTCGAGATCCGTTATCACCAGGATCGCCGTGCCCGGGTACAACGTCTTCATGCGCTCCACGACCCCCGCGCCAGCCTTTCCTTTGATATCGACGTCGAGGATGATCAACTCATAAATGTTGCGACCCGCAAGATCGTAAGCCGTGTCGACGGACGAAGCAGCATCTACCACTGTTACAGGATTGATCTCACGAATCTTTTGTTTTAATCCCAGTACTGTTAGCGGTTCGTCCTCGATAATGAGTATATTCATAAAATGGCTGATTGGCAGACAGAACCCGGGCATTTCACCCTGTTGCGACTGTCATAATTCTGCTTGTGCTAAGTACGGAAGTAATTCGTATTTATTGGAAGTAAATTTAAGAATAAATATTACATATTTACACCTACATGTAAATGTAGAAATTTCTCGAACATAACTCAAATATCCCCCGGTCAAATCTTCCGGCCTGCAAACTCAGCACAAACAGCCAAACCTAAAATAGTCTTCAAAAATGCCTGCTACGACGCTTATGAGGTAAGAATTTTTATACCAATACAAAAAAGTTTTTTTGCCGAACCGCGTAATTAACTGTAAACTTGTACAGACCGTTGAATAAGTTTTACATTAAATAATAGGAGTTTTACTCAATATTTACTGTATTTATTTGATAACCACTGAGTCACAAAAAGTCATAGACGGTCCAAAACTGAATTCAAGTCCTCCTAAACAAAATGAAAAAAATCTTACTGGTTGAAGACCATGCGATCGTCAGGCTCGCTACCCGGTTCTTGATTCTTGATTTACTGAACCCGGTGGTCGTTCACGAAGCTGGCTCTTTCAGTGAGACACTGGCGCAACTCGCCGGCAACCAGATTGACCTGGTGATGCTCGACATCAATATCCCCGATGGCGAGGGCTTCAACATGATCCCGAGGATCCGGGAAATACAGCCCAGAGTTCTGATCATGATCTTTTCAAGCCTTGAAGAAGAAATTTACGCGCTGCATTATATCAAAGCCGGCGCCAACGGTTTTCTGTCTAAAAATGCTTCGCAGGAAGAGATAAAAAAAGCGATATTGTCCATGCTCGACGTCGGCAACTACATTAGTATGGCCGTTCAGCAGCAGCTGCTTCGGAACACTCTCGAAAACAAACCTAACGGCGAGAACCCGCTGGAAAACCTGTCACAACGGGAGCTGGAAGTGATGGATATGCTCATCGAAGGCTACTGGACCAAAGAAATCGCGATAAAACTGAATCTTACCGAGAGCTCCGTAAGCACTTATAAAGCCCGCATTTTCGAAAAGCTGAAAGTTTCGACACTCATCGAAATGTTCAAAAAAGTCCAGTTCTATAAAAGTCAAAATCCTGGCTTGTAAATAGTTACAAAATCTCATTTATTTTTTGGTTCGAATATTTGATATACTTACGAAAGATTCGTAGACTTACGAAAAAATCGTAGCTATGGAGAAATTGACGATTCAGGAACAGGACGCCATGCTGGCCGTCTGGAAAACCGGCGAAGGAAATGTTAAATTATTTATGGAGGCCATGACGCCTCCCGTCCCACCCTATACGACGGTCGCCTCGACCATCAAAAACCTTGAAAAGAAAGGGTACCTCACGAGTCGGATGATCGGCAATGCGTATCTGTATGCGCCGGCCATCAGCGAGGAATCCTATAAGCAAAAGTTCATGGGGAATGTTGTGAAAGACTATTTCGAGAATTCATACAAAGAGCTCGTGAGTTTTTTCGCTCAAAAGAACAAGATTTCGGCTGACGAACTGAGAGAGATCATAGGCCTGATCGAAGGAAAAAAGTAATTCATCCAAACTTTTTCTGCTATGTCGGCACTTCCGGATTACCTGCTCAAACTGTCGGTCAGCCTCGCTGTGATCGCCCTTTTTTACCACCTGGTATTGCGCAAGCTCACATTTTACGATAACAACCGGCATTTTTTGCGGTTCTATTCTGCGCTTTGCTTCATAATCCCGCTTATTAATATCAACCATTTTGTTTCTCCAGGGCCTACCCCCGCGCGTATGTTCGTGCAAAGCGTACCTACTTTTAGCCGCATAGCCGCAACTGAAACCGCGACCTTTCCTCCGGGCTTTCCGGCCGAGCTAACGGCGGCGGCCGAACCACCGGCTCTTACAGCTTCCGATTGGATTTTTTACATATGGCTTGTCGGCGTGGCATTCATGACATTGCGCTTAGGCGCGCAGATCCGCTCCTATCTTCGTATCAGGTCACAATCTCGACTGATTTCAAACGACGGCGTAAAGATCTTCCATTTCGACCTGGAAATGAGCCCATTCTCCTTCGGAAAAGCCATTTTTTACAATCCGCACCTCCACAAGCCGGACGAGTTGCAGGACATGATCCTTCATGAATACATCCACGTGCAGCAGTGGCATTCCCTGGATGTGATCTGGTCGGAAATTCTGTGCATTATCAACTGGTTCAACCCTTTCGCCTGGCTGATCCGCAGCGCTATCCGCCAGAACCTGGAATACATTGCCGACCAGAAAGTGCTTGAAAACCATCCCGATACGAAAGCTTATCAATACTTACTCCTGAAAGCGGCCGTCGGTCCCGAGTTCTCGTTGGTGAACCAGTTTGGCTACCATTCTTTGAAACAAAGGTTCGTGATGATGAACAAAAATGCGAGCCCGCGGGTATTGCTGGCGTGTTTCCTGTTCATTCTGCCGCTGCTGGCCGTTACGCTGGCCGCATTCCGCTGGGACGTGCCCGGGAAGAAAAAGGTGCGGAATTTCTGGAAAAGTAGCGCGGAGGTTAGTAAAAGAAAACCTAAAAACCTGCTGCATTTGTCGGGTCTGCTCCTGGATGGAGAAACGCGCAATCCTGTCGCCAATATGCAGATAAAAATCACGCACGATAAAGTATACGTTGCAACAATAAAAACGGATAAGGACGGCTTTTACTTCGCCGAATTACCTGTTAGGCCTGAAAAAGGTGTAATTCACGAGTACGATTACGACGTTTCATATGGTAATGGTCAGCCGGCTTTCAGCGGAGGGGAGACCTATCATGGAGACTTCGAGTTCGGAGAAATATTCACTTGTCACTTTTTGAATAAACCTGGCCTGCCCGACCTGAGATTTCAGAGATATGGAATTTCTTCCAAGCCATTCTACGACCGGTATGACCCTCAGCACACCCGGGACGAACTCAAAGCGTACCTTCTTGAAAATGTAAAACCTCACAAAGACGAAATGGCTTTGAGAGTGGACTACATCAAAACCCACCGGTGGTCGAAAGATGTGATCACCCTATACAAAGGAGGTTATTTCGACCGCAAAAAGCAGCTCGTCGGCTACGAAAGCAAGATGAAGCTTTTCCTGGACGGTAAAAAAGCGAGTCCACGTGAAATCAATGAGGCATTTAAGAACTATCCTTACATGCTGAGCGGAGATCAGGAAAGGCGAAACTGCGGGTTTGACATCTGTACGGAAATAACTTACCTCACCTTCCCACTCTACCGCGACGCCCCACCAGCCGCGCTGGTCAAAGGTAATGTACAGGTCAAGGATGCCCAATCTTTCGATCCGGACAGGTTGAAAAACGAGCCTTACTTACTCGACGGCTTCCGGCAGGTCTACGGGGCGAGCAGCAACCTGATGCCTGCCAAACAGGACATTAAAAGGGTAATGCTGCTCAAAGGCCGGCTCGCCAAATATTACGATCCGGCGCTCGACGAGATCTGGTGGATCGAAACCCGGCCCGTCAACGAGGTGTTCGAACGGCCGGCTTTCGCTTCCAAATAATGTTTGCGGCCTAATCAGCACAAGGCCGACTCATTGCTTTGCTCCCGCACGCGTCGCGCATGTGCGAGCGTCAGGCTGGGTTTGATCAACTCCTTGAAAAAAGGCACCACCGGCTCTCCGGCAGCCGTTAATCGGGGCCAATTGGGAGAGGCGATGGCAGCGCGGCCGATCGATACCAGGTCGGCTGCGTTGTTGTTCAGCAATTTTTCAGCCAACGCCACATCATGCATGCCGCCATTGGCGATCACGGGCGACCGGAGGATGCTTTTGGCAATGCTGTTTGAAGAGAACCCGTCGGGATAAAGACATTCGCGTTCCCAGCGACCGCCTTCCGCTGCGATATGCACATAGTCCGGATCGATTTCGGCAAGTATCTCAAAAATCCGCCGTGCCGTTTCCGAACCGCCCGGCCAGCGGTATGCGAGGTCGTTGACCTTGCTTTCCGAAACCCGGATACCAACAATGAAATCGTCGGGCAAGGCGACTTTTACCGCCTCGTAGACTTCCATCAAAAACCGCAGCCGGTTGCGTTCACTGCCACCGTATCTGTCGGTGCGCAGGTTCGTATGCGGCGTGATGAACTGATCGAACAGGTAGCCATTGGCCGCGTGTAGCTCTACCCCATCGAAACCCGCCTGGTGTGCCAGCAATGCCGCATTGACATAGCCCGCTTTTACGTTCTCAAAATCTGCCGGATCCATCGCACGGGGCGTGGGAAACGGGCTCGGCGGGACCGAAAAATCTGTCGAGCGCAAGCCAGCCGGCCGAACAGCCGACGGGCCAATTGTTTCCTCACTTACTTCGGACAATGCGCCGCCGTGCATCAACTGATTTATAATTAACGCATGATGGCGGTGAGCGGCCGTAACCACGTGCTTCCAGCCGCTCATTTGTTCCATATTCGTGATTCCCGGCTGGTTATGATTGGCTTTGCTGGACAGTTCGTCGGTATAGGTGCCTTCGGTAATGATCATACCAAAGCCACCTGCCGCAAATGCTTCATAATAATCCGCCATCTCCTGTGTAGGCACGCCCGCGGCCGTTGCGCTCACACGCGTCATGGGCGCCACTACGAGGCGGTTTGCCAGTTTTCTGCCCCGTATTTTAGTAGGGTCGAATATTGTCTTGCTGATCGTTTCCATACTTTGTTTTTGCTTACAAAAGTACCGGCACAGTCAGCAGGCGCGCGTATAACTATTTTAATAAAACAGCTTAAACTTATTTAATGCTGCCGGGAATGTCCGGCCGGGAAAGCTGTTTGCGGATCTGGCTCAGGAATACGGGCGTAATGCCCAGGTAGGACGCAATATGCCGCTGCGGCATGCGCTGTTCGAGGGTGGGATATTTGGCAATGAGTGCTTCGTACCGTTCGGCACCGGTCATTGAAATGGCGTTCAGGATGCGCTGGTCCTGTGCAATGCCGCCTTTTTGTTCAAGGATACGCCAGAAGCGTTCGAATGCGGGAATGTCCTTATAGAGCTGTTCGAGGTCGCTCTTTTCTATTTGTAATAAAACAGATGCTTCAAGCGCCACGATGTTCCGGGTGGCCGGAACTTGTAAATGAAAACTGGTGGAGTCTGAGATCCACCAGTCTTCCATTGCGAAATGCAGGGTATGGTCGTTCCCCTTCTCGTCCACATAAAATGAACGGAGAAAACCTTTGCAGACATAACTCTCATGCTGGCATACATCCCCCTGCTGGACGAGATACTGTCGGGGAAGCAGCCTGCGGACTTTCAAAAGAGAAACAAAATGGGACTGTTCGGCGGCCGTGAGCTCAATGCGGCGCAGGACATGGTCGACGATCATCCTTTGCAATGCGGGTTCTTTTTCCAATGGGTTTGCTGACCTGGTGTTGGTCGCAAATATTGAAAACTAATCTGTCCGATCCAACCGCCACACGGCGCGACCTCCGCGGCGCGACCTCCGCGGCCCGACCTGCGCGGCCCGACCTGCGCGGCGCGACCTGCGCGGCCCAAAGTCCTAGCTGAGTGTACCGCCGTCGATGGTAATCACCGAGCCTGTTGTGTAACTGTTGGCCGGGCTCGCGAGGAATGCGACGGCGTCTGCAATGTGTTCGGGACGGCCATATTCCGGAATCGCCATCATACCGCGCTGAAAATCGGAGAACTCGGAAGTCGACGGGTTCATATCCGTATCCACGGGCCCGGGTTGGATCAGGTTTACCGTGATACCTTTCGGTCCCAGATCACGCGAGAGCCCTCTTGTGAAGCCGGAAAGTGCCGACTTGCTTGCCGCGTACAAAGTGGCCTGAGGCACCGCCGCACGGTCGGCCATACAGCTGCCGATGGTAACGATACGTCCGCCCTGCTCCATTCTGCGCGAAGCCGTCAGGCACGCCTCAAATACCGATTTAACATTGACATTCATTACATAATCGTAATCCTCCGTGGTGTGTTCTTCAAATGCCTTGCCTACGTACACGCCTGCGCTGTTCACGAGGATGTCCAGCTTGCCGTAGTGCTCAATGGCCTGGCCGATCGCATCGGATACGGATCCTTCTTTTGCATTGTCGGCATGCAGGGCTGCGGCGGTGAGGCCTTTTTCGGCAAGTTCGCTCACAAGCGCTTCGGCCTGGGTTTTACTGTTAACGTATGTAAAAGTCACTTTTGCCCCTTCGGCGGCGAGCCTTCTTACAATTGCTGCCCCGATGCCCCTTGATCCTCCTGTTACAAATGCGACTTTGTCTTTCAAATTTTGCATGATGATGAATTGGTTTTGATTTCATTGCAAAACTATGCTGATACTCGTAATTTTACAGGTACTAACATATTTATCAAGTACTAACATAAATGTAAGTTATGCGAAAACAGAGCTCCACGAACCTTGAAAACGAATTGCTGATCAATGGAAATTGTGATATGGCTTACACTTTAGACCTGATCGGCGGTCGCTGGAAGCCTTCGCTCCTGTGGCGGCTGGCCCATGGCGCCATGCGGTACAGCGATCTCCGCCGCAGCCTTCCGGCCGTATCCGAACGCATCCTGATCCTGCAACTGCGCGAAATGGAAAGCGACGGTCTCATCAGCCGCAAAGTATATCCCGAAGTACCTCCGCGCGTGGAATATCAGCTCACCGATCTCGGTAAAAGCCTTGAACCTGTCATTAACATACTCACCGACTGGGGTGCCGAAAACCGGCCAGATTCTGACAAGAAACGGGCGCGCTGCGCTGTTGTAACAATTAAATAACACGCATTTTCCGCGTATAATCGTCACAAGTTCAAACCTTCGTGCGTACATCGATTTTGGCAGGCACAATTTTGACCGTATTGCCGCATCCCCGAAATACGCAACGTTATGAACAACCGTGACCCATTCTTGCACCGTTATTTCCCCTGGCTGTTGCTGGCCGGTATTTTGCTCAACATTCCCGGCCTCTGGCTCGATATCATCGAACCCGACGGCGCACTTTATGCGACCATCGCCAAGCATATTGTGCTGCATAATGACTGGGTAAACCTCTACGGCGACGGCCACGACTGGCTCGACAAGCCGCATTTTCCTTTCTGGATGGCCGCTATCAGCTACAAGGTGTTCGGTATTACAGGCTTTGCGTATAAACTGCCCGCATTCCTGTTCTGGCTGCTCAGCTTGTGCTATACCTATCTCATTGCGAGGGATTTATATAACGTTGACGTCGCAAAAATTGCCGTACTGATCTACACAGTGGCGCTGCACAGCACCCTGGCTAATTTCGACGTCCGTGCGGAGCCCTACCTCACCGCGTGCATTACGGGCGCTGCCTGGCATATGCTGCGTGTGCATGCGCGGGGGCATTGGTCGCATATCATTTGGGCGGCATTGTTTGCTGCCTGCGCTATCATGACCAAAGGTGTTTTTGTGCTCATCACCCTCGCTGGCGGCTGGGTCATTTACTGGATTATCACGAAGCAGTTTCGCGAATTCATCCAATACCGGTGGTGGCTGGTACTGGCATTGTGTTTCGTTTTCATACTGCCGGAGCTTTACAGCCTTTATGTACAGTTTGATTTGCATCCCGAGAAAGTAGTTTTCGGAAGAACTAATGTCTCGGGGCTCCGCTTCTTCTTCTGGGACAGCCAGTTCGGCAGGTTCTTCAACACGGGCCCGATTAAGGGCAGCGGCAATGTCACATTCTTCCTGCATACTACATTATGGGCCTTCCTGCCCTGGTCGGTGGGCCTTGTGGGAGCTATCGGGTACCTGCTCCGGTATGAGAAGAACCGGGACTCGATCCGCTGGGTGATTTACGGCAGCACGCTGGTAACTTTCCTATTATTTTCTTTATCCAAATTCCAGCTACCGCATTATCTGGTCATTGAGTTCCCCTATTTCTCGATCATCACGGCCTATTTCTTCACCGAGTTGGCCAGGCGGTCGAAACTGAACTACCTGGTAACGATCCAGACGGTGTTGCTCGTGATAACGCTCGTTTTCATTTCCGGCTTGCTCTACATTACCCGCATCGAAAACGGCATTGCTGCCGTAGCGGTGGCACTTGGGATCGTTTTTACGGCCAACATTATTCGTTACCGCAATCCCATGCAGCAGCTGCTTTTCAAAGGGTATGCAATGGCCGCGATGCTATATATTTTTCTGTTCCAATTCTTTTACCCTTTTCTATTACAATACCAATCGGGTATGCAGGCGGCGAGGGTTATCCCTGAAAAAGACAGCCATTTGCCCGTTGCCGCTTACGGCTCATTTTCTTATAGCTTCGAGTTCTATTCACCGGGGGAGGTTAAACTGATCAGAAACGGGGAGTACCTGGACGACTTCATTGACGCCGCGCCCTGTTACCTATACACCACGGCTGCCGTAGCCGACAGCCTGATCCGCTCCGGAGTCGACGCGGAAGTTCAGGCTTCCCCGAAGCATTTCCATGTGACACGACTGAAATACGGCTTTCTGGATGAAAAGAAGCGTAGCGCCGTCGTAGAACCTCGCTACCTGCTCTACATCCGCGACGAGCCCACCCTGTAACAGTCAACTCGGGCCGGCGAGGCTGCCCGGCTTATTTTTTGATGTACCGCAGCCCCACAGAAAGCCCGATCTGATAAGGCTGGATTTTAAAAGGATTGTCCGGGTTGCGCAGCTTCGACAGGCTGTATTCGAAATAAGGGCCGACGGTCATCACCACGTTATTGCCGGCGAAGAGCTCCTTGCCAAAACCCGCATTAACCCAAACCAAATTCTTTTTTGAGGTGAGGTCGCGGCTGAATTCCGCTCCGACGTCGCCGAAATAGTCGCGTAGAAAATACGACCGGCGTACCACATGTTTTTTCACGGCCATACCTACCAGCCGCACGGTGCTGTTCTCCTGCTGCGGAATGCCTTTGCGCACCACCTCGTAATTGCCTGAAAGGCCCGGCCCAACAACAAATTCGCTGGTAGCGATTTCGTAGCGGTACGACTGTTTGAATTGCCCATAGTTGAGCAGCAACTGAAAGCCTTTACGCTCTACGCCGGCCGAGAACTTGTAGCCAACGGTTTCCGCGGAAATTTTGGCTGGTAAAACGAAGTTCTGGTACACAACGCCATTTCCCGGTCTCACAGTCAGGATCTGGAAAGTGCGGAGGGGCGTCAGCCCGACAATAATGCCCCAGTGCTCTTTGAAGAGGTATTCATAACGCTTTTGCGGCTGCGCGGGCGTTACCAGGCTGTCGGGTTGCCAGTTGTATTGTGGAAGGGCCATTGGCCTGTGATCCAGCACCCCGATGTCTTGATCGGCCAATGTGGGCCCTTCCAGTTCCTTACTATTGTTTTGGTTGATCGAATCACTATTAGCCGACGGTCCCGCAGAGAATATTTTCTCCAATTCCGATTCCAGGAACGCCCTGTCCGTCGGCGATATGTCTTCATCCCGAATCCACACGGACCCGAATGCCGGATTCGCCTTTACCATGTCAACAATCTTTATTACGTCGGCCCGCTTAACCTTGTACGGCTTCACCGCTACACGTGTAACCCGCGCGCCGCGTATCTGCTCGCCTCGTGTGCGCACGACGTCCCCGTTATCATCGGTCGGGGCCGATTTTGGCGATGCTTCTTGCTGGGCCGGGTTCGCATTGTCGTCACCGTTTTCCAGTTTACCGACAAGCCTATCAGCGTCCTGCCGGTCTTTTTGCACCTCAGAGTCATTAGTTGCCGCCAGCGCCCTGGAAAACTCCTGCGCAACCTGCTTTACGCCGGCCGCCATTTCATTTTTCTTTTCGACGGAGAGCGATACCAGATACACCGTTGCCGTCAACGTGATCAGGAGAAGCAATGAAGCCACCAGACCCGTCTGTACTATGCTCGTTCCACCGCCCAGCCCTTTGAATATCTTTTCCCTCAGGGTCGGATCAGGCAGTCTTTCAAAATTATCGAATCGTTCCCGGAGAGCTTTACGCAACTCCTCGTCGATACGCTCGTCAGAAGATTTCATATTGCGTAATCCCTTTTTCCTGTAACCTTTTCATTAACAAATTCCTTCCTCTTAAAAATTGCGACCGGGAAGTGCTATCCGAAATAGTAAGCATTTCACCGATCTCGCCGTGGGTATAACCATCAATTAAATGCAGGTTGATAATCATCCGGTATCCGTCCGGCAACGTGTTGATCACATTCAGCAGTACATTCATGTCTATCTGAGCGATAATCTTTCCATAATCTCCCGAATCGAGCTCCCGCTGGAAATCGTCGAAGTTTGAATGCAGCTGCTGCTCCTTCGTGGTCCGGTGATAGTAATTGATAGCCGTCCGGATCACCACCGATTTCACCCAGGCATCAATCACCTCCACATTCCTTAATTCAGTAATGTTCTTAAAAACTTTAATAAACCCTTCCTGATAAATATCCTCCGCCTCCGCTTTTGTTTTCGCATAACGCAGGCAAATCCCCAATAGTCTGGATTTGTACCGTTCATAAAATGCAGTCTGCGCCCTGGTATCGCCGGCCTGGCAGGCCCGTACCAGATCGGCAAGCGAACTGTATCTCTTACTGCGGAAAAAGGTCATTCAGAGGGATTATGAAGTGTATCGTTGAAATAAACTATTTTTCGCTCATTGGCCTGCTACGCTCTCGTATGTCATATTCACAAAGTTTCCGTCCTGGTCGAAAACGAGTCGGCAACTTTCGTCGGTACCCTGCAATGTGATCCCATAGCCTGTCCCGCTGGGATCCGAAAACTTATAGCCTTCCAGTATTTTCATGGAAGTAAACACCGATGTGCTTTTCACAAAGTTCTGTATTTTTTCAGGGTATTCATCAATATTATAATAAAATGCTTCGGCCCGGTAAATGGTATTGGTCAACTTTCCCTCAGCATCGAAACTAAAATCATAATTGGTACCCGATGCAGTGGAAGCATTTACTTTATATTCTTTTTTATTTTTGTCGTTAATCGAAACCGTCGCAGAGGCAAATCTCAGTTTTTCCCGTTCCAAAAAGCTTACCGTCGGTGCAGGTAAAGTACTTAATTCACCTTTGCCAATCACATACGAAAACTTGACATAGGGCTCTAACCGGATCATATATTTCGTAGGCTTAGCCGTATCCTGCCGGATCCATGTCAGCAGATAGTCGCGGCTGTCCCAGGTATATCGGGCATAGTATATATTGCCGTCATTTATCTGAGGTACAGGCTCTTTATAACCTTCCGCCGCGCCTCCGCTTACACTTTTTTCTGGTAAAGACTGCCGCATCGAATCGGGCAGTGCGCCATACATGCGGTATACGCTCAATATCTTTTTGGTATTTAAGGCTGCGTAAAAAGAGTCCCCTTTTAATTTGTAATATACTTCATAAAGCTTATCCTTTTCTATCGCCTGAAAAGTTGCATCCGTAGCGTCCGGATAGGCATCGGACATCACCTTGATAATCGATTCCGGCAATGTTTCCGGCGGGATATCCTGTTGATCTTTATAATTACTGCATCCTTCCAGAGCGAAGATTAAAGCAATTAAAAGAAACAATTGTTGGGTAAACTTTCTTTCATTCATAGCATCAAATAAGTTGATCGCCGGGGTGCCAATTGTGTATTTAATATAATGATACTCCAAATTTGTGCTCTGCATCCCGGTATTCGACGTCCGTCATCCAGGCTGCCCGCATTGTAAAAACATAGGTTATTTTCCCTGTCTCCGATTGCTCTTCCACGACAATCCGTATACGCTCCGCGCTGGCGGCTCTCCTTGCTTCCTCAACGCCCCTGTACAGTGGCGCTGGCTCGCTGGCAACGTACCCGGTATCGGGCAGCCAGTCCTTCCCCGACAATGCCCCGGCGAGCGACCGGATACTTTCCGGTAAAGGGAATTTCATCCCCCTACGCTCGTTGTCCCATACCCATTCTCCACTTTCTTTTACGGTCCGGGGCATCAGCACGCATTTAAATTCACCAAAGGGGATTTTCCCGTAAGCGCCCGTCATCTTTGTTTCGCTGACGACGCCCTTCCCAAAATAACCACGTCCAAACTGCACGGCTACTACCGGAATTACCTCGTTCAGGTAATGGCTGTTCAGCAAGGGAGAGGCCTCCCTCACATTCACCGTCGCGATCTGCTGTTTTTCCTGGCGGGATATCTCCTCGATGCGCCAGTACCTCTCCTGCACGATCATCCTGCCCAGGAATTCTGCTTTGGTAAGCCCCTGGCCCGGTTTCGGCCCAACCTTCGTCTTTGTATCGCAGGATAGCAATGACAATGTTGCCAGCAGAAGGCCGTTTATCATGCCAACTGCGATCCAGCGATCGCGCCCGGATTTTCCATGCTTCAATACCATTCGCAAATTCATTTTAGCGGCCCTAACGGTCGGGCTTTTTCCAAATTCTTTTGTACCTGACCGTTGTACGACTATTCTTTCCATGGCTAATAGTCTGATTGTAAAAACTCCCCCGCAGGTCCACCCCACGGGCGGAACATGCAGGAAGACACGTTCTTTGGAAAAACCGCTGCACGGGACGAAAAAAAAACTTTAACCCATTCCAGGCAGTTTGAGGCCTGAGCCCTTCAATGCCTCCATCAGTTTTTCCTGGATTTCCATTTTGGTGTCCACAAAACCATGCGCGTCGAGCCAGACGTTAACCATCACTTTATAGCCATCGGGCTCGATGGACGAGATACCGATCCGTCTTGCGGGGACTTTAAGGGCACTTTGGGCATGATCGAGGACATTGTTGACAATATTTTTAACCTCCTTGAAATCGATACTGTTGGTGAATTTCAACTCTACGTCGAGCCGCCTGTTGCCGGAGCCGCTGACGTTTATAATCACTTCATTTGAGAGCTTGCTATTGGGAATCACCACCTTCCGGTTATCGTATGTTTTCACCACGGTGTAAAATATCTTGATAGCCTCGACAGTCCCCTCCTGCCCTTGCGCGACAATGTTGTCACCAACATGAAACGGCTTGAGGATAAGTATCAGCACACCGCTTGTGAAATTCTGCAGGGTCCCGGACAATGCCAAACCAGCCGCAACGCCGATTGCACCGATCAGAGCGGCAAAAACCGTCATCTGAATGCCTATAATTTGCATGACGGAGATTATGAGCAACACCCGTAACGTGGTTACGGCCAAGCTCAGAAGGAAGGGTGCCAGCGACGGATCGATGTCGCGCTTGTGCATGTGTGTGGTAAGCCAGCGCGACATCAGACGGATAAGCCAGAAGCCCGCGATCAGCACGGCTATGCCTACAAGAACAGATGGACCGGTTTCCAATATCCACGCGTAAACTTTATTATAAAATTGCTGAATTTTCATGATTTGAGTGTATTGAATTAAATATCCGCCTCGCGAAAAAAATCCGTTCCATCGGCTGTTGGTATATTTTTTGATCGTCCTCTCGCAATTAGTTAAGGAAAAAAAAACCAACAGACATGGAAATCCATCATCAACAACAAGCCAGATCGAACGGAACTATCATCGGCAAGTCAAGGCTTGGGCACGCCAGGGTGGGCCGGTATATCGTTTACGTGATCATGGCGGCAATCGCTGTGGGTATCAGCATTTACTTTTATGCACCGAAGCCGGTCGACAAGGCAGCGAACAAGAATATGTCGCTCTTTCTTCAAAATAAGATCAGCGATATCGATCTGAAACTTAAAAACGGCGATAGCGACACGGACCTGGCCACGCGGCTTTCGTGGCACAAATCCAACGCCGCGCTGTACGACGAAGCAAAAGCCAACACCGACAAGAACATCGGGGAGCAAACGGAAACGATGAAAAAGAAAATGATGCAAGTCCAGCAACGCGACTTCCCCCAGTTACGCACAGCTTATGTCGAATCCAAAAGGGAGGCGCTCAATGAGCAGCATGTAACCATCGGCCTGGCCGGCGATCACCAGGAAGTGCTGACGTTCGAAGGCAAAATGTTCGAGCCCAAGCAGGTTCAGGAAGATTTCATGAAGAACATTTACGGGATTGTAAACGACCTGCGGTTCAAAAAAGTCGTCTACAAATGGTCGGACGCGCCGGACGGACGGCACAACTATGAGATCAGGTCCAAAAGCGATACGGAGATTTGATCATGGTGATACGGAATCGTGTCGCCGGGGTTACCGACCGTGGATCAGAGACCATAGCGAAGAATGGCCCACGGTCGGCTATGTAGCCTTTGCAGTTGCGCCGAACTCATTCCTGTAAATCCTGACAAGCAGCAGCAGGTAGCTGATCAGCAGCGGCCCGAAAATGAATCCCCAGAATCCGAAAAGTTTCAACCCGGCGATCAGGCCGAGAATGGTGATCACCGGATGCACATCCCCGACTTTCTGCAAAAAGCTGATACGTGCCACGTAATCGATGTTTCCGATGATAGTTACGCTGTATGCTGCCAATCCGATCGCTTTTCCGCTCTCCCCTTTTGAAAACAGGAATATCACAAGTGGAAGCCAGATCATCGCCGTGCCGATCACTGGAAAGAATGCGCATAGTCCAGTGATCAGTCCGAGCAACACAAAATCCTCGATCCCGACAATCCAGTAACCCAGCAATGCTACCAGCCCCTGGATCAGCGAGATAAGCGGAATTCCCAATGCATTGGCGCGTACCATTCCGCAGGTTTCGTCCGCCAGCGATTGTATATTCTTGTGTTTAAGGGGAATATAATGTTCCAGGGTATCTTCCATAAGCCTGCCGTTTTTGAACATAAAAAAAGCCAGGAAAAGGATCATCAGCAGGTTACCGAGCATGGTGGCCGAGCTGTTGAGTATACCGGGGATAAAACTTGTCGCTTTTTTGCGGATATCCGTCGTCGCCTCCTTCGTGAGCAAATCCTGACCGGTCCATTCGCGAAGTTGGGCAGAAATCGCATCGATTGCGTTATTTACCTGTTCGGGATTCTCTACGATCATGTTAATCTTTTGAAAAATCATCTGGATAGCGAAATATACCGGCGCTACGATACAGGCCATGAACAATACCATAAAAAGGATCGCGGTGAGGCCTTTCTTCCACTTTCGCTGCTCGGTGAGATAAAAGTAGTATCTCCGGCAAAGGATATAGAGCGTAAGCGCGCCCAGGAAACCGGGGAAGAAAATATAAAGCTGCTTGAAAACGATTATTGCCAATGCAGTGACAATCAGCAAAAACGCTATCTGTCGGATCCTGTTGTTAAAGTCTGAGACCATGAATATTTGATTTTAATCAATATACGCAGTGCAATTATTGTACCAGCGGCTACGGTAAAGGGCAAAAGAAAAGCGCAGAACGGACTGTCCTGCGCTTTTCGGTATGTGGGGATAGCTACGCCGCCGATTGATCATCCAGCTCTGCATCCGGCGCATTTTTCTTAACGGATTCGATCCCGTTGTCGCGGCTTGCAACGCTTTCATACATTTCGCTGCTTCCGATCGCCTGACCGTTGGTGGCCTTCAAAAGGAAATAGTACTTGTCATTTTTGGAAGTAAGGCGCTCGAAGCGTGCGTCATCCTGCGAGTTTTTCTTGACCGACTCAACACCATTCTCGCAAGCAGCTTTTGTAGTATAACCTTCGCTGGCGAGGATTACCTGACCGTTGCCGGCTTTCAGGTTAAATTGAAATTCTCCGTTGGCCCTTTTTGTTATTACAAATTTTCCCATGTTTTGAAAAGATTGGATTAGGCTTTTAAAGTACGATTATCTTTTCTCAATGCAATACTATACGTTATTGAAAAAACGCTATACGTTCCTGATACCCGCCCGGATGCGGCGCGCGACCTTCCCCCGATAGGGCGCGCTAACAGGCAGAATATGCGTGCCGATCTCGATCATTTGTTCGTTGAACGCCGTTATTTTGCTGATAGCCACGATCAATGAGCGGTGTATTCGCATGAATCCCTTTCCCGCAAGCCGTTCCTCGATCGCTGCCAGTCCCTGATAAATAATAATTTCCCTCTCAGTCGTTTTAATCTTCGCGTAGTTCTTTACACCTTCAATATACAGCACCTCCTGAAGAAAGACTTTCACCACTGATTTCCCCGAAAACAGGTATACGAAAGGTCCCGGGTCCGGCATTACCTTACCGGGCTTCGACCGGAAACTACGCTTTACTACCGGTGGTATCGCGGCGTAACAGCGGTCTATACTTTCGAGGAAATCTTCAAAAGCGATCGGCTTCACCAGGCAGCCCATAATGTAGTCATCCTCGCCCGGCACCCACCGTCTCTTTTTGTTCGACAGAAAAACGACCCTCGGCCGGCAAGGTAACATCCGCAGAAATGCATCGCCGGTAACTTTGGGAAGCATAACATCCAGGAAAAGGAGATCGATCTTGTTCTGCTGAAGGTACATAAGCGCGTCGATCGCGTGGTAGAATGTCCCTACGTGTTCGAGCCAATCCAGTTCGCTGATATAAGATTCGAGAACGCTCGCCGTGTACGGTTCATCGTCGATGATCAAACATTTGATTCTGCTCATAGAAGTAATCCGGTGAAATGACTATAATACAAAGACTAACCCATAGGGGCAGGATATGCCGAACAATAGGCTGTCCCGGCAGATTGACCGGTTAAGTAATGAGAAGAAACGAATTGAGCAGGATGGCGTCCAATTTCCAAATAATTCGGGAAAACTCCAACGCCATCCTTCGGGTGTATATCAAATTAGATCAGATACTTTTCAGGTACATCCGCAATGCCCGCATTTCCGTATCCGAAAACGCGGCGGTCATTTGCCAGGGCATCGGCGCTTTCAGCTCAGTCCCGTCGGGCCGTTTGCCGGTTCTGAGGGTCTGGAAAAACTGCTCGTCGGTCCATCCGGCGCTTTGGCCGGTAGACGAAATATCGGGTGTACCGCCTTCGCCCGGCGTGCCTTTCATGTCCGGCTTGTGGCAACCCGTGCATATCTGCGAGACGTATTTACCGAAATCGGCCGTGACGCCTTCCCGGATCGCCATCGGAAGTGCCGCATTGTGATCGATCTTTTCGGCTTCAAACAGTTCCAGTTCGCCGAGATCGGCCAGGATCGTGGCGCCAACGCCTATTTCGCTCGGCGGGTTCTGACGATCGACCGGCGGCACTTGCGCGCAATAGGCGATCACCGCTTTCAAATCGGCTTCACTCAGCTTATTGAAACCAGCCGATGGCATGTAAATGAGTGGCGTGCCGTCTCGCTGCAGGCCATGACGGATCGCCCTTACCCAATCGTCGGTATCGAAATCCTGAGGCAGGCCTCCTTTTCCTTTGGTGAGGTTCCTCGCTACCAGCCGGCCTACTCCTTTTTGTTCAAAAAGTACCCGGCCACCCAGGTCGCTGCCGTGGCAGTCGTTGCAACCTTTGGTGGTCACGAGACGTTTGCCACGGGCAACCGTAGCGGAGTCGGTCGGAATGTCGAGCCGGATGGGTTTTACAGCATAAACTTTGCTCTTGCGGCTCCCTACCGTAATGTAGGCTTTGGTATAATAACCGATGGCAAGCAGTGTGATGACCAGCAGCGTGCGGCCGGTCCATTTCAGGATTTTCTTTAACATGGCTTTTGACAATAACAGTTTGGAAAAACTGCCGGCGGCAGGCCGACGTTGCAAAAATGTTCTGTCGGCCAGCCATTTCCATCGTCAAATGCCTCGAAGCGTCATAATGCCTGCATGAATTGTCAAATGCTACTTACCAAGCCACTTTTTAAAATCCATCGCCTTTTCGCGACTGATGATGACCTCGCTTTCAGGCGCGGGCGTAAGGGCAAGTTTGATCTTGTTGTTGAAATACGGGTTGATCTGCTGGACGCAATGCACGCTGATGATAAACTGGCGGTTGGCCCGGAAAAAGCAATCCGGATCAAGCATTTTTTCGAGCTCGTCGAGGGTATAATCGATCGGGTATTTCTGGTTGTTTTTTGACTTGAAAAGACTTGTTCCTTCCTCCGAGTAAAAGTAAGCGATGTCGGTCACTTCCACGGGCACCCATTGCTGCAAATGCTTCACCAGAAAGCGTTTGCGATATTCCAACGGCTGCATTTGTTGACGCAGCTGCTTGACCAGCGAATCGATCGCATCGCGGTCGACGTTGGCGGCGTGTTTCTCTGAGTCGCTCCCCGCACCTTTGGTGAGCCGGTTATACTTTGCCAGACTCGCTTCCAGCTCCTGGCGTTTGATCGGTTTCAGGAGGTAATCGATACTATTGACTTTAAATGCGCGGAGCGCGTATTCATCATAGGACGTCGTGAATATCACAGGCGACTCTACTTTCACCTGGTCGAAGATCTCGAAGCTCTGTCCGTCGGCAAGCTCGATGTCCATCAGAATCAGATCTGGCGCCTCATTATCTTTCAGAAAATCCACCGATTCCTGCACACTTGCCGCTTTACCTACAATTTCTATTTCACTGTCAATTTCAGTCAGTAGTTTGGAGAGTTTTCTCACCGCCAGATCCTCGTCTTCAATCAATAATACCTTCATAAATCGGTTTTGTTATTCATGTTTAAGGTCGAAAATTTAAGTCAAGATAACCAGTTCCCGAAACCCGCGGGAAACGGAAACACACAAACGTCCTATGAAACGGTATTTACCAGCCATGAAACGTCACCGGCCCGGTTGGACCGGGAAAATAACGGGCTGAAAAGGACATTTCAGGCCATTGCAAACCTAATCCAAAACCAACAGCGGCAGACTGACGGAGAAGCTCTGCGGATTTTCATCGATATTGATCTCTCCATGGCCCAGCAGGTTGTATTTGGTAGCAATATTGGCCAGACCGATGCGACTGGACGGGATTATTACTGAACGCTTTTGCAGGTTATTCGATACCACAAGCCGCCCCTCGAGCGTCGTATTAATGCGAATGTAAAGCGGTTGCTGCGGCATGATCACATTATGCTTCACGACGTTTTCCATCAGCAACTGCAGTGTGAGCGGCGGAAGCATATGGGAGCGGTAAGCGGGGTCAATTTCTTCTTCCAGCCGTAAATTGCTTCCGTAACGCGTGCTGAGCAGGTGAAAATAGGAGCTCGCAAAATTCAGTTCGGATTCCAACGTGGTGAGTTCCGACTCGTTGCTCCGTAGGAGGTACCGGTACACATTACTCATTTCATCGATAAACTGCGTAGCAAGCACAGTGTCCTCTTCGATCAGGGATGAGAGTGAATTGAGGCAGTTGAAGAGAAAATGCGGATTGATCTGCTGTTTCAAACTCTCAAACTGGCTTTGCAGATTGGCTTTCCGCAGCTTCTCCGTTTCAAGCAGTTTATGTTGCCAGAGCTCGAATGCGTACACGCCCTCGTGTATGCACGTGACCACGACGTTCATCAGCGCACCCAACGCGAGCGCCCATTCGTAGCTCGTGTGGTCGTAGACATAACCCGGAAAACGGGCCGCCTCATAGCCGAAAAACAACCCGCTGATGATCGCCATATTAAATACGATATGCGCCGGAATCATTAGCAGCATCCTTTTGGGCGTTTCTTTGAAGTGTGAGAACTGCTTCCTGAACCAGAAGCCAAGCCGCGCATGGATAAATTGGTAAGCAAGGCTAAAAACGATAGCCGACACCACCGTCGCTTTTGCAAATACTGAAATGTCCGAGAAATAAATATTACCTACCAGCAGGTAGTTCATCAGCACGATGTATGCCGGCAACATGGTCAGGGCGATCCAGATGTCCTGTTTGGTATAAGTGACCAGCAGCTTCACGTCGTTTCGAATTGGTTACGGGGTGTTCCTACTGGTATCCGGACGGTGAAAGTGTTCCCGTCGTCAAAAAGCATTGGCTCATCCATGTTCAGATCGCGAAACCGCGTTATCAGCGATTCGAGGCCTTCCCGCCCCGTGTGCTTGGGCTGGATCGTATTGCTAACTTCCAACCGGCCGTCCCTCGTCACAATCGACAGTTTCAGCGGCTTTTGTTTCATTACTACGTTGTTCCGTATCGCATGGTCGACAAGCGTTTGCAGGGTAAGTACCGGCACCATGCAATGGGCGCAACTGTGGTCGATATCCACCTCCGCTTCAATCGCAGAGCCGTACCGGGCGCTGGTCAGGAAGAGATAGGAACTGATAAACCCGCTTTCGTTTTTGAGCGATGCCAACCCATTCTCGCTGGTATGGAGCAGATAACGGTAAACGCTGGAAAGTTCATCCAGAAATACCCCCGCCTGTGCGCTGTCTTCTTCCACGAGGGCGGAAAGAGAGTTGAGACTATTAAACAGAAAATGCGGATTAACCTGATTTTTGAGATTATCGAACTGATTTTGCAGGGCCTTTTTCTTAATCGCTTCCTCTTCCTGTAAAGCTATTCCGTATTGGTTCAGCGAGTAGATCAGCTCATAAATGGCGCCAACGCAGAAAAGCGTCACCACGCAGACGGTAATGTAAATACTGTACTCCTTCAATGTGAACAGCTCCCAACCCCAGTGAGCGGCATACATGAGCAAGATAAAAATAACCTGGCCCAGCACCTCAATTACCACGTATCCCGAGAACGTCCCGACGATCCGCATCCGGGTTTGCGACATATCGGGATACCGTGCACGCCACTTCTCGCTCCACAGCGCCATAAGCTGCCAGGTAACGAGCGTGCAACCCAGCCACGCCAATGTGATGGTGGAGCTTTTCCAGTTACTTTCCGTGAATTTCTGTACAAGAAAAAGGTTCAGCAGCAATACCCAGACGAGAATCACAAGCGGGCGGAACCATCTCCATTGCGAAGGATTTTTCAATTGATACCGGTAGATTAGGGTTCAGAACGGGATTTACATTCCAAACATAAAACTAAATCTACCGGACCGATTTGTCAAACTAATTATTAGAGATTTTACTTGTCGAAAAAGTCTAGTTTTTTACAGGTAAAATCAAATAATTGCTATATTTATAATGGCTGTGCGTTCGCCACTCCCCAAAAGAAGTTCCGGCCCACTGCATTCATTCGCTTTGCTACACCACAATCATCTGAAATTCGGTCTTCCCGGGCCGGCAAAGATTCTTTGTTTTTTATTTAAACCCCTTCTCAGATGGAAACAACCAGTACCTCCAAGTCAATTCCCCAGTTCAGGGGCAGGGTTATCACTCCCGGCGATGCCGATTATGAGACCGCCAGGAAAGTCCACAATGGCATGGTTGACAAATGTCCTGGCTTCATTGCCCGTTGCGCGGATGAGACAGACGTCGTAAGAGCCATTCAGTTCGCCCGCGAAAACGACCTGCTCGTTGCCATTCGGGGCGGCGGCCATAACGGTGCCGGTCTCGGCGTATGTGACCAAGGGTTAGTCATTGATTTGTCGGCTATGCGTAATGTAACCGTCGACCCTGTCGCGATGACTATACGGGCGCAGGGCGGTTGCCTACTGGGTGACCTGGACACGGCCGCCCACCCCCACGGACTGGCCGTCCCGACGGGCATTAATGCCACAACCGGTATCGGTGGACTTACCCTCGGGGGAGGCCTGGGACATTTGACGCGTTTCGGCGGGTTGACGATCGACAACCTGTTAGAAGCGGAGGTGGTACTGGCCGATGGACGAATTGTAAAGGCATCACCTACCGAGAATGCGGATCTGTTTTGGGCAATACGTGGCGGCGGCGGCAATTTCGGCGTAGTCACATCTTTCCTTTTCCGGGCACACAACGTACACACGGTTTATGGCGGGCCCATGTTCTGGCATATGGACGACGCGAAGGATATGATGGCATGGTACCAGGATTTCATCAAACAGGCACCCGACAGCGTCAATGGATTTTTCGCATTCCATAAAATACCGCCGGCCCCAATGTTTCCCGAACAATACCATCTCGAAACGATGTGCGGCATCGTATGGTGCTGCATCGATGAGGAAGAGGCCGCAGAAGTTTTCGAAATGGTACGCAAATTCCGCACACCGCTGATCGATGCCGTGGGCCCGCTGCCCGTACCGGCGCTGCAAACTATGTTCGACGATTTATTTGCGCCGGGAATGCAATGGTACTGGAAAGGCGATTTTGTGAAGCACCTCAGCCCCGAAGTAATGGACGTGCATATCAAACACGCCCATAAGATCCCTAATTTCTTCTCGGGAATGCACCTCTACCCCGTCAATGGAGCTGCCAGCAGAGTGAAGAATGAAGATACGGCATGGAACTACCGCGATGCAACCTGGTCGATGGTGATCGTAGGCATTTCCCCCGATCCGTCCGAAAAAGAGCTCGTAACCAATTTTGCCCGCGATTACTGGCAGGAACTGCATCCTTTCGGCGCAGGCGGCGCTTATATCAATTTTATGATGGATGAAGGCACCGACCGCGTGAAGGCAACCTATGGAAGCAATTATGAGAAACTAACCAGGGTAAAGGCCAAATACGATCCCGATAATTTGTTCCGGGTCAACCAGAATATCAAGCCATCATAAAAAATCAGGCAGGCCTTCACAGACCTGCCTGATTTTTTAAAATAATACGCCCTCGTCGTCCGATTTGGCCGGCGGCGTGTACACGTCCTCCGATACCTGGGTCGTGTCCGTCGCGCATTCGCCTGTGTAACCTTCCGGCCGCGGGAACGGGCCTTTGCGGTATTGAACGAGCGTCTGGTCGTTGTAGACCTTTTGCATGAATGCGCCCCACGCAGGCATAGCCACGCGTCCGCCCTGCCCAAGGGCGAGAGAGCGGTAGTGAATGCTGCGGTCCTCGCCCCCAACCCACACGCCAGCCACGAGGTTGTGCGTCATGCCCATAAACCACCCGTCGGAATGGTTTTGGGATGTACCGGTTTTGGCGGCGATTTCATTGCCGTCGGTCACCCCGTATTGCCGCAGCCGGCCCGCGGTACCGCCCGGATCTTCCACGGCGCCGCGCATGAGGTACAACATGTTATAGGCCATATTCTCACTCAGTTCCTGGCTTTGCTGCTCATGGAATTCGGCCAGCAGCTTGCCGTGGCGGTCCTCGATGCGCAGGATCGTCATCGGCATCACCTTATATCCGCCATTGGCAAAAGACGAGTAGGCCGACACCATTTCGTAAACCGACACGTCGCCGGTTCCGAGGCAAAGCGCGGGCGTCGCTGGCAGGTCGCTGGTAATACCCAGCTTATGCGCATAATCCACCACGGTATTGGCTTTCACCATTTTCATAATGTTCGCCGTCACCGAGTTCACCGATTTCCCCAATGCCTGCCGGAGCGAAAGCGGCTGCTCGGAATACACGCCATTGGAGTTTTTCGGTGTGTAATCTTCTGAAACATCGTCGATCCCTGCCTGGAATGTTACGGGAGAATCCATGATTTTCTCGCAAGGGCTGATAAAATTCTTGTCCAATCCAGCCGTGTACACAAATGGCTTGAAAGTCGAGCCCGGCTGCCTTTTGCCTTGCTTCACGTGGTCGTACTGGAAATATTTGAAATTGATCCCTCCTACCCAGGCCTTCACGTGCCCGTTGCGCGGGTCCATGGCCATCATACCTGCGCGCAGGAATCGTTTGTAGTATTTGATCGAGTCGATCGGGCTCATGGTCACTTCTTTTTCGCCGTCCCACGAGAATACCTTCATTTTATAAGGCTTACGCATTACTTTCCAGGCCTCTTCTTCGCCCAGTTTGTTTTTCAACACATTGAAATAAGGCAGGCGGCGCACGGCCGTATTAATGAAACCGGGTATTTCCTTACCATTCTCGTCGATCCACGGATTACGGCCCTTCCAGTGATCGTTGAAAGTCTTTTGCTGCTCCTTCATGTGACGGGTAAGTGCTTCTTCCATGTACTCCTGCATGCGCGAGTCGATTGTCGTGTAAATGCGCAGGCCGCTCGTATAGAGGTTCAGGTCCGTGCCGTTTTCCTCGTTATACATTTTCACCCAGGCTTTCAGGTACCCGCGCATCGATTCCTGGAAATACGGCGCGGGACCGTTGGCATGGGTTTCCATGGCAAATTGGAGCCCCAACGGCTTTTCCTTCAACTGGTTGAAATCGTCTTCGGTGATATCGTCGTACTTCCGCATTTGCGCGAGTACGGTATTCCGGCGGTTAAGCGCATTTTGAGGAAACCGCATCGGATTATAAATGGTCGGGTTTTGCAGCATCCCCACCAGCAATGCCGATTGCAGGATATCCAGGTCACGAACGTCGGTATCGAAATACGTTTTGGAAGCGACCTTGATACCATACGCATTATTCCCGAACGATACCGTATTCAGGTACATTTGCATGATTTCCTGCTTGGTGTATTTCCTTTCGAGAATGACGGAAAGGATCCACTCCTTCGTTTTAGCGATCACGATCCGCACGCCCGGGATTTTACTTAATGTCCCTTCAAACTCTTCCGAACGCGTATTGAAAAGGTTTTTCGCGACCTGCTGGGTAAGCGTACTGCCGCCACCCGAACTCGAATTGCCCGTCAGGATACCCTTGGCAACACGCAAGAGACTGCGCGGGTCGATACCCGAATGGCTGATGAAGCGAGTATCTTCCGTCGCCAGCAATGCGTTGATCAGGTTGGGCGAAATTTCGGATATTTCGGCCGGCGAACGGTTCTCGATCAGGTACTTACCTATCGACTTGCCGTCCTGCGAAATCAGCTCGGAAGCAATCTCGCTCTTTGGATTTTCTAACGCTTTCAAATCGGGCATCCCACCGAACAGCCAGAAAAAATTGTAGTTGACGGCTGCAATGTAAAGTATCATCAGGGCCAGGCCTATGCCGAATGCACGCCATAAATAGAGAATGTGACGCCGGTATTTCCCGGGTTTCAATTGAATCATGTATTTTTCAGAGTAACGTCCAATAAACCGACCAAATAAGTGAATTTGATTTACAAATCAGCTATTAGAACGTCGTTGAGGAGGTATTTGCTACTTTTCCGGTAAAATATTTAAGTAAATTAAAGTATACCAAACTAATAGAAAGTGTTACTTTCGGCCAAATCTGAAAAGAACCTCGCTTCTTCTGAAAAGCTATGAGCCAAAACTTGAAATCAATGTGTGCCTGCGTTGTAACGCTCGTCCTGGCTGCCACGACCAACCTGTTGGCGTGTAGCTGTATGACTGATTTCCAACGCATTAAATCAATTGAGGATGTGAAGGACTACCCGTTCGTCGCGTTGGTGAAAATCACTTCCGAGACTACCAATCCACCTTCGGATTCGTCGCCCTTCCGCGATGCGATGCTGGGTTTTAAAATCATCGAAAAATTTAAAGGGAAAGATATCCGTGAGTTGATCGAATATGACATTCAATCGTCCTGCGACATGGGTATTGAAGTCGGTGACGAATGGATGCTGTTTGCGACAGAACGCAACGGCAAACTTTCGATAGGCGCGTGCAGCAGGAACGTCCGCTACCGCGACAAGGACGGCGTGAGGGATTGGCACTTTCAAAGAGGCATCCGGGAACTTGAAGATTTACGAAAATTGTATGGTTACGCCGAAAAGCGGAATCGCGACGGTGTCGACAAGCAATATTACTCCGATGGCAAACTGGAAGTCGAAACAAGCTATTCCCACGGCCTCAAAAACGGTCTGCGGACAATCTACCACCGAAATGGAAAGGTTTTGGGAAAACAAATGTTTATGGACGACTCGCTGCAAGGAAAATCGGAATGGTTTTTCCCGTCCGGCCAGCTATATGACCAAAAATTTTACCGGAAAGACGTTTTAATTAATGTATCAAGAGTGTACTACGATACCACGGTTACCGATCGGATGAAGAAATTCCTGATCAGAGATTTTTACAAAACCGAGGATTCGCTACGTAAAACATACAGCCGCGTTCAAGTTTGGCTGGAAGCACTTTATGATTACAATGGACAAATCGTCGCTTCGAAAGAATATTCGAGGTGGGGTGTCATCCAGCGGGAAAACATATACCATTTCCAGGATAGCATATACACTTCCGTTTTTTACCATGATAACGGGCAGGTCCATACCGTAAACCACTTTAAAGACTACACCACGCCCACCGGCCACTACCAGGAATACGACCCCGAAGGCAATCCCACCAAATCATGGGACTACGACGCCAACGGCAAGCAAATCAATATCCACATTCCCAAATAACTACGCTACGCCGGCCTGCCCGGGAAATTCAACCCGCTTTTTATATTCGTTCGGACTGAAACCGGTTTCTTTTTTGAATAGCCTTGAAAAATAAGGAGGGTTCTCAAATCCCAGCAGGTAGGCCGTTTCGGCAACCGTTTTGTCCGTACCGACCAGCATATTCTTCGCTTCCGAAATGAGGAAAATGTGGATTAGTTCGATCGCGGTTTTGCCGGTTTCCTGTTTGAGCAGATCGCTCAGGTAGCGCGGAGAGGTATTGAGCAGGTCGGCCATCAGTTTGACGGACGGAAGCCCTTTTTCCTGGAAATTACCATTTTCAAAATAGGTAGCGAGGCTTTCGTTGAAACGTGAAACGGTAGTACCCGAAAGCTGCGTGCGGTTGATGAACTGCCGCTTGTAAAAACGCTGCGAATATTTCAGCATCGAATCCAGGTGCGTGAGCATGATGTCGCGGCTGTATTCGTCGGTATTGTTGAGATATTCGTTTTGAATACGTGAAAAAAGATCCCAGATGATCTGTTCCTCTCGCTCCGACAAATGCAATGCCTCATTGGCTTCATAGTCGAAAAAACCATACTTGCGGATTTCGGAATGCAATGCATGGCCATTCAGAAAATCTTCGTGGACATAAAGCATAAACCCCTTTTCTTCCAGTTCTACATTATTGATTTCAATGACTTGCCGGGGCTTCGCGAAAAGCATCGAACCATTTTCATGGTCGTATTTCGTACGTCCGTAAAGGATATGTCCGGCCTTAATCTTTTTGAATGCGATCAGGTAAAAATCCGTCGTGAATTCCCGGCGGCCCAGCGTACAGTTTCTCAGCTCGTCGCAGGTGAACATGCTGATCATAGGGTGCTCCGGGGCCGACATATTGCTGGCGCGGTGGAGTTCGCTGATGCTTTTGTAATGGTCCATGGTTTTGAAACGGTTAAATCTGCACCCGTAAAAGGTGCAGATTTGAAGATTTTAATCAAATTTATATAAAATCAGGCAGTTACCTGGCCTCGACGGTCTCACCGTGTGCAGCATCTGCCACTTCTTTCCATTCTTCCCAGGTTGCAAGGCGGTCGGCGTATACCTGGCTTAACCAGGGGAACCCAACTTTACCGAGGAAAATTCTCAATGGCGGATTTTCTTCGTCGACTACTTTCAGGATGGCGTCAGGCGTAGCCTGCGGATCGCCGATCGTGTCGGGCGTTAATCCGGCGTAGAGTGCTTCCTTAATACCGTCGTACAATGCAATAGGCTCGCTGTGGAAAGCCGAAGCGCCGCCCCAGTCGGTAGAGAAGCCATTTGGCTCGACGATCGTCACTTTAATGCCGAAGTCTTTCACTTCCGAAGCCAGCGTTTCGCTAAGCCCTTCGACTGCCCATTTGGAAGCATTGTAAAGACCAAGTACCGGTAGCGTGGCAACCCCAAGCACGCTGGAAACCTGGATGATGTGGCCGCCGCCTTGTGCGCGCATTACCGGAATGGCAGCTTGCGTAACCCACAGAAGGCCGAAAACATTGGTTTCGATCTGGTCGCGGGCTTCTTTTTCGCTCGTTTCCTCGATGGCACCGAACAAGCCGTAACCCGCATTGTTGATCACGACATCGACACTGCCGAAATGTTTGCTGGTCTGTTCGATGGCGGCAAACGCTGCCGCCCGGTCGTTCACGTCCAGCTGAATGGTTAACAATGTATCAGGATATTGCGCCGCGAGGTCTTTCAGCGTTTCGGTATTGCGGGCGGTAGCCGCTACTTTGTCCCCTCTTTTCAAAAAAGCCTCTGCCCATATACGGCCGAATCCCTTGGAAGCGCCGGTGATAAAAATTGTTTTTGACATGATTGACAATTGTTTTGGTGTTTTGTTGATACAAATTTACCGGGTCGCTTCCGGCGGCGGCTTATACAAAAATCCGGAAATGCGATACAGTTTTACGAAACCCGGGTTTAGCGAAAGAGCGGTTTTACCTACGGCCGCTTACGCGGTTTTGCAGACTGCGGGAACCGTTGAAGCCTCATTGCGGTTCCGGGATTAATGAACATCCAGACCTATTTCCCGACGCCGGAGCTTAGTCCGTTTATCAAGACCTACAAGGTGATAGAAACACCGGTGCACGTGGTCAACCAGGTGCTGCCCGAAACTTCACCGGTAATGGTGTTCAGGCTGAGCGGCCAGGTTATCGTCAATCATAACGGCAGCTCGAATGCACTGGAACCGATTGTGGTTTCAGGTTTGCGAAAATCAGGACGGGCCATGCAGTATGGGTCCGGTACCATCAACATACTCGTCAATTTCCGGGAAGCCGCCATGGCTTCCTTTATCCGCGAGCCGCTGCATGAGCTCAGCGACGCAAGCATTTCCATGAATTACCTTGACGGCTTCAACGACATTGCCCAAATGCAGGAACAACTTGCAGAACAGCCATCACACGAGGCGCGTATTGAGCTCATCGAACGTTTTTTGCTCGGCAGGATCCTCGATAAAAAGCCTGACAATATGGTCATTGCAGCGATAAGAGAAATTCAATTCGCAGGCGGTCAGTTGCGAATGCGTGACCTGGCAGTGTCGTTGAATGTCAGCCAGGATGTGTTCGAGAAACGTTTCAGGCGGGTAGCCGGACTTTCCGCGAAACAATTCGCCTACATTGTTAAAATGAAGTCGGTGGTGGAAAAGGGCCGCTCGGGCCAGACACTGGCACAGATAGCGCTCGATGCCGGCTATTTCGACCAGCCGCATTTCAATAAGGATTTCAAACTCTTCACCGGCCTCACGCCTACCGAGTTTTTCAAATCTCCCATATTCTGGTAAATCAATGATTTTTTACAAGAATGACAGCCTGCCGCTTTGGAATTTTGTATGAGAAAAAACAAGCAAAAAGGCTATTCAAATTAAAAATCATGGAATCACAAGCAAACAGGGAAGTCGTATACATTGGTAAATATCTGATCCCGGCAACTTCCAAAGAAAAATTTCTCGAACGGCAGAATATCGCCCGCGCCTACATCCACACCCTCGCAGGCTTCATACGCGACTACGCCTACGAACGCATTACCGAAAACGGGGATACCGAATATATCACCGTCGCCACCTGGACGAATGACGAGGCTTTGAACAACGCGAGAGAGCTGGTGCAGACAGAAAACGACAGACAAGGTTTCGACCGCGCGGAATTCCTGAAAAGGCTGAATATCAAAATGGAGCCGGGTATCTTCCGCGAAGACCACGCATAATCCTGAAAGGCCTGAGGAAGCATACCGTACAGACGCGCTTCGGCCACAATGCCGGAACGCCGGAACGCCGGAACGCCGGAACGCCGGAGCGCCGGAACGCCGGAGCGCCGGAACGCCGGAGCGCGTTTTTTTCGAGTGGTGTATCGTATATTTAGGCTCGCATTGCCAGCCATAACACCATGAAAAACGAAGTATTCGACGTTTCCGGAAAGAGGGCGCTCCCGCTCGACCTCGACTCAGCCATTTCCTTCATGCCTTACATCCGTTTCCTCGAACAACGCGTCGCGGAAGAAAAAACGCTGAAATCTGCGTTTTATAAGAACATACTAACCTATTTCCGCGAAAACCAGCTGCCCGAAGGTGACGTGGAGCTCGACGAAGCACACCGGTACAGCGATTTCTTCGAATACGTTTACAGTAGCCTCTCGGCGCCGCTCGTGTCGGAACACAAGCTCGCCTGGGGAATGTGTATGCCGCTGTACCCGCATATTTTTTACGGTACTAACCTGCTTTTCGAAATGCTGAACATGAAGCCACTCGAAACGCAGTTTGAACTTCAGAAGAGCCCGGAAGACTACCAGCGCGAGCGCCTGCACCTGATTTATACGCTGATCCTCCAAAGGCTTTACAATTTCCAGGTTCCCGTGAAAATACAGCAATACCACGCCTGGACGGACACCCAAACCGGCCTCTACCGGTACTACGAAGTACTCGTAAGCCCCGAGTTTGTGGAAGTGACTGCCAAACAAGAGTTGCCGGAGCTCAATTTCGTTGAGATATACGCACATTTCAGCGAAAAGGACGGGCATTTGCAATTACAAAAGGTTTTGCCGCTGGACATGTTCCGTTTCCGGGGTTTTGCGGTGGTTACCGTCTCCGACGTCACTGCCAAAATGGCCGTTGAGAATATCAAAAAAGTTCAGTTCAACCGGATACCCGGCGATAGCCCGAACCGTTACCTCCGTATTATCCAGTCGTTGAAAACCCTGGTGCAGAATAACCGCATCGAGTTCGACCTCTTCCCCTTCGTGCGCGTGAACGGGCAGGCCGTGTACGGGTACGGGCAGGCGGGCACGGGCGTACTTTTTCAGATCTGGGGTGAAAACCGGCTGACACCCGAAGAGTTCCGGCGGCAGGCTGAGGGCTACGCCGCCAAGCCCAATTCGTTCTTTTCGCCCGATATTCAAGGGGAAGACGAGCGCCAGATCGGCTGGTTGGCGCCTTTCCGTGATCTGAATGTGCGTTCACTCGCATTGGTACCGCTTTTTGTAGAACAGAAACTGGTGGGCGTCCTTTGCATGCACACCTGGGAGGACGAACGCTTCGACGAGAAGAAGCTGGCGTCGCTGGAAATGGCGTTCGCCCCGGTGGCGCAGTTGCTGAATACCTATATAGAAGAGTTCAATACAGAACTGGAAAGCATTATCAAGGAAAAGTTTACGTCGATTCAGCCCGCGGTGCAATGGAAATTCAACGAATCGGCCTGGCATTACCTCCATCGCCGGAAGAAAGGCCTGCCCGAGGTCAATGAAAACATCGCTTTCTTCGACGTTTACCCTTTGTATGGGGCGATCGATATTCGCAATTCAACCAACGAACGCAATACCGCTATCCGCGCGGACCTGGGACATTACCTCGATCTACTCCATGAACTGCTGAATGCACTGGCGGGACTCGACCGGTCTTCATTGATGCAAGAACTGCGTTTTCATTGTACCAGGTGGCAACAAGCCATTTCCCAGGGCGAACTGACCGGCACCTCAGAGAACAATCTGAATACCTTTCTGAATGAAGAGGCCAGGAACTACCTCATCCATTTGTCGCAGCAGGACTCCCGCACGACGCAGCTCATCGACGAATACCTGGGGATTACACATCCGGCGCAGGGTGAAGTGCACCGGCACCGGCAGGAGCTCGACCAGTCGATGGAGCTGATCAACACAGCCGTGAACCGGTATTTCGAAGATCAGAAAGAAGCCCTGCAAGAGTCGTACCCTTGCTATTTCGAGAAATTCAGGACAGACGGCATCGAATATGACATTTACATCGGCCAGTCGATTTCACCCGATCGGCCTTTCAACCATTTCCATCTCAAAAACCTGCGGTTGTGGCAACTCTCTTCCATGATCGAAGTGGCGAAGCTCACGCGCGGGTTACTGAGCGAAATGCCGAAGGAGTTGCACACTACCCAGCTGATTTTTGTCCATAACCACATGATCGACATCAGTTTCCGCACCGACGAACGGAAATTCGACGTCGAAGGCGCTTATAACATCCGTTACCAGATGATCAAGAAGCGTATCGACAAGGTCCGGGTCAAGCATTCGCAGGAGCGCCTTACCCAGCCCGACAAAATTGCCCTTATTTATCTGCACCAGCGGGATATCGAGGATTATCTTCCTTTTATCCATTATCTGCAGGAAACCCATGCGCTGGATCCTGCCACCGAAGAGCTCGAACTCGAAGATTTACAGGGCCTCAGCGGCCTGCGTGCATTACGCCTCGGAATTGTATATTGACCGCGACTAACCTGGCAAAGCACAGCCTCCGGAATCATCCGGGGGCTTTTTTATGTAATTAAAGAGAAATTATTATTTGGACTTATTACAAATAAACTATATTTGCGGCTCCACAGTCGAAGTGGATGCCTGGTTATCCCTTCGCTTTTTACTACTCATTTTTCTCAAAATCATGTTCAAAAAACAACTTCTAACTGCCGTTCTCATGCTTTGCTGCTCGGCACAATTGCTGGCGCATGCCCTATGGATCCAGACGGCCCCGAAAGGGAAATCAGGTCAGAAACAATCCGTTAAAATCATCTACGCGGAGCCGGGAGACAAACCTGAAAAACTGGGTGAATGGTATTCGGATGTGAAAGACTTCGAGCTTTGGCTCACTGCGCCCGATCAGAAACGCACCAAACTGGCGACCGTTGCAGCGGATGATCATTTCACTGCGGAGTTCACCCCCGACCAGCAGGGCGTATACACGTTATCGGTGGGCCACACTTCGAAAGACCTGGGTGGAACGACTGTTTATCAGTTCAATGCCAGCGCATTAGTGGTCGTTGGAAAAGCCGATGCGGGGAACAATCCGGGTGCGAATGCCAACGAGTTGAATGTTTTTGCCGATCCTGCGAAAGCGTATAAAGTAAATAGCCCGCTGAACTTGCATGGACTTTTCAAGAATAACGGAAATGAAAAGCTTTCCGTGACGGTGGCATCGCCATCCGGTTGGAGCAAACAGATCAGTACCGATGAAAAGGGTTTGGCCGAATTTATTCCGCTTTGGCCGGGCACTTATTTCATCGAAGCATCCAAAAGCTGGAAAGAAACCGGCAACCTTAATGGAAAGGAATACAAAGCATTTTGGCGCAGTGCCACTTTGCTGGTAGAAGTTGGAAAATAATTTTTCAAAACTTATTCATCCGCATGTCCCTGTACGAACAAATCAGTGCCTATTGCGTCCGGCACAAAATAAGACTCGCTGAAAAACGGGTCGTTGTGGCCGATCAATTGCTGGTAGCCAACGAATTTATGGATGGTGATACATTATGGCGCGACATGCGCAGCCGCGGTATTAAAATCAGTCCGGCCACCGTTTATGAATCGCTCAACTGGCTGGTAAGTGCAGGGTTTGCGGAGCGGCGTTTCGCGACCGACAGCCGCAAAAATCTTTTTGGGATACCCGAGCTTGTCAGGAATGGGCTAGGCAACTGAGGCAGGATTCCTGTTTACCAGCACTTAACAAAAAAGGGTCCGTTTCCGGACCCTTTTTTCATATCTATTAAGCAACCACCGCATTCTTTGGCTTACGACCTCGTGGTTTACCGGTGTATGCCGGCTTGGGTTCTTCCGTTCCCAGGGTGAGTTCATAACCGACAACGCCTTCTTCATAATTAAAAAGGGTTACCTCAAAAATATACTTGGTACTTTCAAAATCCACACCGCCTTTACGGAGAATCAGTTCCAGCGGGATCGAATATCCGCGGCCGCTTCTGGTAAGGACAAATGTTCCGTTTTCGTCTGAGCTCGGAATCAGGTACAGGTGTTTCAAGGTTCTTTTACCCTGCTGTGCTCCGATTTTAAAGCGAGCCGTTTCTGGTTCGATACCTAATTCTTCCAAAGTTTTAGGAGGAAGAACAAGCTTGCCGGAGGAGGAAACATAGCCGGTAGGCTTTGGTTTCTCCTGGGGTTTTTTCGTTACCGAAACATTATCCTCGGGAGAAAAGAATTTAATTGCTCTTGCTTTCATAAATAAATTACGGGTTGCTGGTGGATTATTACTTTCGCAAAAGTAATGAAGTTAACATTTTATTAAAAATACTTTTTGTAATAAATAATATTCCAAAACTGGCGAAAAAAATTAGTCGGTTAACGCCCCTGCCCGCATTTTTATTAAACGTTTTTTCGCTCCCGTTTTCTAAATCGTTTTTAAATAGAACCGCCGGAACAACGCTTATTATCATCCGTCTAAATGCAGCCGATTTCCATTACAGGTCCAAAACTCCTGGCGTGTGCTTCGGATCGGACCGTCGCTTCCGGCATGAAGAGTTATCCTTTTGCTCATTGTAAAGACAGCAATACTTTGCGAACAAATATGTCTCATACGGTTACAAAATTTCAATTCGGTATTTTAGAAATACGGCCCGGTCTTCATCGCGTTTAAACCCGGCTTTGTTGTTCGAACCTGAAACTATTTTTTGGAACCGGTAATAACCGGAAGTAAAATTCCCGGAAATCGGAATTTGGACCGTAGAAGTAGTTAGGCAAACCAAATCTCACCTAAGATTTAAGTTATATTAAATGCGTTTCGCACGAAACTCTTACTCGCTTTGCCACTTAAAAATTAAAACTAACTCTCAATCAGTGACTAAAGACGACTGAAATAGCGAACCTGTTTCCCGCTTTTTAAATTTTATTCAAACCCACCATCGAGTATTCCGACAGTTACTTGTAGTAATATCTATCACAGCATAAATGTCGTGCCAACCATTTTCAGCCTTTGTAAACTTTTTCCAGAGCGCATTAATCGCGTACATTGCATTGGTAAGGAAACAACCCCGGCCCCTATGAAAAAACTGCTACTCCTCAACCTTCTGCTACTCTTCCTCACACAGGCGCGCGCACAAGCGACGCGGGAAATCACTTCCCCGAACGGCTCCATACGGCTGGTAACTTATGTGCACGACCAACTGCGGTACAGCGTGTATTTCAAAAATCGGCTGATCGTTTCGCCATCGGAGATCGACATGGTCCTCGCGGACGGCAAGAAACTTTCGGGCGGTCTGGCCAAGCCCCAGTTCGCTGAAAGGACCGTCAGCGAGACAATCATTTCGCCGGTGCCAGAAAAACGCATCCGCATTCCTGATCGCTACAAAGAGCTTAAAATAACCCTGCGCAATGCGTTTGCTGTCACTTTCAGGGTGTACGACGATGGCGTCGCGTACCGCATCGCGACTTTCTTCCCCGGTGAAATCACGGTTCGTTCGGAAACTGCCGCATTCCGTTTTCCGGCCAATCATCCGGTGTACTTTCCGGAAGTAGCCCCGCCGTCGAATATGGATATTTACCATACCGGTTTCGAAGAACCTTATACGATCAAACCGCTTGAAAATATTTCGTCTAAAAGCCTTTTTTTCTCGCCCGTCCTGGTCGCGCCGGCCGATTCACCCAAGATAGGCATCACCGAATCCGACCTGGAAGATTACCCCGGCATGTTCCTGAGTGGAACTGCCCAAAAGGCATTAATGGGCCATTTTGCGCCCTACCCTGCCGAAGAAACCGAAACGAAGGAGCTGTATTCCACCCGATATGTTTCCAAACGGGCCGATTTCCTGGCAAAAACAAAAGGAACGCGGGTGTTTCCCTGGAGGGTGCTGATCATCGCTCCGGAAGACAGGGACTTGCCCGGTAATGATCTGGTTTACAGGCTTGCCAGCCCATCGCGCGTGCAGGACGTATCGTGGATAAAACCCGGAAAGGCGACGGACGAATGGATTATCACTTCCAATGTTTTCAATGTGCCTTTCAAAAGCGGCATTAATACCGCTACCTACAAATACTATATTGATTTTGCCAAACGATTTGGCTTCGAACGCATTATGATGGATGCGGGTTGGAGCGACAATAACGATTTGTTCAAAATCAATCCCGATATCAATATGGAGGAGATTGTCGCCTATGCGAAGAGCAGGGGCGTCGGGATCAGCATGTGGACGCTCGCCCTTACGCTCGACAAACAGCTTGAACCAGCCCTGGAACAGTTCAGTAAATGGGGAGTCGATTTCATTATGACGGATTTCATCAATCGCGACGATCAGAAGGCCGTGCAGTTCTTTTATAAAGTGGCAGAGGCGTGCGCAAGGCATAAGATCATGCTGATGTTTCACGGGGCCTTCAAACCGGCCGGGTTTAATCGCACCTTCCCGCACGCGGTCGCCCGCGAGGCAGTGCTGGGGTCGGAATACAATATGTGGAGCGCCAAAGCGACACCCGAGCACAATGTGCTGCTGGCGTTCATCCGGATGCTCGGCGGCCCGCTCGATTACGAGCCCGGCATGCTTAACAACGCGACGCCAAAGGGTTTTCATGCGATGCCCGAAAATGTGATGTCGCTCACCACCCGGACCCAGCAGCTGGCCATGTTCGTAGTCTACGAAAGCCCTATCCAGTTTTTCGCCGGGAACCCTTCACAGGGCATGAAGGAACCCGCGTTTATGGAACTGCTCGGCGGCATCCCGACCGTTTGGGATACCACCCGCATCCTCGACGCGCGCCTGGGCGACTACGTCGTCACCTCAAGAAAAAAGGGCTCCGACTGGTATATCGGCGCCCTGAACGATTCGACGGCCCGGGGACTCAATGTTCCGCTCGATTTTCTCCCGCCCGGAAATTACCACGCCACCATTTGCGAGGACGGCATCAATGCCGACCGCTATCCGGCCGACTACCGGCTTTCCGAAGCGACGTTGACGCCGGGCGACAAGTTAAAGATCAGTATGGCACCGGGCGGCGGTTATGTAGTGCGGTTACGCCGGCTGTGAGCGGTTGTCTACTATTTATGCCGCTGATCTACCATATTTGGTAACAATGACCTGATCGCATTGTTTTGTCTCACCGGATGTACCACCGCCGGCAAGCGTCCAGCCGTACAAACATTTATTCTGCCAATCATGTAGTATGTAATGCATAGTACCTATCATTACATAGCTTTGTGGAAACTATTAGCCATGAAAACTTTTGAAGAAAAATTCGATCATTTGCCGTTCCCCGGGCGCTGGCTGGGCGGGATTTCGCTCGTGCTGGCGCCTATCCTTTTGCTAACGGGCGAAATCCTGAAACTCAGGTTCGATTTCTTTTTCCCGGAACAATTGCGGGCATATCAGGATCATCCGACGCTGATGTTTACGGCTTACAGCCTGTTTCTTGCCGGTAACATCCTGCTATGGCCGGCCATTATCACCCTGGCAAACCTGATTGGCCGTACAAAGCCATTGTGGGCTGTTTGGGGCGGTAGCCTGGTGCTGTTCGGGCTTTTTGCGAGGACCTTCCATTCCGGGATCAATCATCTGGCGTTCCAGCTGGTTAATATCCTGAGTTTACCAAAAGCAACGGAAGCAGTGGCGCAATCGTACAGTGCATTTCACATTGTCTCAACCCTCTCGGGTGCCATTCTCTTTGGCTGGGCCGTACTTGCATTGGGCGCCTGGCTTTCAGGCACGTTAAGACCGGTCGGCGTAGTGGCGCTGGCCATGATGTCGGCACTGATGATCGGAGTGTTGAAGGGCGGAACGGTCATGTCCGTGATCGCGACGGCCTGCCTGTGCATCGCTTTGGTACCGCTGGGTGTGCGCGTACTGGCCCATGGTAGCATGCCGCCTGCAAGGTTATTCTGGGGTTGGCTTGTGTTTTCTTCGGCGGTGATCGGCCTATTTTTCTTCCTCGGACAAGCGGGATAGTTTTGGGGTAATTGGCCGTGCTGCACCAATCGGCCGGGTTGTTTTGCGGTGATGGGCACTTCTGGATTTCTCTGCCTTTTTACGGCGTCCCCACCAGATCACGAAGCCGGTCACCGGCAGGCTGGCGCAAATTAAGCCGGCAAAAAAGGTAAGGATCTTGCTCGGCAATCCTGCCCACGCACCCACGTGCAGGTCGAAATTCATAGCATAGGCTTTCTCGCCGTTGGTTAACTCGCCAAATGATCGTGAACGCAATCGTGCCCCCGTGAACTGATCATACTGGCCCTGAATGCGGTCATAGCGATTGCCGGCAGTCAAATAAGTGGATGCATTGATGGGCAATTTACCTGTTGCAGGAAAATTAATGAGGTATCCGTATGCCCTGGGCTGGTCGTGCTGCAATGCTGCAAACACCCTGTCCACTGCCTTGCCGTCCTTGCTTTGTGTGGTATCGGAAAAAACAGCGGGTACGTCTGCCAGCTTTCCGCCGTCGGCAATGGTTTTCACCCCTTTCTCAAACCAGTCGAACGCCCATACCAAGCCGGTGATCGCGCACACGAACAGGATCACGCAGGCATAGAAACCCAGCACATTGTGCAGGTCGTAATTGACGCGCTTCCATTTGGCATTCCATTTGATTTTAAAACTCTTATCCGTATTCGACCTGTTCCATTTGACGGGCCACCACAGCACCAGCCCGGAAATGAGGATCAGCACAAAGGCCAGTACTGAATAGCTCACTACCGTATGCCCGATCTTTTCGCCGAAAAGCATCCGCATATGCAGGCCAAGCACAATGGTAAAAAACTCGTTTTTCGAATCTTCGAGTTTTACAACCTTGCCATTGTACGGGTTCACATAGGCCCGTGTATAATATTTGTAGTAATCCCAATGCGAAAAGCCCTCCTTATCGACCTTCAATGCCCTGAAAATATAAGTCCTGTCGGGCTGGGAAGATATTTCGACCCTCGTCACGGGCCGCTTCTCTCCTACCGCTTTCTGCGCGACGGCCAGCAGCTCGCTCAAGGGCAATTTCGGTTTGTTTTCAGGTTGTATAAAAAGGCGGTCTTTGTAAACCAACGGCTTGATCTCGTCGGTAAAAACATATATGGCACCGGTAAGTCCCAGCACGATGATCACAATCCCCGACGCCAGCCCCAGCCAGAGGTGTAGTGTTCCGATAAGCTTGCCAAGGGCTGTCTTTTTCTGAGACATGAATGTATTTGCGTTGATAGCGGCAGGAAACGGCGCCTGATAGCTCAAAAACGTATCCGGACGCTTTTGCAGCAAAGAAATGCCCTATTTAGTTTAATTACAAATTATTAAACCGGGCAATGCTGATTATTTTCATTCAAAATAAAAATAGAGGAATCTCAGCGCACTAATGTCTCCAGTTCGTCGAGCAGGCTTTGCTGCCGTTCATTGATTTTGGCGTGGGCCGTGACGATATCAAACCATTCCGCCCGGTCTACTTCTGGAAACGCCTGTATCCGGCCCGAATGCGGCGGCCATTCCAGTTCGAATGTGTTGCTTGAGACCTTCGACGCATCGATATTCCCTTCGACCGCCCAGGCCAGTACTTCCTTGCCACCCTTCTGCTTAATGGCGGTGAGCGGAAGGAATGTTCCTTCGACAGTCACCCCGGTTTCCTCCGAAAATTCACGTCGGGCCGCCAAGAGAGGATCTTCGGAATCGCCGTATTCCCCTTTCGGGATCGACCACGCGCCGAGATCCTTACGTGCAAAAAACGGCCCTCCCGGATGCACCAGCAACACTTCCAACCTTTCTATTTTCCGAAACATCAAAATTCCCGCGCTACGTGCTGCCATTTGTCAGACCATAAAAATGTTTGCCGGAAAGTAGCAGGCAATACCGGTATTACCAACCGCTTCGGGAATTGTTTTACTTTTACCGCCTGTTCAGCCAGTTACCAAACGCCAAACCATGAAACCCGCCTTTTTTTCGAAGTACGAATGGGGATATCATCTCGCGATGATGCCGGTCTGCTTTGCGCTGGGCAACTATTATCTGGTGGGCGAAAGGTATTTCGTCGATCCGTCCACTTTCGTTAGTGCAACAGCGCTCGCATGGGTGCTTTACTGGTTTTCAGTGGTGATACTAACGATCGTCATTCGCAGGACGGCCGGCAGTTCGGCGGAGGGTCAGATCCTCGAACAAATGCTGAAAATGTTCTGGAAGCTGGCAGCGGTCACGATCCTCCTGATGCTTTTCGATATCTGGATTTACAGCCTGGTACCCGGCCTTGAAGTAGATTTCACCTGGTCGGAAATCTGGCCCGCGGCACTGGTTGGGCTGCTGTGCGATGCCTTCATTTGTGCTTTACTTGGCCTGTTCTATGCATTGCAACAGTGGAAAAATGACAAGGCCGATGACGAAAAACTGGCCCGGCAGTCATTGGAAGTAGAATTTGACGCACTGAAAGGCCAGGTTAACCCGCATTTTCTTTTCAACAGCCTCAATACCCTGTCCTCGCTCATCAATGCCGACCCCACGCAAGCGGAGGATTTTGTGGAAGATCTCGCACGCATTTACCGCTATATGCTCCAAGGCGGCCGGACCGAGCTGGTGCCGCTCCAGTCGGAGCTTGCTTTTCTGGAAGTATATGTCCGTTTATTAAAAGTACGGTACCACGATGCACTCCTCGTGCAGCTTCCCGAGCGCTGCCCGCCCGATCTGACAATCCCGCCGCTTGTATTGCAAATACTGCTCGATAATGCTGTTCAATACAATGTGCTATCGACCAGCCGCCCGCTCAGGGTGACGATCAGCCTCACAGGCGATCGGGCTATCCGGGTTAGTAATAATGTTCAAATGCGCCACAGAACTCTCGGCGTGACAGGAACCGGCCTGCGCGGGCTGTCAGCAAAACTCCTCACATTTACGCCGCGCCAATTGGAGATTGAGGAAACCAACAACACTTTCTCGGTTACGATCCCTCTGCTGCCCGACGCAGTAACAGCTCCCGCGCAATGACAATTCATGCCTATAAAAGTGCAATTGATGCAACTTATCCGCTTGCGTTTTCAAGCATTACCCTATTTTTGAGCCAGCCGTGAAGCCATATGCCAGGCCGGCGGCTGCCTAACCATGAAGAAGAAAGCATTGTTTGAAAAACTTCCGGAAAAAGCGCCGTCGGGAAGCCCTTTGGTTTATGTCCTGGCTGCGGTTGCGTTGCTATTGTTTTTCAATTATATCACCGTCGGCGCACACGTATTCGGCGATCCGCTCCTGTTTCTGAAAGCCACGCTGGTGAATGCGGGAATTCTGGGAGCCGGATATTGGGTACAATCGCGGTTGGCAGGGTACATTGCCATACATTACTGCGATTTGCAACAAACGCTCGTACGCGTGGCACTCTCGATTTCTGCCCACGCCGTGGCATCCGGCGGTTTCGTGCTGCTGATCGCCTGGTTGTATACCGACAAAAAGCTCTTCGGCTCCACCCTGACCGTCCACACGCTGGTCGTTTTATATGCGGTAAATCTGACAGCTATCGTGCTGATTACCGGAATGTGGGAAACTTTCAGTGCCCTCGGCCGGTGGCGGCAGCATGAAATCAATACCGAGCGGCTCATGAAGGAAAATGTTAATGGCCAGCTCGAAAGCCTCAAAGCGCAGATCAGCCCGCATTTTCTTTTCAATACATTAAATTCACTTTCCGCGCTGATCGGCGAAGATCAGGAGAAAGCCGAGCAGTTTGTCGACGAGATGGCGCGCGTTTACCGCTATCTTTTGCAGACCAACCATTCGTCCGTCGATCAGGGCGATTCGGGGCAGCTAACATCGTTAAAAAAAGAACTATCGTTTATAGAATCCTACGGGCACCTTTTGAAAACCCGTTACGGAGAAGGCATGAAATTGTACATTCACGTGGAAGAGTGCTTTCTGGACAGACGCATTCCGCCATTGACATTGCAATTACTGGTTGAAAACGCGGTTAAGCACAATGTGATCCGCGCGAGCAGGCCGCTTACTATTTTTATTTTGAGCACGGTGGAAGGCCAACTAATGGTGCGCAACAACCTGCAAAAGAAAAACCTGACCGCCGGCGCGGAAAACATTGAATCTACCCACGTCGGGCTGGCCAATATCATCACCAAATACAAGCTATTAAGCGAATACCGGCCCGGGCTACCCCAGCCCTTGATCGAAAGTAACCACGAGTTTTTTACTGTAACTTTACCACTGATTTCCTGAAAGTATGAATGCGCTAATCGTTGAAGATGAAGATTTGTCGGTCCGCCGCCTGAAAAAAATGATCGGCGAAGTAGCGCCGTCGCTGGTTGTCGCGGGGGTTACCGACAGCATCGAGCAGACCGTGGAATGGGTACACGAGAACCGCGCATCCGGGCAAGCCGACCCGGACCTGATCTTCCTGGATATAGAGCTTTCCGACGGCCAGAGCTTCGAGATTTTCAACCGGATCGAGGTTTCGAGTGCGATTATCTTCACTACTTCTTACGATGAATACGCATTACAGGCATTCAAACACAACAGCATCGATTACCTTCTGAAACCGGTGCATCGCGACGATCTCCAGCGGGCTTTGCAGAAGTTCGACAAAATGAAGGGGCAGCCGGCAGCCGACCATTCGCTGGCAGGCATTCGGAAACTGTTGGAAGATTTTAAAAAAGCGTCGTCGGTAGAGTACCGCCAGCGTTTTCTCGTGAAACAGGGGCAAAAAATGCTTTCGATCGAAGTCGGCGAGATCGCGTACTTCTTTACCGACGACCGTTATAGTTTCTTCATGACCGATTCCAGCCAGAAAATGCTCGTCGACTACACCCTCGACGAACTGGCCGAGTCGCTCGACCCTGCCCGTTTTTTCAGGATTAACCGCGGAATGATGGTTACCCACCGCTCTGTCGACAAGATCGACCCTTATTTCGGAAACCGCCTCGCGCTTACATTGCGCCCCGCACATAACAAGGAAGTGCTTGTAAGCCGGGAAAAAGTAGGTGATTTTAAGACATGGATGGGCAAATAGCGTGAACGAAACCGCTATTTTGAATAATATATCGATCGGTTACAACCTTTAAGCCACAGGTGACATCAGGAAGGAAACCAGTTAATGAAAAATGAAAAAGATCTATCTGTTATTATTGCTGGCAATATACTGCACTGCGTGTTCTGACAAATCCGAGGATCCGATCATCATTATCGACCCGGCAGAAGAACCGCTGATTAAAGCTGCCCACTTTTACTTCATCGACCAGTCGCATTACAGGGTGGAATACAAGTACAATAGCGCCGACTTGCTTGAAAAGGAAATCCACCTTAAAGAAAACGGCGAACCGCTGACGGCAACGACCTACAAATACGACAATTACCGGCTTGTAGAACAGCAAATGGGTGTCGATCCTGAAATCGCCGGATTCAACTATCAATACCGGGGAGATACACTGATTTTTGCAGAATACAGGGATTTTGCGGCGAAACCTCAACATTTCACACGGACCTTTTCATATCCCGGTGATCATGTCGTACGAATAGTGGAAAAAGACATGCTTACAAAAAATGAGCAGCACATCTACCTTTATACAGAAAATGGCAATGTTGTCAGGACAAAAATACTCGACCCGTTTACCGATCGGGTCAAAGAAGAAACCGAATTCGAGTACGACGAACGTCCCAATCCCTACTTCGCATTAACCGGTAAGGCTGGTCTTCCCATGTTTCGTTCACAACGCAATGTGACCGTGATGAGGACGCTCTTTCGGAACGGCGAATCGGTCAATTCCGAAATCCGGTACGCTTACGATTATGAAGGCCCGTGGCCCGTCAGGAAATATCAGCTGTTGGCCAACAACAAGAAACTGCTCGAACAAGAGTACTTTTACCAGTAGCACTCAAACTTTGAGCACCAACCTGTCTTCCAGCACCGCATTCTCACCTGCTTCCACACGTCGCTCGTGCGGGAGCGTGTAGAATTCCACCGTAAGCGTAATGCCGTCCACAGTTCTTTCCAACAGTACTTTCAGAAAGCCATGTTTCGTATCGCAACTGGCTTCAAGATTGACGCCATCGAATTCGGGCAGATCGCTGTTGAAACGGTAATCGCTCGTGTAGGCCACCGGGTGCAGCTCGTCGTACCCGCCGCTACCTGCTACGATAAACGGCAAAATACGACCGTCGTGGCGGTAATGCCGGCTGAAACGTTGGTAATTATGCACGTGCCCGCTGAAAACGATATCGGGATAAATGCCGGTTTCTTCAAAAACGCCTTCCAGCAATTCGATCATCGGCATACTCGAACCGTGGTTGATATCTGCCGAATACGGCGAATGGTGCAGACAAAGGATCACGGCTTTGCCGGGACGTTCGCTGTCGGCCCTTTTGAGCTCGTGAATCAGCCATTGGCGCTGTTCGTCGGTTACTACACCGAATTTCGGCACGTTGCTGTACATCCCGATGATATTCGCGAGTGGCGTAATGAGCGTCCAGTACACGTTGGGTTGCACCATACTTTTGCGCTCCGCATTACCGCTAAACGGCACGGTTCTTCGTCCGGTATCGCAAAATACTGCCGTAAACGCATCCAGGCTATGGTAGTTGACGCGGCTGTCGGGGTTAATGTCGCTGTCGTGATTGCCCGGAATCGCAAAAATGGGGCCGGGATATTTCTGGTAAGGCTCAAAAAACTGCCGCTGGTATTGACTCGCTTCGCCAAAGTTGTACACTACATCCCCGAGGTGAAACAAAAATTGCGGCTCGTAACCGGTTTTCTCGGCTGCTTCAAACTGCTTCACCATCTCGCCCACGACCAATTTCTGAAAATCAGGTGTGCGGATACTGCCCGTATCGCCCACCATATGAAACGCCAGCTTGTTCTGGTCCGGTACCGGATCAATGGATTCGAGGTCTAAATGATAAGGGAATTTTCCGGACGGTTTCGGTGCAGGCTGGTACTTGAAGCTATCGTCGGGAACGTCTCTTTTAAAAACGGGTTTGGAGAATTTCTGCGGGTAACTGGATTTCATTGTAACTGGCTGCTGGTGGTCAGCCTTTTCGGTACTCACTATGTCCATGGCGGGCGCTTTTGTTTAGCACAAGCTAGCAAAAACGCCGCCGGACATTGTAAACTTAGCATTAATTTTGGTTTAAGAATACCACCAGATCAGATTATCCGCCTCAATAAAACCAAAACTTGGAATACCACAATCAGAACTTGATTTGATGATTACTGATCCGCGTTGGGAATTGTGATGTTACCGGGTCGGGGGCGGCGGGGGCGTAAATGGTGCTGCGGCCTTCGATGGTCATCTTGCCGGTGGTTTCCAGGGTCACAAACGCGTAAAGCGGATCCTTGTAATAGTAGGCGCCGTTTTTGGTGTATACGTACGTGGCGCTGTTGACGATAAAGTAATGGACGCCGTTGCGTTGGCCATAACGGTCGTCGTGATCGTGGCCCATGAAAACAGCGGCTACCTTTACCGGACTATTGCTTTTCACAGCCCTGAAATTTACATCGTCGAAAATCTTCAATATTTCGTCGGCATTGCCGAGTTCGTCGTGGAAGTCGCTCAGGTATACGGGCTGGTGCATGAATACGATTACCGGAAATTTGGCCCCGGCAAGATCGCTACGAAGCCAATCGAGCTGCTCCTGGTCGGTAAAGCTGCGTTTCGGGGAGGGAAGCTTCCCCCAGTTGGAGGATTCGTAATGCGTGAGGCGCCCGTCGTCTTCTTTCAGGAAGTTACGGTCCATGACCACGAAATGAAAACCGCCCTGATCGAACGAGTAATAGCGCCTGGGCATTCCCCAAAACTGCATGATGGTTTCCTTGCTGCAATAATCCATATCATGATTACCGAGCACGTGGTATTTCGGCCCCGTAAAACGATTCCATTGCTCCATGATGCCTTCGGAGCGCGTATGTCGGCAAAAGTCACCACATTGAATGATAAAATCCGGCTTTGTCTCTGCCACGTCGTCCATAAACCCGCTCAGCCGCTGCACCTCTTCCCGCCCGAACTGCAAATGGTGCAGGTCGGAGATCATGCCAAAGCGGAGTTTCTGCGCACGACCACCGCTAAAAGCCGGAATCGAATACGAGTTCTGGTAAATACCGACGCTCCCCGCCGCTATGCCCATATTTCTAAGAAAATCTCTCCGCTGCATTATTTAAAAACAGTTTTGACCGGCTCGCCGACAGGATGATTGGCTGTAAATTTGAAACCCATTAATTGAGCGACAGTCTGTGCGAACTGATCCTGATAAACCTGTGACCGGCTTTTCATTTCGCCGCTACCCGGGGTGTCCGGGCCGATGATCGCCATCCAGGTTTCATTGGAGCCGGGTGCTGAGGTACCATGACTGGTCCAGCGGTCACCGGTACCGCGGCCGTGGTCAGGATAGACGATGATGGTCGTTTTGTCTTTGTAAAACGGGTCGGCCTGCATGTAATTCCACAGACTCGCTACCATGGCGTCGACGTAATGTGCACTGTCCAGGAATGAATCGTATTGGCCGTGGTGGCCGAACTCATCCATATCCGCGAAATCGATATGCACCACGCGCGGGTGGTTCGCTTCTATGTACGAGCGGGTGAGCGCGTAGGTATGCGCGTCGAACCTGACCGATTTTCCGAAATACTCGGGCAGGTAGTTTTGCAGCTCGTTGGCCAATTTCTGGGCTTCGGTGAGGTTGTTGCCTTTCACCTTTTCACCGGGAATGTTGACAAGCATGCCATTGCGATCACGGTTGAGAATGCGGGAAAGCGCATCCCAGGAAGCAAATGTGACCACTTTACCCTCCATTCCTTTTTGTTTATGAAAGAATTCCAGCACGTTCTCGTTCGGATTGTTCGGGTAATCGTTGCTGTTGACCTTCTCATCATAATAACCGCAAAGCGTTTCGCTCCGGCCCGGATAGGAGAACCAATATTTGTTACGCACATTCACCAGATTGCCCAAATCACGGTTACCATAAAGCTGGCCTTGTTTCGAAATGGTATTCCAAAAGAAAGGCATCAGCTTGTTGCGCCGTTCGGCGATGGTTTTGCCCCAGTACTTCTCACTCAGCGCTGCCGAATCCTGCTGGCGGTATTTTTTGGTATAAAACAAAACAGAGTCCGCTCCACGAAAGATCTCCTGCCAGCGACAGCCGTCGACGGAAATCATAACAACATTTTTGGTCTTGGTTTGGGCGATGGCCGCTATGCTCAGGGCGGTCAGTAGCCAGGTTAGCAGGGTGGTTTTCATAATGTTAAGGTTAAGAGTCCGGAAAAGTAAAAACTTCCCCCGGACACATGGCCCAGGGGAAAGAAAAGATTTATTTGATCAGCCAAATCAGGCCATTCTGCGTATCGGCGCCGTTAAACTGCGTTTTTAGCGAGGTCTTTACATTCACTTCATTCGTCGTGTATTCGGAAGTCGGATATGCCCAGCGGACCGGGATCTGGTTGTTGTTCGCATTGGATTGCCCGATGTCGAACACGGGAACGCCCGTGCGACGGTAGTTGTAATAGGCCTGCCGTCCCGAATTTTCGAAGAATGCCATATACTTCTGTTCGAGTATTTTCTGCAAACCTTTGTCAGTATTGCCCGGATAGGGATTCGCCGTCAGGAATTTATCGATTTCCGTTTGTGCAATGTTGTAAAACTTCATCGATTCGGTAATGCCTTTGTTATAGTAATCGGCTGCATTGCCCGCGAGCCAACCACGGTTGATAGCCTCAGCGATACTGAAATTTACCTCATGCGCCCCGAGCTGGATTGCAGGTACGCCTGCGGCCGAAGCTTCCCAATAATCGAAATTGATCATCGAGAGCAGTCCTTTCCCGGCTTCTTCGAGCAATGTCGATTGCAGGGCGCCGGTTTTCCCGCCGCCATAGCGCTGGTACGGGTCCTGGTTACCTTTGAGAGCCTCGGCAGGCAATGCCACCACGAGCAGGCGTGGATCGCGGGTGGTCTTAGCGATATCCACAAAAGTGGCTCCCAGGGTATTTCGCTTATCATTTTTCACCACTACCCCATTGCTCGGCCAGAGCGGATAGGTGTTGATCGTGTTGTAAACGACCTGAAAATTATCCGCATTGGTTGTAATGAGCGGGTATTTGACGGGGTCATTCACAATCGCTGCGAACTGCTGCTTTACGGAGAGGTCAGGCGTATCATCGGCACGTTTGCTAAGGCTGATCAGCACGCGCAGACGGTACGAATTGATCAGTTTCTGCCATTTGGTAAGGTCCCCGCCGTACAGATAATCCCCTGAAATCGCCGGTTTCTTCGCGATCAGCGCCGGCATTTCCGCATTGGCTTCTTCCAGCCATTTCAAAACCTGGATATAAATATCCTTCTGACTGTCGTATTTGGGTTTGAAATTCTCGTCGCTCACTCCTTTGATTGCCTCCGACATCGGCACATCGCCAAACATTTCAGTGGCCCGGCTGTAAAAATACGCTTTGAAAAACTTCGCTAGCGTGAGGTAATGCGCGCCCACGTCCCCGGTTTTGGTCGCCTCGATTTCCATACGGCTCACATTCCGGAGCGAGTTGTAGAAAATGTCGTACGAGCCGGTGGTCCAGCCGTAAGCCTGGCCATCGTAGTAGGCTTCATTCTGCGTCATAAACTGGTTATGGCGATGATCGGTACTCCAGGGCGAGTCCCAGGTATTGGTGAGAATGCCTGTAAGGATAAGGTCCGCCGACGGATTGGTAATCGCCCCGGGATCCTTTTGCAGGGTGTCGATATCCTGGCAGCTTCCGAAACCGAGCGCCAGCGCCAACAGCATGTATTTGATTTTTTTCATCGTTAATTCCGGTTAGAAAGTCACATTCAGGTTTGCTCCAAAACTTTTGACAGATGGCGTCTGGAAACTCGTGATATTGCCCGTAAACTGATCAAGATCGATGTTTTTCGTATATTTTCCTGTAAAATACAGCAGGTTACGCCCCACGAGCGAGAGGCTGGCCGCGGATGCGAAGCGGGTTTTTGAAAGCAGTTTCGCGGAAAAATTATACGTCAGAACAACTTCCCGGAGCTTTACATAAGTACGGTTCTTGGCTGCGATGTAATTAGACTGATAGTAATTCGTCGCCCAGGCCTGCCACAGCACGGGCACGTTGTTCGTCGTAAATTCACGGGTATCGGCAATCACGTTCCCGTCCTGATCCGTACTCAACTGGCCTTTCACGATCCGCTTACCGTCGGTCATGACGGAGCCTTTATAATCCGGATTGTCGCGGTTCTGCCAGTCTTTCAAACGGAATTCATTCGCAGATTCCGGCGCCGTTCCGCTACCGAACTGCTTGGTATACATGTAGTTATTAACCTTCCCGCCAAATCGACCATCCACCTGGAAGCTCAGCGTGAACGACTTGTGCGTGAATGTGTTGTTGATTCCCGCCGTGAAATTGTTGTCGTAGTACCCGATTTTCGAGTTGTAAGGATTGTACGCAGGCATACCATTCGAGCCAACGATGATGCCGCCGGTCTCGTCGCGCTGGAAATCCTTGATATAATAGGCATCCGCACGTTCGCCGACGTGGATATTACCATCGCGCTGCTGCACGCCGTCGATCTTGTCGAGCCATTTGTGGTTCGTCGACCAGTTGGCGGAGACATTCCAGGTTAGCTGCTCGTTCTTCACAACTGTTCCATCGATACCCAACTCGATTCCCTTGCGTACGTATGTGAATGCATTGCGCTGCACACCCGACACGCCCGAAGTGACCGATGTCGGCACGCTCACGATGCCCGGCCCTTCGATGTTGCGGAACACCGATGCATCAAAACCCAGCCTATTATGAAAAAAGCGCATTTCAAGCCCGAGTTCCAGCGTTTTCACGCGTGCCGCTTCCAGGTTATCGCTGTAAAGCGTGCCGGTGTAGCTCACGCCGGTGTAGGAGTTGTTCCAGGGTGCCGAGCTCGTGTAGGTCGGGAGGAGTTTATAAATATCGTATTGGGAGTTCTCATCCACGAAATCGCTCGCCACGTTGGCATAGGCACCGCGGAGTTTGGCAAATGAGATCGCTTCGGGCAGGTCGATGACCTCCGAAAGCACAGCGCTCAACGAAGCCGACGGATAAAAATAGGTATTGTTCTTCTTCGGCATCGTACTCGAACGGTCTACGCGGCCTGTAAGGCTCAGGAATAGGAAATCTTTGTAATCCATATCCACAAAACCATAAACACTTCCTACCCAGCGCTTTGCAAAGTCGTTGGCCGAGGTTGCGGGCTGTACCGAATTGGAAAGATCGTAAACACCGGGCACCAGCAGGCCTTTTGTCGTTTTGCCGGTGAGCGACGTCACTTTGACAGAACGGAGGTTACCGTAAAGCGACGCATTCAAACCGAAATCCGGGCCGAAACGATCCTGGTATTTCAACGAAGTTTCTGTATTGTTTTCCCAGAAAGTATCGTAGGTTTCGGAATAGCCGCCTGCCTGGTTCGGGAAGCCGAAGTTGTAAAGGTTCGACGAAATCGGGGCGCGTGTGCTCCGGGTGCGGTTCCAGGTGCTCACATTGGTGCGCGCGTTAAAAGTCAGCTTGTCGTTGATCTTGTAATTCATCTGCGCAAAGCCGTACACGTCATTTTTATAGTAGGTTTTCAATGCCTCATAGGCCGTCAGCCAGGGGTTATCGTAAATGGTATATTCCCGGTTGAACTGCTGCGCATTCTCCTTACCGGGCTGCCAGTAGTTGCGCAGGTCGTTCACGTCGTAATCCACACCGCCCCAAACGGTAAAAATGTAAATGGGGCTTGCAGGGCCGTAATCCAGCGTCGGGTAGTTGGGCGAGTACTGGCGATTATAGTTGATACTCGCGTCAAAACGCACTTTTTTACCTGCATTGATCCCCCCGGAAATATTTACGTTCGTTCCGCCCAGCTTTGTATTGGGCATCTGGCCGCGCTGGAATGTCTGCGAAAGCGAGAGACGAAAATCGCCGAACTCGCTTTTGCTGGAAATCGCCAGGTTATTGGTGCTCAGCAAGCCGTTCCGAAGAAAGTTTTTGAGGTTATTTTTCCCTCTGGCAAGCCAGGGAATGGGCACCAGCTCGCCGGTTTTCGGGTCTTTCGGACTGTTGTACTGGGTGATGAGCTGCCCTTCGAAACGCGGTCCCCAGATGTTGTAATCGTTGTCGTTAATCCCGCCGCCCCGGCCGTCCTTGAATGCATATTCGTAATCGCTGCCCGGGCCGTATTCGGTCTGGTATTTCGGGATGGCGTTAAAACCGGTCTGTAACTGGGTACTGGAATTGAAATCGACCGTAAAGCCCTTTTTCGCCCCGCTGCCTTTTTTGGTAGTGATAATGATTGCCCCGTTCTGGCCGCGGTTACCATATAATGCAGCCGCGCTGGCACCTTTCAATACCGAATAGGTTTCGATATCGTCCGGGCTCAGGTTCCACGAATCGGTATTAACAGGCACACCATCAACCACATACAGCACCCTGTCGCGACCGCGCAACGACACCTGCGGGCTGGAAAGGAGATCCGGACTCTGTGCAATGGTAAGGCCGGCCACCTTACCAGTCAGCGAACTGATCGCATTCGGCTCGCGCGCTTTCACCATGCTGGCGCCCTTCACTTCTGAAACGGAATAGCCAACAGCTTTTTTCTCTTTTTTGATACCTAATGCCGTCACTACCACCTCGTTGAGTTGCCGCTGGTCGGCAGTCATTGCGATGTCGATCACCGTCCTGTTTCCCACGGCCATTTCCTGCGAAAGGAAGCCGAGAAATGAAAAGACCAGGGTATCTTTCTCAGTGTCAACCCTCAGCACATAATTACCGGTTGCATCGGTAACGGTTCCCCGAGAAGTTCCTTTGATGAGGATATTCACTCCCACGAGCCCTTCTTTGCCCGTCCCCTCGGTCACCTTTCCGCTGACGGTCCTTTCATTCACAATCGCATTAATTGTCGAACGCACAAGTTTATACGTAGCTACTTTGGAAAGCTCGCTTCCCGCCATCGGCACAGTCTCGCCTGCTTGCACTGCGCCTGGAAGCGCCATCGAAAGCCCCAGGCAAAGCACGGTCCGGACGGGCCAGTATCCGCCAGGGCACATTCGTTCTAAAAATGTAGTCTTTCTTTTCATAAGTGGTTGAAAATTAGCTGGTAATTCAAAGTCAAAAGGGATTCATCAAAGGCCAGGAGCCTTCTAGCAAGCATCCGCGCAACCGCACGGGCCATGACATAGGACAGCGACGCCAGTCGCCAGACCACCGGATCGTTCAATCACCGGCACGACGGCCGGTTGCTTCGAAAACAAAGAGTTGCGATTATTTCATGTAAGATCAGGCTTGTGAACAAATACTAAACAATCTTGGATTAGCACTACTTCGGAATATTCTACGGCCGGAACCTAAAAGTAAAGTATAATTAAACAATCTAAAAGCATTTCGCAATATTTATGTCAAAATTTGGCGCATTGTGCTCGACCACATTCAAGGAAGTTTACAAATACTCGATATTCTGATCTTGCGAGACAAAGGTATCAGACCTTTTTTATAAACTATTTATCTCAATGTTAATTAATATTTAACTTTTAAAACTTTGAGCCCTCTTCGCCCAATGGTTACAGACTACCCTTCACCTCGCCAGTGGAGTGTTAAGTATTTGAGAACAAATGAAACTTATCATTCCCCTAATAATGACTTAACACCCGGCGGGCATCTTTGCTGCACTTATGAAGATACTCCGCATAGCACTGCTCGCTTTTTCCTCTTGGGTAATCTGGCTACTGGTGTCCCAGTTCTTCTTTTGCCCCCGCTACCAGCTCAATGATCCCATTCCGTTCGAAGGACCTGTCCTGTACAATCCCTACGAGTCGGCGCTTCCGGCGCAATGGGTGAAATGCAACTTTCACGCCCATAGCCGGGCGTGGGAGGGCGTAACGAACGGCCACGGCACCGCATATGACATTCACAGGGCCTATACCGCATTACATTATGGGGTGCATTGCGTATCGAACTACCATCATATAGATACGACGTTTTCTACCTCCGTCAATTATCTCCCGGCGTACGAGCATGGCTATAATATCCTCAAAACGCATCAGCTCGTACTGGGTAGTAACGAAGTCCAGTGGCTGGATTATCTTTTCCCGCAAACCACCCACAATAAACAGCATGTGCTGAGCCATCTGGCCGGCCCCGACCATGTTGTGATCCTGAACCATCCGGCGCTCCGAAACGGCTACACGGCAGAAGATCTCGCCCAACTCACGCATTACGACTGTATGGAGGTATTAAACCCTTCGGTAACATCCACTGCACAATGGGACGCGGCATTGTCGGCAGGCAAGCGGGTATTTATCGTGGGCGACGACGATATCCACGATGTAGTGTCCCAAAAACGGCTCGGTGCACGGTGTACTTTTGTGAATGTCAGGTACAATTCGGCCCGCGAGGTGATCGGTGCGCTTAAAACCGGGCAGAGTTATGGCGTAATTATCGGGAAAAACCAGCGCCATGATTCCATTCCACAGCTGAAAAGCCTCACCGTCAGGAATCACACAATGGTTGCCGTGATGACGCAACGTGCCAGCCACGTGACTATCACAGGCCAGAACGGGAAAGTACTTACTGTGGCCGGCAATACCGACCGCATCAGCCACCGCATTGCTCCCGAAGACCGTTACGCGCGGGCGACGTTCAGGTATGCGAACGGGACGGAGATTTTGCTGAACCCGGTATTTTTTACACCGCGGAACGGTTACCGGGCCGTACCGGTTTACGAGAATTTCAATGAAACGATGTTCTTCCGAAGCATAGGTACCTGTATTCTGGGAGTCTGGCTGCTGCTATTCGTATGGCTCCTGACCGGGCAGCCCCCGCAACATTATGGACGCAGGCTCTCATGGCGCTAGAACAAGATACCGTAAAATATCCCATCGCTGCGCTGGTGGTCGTATTCACGATCATCCGCCTGCTGATCGCCAGCCTTATCAACCTCGGCAACGACGAAGTCTACTATTTCACCTACGCCGTCCTGCCCGACTGGAACCACTTCGACCATCCGCCGCTCGTGGGGATCTTCATTCGCCTATTTACCTTTAATCTCCATAGCAACTCGGAAGTGTTTGTCAGAATGCCCGGCATTGTCGCGGCAGCCGTTAACACCTGGCTGATAGCATATTGCGGCAGCCTGGTCAAGAACCGCAATACCGGCATCATTGCTGCCGTACTTTACAATAGCTCGGTTTACACCAGCATTCTTTCCGGGATTTTCATTCTTCCCGATTCTGTGCAGCTTACCTTCTGGCTGGCCGCATTGTATGCGATGCTGCGCTGTATCAAGGCCACCGGCCTGGCCGGTATTCGTCGCTATTTGTTACTCACGGGACTGCTGATTGGGCTTGCTACGATGAGCAAAGTACACGGCGTGTTTCTTTGGGCTGGATTTCTTGGCTTTATCGCGGTCGATCACCGCGGGCTTTTCAAAAGTCCCTATTTGTATGTATCGCTCGCCATCACGGCTTTGCTGGTCTCCCCCATTCTCTTTTGGAACATCGGCAACGACTTTATTACCTGGCGGTTTCACAGCGAGCGTGTCACCGTAACCGGGGCCGGCATTAACCTCAAATCATTTTTCGGAACAACCATAGGTCAGATCCTGTACGCCAACCCCTTCCAGGTTGCGATTTTTATACTGGCGGGCAGGGAACTTGTACGAAAAAAGGTTTTTGCCGACGCCGCTTCGGTAGCATTGCTGCTCTGGTGCAGCCTGCCCATCATAGGGTGCACGATGCTCGTTTCGCTCTTCCGCGATACGCTGCCCCATTGGAGCGGGCCTGGTTTTATCGGGCTGATGCTCATCGGCGCGGCCTGGGCTGACGGCGTGATTTTGCCAACCATCAGTAATCTGCCGCGAAAACTACTTATCGGTTCAGTTGGACTGATCCTGTTTGTCTTCACCGTTGGCCCCATCCTTATCCGCTGCTATCCAGGCACAATGAGTTCTGCACCTTTCCCACGCACAGGAGCGGGCGACGCCACTTTGGACATCACGGGTTGGGAGCAGTTGTTGCCTGCATTCGAAAAGCTTCGCAACGACGATGTGGCCAACGGCAGAATGCAACGCAATGCCCCTATGGTCGTACATAAATGGTTTCCAGGCTCACATATTTACTACCACGTCGCCTACCCGCTCGGAATGCGCACGGTGGGCGTCGGGAAGTTGGAAGACCTGCATCAATTCGCATGGCTGAACGCGATCTACGGGCAGGTCGCGGCCGGTTCGGACGCCTGGTACATTACCCCGTCCAACAACTTCACCGACCCCGCCGTACAATTCGCCGGTCAGTTCGAACGGTTCGAAAAAGCCGGAACAATCACCCAGCGACGCAATGGACACGCAGCACGCCACTGGTACATATACAGACTAAAAAACGCGCAGCAAAATCTCAACAACCCAATCTCCCACCCTTCCTCCCTCTCCTCCCTTTCCTCCCCTTCCTCCTATTTTCCCAATTAAACCCCACCGGTTACATTTTTTTCAATCCATACAACCATTTTCTGAACTTGCGGCCTCTTTGACACGAATACGTTAAAAATCACTGCATGACTTCGGAAGCCGATTTAATCACTGGTTGCCTTTTAAATGACCGCATTGCCCAGCGCCAGCTGTACGACCGCTATAAGAAAGCGATGTACACGCTAGCCTACCGCATTACCGGTGATTTCGACGATGCCAACGACGTTTTGCAGGACGCGTTTCTGGAGGTATTCAAGCACCTGAACCAGTTCCGCGGGGAGTCGACGCTCGGTGCGTGGGTGAAACAGATCGTCGTGCGGAAATCGACAAAGAAGAAACGGCTCGTGATCTGGCAGAATGTAGACGATTATGCGGGAGAAGGAATTGACTGGGGCGAGTCGGAAATCAATGCGGCGCATCTTGAAACGGCGGTTTTATCACTTCCCGATGGTTTCCGGACCATTTTCGTGCTTGCCGAAGTAGAAGGTTACACGCATCGCGAAATAGCCGTGATCCTCAACATTTCGGAAGGCACTTCAAAGTCGCAATTATTTCATGCCAAAAGAAAGCTCCGCGCGATGCTTTCGGCCAATTCACAATGACTGTAATGGAAAAAAACCATATAACCCTTCAAAATGCTGTACGGCGCTTCCCTCTCTACGAGCCGGGAGACGAGGTGTGGGGCGCCATAAATGATCATGTTCTGGCCCAACCGCTCCGGCAGGCACTTTCGGAAATGCCTTCCTATGAGCCTGATGACAAGCTTTGGGACCTGATCGACCGGAAAAGCGTGCAGCGGCAACGGTGGAAATGGGGTTTTGCAGCGGCAATGATCCTGATGGCTGCCGGAATAGCCTGGCTAATGCGGCCGGCGGGTCTGCCACCCGTTGCCTATACGCAGGAGCCGGTAGACGGGCGGCTGCAAATGGAGGCCGATGTAAAGACCGACCAGCAGTACCAGCTATTGAAAACCTATTGTGAAACAGAAACCGTGGTGTGCAACAGCAGTGAATACCAATCGCTGCGGCAGGAATACGAGCGGCTCAGTTCGGCTTCGGAGCTGCTGGTTCAGGCGATCGGCCACTACAATACGGAACCGGAGCTGCTGAGGCAGTATAATGAAATAGAAAGACAAAAGACGGACATTCTGAATGCAATGGCCAAGATGATTTAAGCACCTAATAATGAAAATACTTTTTAGTATCATCCGAAAACCTCTCCTGGTCGCGCTCCTTGCGTGGGGGAACCTGCCCGCCTATGCGCAGGGAAAATTGCAGGTAGCGACCAAAAGGATCGAAAAGACCGTCAGCGCACCGGCCGTGCGGACGCTGTACATCAGCGCGGAAAAAGCGGATATCGAAATCGTGACCTGGGACAACTCCGACATCACCGTCATTATGGAACTTTCGGCCCGTCATCCCGACCGTGCTACGGCTACGCAGGACCTTTCCAAATTGCAGTACATTGCCGACCGTAACGGCAAGGACTATTTTCTGCGCAATTATATTGTATTAAAAGAAGGGGAAAGCAAGCCTGTTTCGAACCTGAAAGCGCGGTATACGATCCATTTGCCTGCCTCCTGTGCCGTAGATCTCAAAAATTCGTTCGGCACCATTACCTTGCGCGGATTGACCAACCAGCTGAACCTCAAAGCGGATTTCTGTACAACAAATCTGACCGGGTTGAGCGGCAAGGGCGCGCTTCAAACCACATTCGGAGAACTTTCGGGCAATGAGCTCGCGGGAACATTCACCTTTTCGAGCGACCATACCAAGGTCCGCCTGGAACAGATCGCCGGGGCCGTACGCATCGATGCAGCCTATGGCAATGTAGAAATATACCCTACCGTAGGGCTTACAAGCCTCGGGATCCATTCGAAAAAGGCCGAAGTATTGCTACTGACGAAAAACTGGCAGCATTTCGACTATACGATCAACGGCGCTTACGCCACCATGAAACTACCGAACGGTTTCAAATGGAAACGCAACACCGCCGATTTCAAAGAAGCATTTTTTTCCCGCAACCAGCTCGCCAGTGTTGACATCAACGCCGAGTTCGGAAGGGTTACGATTAAATAAAAACGGGTGCTTTAACTATTAGTCATGAAAGTAAAATAACCCTCCTCTTCATTTCACCCCAAAAACTTAACCAACAGACACCTATTTGAGAGCACATTTACACCAAACCATTCCATTCCAATTGTAAATCAATGCAAAAAGGTGTACTGATTCTCCTGTTGCTTTTTACCATTCCATCGGCAAAAGCACAAGATACCGTGAGCATATCCTATTCCGAAGAAAGCGACACACTTGCCAAACAGCGGTTTCTGGACCGATATGAAAATGTATTCATGACCAAAGTTCCTACGCGACATATGTTCAAGGTGGGCCTGTCGCAGTATTACCAGGCAAAACTATTTGCATTGTCAGACGATCGCACGATCAACAGCACGTCGCTACACCTGGGGTATGAATTCAAGTTTCTGCCGGCATTTTCGATTGCCCTTTCAGGTCACATTCCTTATTATGATCCCCAGACACCGTTCCGGGAGTCATTTCAAAACACAGTCCTGGACGCTCAGTTACGGTGGTTTATGAACATGGGGAGACGGATCAGGAAGGGCAAAAGCGCCAACAATTTCAGTGGCAATTATCTGGCGATCTTTTATAATATGCCAAGCACCATGGACGATGATCCACGGATAGGTCTGAAATTAGGCTTCCAGCGGAGGTTCCTGAATTTCGGCTTCATGGATTTTGCCATCGCCCTGCAACAGGGAACGCCATTTTTTCACTATGGCATCGTGGATAACTGGGACCTTTCCACCCAGGCGAGCGTCGGTTTGGCATTCGGAGACTGGAAAAAGGCTGACATTGGACCGCTGTGCGACGTCTTTCTGTGCGATGAACACCTGTCAGGCCAATGGAAAATCCGGCTGCCCGAGTTGACACTGGGAAGATACATGGTCAGAATCCGAACTGCTTTTGCTTACGAAAAGAAGATTGGCACGTCGCCGTTCAGTATCAATTTTCAAGTAAATGCCGACCACAGCGACGGATTTAACGACATCAGAAGTCCTGAGTACATTCCGGGATTCCGTTATATGAGGTCGCGATCGAAGGAAAAATCAGCCAGCTTCTCCATCCAGCCGCGGTGCTATTTCCTAAGCAAAATACAGAAACTGAGAGGAAAAGGCGGCCATGGCTTCTCGGGACCTTACACCGGTATCAACACGGCGTTTGTTTATTACAAAGGCGCCCATCACCTGTATCGATACAACTCCACCTACCTCAACATAAGAACCAACAGTATACATGCGGGCCCGCTGCTGGGCTACCAATTGAGGGTCTTTCGACACGGTTATGTCGATTGCAACACCTCTTACAATTTTAAGGACTATCTCAACGGCAGCGAAACCGATTTTGGGTTCACGACTAATATCACAGTAGGGCTAGCATTCTGATTTCCACCGCTACCGGAAATAACATTATATCCTATGACACGCACTTCAAAAAAGTGGGCTGGCATCGCTTTGTCCATTACCATCATCATGCTATTTCTCTGTCAGCGTAGCGGAGACGATGCGCGAATGCGGACGGTGTGGCAACTAAAATACGATCGCACCAGAAAGCAAATCAGCTGGCAATTAATGCACCTGCGGCACGGGTACGGCACACAGCAAATGCATATTTCAAAGAACACCGCACTGGAAATCCGAAGATTTTGGGACGACCGTGACGTCCTGTTTCATGTTTTGCAGCATCGGGAAAGTCCATTTCCAGCCGATAGCCTCATCAAACTCGAACAACTCATCGACCGCCGTGCCCCATTAACTACCCTGCTCCGGGAAATCGAACGAATTGAAAAAATCAATGAAACCGACTAGCCATCAAAGCCATGAAAAATCAGAAGAACGTTCTCAAACTACTACGCAATGTCGAACAATTCCTGACTTCACTGACCTTTCCGACTTTACTAATTCTCCTGATTTCCGCAACACTCCTGATAGGTTGCGATCAGTTCGAATTCAGCCCCAACCAATCGTTCGATCATTCCAGCCCTTCCAATCTGAATGCACAAAACCTCGCCCGGCTCCGGCAAAATGCGGAAGATGATACCGTTACCATTGTTTTCGCGGGTGACACGCAGCGATGGTACGACGAGCAGGAGCGATTTGTAAAAAAGGTCAACAGCCTGGAAAATGTGGACCTCGTACTGCTGGCCGGCGACATTTCTGACTTCGGCATATTGCAGGAATTCAAATGGGTACAAAAACGGCTTTCCGCCTTACACGTCCCGTATTTTGGCATCATCGGCAACCATGACATGGTGGCGAACGGCAGGCAGATCTTTCAGCAAATGTTCGGGCCTCTGAACTATTCGTTTGTATATGGGGGAATCAAATTCATCGCCCACAATACCAACGGGTTGGAAGCTCCCGGAGAGAATATTCCCGACTTGAGGTGGCTCTCGCAAGAATTGCAAAATACCGAGGGTGCCGATTACATCCTTACCGTTTCACACGTGCCGCCTTTCAATGCTTCGGAATTTGGCACCGAATCGGTGAAACCCTATACCGAGCTGCTGCAAAGCACGCCGAACCTGCTGCTTTCCCTGCATGGTCACGTTCATCAACACGAGGATTTCTTTCCATTTGGCGACAAGGTGCACTACATGACCAGTTTTTCTTTCGAACAGAGTGCATTTGTCCTGCTTCAAATTTCCAAAGGCAAGATCCTGAAATCTATCATCCACTACTGACATGAAAAACACGTTCGCTCTGGCGGCGCTCCTTGCAACGGGAGCAGCCAGTACCTCCCATGCCCAGCTCGCCCGAAAACTGGCCCCCGATTTTGCACAAATTCAATATGCAGGCAGTAACGGCTGGGTGGGTGTAGGCGCCGGGCATGAATTCTTTAACCGGCATTTACGCACCAACCTGCAGTACGGATATGTGCCACCGGCGAAGGGTGGGCCTTTGCATTTATTCTCCGGTAGTATATTTTATCAGCCGGTACGCATCAAGGTGGGCAATCATTTGCAGGTCAATCCCCTGGATATCGGATTCAAAGGCAGTTATCAATTCGGCAATGACTACTTTTTCAGGCTTCCCTCCCGCTACCCGCCCAATTACTACTGGTGGAAACCCGCATTCCGCCTGCATTTGGCAACCGAATCGTCCTTAACTTATAAATTAGCCTCCAATACCGGTGTCCGAACGCTAAGCATCTACCTCGAATTCAATACCAACGACCTTTATATGGTCAGCTACGTATTGAACGCTGGTTCACTGCGGATCGGGGAAGTGGTAAAGGCGGGAGTTGGCGTGCGATTGGGGTTTTAAGCCGGGTAGAATAGATTGGCTGCTCTGTTATTAACCTCCAAAACTTTCTTCACGGGTTCTGTTACTTTTTTCCAAAACGGCGTATAATGAGTGAATGCAGACTTGTTTGTCATTCGAAAACCCAATAAGTTTGTTCACTATTAGTAAACTCGCATGTTTAACATTATCACACGCAGGACTTTACTTAAATATTGTAATCTGTATCCGCCAGCAGCCAATGCATTGAAAGAATGGTACAAAGAACTCGTAACACCAGATTTAAAAAATTTCAATGAGCTGAAAGCGCTTTACCCGAATGCCAGTATCATTGGTGATAACCGGATCATCTTCAACATACTTGGAAGTCACTACCGGCTGATTGTTAGAATCATGTTTGATTATAAGACAATTCAGATTAAATGGTTTGGAACGCATTCTGACTATGACCGGGTTGATGCCAAGACGATTAACCACAAATAAGAAGTTATTTTCCGATGGAATTAAAACCGATCAAAAACGAAGATCAATACGATCAATTCCTGGAATGGATTGATACTCAATTCGATGCTGCACCAGTGCCTGATAGCCCCGAAGGCAATAAACTCCAAATAGCTTTACTTTTGGTAAAGGCTTATGAGGACGAGCATTATCCCATTCCTTCACCGGATCCAATCGATGCTATTAAACTCAAAATGGATGAAAAAGGCCTGAAAAATAAAGATCTGGTAGAATGGGTCGGGAGCAAAAGCTATGTCTCTGCCTTGCTAAACAGAAAAAAGCCGCTTACGCTAAATTTAGCAAAGCTTTTTCACGAAAAACTCGGCATTCCAGCGCAGGTTCTACTGGGCTAAAACTCCCTTGCCAGCCAAGCCAGCCCCGTCCCTTTCCCGCAATAATCCTTTAAGCTGACCAAAAACATGGCCCATTCGCTACACCACTGGTAACACTCCGTCAGCTCGCTCACCTCGCAAATACGCTGCCGTCAGCGATTCCTTAGATTGTAGTAAATCCGCGGGCGTACCTTCAAACAACACCTGACCGCCCTTGTGCCCGCCTTCAGGGCCGAGGTCAATGATCCAGTCGGCGTGTTTCATTACTTCGGTATTGTGCTCGATGACGATCACGGAATTACCCTGGTCGACAAGATGGTCGATGATTTCGAGCAAGTGACCGGTGTCCGACATATGCAGGCCGGTCGTAGGCTCATCCATGACATAAATCGTGCCGTTTTTGTGGAGCTCGCCGGCGAGTTTGATGCGTTGGCATTCCCCTCCGGATAATGTGCTGAGCGGCTGACCGAGCGTGAGGTAGTTGAGGCCCACCTGGTTCATGGCGGTCAGTTTATGGGTAATGTCTTTGGTTTTAAAGAATGCCAGTGCTTCCTCGACGGGCATATCAAGCACGTCGGTAATTGATTTGCCATTGACCTTGTATTCCAAAACCTCAGGTTTGAAACGCTTGCCTTCGCAGGTTTCGCAAACTGTCTTCACAGGTTCGAGAAATGCCAGGTCCGTGAATATGAAACCAAGCCCCTGACATTCAGGACAAGCGCCATCAGAATTGAAACTAAACAGCGACGGGCTCACTTTATTGGTTTTGCCAAACAGCTTGCGGATATCGTCCATAATGCCGGTGTAAGTAGCCGGATTGGAACGAATGGATACGCCAACCGCCGATTGGTCGATCACGACCGCTTCGGGATGCTGGGAAAGAAAAACGCCGTTGATCAGCGAGCTCTTCCCCGAGCCCGCAACACCCGTCACTACCGTAAAAACGCCCGTAGGAATGTCCACGGATACATTTTTTAAGTTATGACGTTTTGCATTCTTTATTTTTAATGCGCCTGTCGGCTGGCGGAAGCCAGATTTAACCTTTAAATCCCGGTTGAGAAATTTGCCTGTAAGCGTCTGGGCTTGCAAAAGGCCTTTATAATCCCCGGAATAAACGATCTCGCCACCTGCACTTCCGGCTTTGGGACCTACATCAACAATGTAATCTGCCACCCGGATCACATCGGGATCATGCTCTACGACGAGAATGGTGTTTCCCTTGTCACGTAATTTTTGTAGCAATTCATTCAGTCTGTGCACATCGCGTGGGTGCAGGCCAATGCTCGGTTCGTCGAAAATGTAGGTAATATCGATGAGACTGCTGTTCAAATGCTTCACCATCTTGATCCGCTGCGATTCGCCGCCGGATAATGTGCCGGTTTCCCGGTCGAGGCTCAGGTAACCCAGGCCAATGTCTACCAAGTGTTCGAGGCGCTCGGTCAGGGTATCGATCATCGGTTTCGATACAGGGTCGTGAATTTCACGGATAATCTTGACCAGTTCCGCCACCTCCATGGCTGACATTTCGGCGATATTCCTTCCTCCGATCCGGCATGCAAGCGCCTTCTCGTTCAGGCGCGCACCCTTACACGCGGGGCAGTCGCCCATTTTCAGGAACCGCTCAACTTTTTTAACAGTTTTTTCGGAGATTTCACTGCTATCTTTCTGAATATAAAGCCGGTTGAACTTATCGACCAGACCTTCATATTTTGTATCGAATACCATTCCATTGTAATTGGATTCATAGGTACCCTTTCCGTACAGCAGCGTATGCATTTCCTCGTCGGAATAATCTTCCAGCTTTTTGTCATTGTCGAGCATGCCGGAAAAGGTGTAAGCTTTCCAGTACCACGTTCCGACGGCGTATAACGGGAAAAGAATGGCCCCTTCGTTAAGCGATTTTGTAGGATCGAGAAACTTTTCAAGATCGATTTCAACCTTTTTACCCAAACCATTGCACTCCGGGCACATGCCGGCTGGGTCGTTGAAGGAGAATGCATTGGAAAAACCGGCATGGGGCTGGCCCAAACGCGAAAACAATAGGCGCAACACCGCTGAAATATCGGTAATCGTGCCCATCGTAGAGCGTGAATTGCCTCCGAGCCGCTTCTGGTCGATGACAATGGAAGTCGAGAGGTTCTCAATCGCGTCCGCCTCGGGCTGACTGATGCGCGGCAGTCTGTTACGAATGAACATACTGAAAGTTTCATTCAGCTGACGCTGCGCTTCTGCACCGATCGTGTCAAAAACAATCGAAGATTTCCCCGACCCCGAAACGCCCGTGAAGATGGTAATTTTGCGTTTGGGAATGTCGAGTGAAACATTTTTAAGATTATTTTCCCTCGCGCCGCGAATGCGGATGTACTCCTGCTGGCTCATGGCTAAATGATTGAATGACTGAATGATTGAATGATTGAATGAATGAATGGTTGTATTGGTGCTATTGATCGGTGAACGATTCAATATCTATCGAATATTCTTTCAATCAAAATTCAGCGATCAAACTATTCGATCATTCAAAAATCATTCAGTCATTCAAAAATCATACAGTCATTCAGTCATTCAAAATTCATTCACTCACTGCGGCTGAAAAAATCCACTGGACTGCGTATCGGTCTGTGAGTGTGGCCCATTGGCCTTTGAGGACATTGGGTGAGAGCGGTGCGGTCACTTCGCCTTCTTTTGCGAGTTTGCGGAATACCGATTGCAGCTGCCTGGGTGCTGTAATGCTGATCCACAGCGAAATGCTGTTGCCGGAAGCCACCCCTTCCTCACCTCCCAAATCGGATGCATAGAGCCGGATGTGTTCCGACACCAGGCTTGCATGCAACACCAGCTGCCTGATCTCCTGAGGAAACTGCTTACCGCCGGGCGTGTCGCCCAGGTAGGTAAAGTGCAGTTTCCCCCCGAAACACGACTGATAAAAACGCATCGCCTCTTTGCAATTGCCGTTGAATGTAAGGAAGGGGTAAATCGCCATTGGGTATATTATTCGTTGTAAGCGCGTTCCATTTCAGCAATGTCGAGTTTTCGCATGCCCATTACAGCCTGAAACATCTGCCCGGCCCGCTTTGGGTCGCCGCTAGCTAACCGCTCGTTCAGCATGGCAGGTACAATTTGCCACGACAGCCCGAACTTGTCTTTCAGCCAGCCGCACTGGCTCTCCTCGCCGCCATCGGACGTGAGCGCGTTCCAGTAATAGTCAATTTCTTCCTGGTCTTTGCAGGAAACAAAAAACGAAACAGCCTCTGTGAACCTGAACATCGGCCCGGCGTCGAACAGATGCAATGTCAGTCCGTTGATCTCGATGACGCCCATCATCACCTGGTCGGCCGGCATATGAGTGCCTTCACCCCATGTTTTTAGCAATTTGATCCGTGAATTTGGGAAAATGCGGGTGTACAGGTTCATCGCTTCCTCTGCGCCGCCGTTGTACCAGAGAAACGGTGTAATGCCTTGTGCTGTTGACAATTCGCTCATTGTTGTGAATGTTAAAGGTGAATGGTTCGGAAAAATGGTTTTTAGTTTGCTGATGATTGACATTACAAATTTGACAGGTTGGGCGAAAATAAAAGGGGTGTAAATACGCCTATCCCAAGGGGTAAAAATGCCAACTGAATATTTTTCTATATTTACGTCTTCTAAATCCCAAATCGTCATGAAACATATTTCGGTATATGTCCCACAATCTTCCTACATCGAGGCGGTCTCGCCCGCTTACCGGCTCTTTAATACGGCTAACGACTTTCTGAGAGCTTCCGGAAAGGAACCGAAATTCAATGTAGAATTCGTCGGCCTTAACCACGATATCAAGGCGCAGGACGGCGAATACACCATCCGGATCAACAAGCTGCTCAGCGAAGTGACCAAAACCGACCTTGTAATAATCCCCGCATTGTGTGGCAACCTCCGTGATTCGATCGAACTCGACCGCCCTGCCATTCCCTGGATGCTTGAAATGCGCGATAAAGGCTCGGAAATTGCCTCATTATGCCTCGGCGCGTTCCTGCTAGGCGCTACCGGGTTGCTCGATGGCAAGAAATGTTCTACACACTGGGCTTATTATGAAGAGTTTAAAGAAATCTATCCGCAAATCGAAGTGGTGGACGGTACCATAATTACCGACGAAGGGAAAGTCTATTCCAGCGGCGGTGCCAACTCGATCTGGAATCTGCTGATATATATTCTTGAAAAATACACCAGCCGCGACATTGCCATCCTGGCTGCCAAGTACTTTGCAATCGACATCGACCGCGACAACCAGCGCGCATTCACGATTTTCAAAGGCCAGAAAAACCACAACGACGACGGTATTCTTGCCGCTCAGGATTACATCGAACAGAATTACACGGAAAAACTGACGATCATCGAGCTCGCCGATATTGCCAGCGTGAGCCGCCGGAGTTTCGAGCGGCGTTTCAAAAACGCGACGAACAATACCATCAACGAATACGTGCGCCGCGTGCGGGTGGAGGCTGCCAAACGAAGCTTTGAGCTGTCCCGCAAGAACGTGACCGAGGTGATGTACGATGTAGGCTATACCGATACCAAGGCATTCAGGGATGTTTTCAAAAAGGTCACCGGCCTTACACCCATTGAATACCGGAATAAATACAGCAAAGAGAACTAGAAGCGGCCACCAGCCGCTTTTTTATTGAATGGTATTGTGCTAAACAATTGTTTTTCAAGGCAAACCTCGATTTACCGGTAGCTCATTTTATTTGCACCCTGCCGTTGAAATACACAATTTTGCACCGCAATTTTAACAATCGAACCAATTTATTGTCATGTCAAAATCCATTTTGATCGTCGTGCTCGCATGCATGATAGGTTCCGCGTACGCGCATTCGACTTCGCCAGCTATGATCACCAAAATCGCCTACACCGAAACTGTCGATTGCGGCAGCGTTTCCCTCATCGACATTTTCAGGCGTGCCCGCCTGTGGGTAAGCCAGTCGGCCCCGGATAATAAGACGCTCGTCGACGACAAGGAAACGGGCGACCTCGTTACGCAAGGCCACATTACGATCACCATACCAAGGTCGGAAAACAATGCAGGGGGCGTTTACAAGTTCAGTTACGTGCTTTCCGTTGAATGCGCTAACCGCAAATACCGCGCGTCGCTGGCGAATGTGGAATACCAGGAAGGCAACGGCGGCCGCTCCGTTCCCCTGGATGTTTTCAGCCAGAAAAACGAAAACAAAGCCGCTGCTACTGAACTCGACACCAAACTAAAAGCACTACTTGCTGATTTACAGGCTAACGTGAAGGATTACAAGCCGTTCTGACAATGGGCTCCAACCGCATTACTACGTTTCTCCTCGGTCCCGAACTTTCCTGGCTTCTGATGTACGGCGTGGCGCTGTTGCTGGTGGCGCCCAATCAGCCACCTACCGAAGCCGGTAACGTTCGGCTCGAAAGTCTCGCCTGGTATGTCCTGTTTTCCGCGATCATCCTCTCGTTTGCACCTTTATACTGGTCACAAAGCGGGCTTGGCTGGTGGATGCTGCGTATAGGCATTGCCGGTTTGATCGGCATCACTTCCCTTGCCACCAAATTCTGCGGCGCCATCGATTATCACGATTCGCGGAATTCGGGTGTTGGTACGCTGTGGATCATGCTGGTCATTTTCGGGGTGATCTTCTTATTTCTCGGAATGATCGGGACCAGCCTTTTTATCAAATTCAAACCCTACGCATTGCCTGTCGTGAAATGGGCAGGGATCGGGCTTGGGGTATTGCTCGTGCTCTGGATCCTCATCAACCTCATTGCCAGGACGAAATAGTCAGTTCTACCAATTAGCATCCTCTATCATGATCGACGAAATTCCTTCTCCACACCAAACCTATACCGTCCGGTTCGGTGCCTATGAAGTGCGTATGAGCCACTGGATTACCGAGCCGGGCATTTACCGCGTTGCAAACAACCAGCTGATCTTCGATATGCCGTCTACCTGGAGTTGCGACGAAGCCAAATGGATTGACGATTCTACGGTCGAACTGAAAACCAGATTGTATCCGGGCCGCGAATACTGCGATCTCCGCCTCGATCTCCAAGCCGGGACCGGAACCGCCGTAAGAGGTACCTATCCCTTTGCGAATTCAATGGGAAATCCTCCGAAGCACTTTGAAGGAAGCTTACAGGAAATTTATCGCTGGCTTTAACACCTCAAACCATGGAAACAAATAAGGGCATACCGGGCTTTGAACTGTTCATTCTGCTATTCTTTACCGTCGGGTCGATTTTGGCAATTATTTCGTATACCATCTACCGTAACAGCCGAAACCTGATCGAGAACGGGATCGAAACGAAGGGCATAGTCATAGACCTCCACCGTTTGAAGCCGCGGGAGTACCCGCTGGCCCCATCGATCCGCTTTTTAAAAAAGGACGGCACTGAACACGTATTTCACAGTTCGGAGGCACGCAACCCGCCAGAATACCAGATAGGCCAGGAAGTGACGCTATACTACGACCCGAACGATCCCGATAATGTGCATTTGCAAGGCAATTACCTGTTCGTTTATGTCTTTGCCGGAATGGGCGCAATATTCTGGCTGTTTTCAATATGGAGCGTCGGCCCGGCAGTGAAAGCGGTATTCCTCTGGCTCTTCGGCTGAAAAAAGTAAACAATATGAATTAATCCGCCAGTAAATCGATGCGCTCACCCACCTGCGTGGGAAGTGTGAAGCGCTCGCCGGAAACCGATCCCGCCAGCCTTCCATTACGCAATACCCGGACCGTTCTGCCGGGCCACGGATTGACAATCGTGCAAACCTTTCCTCTCTCGCTTTTAATCCGGACTTCCGCGACGCGTCCGTTGACCTGCCTGGCTGAAATGAGAAATGCTCCCCAGGCTCTCAGGTCTTCAAATGCCGCGGTTTGCCCTTCCGGCAGGCCCCTAAACAGGCGAATCACATTACCCACGCTCATGCACAGCATTTCGTTCAGGGCATTTGCAACCGTACAGCTGTTTTCAATCCCGTGCGGGTTATTTAGTTGAAAACCATTCGGGTAGGTATGCAAAGCATATTTACGCAGCTCACTGAATACGATACCCGGATCATAACCTACCCGAATTGCCGCCATAAAAAAACTGCTACTGGTATTCGCATCCTGAAACCGCTTCATATCGCTGATCGTATTGCGGGACAAAATCAGCAACTCGTCACCGCTGTCGAGGGTAATGGCATTGGCAGGATAAATATGCTGAATGCCCAGGCCATTATTCTCCCACCAGTCTACGCCTTTTTCTGTATAACGAAATACCCGTATGCCATTTCGCTCCTGAACGGGGAAAGCGCTCAGTTTATCGAGAATATCCCTCCATTTGGCCTGCCTGTCCTGATCTACTTTCAAAGCGGAACTTAAATCAAGCATGAGGTTAAAAGTATTGCGAACCAGGCCGAGTGTCAGGATAGGATTCATGTCCGCCCCGGAACCTTCATGAATAGCATCGTTATAAATGACATACCGCCCCTCTTCAAACCTGAGATAATCTTCCCAAAAATCGGCCACCGCCAATGCATACGGGTATATCTTCCTGCCATAACGCTCGTCGTACGTGCATCGCCAGTACTGCGCCATGTTCAACAAACCGTAGGCTGCATTGGAACGCTGCCCGAAGAAGAGACCACCCTGTTCTTCGTTGTTGGTTTTCGGATACCTTGGATGATTTCTCGTTACTTCGATTCCAAGCGGACCAATTCCGACGGGATAGAGTATTCCGCGGGTACCCGTCACGTTTTTTGCATACCACTGCCCTCTTTGCATAAAATCGATCAGCGGAGCGTCATGGGGTATGCCCTGTTCCAGGCGATTGGCAGAGTAAAGTGAATAAAACGGGGCTTGATGGTTATAGTTCAAATGGTAGTCACCTGCCCACTGCGGATCGTCGCTGGTAACCCAGCCAAAAAGGCCGGGCGGGAAACGCGGATCTCGGCTGCACGCCGCCATCGTATACAATCCCTGGTAATAGGCCTTCATTAAAATGGTGTCTTCAATACTCACCGAAGATTTTCCCCAATACGTCTGCCACCATACGTCATGTTTTGCCATCTGCAAACCTGCAGTGGTCTTGCCCGCCTTTTTTATTTGGGTCAATGCAAATTGCAGTGGCTTCTGCCGCTTAAAATTGCTCTCAACTGCGATGGATATGGTTACTTTTTTTCCGGGCTCAACGGTAAATGTACTATCACCACTATCGATGACCTTCAAGGCAACGGCCACCTCCGTGGCCATGTCGACACTGTCCGCAAACGCGCGCGTCATCCACAAGGTATTGGCCTCCGCCCCCTTCTTCAACCTGGCTTGTTGGTTATGGGGCGCATTCAAACTCACCGATATCCTGCGAGCGTGACCGACCGCGGTAATTTCAACGAAAGCGAGGTTATCCACGGCCGACACCCATGATTTGAAAACTAACTTTCCCCCATCCGATGCAAAGTTGCAGATAGTAACCCCATTGGCCAGTTGCTGCGTGGCGGTGAAATCAGCATTCACCAAGCCTTCGATCCGAATGTCGGCGGAACCGGCGGGCCGGGGGCCGGAGACATCGTCTTTTCGGGCGAGAGTTTCCGGCGATACCAGCCGCCAAAAATCGTTTTTGGAAAGATAATAACTAAGCACTTCGCCCTTGTAACCCAGGCTCATCGTCAGATCGCCGTTGCCCATCAGCGGAGCGTCGACCTTGTTACGGCTGGGTGTGGAAACCATAGGCTTCGACCAGGTATTATGAAAAGAAGATACAGGCCTGACCATCGCCTTACGCGTTTGAGAAATGCCTGTTAAACAATTAGACAGAAGAAAAAGGGTTAGGATAGTCTGTTTCATACGCATCTTAACTTTTTAGAATCGCCTCTGTTGTCCGGATCGGCTCATATCCATCCAATCGGGCGCGGCCCTGAGGTAACCGCCCTGATGAGGTACAAAGCCCAAGTAGACAATTCCAATTAATTTGTTCAAATGTATGTACATAATGCCAGAAAAAAAATATCCGACCTTACACAAAGGAGGCCATGTAAAACCTCCTTCTGTTTTAAACTGGAATATTATGCCAGAAGCGGCTTCACCACCTTGCCATGCACATCGGTAAGGCGGTAGCGGCGGCCCTGGTGCTTAAATATCAGCTGCTCGTGGTCAATTCCCATCAGGTGCATCACCGTCGCCTGGAAATCATGCACATGGACGGGGTCTTTGATAATGTTATAGCCAAAATCGTCGGTTTGTCCATATACAAACCCCTTTTTCACACCCGCGCCGGCCATCCAGATCGTGAAGCTGCGGGGATGATGGTCGCGACCGTAGTTGTCCCGGGTAAGTTTGCCCTGGGAGTAGGCCCCCCGGCCAAACTCGCCTCCCCAAACCACCAGCGTCTCGTCCAGCAAACCGCGCTGTTTCAGGTCGTTAATCAATGCTGCCGACGCCTGATCCACGCTTTTGGCCATCGTCTTGATATCATTAGGTAAATTACCATGCTGGTCCCAGCCCTGGTGGTACAGTTGTACAAATTTCACGTCCTTTTCGATCAGCTTCCGGGCCAGTACACAGTTGGCCGCGAATGTCCCCGGCTTACGCGAATCTTCTCCGTACATATCGAAAATGTAATCCGGTTCTTTGGATATATCCATCGTTTCGGGAACGGCCGTCTGCATACGATAGGCCATTTCGTACTGGGCCATCCGGTAATTGATTTCCGGGTCAAGCAGCTTTTCGAACTGGCCCTGCTGCAATTTCGCAAGCGAGTTCAGCATTCGTCTGCGGCTCGTGCGATCGATCCCCTCAGGGTTATTGAGGTAAAAAACAGGGTCCGGACCGGAGCGGAACACCACACCCTGGTGAATGGATGGCAAAAATCCGTTGCTCCATAGTTTGGCATACAATGGCTGGTCTCCGCCGCGGCCTTTCGAAAGCAAAACCACGAACGAAGGCATATTCTGATTATCGGAGCCAAGGCCATAGCTCACCCAAGAGCCCCACGAGGGACGTCCGCCCTGCTGGCTGCCTGTCTGAAAAAAGGTAACGGCCGGGTCATGGTTAATGGCCTCCGTGAACATCGAGCGAATAAATGTAACATCGTTGACAATGCCCGAGGTGTAGGGCATCAATTCACTGATCATCATATCATTATCCCCGTACCGCTGGAATTTGTATTTCGAGGCGGCCAGCGGAAAGCTGCTCTGTCCGGCAGTCATACCGGTAAGGCGCTGCCCCTTCCGCACCGATTCGGGCAGGTCTTTGCCCCACATTTCTTCCAGTTTAGGTTTGTAATCGAAAAGTTCAAGCTGCGACGGTGCGCCGCTTTGGAACAAATAAATCACCCGCTTGGCCTTCGGCGGAAAATGCGGGTGCCCTATCGGCAAACCGGCAGCTTCCGTAGCTTTTTCTCCTATTTTCCTGGCCAATGAATTGTCTGCACTCAAAAGCGATGCCATCGCTGCCGCCCCCAAACCAAGGCTGGTTTTGGACAGGAAGTTACGCCTGCTCAGTTGCTCGTGCACATGGTTTTCAAGTTCTCTGTAAAAGCTCATTGCTTTGCTTGTTATCGCTTGATCAAAAATTCATCAAAATTCATTACCGTACTGGCCACGATGGTTCCAGCCGCAAGCTGCGCCGGGTCCAGGGTTTTGTCGAGCGGGTATTCGCCCACCGCCAGGATCGACTTCATCCTTTTCGGATTCTGGCTGAAATCCTTCAATTCCTCTTCAAACAGTTCTTTCAGCACCATTTTTTCTCTCGGATCGGGCAGGCGGCTCGTCAAAGCTGTAAATGCGTAGTCGATCTGCTCGTCGACCGACTTCCCGTTTTTCAGCATATGCTGTGCCAGTACCCGCGATGCTTCCACAAATTGCGGGTCGTTCATGACAACCAGGGCCTGCAAGGGTGTACTGGTTTTCTGCCGTTTGGTAATGCAGAAATGCCTTTCAGCAGCATCGAAGTTGAGCATCATCGGCGGTGGGGAACTGCGTTTCCAGATCGTATAAAGGCTTCGACGGTAGAGTGAATCTCCGTGCTGTTGCTTGTAAGTGACCTCGTTACGCGTTGCAAGCGCTTCCCAAAGGCCCGCGGGCTGGTAGGGGTACGCGCTCCTGCCCCCTACCCTGCGCGTGAGTAATCCACTGGATACCAATGCATTGTCGCGTATTTGCTCGGCACTCATGCGGTAGCTCGGGCCACGCGCGTACAGCCGGTTATCCGGGTCGAGATCCTGCACGTTCCGTTCGATCTTTGACGATTGCCGGTAGGTAGCCGACGTTACGATCAGCCTTTGCATCGCCTTCACATTCCAGCCCGACTCCCGGAAGCGTGCGGCAAGGTAATCGAGCAGTTCGGGATGCGTGGGCAATTCGCCCTGGTTGCCATAATCGTCGCTGGAAATCACTATTCCTTTGCCAAAATACATCATCCAGAACCGGTTGACAGTTACCCTGCTGAATAGCGGATGGTCTTTATCCAGCAGCCATTTAGCCAGACCGAGGCGATTCTTTGGATATTCCTTAGGGATTTTAAAGAATGCATCCGGCGTATCCATCGTTACGGGCTTTCCGGGTGCATCGTAAGCTCCGCGATTGAGTATGAATGTTTTGCGTGGGTATTTCCGCTCCTTCATCACCATTACGTCGATCTGCTTGTCCATAATCTCCGTTTCCTCCCCGATCAGCGCACGGCTGGCCGCCATTTCTTTTTTGAAACCCGCGTCGATGTTAGTCAGGTAATAGTCCTTCAACGACGCCAACTGCGCCGGTTTCAACTGTGCCTCCGGGGTTTTCAGTGCCAGTAGCAGCTCGTTTTTGAAGGTATACAGCCCTTGCATTTCCAGCGGACTAACCGCCCGTGTGTAAATCCGGAATTCGTCGACCTCGAAGTTCTTCGTCCGCTGATCCGACAGCCGGCCAATATTCAGCCTGTCGACGTACCAGTTCGTTTTATTTTTTCCATACAAAATACTCTCCGTCAGGTGATCATTATGCACGGTAACCTTCACCGGCTGCCCGTTCACGAAGAGTTTCAGGCCAGCCGCCTTGCTTAAACCATCATAGGTGAAGCCCAGCTGCGTCCATTTGTTCATTGGGAACTTGTCCACGGTTTGTATTTCAATCGCATTCTCCGGCCAAACATGACTCATCGTCAGCCTGATACGGCCGTCTTTTTCCCGGAACACATTCCAGCCGCGGTAACCATTCATTACCCCATTCGATTTATGCAGCAACGACCCGCTCACGGCAGGGTCGTGCAAGTTAAGCCAGATGCTGATGCTGAATGGCTGATTGCGTTCGAAGAAGGCAAAATTATCGCCGAAGCTCACCGCATTATCCCCAAAAATATACCGCGCCTTTCCAATCCGGCCATTGCGTGAAGCGACGTTCGAAAGACTGTCGTCGCCCTCGGCGCTGGCCTTATGTTTCGGGTTGGCCAGGTTGGCAAACTCCTTGCCGGTCGGTTCATCGAATGTAAAATGGCCGAGCAAATCAGTTTTCTTGGGCAATAGCGCTTTTTCGGGCGCCGTGCGGGCCGTAGCAAGCCATTGGCGGAAACCGCGTTCGTAAACGGCTGCATTCGCTGTAATGGCCGATTGCTCTTTCGCCAGATTGGCATGAATGTATTTCAGTCGGGAATCTGCCTCTGCCGTCGGCAGCGTGATCGCCGGGCTCGCCTCGCCATTGTACGGAATCTGGCCATTTTCGTCATTGTTGTTAAAAAACGCATACAATGAATAATAATCCTTGTGGCTGATCGGGTCGTACTTATGGTCGTGGCAGCGCGCGCATTCGACAGTCAGACCCAGAAATGTTTTCCCAAACGTATCCACGCGATCGGAAACGTATGCACTGCGGTACTCCTCGGGGATAATACCGCCTTCCTGGCTTTGCTGGTGCATGCGGTTGAATGCCGTAGCTACCATCATGTCGCGTGTCGGGTTGGGCAGCATGTCGCCGGCCAGCTGCCAGGTTACAAACTGGTCGTAAGGCTGATTTTTATTAAATGAACTGATCACCCAATCGCGAAACGGCCATGCCGTGCGCAGGCCATCGTCCTGGTACCCGTGTGTGTCTGCGTAACGCGCAGCATCGAGCCAGGGGACTGCCATATGCTCGCCGTAATGCGGCGAAGCGAGGAGCCTGTCGACGGCCTTTTCGTAAGCATTCGGTGACGGGTCGTTCAGGAATGTCGTGACTTCCTCCGGCGTGGGCGGCAATCCGGTCAGATCCAGTGAGACACGGCGTAACAATGTGGTTTTGGACGCCTCAGGTGAAGGTTTAATGCGCTTATCTTCCAGCTTTTTAAGGATAAACCGATCGATATCATTCTTCACCCAGGCCTCGTTTTTCACTTTCGGCACCTGAGGCTTTTCTACTTTGGTAAATGCCCAATGTGGCTTGTACTCGGCGCCTTCTTCTATCCAGCGGATCAGAATGGCCTTTTCACGGGCCGTAAGCGACAAATGCGATTCGGGTGTGGGCATTACAATATCGGGGTCGGCGGAGAGTATGCGATGTACCAGCTCACTCTTGCCGGGTTTACCGGGCCGGATGGCCTTCAAGCCGCTTTCCGCTTCCTTTTTATAAGCCACTTCGGCCATATCGAGGCGTAAATCGGCCTTTTGGTGGTTCGCATCCGGTCCATGACAGGCAAAGCAACGGTCTGAAAGAATCGGCTTGACATCGTAAGTATAGTCAACAGGTGCGACCAGGGTGTTCATTTCAGCGGCCACATCGTCCGGCAGATCTATTTTGCTGTCACACGACGTCAAAAACAATCCGCCGGCGGCGACCAGCAACGAATATTTAAACCACGAATTCAACATCACTTAATAGGATAATCAGCGGGCGCTTAAAACAACTAACCAACAGCAAAAGCATCAGGCGGTACAATTCTCCATTTTCTTAATCCTAATTTAATCATTTTTGCCCATTTCCATTGGCTGGAACCGATCGAAACAGGCTATAAATGATTAGTATACTGCACTATGCATTTATGGTTTATGGTAACCTTTGGCCCGGTCGTCTACTACCAGCACCCAGTCGTGCCCATAGCCGGAAGTGGGCGGGATGAACTTGTTGACCGATTTATTATCGAATTTTCCAGCATCCCGTACCTTCCCGCTGCGCGGATCGTACCAGAACGCTTCGAGGTCGGTACCCGAAATCTTTCCGGGATTCACGGAAAAAGCCTTTCCTGACGCCGTGTAAACAAAAAGGTAATCCTTCCCCCGCGTAGCCTGCACACGTTCAGCTGCCGGCAATGCATTTTCTAGAATAATGGACTGATCTGGAACGCGATCGGTGATCGGTCGCGATTCGATCAGTTTCCGTACATATTTCATTTCCAGCGCACCGGGCAAATCGAGCGCCTGCTGCCAGAAAACGTGCGGCCCGTTCACTGCCTCGCGGGTCGGCGAGTACATCTGCCAGATGTCATGGCAGCCATAAGTATGCCCGAATGCGCCCGCGAAAAGATCGAGGTAGGCCGATTTGCGAACATCATAGGCACTTGAAGTGCCATTTTCCTTTGCATTGAAACACACCGGGTGATCTTCATAAATAGGTTCCGCATCGATTACCGGCTTCACCGGCTTGCGGTCGTAGGATCTTTGAATGTGGTCATAAACGGGCGTATCGCGGCAATGTCCGGTCTGAAACATGTTGAAATCGAACCATTCATCGTCGTGGAACCATTCGCTGGATCCTTCCTTGTTGGGCTGCGGGTGATAGGTGATCAATGCCTTGTCGTGGCCTCCTACTCCCTCGGCGATCCCGGCGGCCATTGCCCGCCATATCTCCACGTCGCGGCTGTCTTTCCGTGGCTGGCGGTCTCCTCCAAGTACCCATATGATATTCGGCCTGGCCTTATAGCGGTTCCCCAGCCACTTTCCGTACGCTTTCGCATTGCTCTCATTGAAAATCTCCGGCCCTTTGCCCCAGGTACTTTTGAACACCTTGTCTCCCCAGGTAGGCAGAAAAGCGATCGTCAATCCGTAAATCGCCGCTTTGTCGATGATATAATCGACATGCTTGAAATAGCTTTCATTCGGTTGCATCGGATCATTATTGATCAATGGTTTTTCACCATACGGATTAGGCTCAACCAGGCCGTCGAATTCGGCCAATGCAACAGCCTGAATAACCGTAAAACCCTGCTCAGCGCGCTTTTGAAGGTAATAATCGGCGTCGGAGCGGTCAAGGCGGTGGAAGAGTTCCCAGGCGGTATCGCCGAGCCAGAAAAATGGTTTGCCTTCTTTGAGTAAAAACCGTTTGTTTTCACTTATCGTATAGTGTTGTGCGCGTGCATCCGTGAGCGTACAGCAGAAGACTGCAAGAATCAGGAGAATATGTGATTTCATCGAATACCGATTTAGCTGAGTAGGATCAACTGATAAAGCCGAAGGGAATCGATTTTTAATATCCGGTATTCGAATAATCTAAAAAAAGCGAGTAGCCCGGCTTGTAGGGGTCTATTTCGGCGAATTGCACGGCCAAGAAAATTTCGAGCATTGGAAATAATTTCAATCAATTCATTACCAATATTTTACCATAATCAGGCCCGCCTTTCAATATGATTATACGTAGAATAATTATTACCGCTTAGTAAATTATTTCATCGAAATGGCGATATATCACTAATATTGGAGTATTATTTTTACAGAATCCTAACCTGAACGTGCCTCCCTATGAAAAGAATTTCTACATCTTCTTTTATCGCAGCTATTTTATGGGCCTCCTCCTGACCAGGATAGATTTCGGCCCGTTTAATACCGCTCATCAACACCCATACTGATTGCACTTCATCGACACTGCCGATAACCGGCAGAGCAACGTCAATATCTTACATTATCCATCAATTAACCCATTTCATTTTATGGCTGAACCATTTCTATCTGAGATCCGGATGGTAAGTTTCAATTTCGCGCCGAAAGGCTGGGCGCTTGCCAATGGGCAGTTTCTCCCTATCAACCAAAATCAGGCGCTCTTCGCACTGCTGGGGACCACCTACGGGGGTAACGGGCAGACTAACTTCGCGCTGCCGGATTTCCGGGGCAGGGTACCCGTTCATTTTGGCAACGGTTTTGACCTCGGCCAGAGGGGCGGCCAGGAGGCTCACACCATCACAATGTCCGAGTTGCCGCAACACAATCACTTTGTCAGGGCGATCGATTCCGGCCCTTCGAACTTGAATGACCCTTCCGGAGCTTACCTGGCCAACACGCTGCCCAACAACTTCTATTCGACAGTGCCGGGCAGTGCAGGACTCAACCCCGCGACCGTTTCGAACGTTGGCGGCAGCCAGGCGCACAACAACCTGCAGCCTTTTATGGTGATCAATTTCTGTATTGCGTTGCAGGGTATATTCCCAAGCCAAAACTAGCGCGTGCCCGCAAATTTTATTCATTTAAACAAAAACCTAAAAATATATGGCACAGCCTTATGTGGGAGAAATCAGACTGTTTGCAGGCAACTTCGCGCCCAACGGGTGGTTGTTCTGCCAGGGACAGACACTCCCGATATCTGAAAACGAAGTCCTTTTCCAATTGATAGGAACAACCTACGGCGGCGACGGAGAGGAAACTTTTCGCTTGCCCGATCTGCAGGGACGTCTGCCTGTCCACCAGGGAACCCTCTCAGGCGGCGGCACTTATACCATTGGCGAAAGTGGTGGATCAGAAGAGGTGACCCTCACTACACAGCAAATCCCTGTCCACAACCATATTTTTACGGCGACCAATAACATCGCCGACGCGGCAAGCCCTAAGGATGCCGTAATCGGGACGTCGACTACGACCAATGGATTCATTGCGAGCATACCCAGCCAGCCGATGGGCCCGGATATCCTCCCGGTCGGCGGCAGTCAGCCGCATTCGAATATGCAGCCATATCTGTGTATCAACTTTATCATTTCGCTGTTCGGAATATTTCCATCGCAAACCTAGGCTCAGGCGACAGGCAATTGTAGAACCTCAAAACCCAATCAATCAAAATGGCAGATCAATTCGTAGCAGAGATAAGAATATATCCTTTCAATTTCCCTCCCACCGGCTGGGCATTTTGTAACGGACAGCTCATGCCCATCTCGCAGAATACCGCGTTGTTTTCATTATTAGGAACTACTTATGGCGGTGACGGCAAGTCCACTTTCGCATTGCCCGACCTTCAGGGCAGTTCACCCATGCAACCAGGTCAGGGATCGGGGCTTTCGGAACGCTTTCTCGGGGAGCAATCCGGCAGCGAAACTGTGACCTTACTTCAAAGCGAGATGCCCAACCATACGCACGTGATGAGCGCGGCGCCGGAAGCCGCGGAGATCAAAACGCCCCAGAACGCGACGCTCGGATTTTCCACGCAGGGGAATATATACGCTACCGGGCAGCCCACTGTGCAAATGCATTTCCAATCGCTTTCCATGATGGGGAGCGGCCTGCCGCATAATAACATGATGCCGTATATCACCGTGAACTTCTGTATCGCGTTGCAAGGCATTTTCCCCCAGCGCCCCTAGCAACAGGCACTGATCGGCATTGTTTATGTTTTTCTGATTATTAATAAAAAATGAAGCTTACTAATACCGCCCTTGCACTAAGACCGATTACGTCCAAAGACATGCCCTTCCTCCGGGAAGTTTATGCCAGCACGAGGGAAGCAGAGATGGAAAGGGTTCCTTTCTGGACTGATCTCATGAAAAAAGAATTCCTGAACAGCCAGTTCAAAGCACAACACGAGTACTATCAGAAAAACTACACCGGTGCCGAATTTTGGGTTATTGAATTTAAACACAAAGGCGTCGGGAGGCTTTATCTCCACGACGATTTTCAAGGTAAGGGTATGCGGATCATTGACATCAGTATCCTGCCCAACTACCGCAACCGCGGATTGGGCCAGGATATTTTTAAAGATCTCATGAACAGGGCGGCTGATTTCGAAAGGCCGCTCACCATCCATGTAGAAGCCTTTAATCCGGCCAAGAATCTGTATACCCGCCTTGGATTTAAGACAATTAGTGAAACCAATGGAATTTATCATTTAATGGAATGGAGACATACGATTTAAGCCAGATTACCGCAGCAGAATTCCGGTCGCAGACGAGCGAACCGGTAGTGATCCATTTCGCAGAAAATTTTTCCCTGCCATCCACCATTGTGGCGGTTACCGAACTGAATGGCTACTCTCCCCTTGAAAGAGGTTCCTTCTCGGTGGAATTCCAGACCAATGGCGATAGCAGGGTCATTGCACAAGGCATTTACAGGGTCGTTCGTTCGGATGGCCAACAATTCGATCTTTTCTTGGTGCCGATAGCTCAGGATCCGCTGGGCACACGGTACGAAGCTGTTTTCTCCTAACCGGACTCAATCCCGATTCAACGTATCTCAAAACACTTTCACCTATGATTCAATCTTACGCTTCAAACTGAAACCATGAAAAATTTCTACTTCTACCTGGCATGTATTGCCCTGCTGGCATCGGGGGCCGAAATGGCCGGCAAGCTCTCGGGCGACACACCCGCTGCTCGCGAATGGGTCGTGAAACCGAAAAAGCAAACCGACGCGAAACCACAGGAAAAGGTGCCCTACGCAAGGGCACGGAAAAAATCTGGTGCCCGGGCCATGCTTGCACCCAGCATCAGCGCAACGAACGCCTATGCCGTCATCAGCGGTGGGGCCACGGCCGGCGGCGTACTCGAATATACCGTCGTAATCAGCAACACAGGGCCTGATCCTGCCACCGGTACCACGTTCACGGAAACGATCGACGCGAATACCACCCTCGTACCAGGTTCGGTGAAAGCCAGTCCTATTGCGGTAAATGACAGCTATTCCACAATCGGAAACGTGGGAATCGATATCGCCGCCGGACAAGGGATCCTTTCCAACGACATAAGCCCTTCGGGTACCGTGCTCAGCGTCAGCAGTACCACAACCGTTACGACGACAGGCGGTGGTACGGCCACCATTACGGCCGCGACAGGTGCATTTACTTACGATCCGGCAGCGGGGTTCTCAGGTAATGATACCTTTACTTACGACATCCAGAACGGTTCGGGGATGACTTCTACCGCTACGGTAACCATTGCCGTGGGAAGCGCCACCAATATGATCTGGTTCATCAAATCAGGGGCTGCCGCTGGTGGGGACGGAACGCTCGCCAGACCATTTAACGACATTGCAGCTTTCCAGGCGATCAATGGCGACGGTGCGGGACTTCATCCCAAGGACAATCAGTACATTTTCCTTTATACCGGATCCTACTCCGGCCCGCTCACGCTGCGCAACAATCAGAAGCTGATCGGCCAGGGCGCCACTGCCAGCCTTCTGACCATTACGGGTTTCCTGGCTCCGAGCGGCGCCAATTTATTGCCTGCCACCAACGGGACCCGGCCGACTATCACCACCTCCGGCGGAACGGTGAATGCCATTAACCTGGGAGCTACCAACAATTTAAGAGGCTTTAATATCGGCAACACCAGCGGTACTAAAATAGCAGGTTCCACCTCGGGAACATTGAATGTAGAAGAAGTAGGGCTCTCAGGCTCCGGCTCGTCCCTGAACCTGTCCAACAAAACCCTCGCGGCGACTTTCTCCGATGTAACCAGTACTTCTGCCACAGGAAGTGTCAGCCCGATTAAAATCGCTACGAGCACAGGCTCGCTGACGATACCTGATGGAAACATCACGGCAACGTCGGTACCGGCTATCGACATTTCGGGCAGTATCGCGCTGGATGTAACCCTAACCTCCGTCAACGCTAATGGTAGTACGAAGGGGATTATCATTTCGGGCACCTCGGGCACATTTACGATCAACGGGACCGGGACGACAGCAGGAACGGGCGGAACGATCCAGAATATCGGCCAGCGCGGGATCGAGTTGTCGAATACCACGGGCATCACGCTCAAAAACATGAATCTGGTGAATGCCAATCAAAATGACGGTACGGCGCCATCAGGCTCCGCTTCTGACATGAATAACCTGAATGCCAATGCGGCGGTATATGCACTCAATACCAACGGTTTAACCATGGATCGCGTGGCTATCAGCGGAACCGTAGCCCAGGAAGGTATTAATCTCCGGGGTTCCAGCAATTTCAATTTCACCAATGGTTCCATCGGATCATCGGGATCGGCCGGCATTACGGTTGAAGGCTGTATTTTCGCGGTAAACACGGGCGGCACAAACTCGATCGTGAATTCAACGTTCACCGATCCGGGAGGCCGCGCGGTATATTTTGCTAATTTCAGCACTAATATGCTCCTGCTGACCGTCGACAACTCCACATTCCAGGATGCCGACGGTGCTTCCGGTCTTCAAGTTGTAGGTTACGGCAGTTCCACGATGAAAGTGAGGGTTGGGAACAATTCAAAATTCCTGAACTGCCGGACGGCCGGTGTGGAGGTATATGCCAATGATAATGCTGTGATAACGGCCGACATAAAGAACACGGTAGTAGATCCGGGTAGTGGTGTGGGCAGGGGGCTTGATGTCGCCGCAGCCAGCAATGCCAAGATGTACTTCAATATCGAAAACAATAATGTCAAACATTTCGGGGGCATCGGGATCAACTCGTTCGGCTCCGGAAATGGTCATATCGAGGGATACATCAAAAACAATACAACAGACAACCTGTCCGGGTCTTCCGCAGTGTCGGGTATCGTCAGTTCGGTAGAAGGGGTCATCGCTGGTGCTGACCACCCGGAAGCAATCGTCGTGATAGAGGGCAATACTGTTAAAAATGTGCTCAACATTCATGGTATCGTTGCAAGCGCTCTCAGCACAGGCGGCGCCGAAAGCAGCTTTACACTTAAAACTAACAACATTCAGGTTACCGGGCCTGTCGCCTGGTACGGTATCGACGTCAATGCGCCTGCCCAGGCCGTGGCTCCGCTCAACACCGCGATCATTTGTAGTAACGTGAGCGGTAACGCGGTCACGCTGTCGGCGCCTACCAACTTTGCCTATCGCGCCAGGGCCGGTAATCCCGGCACGACGATACGCTCGCAGGGAAGCGGTTCCTCCATCGTCGACGTGTGGAACAACGGTGGCAACACGCCGGTGGGCCGGGCCTTTCCAAGCGGTACCGGGTCATTTACCTTCAATGCAACCTGCCCAACACCGGGCGCCATCTCCTTCCGTGAAGGCGTCGTAGAAGTTTTGGCAGAAAAAGCATCCGTAGAGAAAGAATTGGCCGAACCTGTAACCACAACTGCCGGGGAACCAACACTTGCCGTGGCAGTTGCAACACCCGCTGCTGAACCGGTTGCCAATGAAGTGACAGAACCTGCTGTTGCAAACCCTGCCAGAACCGAGGCGGCACAGTCGGGCGAGACCGTGACGGTAAATGGAACAGGAAGCGGTTTTACCCTGCCAAATGGCAAGAGCACAACCATCAAATTCCGTGTGACGATCAATAATAACATCCCGGCATCGGTGTGCCAGCTTTCTACCCAGGGTACTGTAAGCGGAACCAACTTTGCCTCGGTGCTGACCGACGATCCGAACACAGTGGGAACTAACAACCCTACTACGACGACCGTTACTTCTACACCGGTGATCACTTTCTGCCCGGGCGATCAGACATTCTCGCCTGATCCGGGAACTTGTACATCCACCAAAACTTTCGCGGCAACCGCAGACGGATGTCCGGCACCTACCATTACTTACAGTGTAGGCGGCAACCCGATCACGTTCCCATATGCATTCCCGGCCGGCCCAACAACCGTACTGGTAACCGCATCGAACGGTATTGGAACCGCACCTACCTGCTCGTTCACGATAACGGTGACACCTACCCCGGCGCCTCCGGTTACCGACCAGCCAGATGCACAGACAATCTGCGCGGGTTCCGGGACTTCTTTCACCGTGGCTACTTCTCAGACCGGTGTCACTTACCAATGGCAGAAAAAACCTTTCGGCGGGGCGTTCGCAGATATCACAACCGGTACAAACCCTACTGCCGACGATGCTACATTGACGCTGAGCAACGTTCCGGCCTCGGATAACCTCTCGGAATACCGCTGTATCATTACGAATCCTTGTAACAACAGCACTTCCTCAGCTGCCGTGTTGACAGTGAACCAGATCACAGGTTCGAGCATCGCAGGAACTACCACGGTGAACCAGGGCGCGTCGGCTCCCTTGGTAACGTTCGGCGCTACCGGTGGTACTTTGCCTTACACATTTACCTACAAGATCAACAACGGATCGAACCAGACGGTCAGCACGACAGGCGTTAACACTACCGCCACCGTCAGCCAGTCGACCGCTGTCGTAGGTGTGTTTACATACGAATTAGTGAGTGTAACCGACGCGCAGAACTGCACACTTACGCCATCCCCTGCACAAACCGCTGTGGTAACCGTGGCCAATAATCTTACGGCGACGATTTCCGGTAGCACCGACGCTTGCCAGAATGACGCACAGCCCGTGATTACATTTACTGCAGTCAATGGGGTTGCACCGTTTACATTTACCTACAAAATTAACGGCGGTTCCGATCTGCAGGTCACAACAACCGGCGCCAACACGACGGCGACAGTAAACGTACCAACCACTGCCACGGGAACATTTGTTTATTCGTTGACCAACGTAAGCGGAGCGGGCGGAGCTTCAACACCAGTTGCCGGACAAACGGCCACTGTAGATGTCAATGAGAAACCAACCATCGCTCTGACGGGCGCTGAGTATCTATGTAACTATGCGGTGGATCCTCAGACTTACACGGTTTTCTTTACGGCTACCGCAGGCGCTGTGATCACCACCGACAAAGGCACCGTTGATGGGAACACCGTGGTAGGTATTCCAAGCAAGCAAACGGCGATTATTGTGGCTACACTGAACAATTGCACGGATACGCTCACAGCTTACAAAGACTGCTCGCTTCCGGTAACATTGATTGATTTCAGCGGTGCGAAAGTTGAAAACACCATTGCTTTGAAATGGAATACCGCAGAAGAATCCAACAGTGATCACTTCGATATCCAGCGCAGCGCCGATGGTAAAAACTGGGCAACGATCGGTACAAAGAAATCGCAGGGCGAAAGCTATGCCGTTGTGAACTATGGCTTTGTCGACAAAAAACCTGCTTCCGGCGATAATTTCTACCGCCTGAAAATGGTCGATATCGACAAGACCTTCGCTTACAGCAAGATTATCAAAGTTAATTTCGCCGACGCCGCATTGCTATCCGAGTCCTATCCAAACCCGGTTTCCGACATTCTGAACCTGAAAAGTACAGATTGGAGCCAGGTTAAATCGGTAGAAATGCATAGTCTGACGGGACTTTCTGTTTACAAATCAGGCAAGACCGTCTCGAAAACCATCGATGTAAAAAACCTGCCCGTAGGCATGTACATTCTGACGATCACGCACAAGAACGGTGAGATAACCAACCGGAAAGTGCTAATCAACCGATAAATACGGCACTAATGCATCGTTAATGTGTTGTTTAGATTAACTGTATCAGGCGGGGAGTTTCTCTCCGCCTGATTTTTTATAAATTTGGTTTTTACACTTCAGATGACACCCTTGAAAACGCAGCAGAAATGGGAAATTGCGATCCATATCAGCATATGGACGACGATTCTGCTCCTGCCCTACTTCTTGTCGTCGGCTGACGCAGGATACAAGATCGGCGGTCTGCCCCCTGCATTTTTTACCATGGCAGGATTAATCCATGCAGGAATTTTCTATTTCAACGCTTTTTATCTTTATCCTAAACTTGCCCGGAAATGGTGGTGGCTCTATGTCCCTTGTGCCATCGCGCTGATTGTAGTTTCCTTCGTTCTCAAATACCAGTTGATCGCCCGGTTATTCCCGGAAGTAATACTTGGAAATTCAGCCGGATTTATTTTCGCGCCGTCGGTATTCGTCTTCGCGGCAAGCCTCGTTTACCGCAGGGTGAGCGACGGAATCCGAAAAGAACGAGCTCGGAAAGAATACGAGGCGCAGCAAGTCGCCGCCGAATTGAAACTGCTGCGATCGCAGGTTAACCCACATTTCCTTTTCAATGTATTGACCAATATGGTAGCGCTCGCCAGACAAAAATCTGACCAGCTCGAAGGCGCACTCATCCGCCTCGCCGATCTCATGCGTTACATGACGTACGACACGCAGGCGACGCAGGTAACCGTTCGGCAGGAGACTGATTATCTCAAAAGTTATATTGAATTGCAAAAGCTGCGCTTTTCGGACACCCTGCGCATTGAGCTGGATATTCAAATGGACAGCAATGCTGCCGGTCTCTTCATAGAGCCGATGATACTGGTCCCGTTCGTGGAAAATGCGTTCAAACACGGCGCCTCGTGGACCGGCGAGCCTTACATCCTGATCGACCTTAAAGTAGCAGGCGGGCTTCTCACATTAAGGGTCGAAAACCCGCACGATTCCCGCCCCGGCTCGGCGAAGGACGATCATTCGGGCATAGGCCTCGAAAACGTACGCACGAGGCTGAAATTGATCTACCCCGATCAGTACAGCCTCGGTATCGACGACCGCAACAATGTGTTTACAGTAAACCTGAGCCTGAATTTACGATGATGCGATGCCTGGCCGTTGATGACGAAAAACTTGTGCTAGACCTGCTTGTGGACAATATCCGCCAGGTACCTTACCTGACACTCGTCAAAACTGCGCGCAATGCGATGGAAGCCATAGATATACTGCAAAACGAGCCGATCGATCTGCTTTTTCTGGACATTCAGATGCCGCGGCTCAACGGTTTGCAGTTCCTGAAAAGCCTCCCCAACCCTCCCCTGGTAATCCTGGTTACTGCTTATGATAAATATGCATTGGAAGGTTTCGAGTTGAATGTTGTCGACTACCTGCTCAAACCGGTGAGTATGGAGCGCTTTTTGAAAGCCTGTAACCGTGCATACGAGCTGTTTCAACTCAAACAAAAACCGCCCGTGCCCGTTGCCCCGGCAGAGCTGCCCGATTTCTTTGTCAATGTCGAGTATTCGCTGGTAAAAATAGTGGCGGCCGATGTGGCCTGGGTCGAAGGATTGAAGGATTATATCAAAATTTACCTTTCCTCAGCCGCAAAGCCCGTTATTACCCGCATGACTTTCAAAGCATTGGAAGAAAAACTTCCTGAACCGGCATTCGTCCGCACCCACAAATCTTACCTGGCAGCCGTTCAGAAAATTACGGCAGTCAAACGCGATTTTGTCATGATCGGCGCAACAGAAATTCCTGTCAGCGAGCATTACAAAGACCATCTCCGCAAAATCCTGAGCATTACGCCCGAGTAATCGTCGCAGGATTTCACCACTTCGTCGCAGCCATTTACCGCCTCGTCTACTCTCCCTGAAATGCATTGGGGTACGTCATAGCTTTGATCAAAAAACAAACAAAGCCATGACTTCCAATGCACTTACAATTAAACTCATCGTAACGGCCGTAGGCGTGCTCTTTACGCTCGCAGTCCGGGCGCAGAGCCGCATTAGCGGCGAAGTAACCGGTATGCTCGGCGAAGCTGTTCCCGGTGCGCACATCCACCTCAAAGGCTCGCGCTCCGGCGCGGTGGCCGACTCGCTTGGTAAGTTCAACTTCCTGACCACACAACGTGGCAATCAGACGCTCATCGTTACATCGCTCGGTTTCAAAACACATCAGCGACCTATCAGCATCACCGACAGTACGCTTACGCTCTCCATTACCCTGGATGATGCCGTCAACACCCTCGACGCCGTGACCGTCAGTGCCGGTAGTTTTGAAGCCAGCGACAAAGCCAAAGGTGCTTCGCTGACACCCATCGATGCCTATACCGTGGCGGGTAATGGCGGGGATATCTCCAATGCATTGAGGTCGCTCCCGGGCGCGCAGCAGGTAGGCGAGCGCGAGGGGCTGTTTGTCCGCGGCGGTACCAATGACGAAACGAGGATGTTCGTGGACGGCACGCTCATGAAAAACCCGAATTATGCATCCGTGCCCGGCATTATGCAGCCGGCGCGCATTAATCTGTTCCTTTTTAAAGGCGTCTTGTTCAACACCGGCGGCTATTCGGCGCTGTACGGGCAGGCCATGAGCAGCGCACTGATCCTGGAAAGTATCGATCTGCCTGAAAAAAGCTCCGCTAATTTCAGCGTATTTCCTTCGAATCTCGGCGCGGGTTTTCAGCATCTGTCCAAAGCTGGCGGAAGCAGCTACGGGGGCGGGCTCGCTTACAGCAATCAACGTTTCTACAACAGCGTGGTACCACAGCGCCCCGATTATTACCACGGGCCGGAGTATACCAGCGCGAATGCGAACGTCCGCTTCAAGACCGGAAAAACGGGCATGCTGAAGGGGTACGTCGCCTACGCCCAAAGCAATATCGGTATGCGTAACCCCGACATTGACAGCTCTTCGTTCCGCTCCGATTTCAGACTGAAAAATCCGAATATGTACGGAACGGTAAGCTACCGGACAGACCTCGGAACCGACTGGCGCCTGGATGCCGGCATTGCGTACACTTTTGATAAAAACACCGTCCACAACCGCCTGTTGAGCGCAAATAGCGAACTTATTGCTCTGCCATATGCACCGTTTTCAACCAAAAACGGCGACATAACACTCCGTTCGCATTTCGCGCAAGGCCGTGCGGTGCTCACGCGCCACTTCGACGGCAGCCAGGCATTACGTTTCGGGGGCGAGACTTTCTTTTTTCACGACGTTCAAGAATACAATGGTACGACAACGCTGCTCCGCGACCAGTTATCGGCCGTTTTCATCGAAAGCGATCTTCATCTCGGCGAGCATTTGGCCTTCCGGCCGGGTTTACGGGGCGAATATTCGAGCCTTTTGCGCAAAGCGGTGGTAGCTCCGCGCGCAAGCCTGGGTTACCGCCTCGGTACGGCAGGTCAGCTAAACCTCGCGTATGGTATTTTCTACCAAAAGCCTGAAAACCGGTATCTTTTCCAAAACGAGCAACTGGGATTTTCGCGATCGGAACACTATGTCCTTAACTATTCCAAAAAGGCCAATAACCGGCTTTTCAGAACGGAGGTTTACTATAAAAAATACAAGAACCTGGTGAAGAGTAACCCGGACGTCACCCTGGGAGGTGATGGTTATGCACAGGGGCTGGAAGTTTTCTGGCGGGATAAAAAGACGGTCCGTAACCTGGACTATTGGCTAACTTACACGTACCTCGACACCAAACGCGACTACCTGGATTATCCTCAAAGTATCAGGCCGTCGTTCACGAGCCCGCATACGTTCACGATCGCAGTCAAGCGATTTTTCCAGGGGATTAGTACCAACGTCAATGTTTCGTATTCCTACGCAGCCGGTCGACCATACTACGACATCCGCCCAGCCAGTGACGCCGGTTCGCGCATCTACGATTCCGGCACCACCCGCCCTTACAATGTGCTGAACCTCCACGTATCGAAAATGATGACCTTTTTCAAAAAATCTAAATTCAGGGATTACTCCGGCTTCGCATTCGGGGCCAACAATGTACTCGGTACCAGGCAAGTTTTCGGATACAATTATTCATACAACGGCCAGTTCAGGGCACCCGTCACCTTGCCAGCCGCACGGTTTTACTTCATCGGCGTATTTATGAGCCTGGGCATCGACCGCACCGAAGAGCTACTGGACGGAGGCTGAGGGTTTAGCGTTTATGAGTTCAGGGTTTATAAGTTAAAAGTTCAAAGCCTGCAAACGATGACCGAGCCACCTGATTCATCAACGCTAAACTCATAGACCCTACACTCACTCACTTATCCCCCCTTCCAAAGCGACCCGTTCCACGGCGGCTCATTCCCCGTTCCACGGCGGTTCATTCAATCATCGCTCCGGCGACCCGGTCAATCATTCAGTCATTCAATCATTCAATCATTCAATCATTCAAAATCATGAAATCACTCATCATCACCATCCTGCTTACCTGCACCATTGCGTTCACATTTGCGCAAAACGGAGATTATGCGACCCAGTTGGAAGCGTCCGTGAAAAAACTGGATCAGGCCAAATCCGTCAGCGACTTCCAGGGCCTGGAAAAAACCTTCGTTCAGCTCGGAAATACCGAAAAAACCGAATGGCTGCCCTACTACTATGCCGCTTTTTGTAATGCCAAAATCGGGTTTTTGTTGCAAGACGACGGCGAAAAGATCGAACCTTACAGCGTCCGCGGAGAGGCACAGATCAAGAAAAGCGAGTCGCTTGCGAAAGGTGACGGCAAAGTGTTATCCGAAATCTACGTAGTGCAGGCGATGATCTACCGCACCAAGGTTTTCATCAGTCCCATGACCATGGGCAGGCAATTCGGCCCGCTTTCCGACCAGTTTTTAAAGAAAGCACAGAAACTCGACGCCGGGAACCCACGCGCCATTTACCTCGAAGCCTGGACGAAGTACTATACGCCCAAACTCTGGGGTGGCGACAAAGATTTGGCTCGGGAACTCGCAGGAAAGGCCATTCGGAATCTTTCGGCGACCACATTCAGCGTAATGCCGCATTGGGGCAAAGCGGAAAGCGAAGTGCTGCTCCGGTAGCCCTTCATCATTGTTTCACTTAAACTTTTAAAAACCATGTTTTTCGCATTATTGATTTTCGCACGTATCCTGTTCGTAGCCTGTATGGTCTTCATCATAGGATACATTTACGGACCGTTCTCCAAGCGCCGCGGCCTGACGATCGCCGCACGCATCGCCGCCGTAGCGATCATTTTTGCCTTTATCATGATGAACATTTTCGCATTCCGCGGGGGCGCGCCGTATGCCGCAGCGTCTCACCATCGACATTGGGAACATTGCGACGATTCTCACGAAAAGGAACAAGCAAAACCATAGTTTGCCTTAACTCCAATCCGGACGCCCCGCTTCATCGCGGGGCGTTTTTTGTTGCCCCACCCCAAAATCCCCCAATAATTTACCGGGATAATGTAAAAATCAACGGGATTAAGCGCTGCATTAATGGTTTGTTAACCATTTCTTAATCAACCCCCGATTACTTTGACCCCACGGATCGGCCGACCGCTCTCATGCAATTAAACGAAAAGGAACTTAGCCCTACGGTATGGACAAACAACTTCTATCAAACCCCTCATGCAGGCGTACAGCCCGGACAATGCCCTGGCGTGTGTGCATTGCATTATGCGTAATGCTGCTCGTTCAAGTGGGCGTGATGGCACAATCTGCCGCCGACGAAACGCTCATCAGCGGCGAAGTCAAAGACGAGAAAAGCAGTGCCATTCCCGGAGCGAGCATTGTACTGCAAGGTACCACCAAGGGTACGACTACTGATGCCAATGGAAAATTTTCCCTCTCGGTTCCCAAATCCGGATCGGTGATTATTGTGAGTTTTTTGGGTTACAAAAGGCAGGAGATCACCGTCGGTAGCCGCACGAACTTTAACGTACAGCTCGAACCCAGCACCGACGAGTTGCAGGAAGTGGTGGTAGTGGGTTACGGCACGCAGCGCAAACAGACGCTCACGGGCGCCATTTCGAACATCGTTTCGGAACAAATCAAAACAACTACGCATACCAGCCTTGCACAAAGCCTGCAAGGGAAAGTGGCCGGTGTACAGATCCGCCAGAATTCCGGCGAACCAGGCTCTTTCAGCACGAGTATTAATATACGCGGCTTTGGCGAGCCGTTATATGTGGTGGATGGTGTGGCGCGGGACGGCGGTTATGAATTTCAGAAGATCAACCCGGATGATATCGAGAGTATTTCGGTGCTCAAAGACGCATCCGCTGCGATTTTCGGGATCCGCGCAGGGAATGGCGTAGTGATCGTGACGACCAAAAAAGGTAAGCAAGGCAAGCCGCAGTTCAGCTACAATATGGTATACGGCCGCCAGAGCCCTACCGACGTGCCGAAAATGACCAGTGCATTGCAATGGGCTGAAATGCGTAACGACGCAGCGAAGAATCTTGGGGAAAATCCGGTGTTTTCGCCAGAGGAAATCGAGAAGTTCCGCAGCGGCGCTCCCGGCTACCAGGGCACCGATTGGTATAAGGAAACTTTGAACAAATCGGCGGGCCAGCAGCAGCATTTCATCTCCGCTTCCGGCGGTGAAGGCGTGGTAAACTACTTCACCAGCTTCGGCTATCAGAAGGAAAACGGCTTGCTCAAAAGCGGCGATATGGGTTACCAGAAATACACCTTCCGTTCCAATATTGGGATTGATTTAACCAAAAATCTCAAAGCCGACCTCATTCTCTCAGGCCTGTTCGATAGACGCGAGCAACCGGGCGATAACTTCTTTAACATTTACAAAGGAACCCGCATTGCATTGCCCACGGAGCGCCCCTATGCCAACGACAACCCTAAATACCCCGCATTACTCAGCGGCGGCTACAACCCGGTTGCCCTGGCGGACAGAAGCCTGACCGGTTATTCCCAGGAGGTCAACAAGTTCTTCCAATCGACTTTTGCATTGACCTACACCGTACCCTTCGTACCGGGCCTGCGCATTAAAGGATTGGTGGCTTATGATAGCAACAACTACCGCGCGAAGTCGGTTTCGAAGGCTTATAACCTGTATACCTATGATGCGGCGACGGACAAATACACGGCTCATGCGCAGCGTAACCCGTCGCGGATCGGCAACAATTTCACAGACAATAACCGCATTACGTTCCAGGGACAGCTGTTTTACAATACAATGATCGCGAAAAACCATAACCTGGGGGCGACATTGGTGTACGAGCAGCAGGAATCGCACAACCGCTGGGCAGGGCTCGGCCGGGAGTATGCTTTTTTCACCAATGATCAGATCGACCAGGCGGGATTGAACAACCAGACGACCAGCGGTTCCGAGTCGGAATACGCAAGTCAGTCATATGTAGGCCGTTTGAATTATGATTTCAAAGAAAAATACCTGTTGGAAATCGCGGCGCGTTACGATGGCTCGTACCGCTACCATCCCGACCGTCGCTGGGGCCTGTTCCCGGTCTTGTCGGCCGGCTGGCGGATTTCGGAGGAAGCATTTATGAAGCGGGTGCCGTTTGTTTCCAATCTGAAACTGAGAGGTTCGTATGGTCTGGTGGGTGCCGATGCGGGTGCGCCGTTTCAATATGTGCCCGGCTTCTCGCTCACCGGCGGCGGCGGGTACGAGTTTACCAACGGCAACTACACCACCGGCGCGGCTTCCCCGGCGATCGTGAACGAGAAGCTCACGTGGTTCAAGTCGAATATCCAGGATGTGGGTATCGATGTGGGTCTATGGGATAACAAAATCGACCTTACCTTCGACGTGTACCAGCGCGATCGCAAAGGCCTGCTGGCACGCAGGAACGTTTCGCTGCCCAACACTTTCGGCGGTACATTGCCCGAAGAAAACCTGAACAGCGACCGGGTACGCGGGATTGAATTTTCGGCCGCCTACAATGGTCAGATCCGCGATTTCAAATACGGCATTTCGGGTAACTTCAACTTTGCCCGCACGCAGAACCGCTACGTGGAACGCGGCGAGTTCCTGAGCAGCATGGACAAATGGCGTGGCGGCGCTACCAATCGCTGGAACGACGTGGTATGGGCCTACCAGCTCGAAGGCCAGTTCCAGAGCAAGGACGAGGTCATTTACGCGCCCATCCAGAATGGCGACCTTGGCAATACCCGAGAGCTTCCCGGCGATTTCAAATACAAGGATGTAGACGGAAACGGCGTGATTGACGGCAACGATGCCATTCCGCTTTTCTTTGGTGGCGATCCTAAAATGTATTATGGAGTGACATTGAATGCTTCGTGGAAAGGTTTCGATTTCACCGCATTGTTCCAGGGATCGGGCAAGTATAGCGTACGTTTCCGCGAGGTTTATGCCGAAGTTTTCGCATTCCGCGGCAACACGCCCGAGTATTTCTACGACAGATGGCACCAGTCGCCCGACGGCCAATGGATCCCCGGCGAATGGCCTGCATCCCGGTTCAACTACAATGTGGGCGCGATGTACGCCGAAAGCGGCGCGTGGCGGAAAGACGCTTCCTACCTGCGGTTCAAGAGCGCGCAGCTGGGCTATACATTTAATCTGTCCTGGCTGAAAAAGATCGGTATCAACGATGTTCGTGTGTATGGCAATGCGCACAACATCTTCACCTGGGCCGATTCGTTCGTGAAGCCTTTCGATCCTGAGAAAGTGGAAGGATTGTTCGGAGCGGGGCTCACCTACCCGGTGACGAGAAGCTACAACTTCGGGATCAATGTCAAATTTTAATATTAATTGATAATGAGCTATTTAAAAAATACCCTAACCCTTCTTCTCGTACTCGCAGCGATGAGCTGCGGCGATGTGCTCGACAAGCAGCCTCTGGACAAATTGCAGGGCGAGAACCTGTTCTCCAACCCCGAGGGCGTGAAATTGTATATGGCCAACCTGTATTACCAGCTGCCGATCGAGGATTTTACCTTCTTCCGTCAGGGCTTCAACTGGAATACCGGCGACCCGAACAATGGCGGTTTCGCCCCGGCCATGTCCACCGACGAGGCCGTGCATACCGAGTTTGGTGATTTTATCGGTAATGATGATTTCCAATGGTGGGACCAGGGCTACAAGCTGATCCGGGACGTCAATATCCTGATCGACATCATCCCTACCCTCGATGTTACCGACGAAGAACGTAAGGCGCTGGTCGGTGAAAGTGCATTCATCCGCGCCTATGCCTATTTCGCGTTGGTGAAGCGCTATGGCGGCGTGCCGCTGATCACCTCGGTGCAGAAGTATGAAGGCGATGTGGAAGCGCTCAAAGTGCCCCGCAGCACTGAAAAGGAAACCTGGGATTTTGTATTGAAAGAATGCGATACGGCCATTGGGAATCTCGGCGATTCGTGGCCCGGCGGCGAGCGGCGTGCGACCAAATGGGTGGCATATGCCCTGAAATCCCGCGCGGCACTGCATGCGGCTTCACTGGCCAAGTACGCCGACCGTGCCCCGATCTCGGGAACGGCTGTCGACCAGAAACTGGTGGGCCTGGACAAAACGGCGGCAGCGGAGTTTTATAAAGCGGCGATCGAGGCGTCGGAGGCGATTATTAATTCGGGTAAATTTAATTTATACAAACCCACGCCAGCAACGCCGGAAGAAGCTGCCAACAACTACCGTGTGCTTTTCGAAGACCCTAACAATGCACCGGAGGAGGTCATTTTCATCAAAGGATACGCAAGGCCGGGATCGGGCACGGGCCATAACTACGGCATTTGGTACCAGCCCAACCAGACCGCCAACGGCTGGCCGCACCCGGGCCGCATGAACCCGACGCTGGAACTGATGGACGTTTACGAAAGTTACGACAAGCCCGGCGAAAGCGCGCCGCTCGCCACCTCGGCCGCAGCCAACGACCTGAGCGACTACACGGGTTTCAATGCATCGAAACAATACAAAAGATTTGATACCGAAAACGATATTTTCAAAGGCAAGGACGCGCGCATGTGGGCGACGATGATCCTGCCCGGCACCAGCTGGAAGGGCCAGAAAATCGTGATCCAGGCCGGTTTTATCAAACCCGACGGCTCGACACAGATCATGGGCGGCGACCCGTTCAACCATGCGGGCAAAACCTACTACACGTACGGCGCGGCTGATCGTACGCAATATTCGGGCTTCGATACCTGGGGCGGCAACAACACGCGCACCGGGGTGAGTTTCAAGAAGTTTTTGAATGAGGGATTGAATATCGCGCCAGGCTGGAACCAATGCGTGACCGATTTCGCCGATTTCCGCTATGCCGAAATCCTGCTGATCTACGCCGAAGCCATTGCCGAAAGCGGTACAGGCGACAAAGTGAAGGGCGCGAAAGCATTGAACGACATTCGTCGCCGTGCCGGCCATAAAACCGAAATCCCGCTCACGATCAATAATGTGATCCGGGAAAGACGCGTGGAGCTGGCATTTGAGAACAAGCGTTTCTGGGACCTGATCCGCCGTCGCGAATACCACACGGTATTCAACAACACCATGCGCCACGCATTGCTTCCGGTTCTCGACCTGCGCGTAACGCCAGCGAAGTACATTTTCGTTCGCGTCAATGTGCCCCGCAGCAATCCGTCCACATTCGATTACCGCCAGTACTACCGCTATATTCCCGGTATCGGAGCGAATGGTCTGGTCCAGAATCCGCAGTATTAATCAAAGAAAGCTTTAAGCTATAAGCTTTAAGCAATGCGCATTTGGCAAACAACAAAAAGGCTTACAGCTTAACGCCTAAAGCTTACAGCCAAAACCATATCTACCAATGAAACAGATAATCACCTATACTTCCACCCTCCTGCTCCTTTTCGGCACGGGGGCTTGCAGCGTCGACAATTACCCGGCGCCTGATTCGCAATTGTACGGTACATTCCTGGATGCCGAAACTAATGAGCCGGTCGAGCAGGACATTATTCGCGGCAGCACGATCGAGTACATTGAGCATGGTTATGCTTCGCAGACCAAGCAAACGATGATCGTCAAAAACGACGGTAGTTACCGCAACAACCTGATTTTTGCCAACACGTACACCATTACGCCAGTCCGCGGAAACTTTGTGCCTGTTACACCACAAGAGGTGACTGTGAAAGGCGAAACGCAGCTGGACTTCAAGGTGCAGCCTTACATTCGGGTGAAAGAAGCAAGCATTGAAAAGTTGGGAACGAAAGTTGTTGCCAAGTTCAAATTGCAGCAAACCGTGCTGAATAATGTGAAGAAGATCGGCTTGTACGCGCACCCGGAACCGTCCGTGGGCGAGCCTATGCGTGTGGCGCTCGCGGAGCAGGAGATCAACGGGGCCATCGACCCGAACAAGGTGTACCAACTGGAACTCGATCTGCCTTCGAACAGCAATGTTTTGAAGAGCGGCAACCCGTATTTCTTCCGCGTGGGCGGCATTATTGATGCACCAGAGTCGAAGTTTAATTATGCGAAAGCGGTAAGGGTGGAATTGTAAATGAAAAGCCGTAGGCAATAGGCTTTAAGCCTCAGGCTTTCAGTACTGGCCTGCGGCAATAAATATTTTAAACAACCATAAGCTTAATGCATACAGCTTAAAGCTTACAGCCTCTTATGAAATTATTCAAACTACTATTCTGCATTTCCCTGATGTCGTTCGGCTGCAAGGGCGGTGATGAAAATCCTGAAACGGACGATCCCAAACCGGTCGAAGAAGTCAAATACGACGAATCGCATTCACTTTTCAAAAGCTACAAAGGACTGGTGATGGCCGGGTATCAGGGCTGGTTCACGGCCGAAGGCGATGGCGCCGGACGCGGCTGGCACCATTATCAGAAGGCGGGCAAGTTCGAGCCGGGCTTCGCGTCCATTGATTTCTGGCCGGATGTGACCGAGTACCCCAAAACCTACAACACAGCATTTAAATATGCCAATGGCGAGGCGGCCAAAGTGTATAGCCCATATGACGAAGAAAGCGTGGACTTGCATTTCAAATGGATGAAAGAGCACGGGATCGACGGCGTATATATGCAAAGGTTTGTGTCGGAAGTAAAAGGTGAGAGCGGTAAAAGGCATTTCAATAAAGTACTGGCCAATGCGTTAAAAGCCTCCAAAAAGTACGGCCGGGCGATCAGTATCATGTACGATCTGAGCGGCTCTACTTCGGCGGATATGGATTTTATCGCGAAGGATTGGGAAGAGCTTCAACAGCTGTTCAAACTGTTCGACGGACAGGAAAACCCCACCTACCTCCGTCACAATGGCCGTCCGTTGCTGGCAATCTGGGGCGTAGGCTTCAACGACGGCCGCAAATACACCGTTGCCGACATTCAAAAGTTGCTGGACAAGGTAAAAGGTCCTTCCAAAAAGGCTTCGATACTCCTGGGCGTGCCCTACTACTGGCGCGAACTCGGCCGCGATACCGAAAATTCGCCTCTGCTGCATACGGTCATCAAGCAGGCCGATATCATCATGCCCTGGGCCGTCGGGCGCTATAATGCCTCCACCTATCTGAATGTTGCCGGTCCGAACCTGTCAGCCGACATTGCATGGTGCAAAACGAACAAAATCGACTACGCGCCGCTCGTTTTTCCCGGTTTCAGCTGGGGTAACCTCAAAAACGACAAGTCGCTCTACAACCAGATCCCCCGCAACAAAGGCGAGTTCCTCTGGCAACAAATCGCGGGCGCCAAAATGTCTGGCGCCGAAGCCCTGTATGTGGCCATGTTCGACGAGGTGGACGAAGGCACCGCCATTTTCAAAACCCGCAAGGAAGGCGACACGCCATTGAATGCGGATGGCAAGTTCGTAGGGATAGAAGCGGACCTGCCCTCTGATTATTACCTATGGCTCGTGGGGCAAGGGGCCGAATGGTTTCACGGGAAGAGTGGTTACGGGGCTACGAAACCGGCGCGTAAGTGATTGATATACAGGCTCGAATTTGTGCAAGCGACGCTTGCACAAATTGCCATTTTTTGTAATAATTCATAAGGTATAAATGCATTAAACCTTCTGCTAATTAATACCGGCAGTTTGAACAAATCATGCATTAATGGGAATAATGCGATTGGTATTACCACTAAATTGTGGCTTCACCCTCTCATTATTTCTATGACACACGACAACTTGCCCGTTGACTATGGTGACTTTTTAGACCGAATCAAATCCGAAATCCGGCTGGCCAGATTTAAGGTAAACCTGGCAGCTAATTCGGCATTACTACAAGTATACTGGCAAATCGGAAATTGGATTCTGAACCGGCAAAACCGGTCGGAATGGGGCGCCAAAGTAATCGACAAACTATCGCAAGATCTGCGAAAAGAATTTCCCGACATGCAAGGTCTGTCGGCCAGAAACCTCAAATACATGCGGCAATTTGCCGCTATCTATCCCGACCCTGAATTTGTGCAAGCGACGCTTGCACAAATTCCCTGGTACCATCACATTACCTTGATTAATAAGGTAAAAAGCCATGAAGAAAGGCTTTTTTATGTGAAGGAGGCCTACAAAAACGGTTGGTCTCGGGACGTCATGGTTGCCCAAATAGACTCCCGGTATTTCAAGCGAAAAGGGAAAGCCATTTCAAATTTTAGCTCTGCATTGCCATCGCCACAGTCGGATCTGGTACAGCAGATCACTAAAGACCCTTACATCTTTGACTTCCTGAATTTGACCGACCTATGCCAGGAAAAGGAGTTGGAAGATGCATTGACCGATCATGTCATGAAGTTTCTGCTGGAACTCGGTGCGGGATTCGCATTTGTCGGAAAGCAAGTACATATCGAAGTAGGTGATCAGGATTTCTACATCGACTTGCTCTTTTACCACGTGAAGCTGCATTGCTATGTGGTAGTAGAGCTTAAAAAGGGAAAATTCATGCCGGAATATGCCGGTAAACTTAATTTCTATCTGTCGGTAGTAGATGATAAACTGAAATCTGAGAGCGATCAGCCAAGTATCGGTTTGTTGATTTGCCAGGATAAAAATGGCGTGATCGCCGAATATGCGTTGCGTGATCTTAGCAAACCGATTGGAATTTCGCAATACGAACTGATTGAAGCGATTCCTAAGAGCCTAAAAGCCTCCCTGCCATCGATACTGGAAATCAAAAAGGAGATTGGGCAGTCAAAACGGCCTCCAAGCAAACCACGCAAGTAGCTCCTCCATGATCTGCCTCAAAAAGTAGTGAATTTGTGCAAGCTATCCTTGCACAAATTCACCCACCCATCCCATTTCGTCATTTTTCATTATGTTTAAACAAAATAGAGGCCTCGGGCCAGTTTGTTAAAACAAAATATATGAAAATTACATTTTCCCTAATCATTTCTTTCCTTTTGACGGGAGCACAAATACTGTGCTTCGCGGATGGAGAAAAAAAATCCAAAGCGCTTCCCCGCATTGCGATCGCCGGGCTAGGCATTGAATCGAGCACGTTTTCGCCGGCGCGGACCGAGGAACCGGCCTTCAAGGCCAAAACCGGCGAGCAGATCTTTATCTCCTACCCTTTTATGGCGGCGGATTCCAGCTTGCGGAAGCGGGCGAAATGGCTGCCGGCGCTGGTTGGCAAATCGCTGCCGGGCGGTATGGTGACGCGCGCAGCTTACGAATCGCTGGTGAAGCAGACGCTCGAACTACTAAAAAAGAATGGCCCCTACGACGGCCTGTATTTCGATATTCACGGCGCGATGAGCGTGGAAGGGCTGGATGATCCGGAAGGCGACCTCATCATCCGCATTCGCGAGGTGATTGGCAAAAAAGTGCTTATTTCGACCTGTATGGACCTTCACGGCAACGTTTCATGGCGTCTCGCACAAAATACCGACCTCATTACCTGCTACCGCATGGCGCCTCACGAGGATGCGATGCAGTCTAAACGACGAGCCGTGGCAAATTTATTGTCGCGCCTCGAAAGCGGAAAGGGCAAACCTGCGTACAAAGCCTGGATTCCGGTGCCGATCCTGCTGCCCGGCGAAAAGACGAGTACCCGCATTGAACCCGGAAAATCACTTTATGCGAAGGTAGCGCCTGCTTCGGTGCAGCCGGGTGTGATCGATGCCGCCATGTGGGTAGGCTACGCCTGGGCGGATGAGCCGCGTAACCATGCCGTGGTGATGGTAACTGGCGACGATAAGGCCCAGGTGACCAAAAATGCCGAAATGCTGGCCAAAAGCTTCTGGGATGTGCGTAAGGAATTCGATTTTGTAGCGCCTACCGACGACCTGAAAGGCGCATTGAACAAGGCGCTCGCAAGTGATAAGCATCCGTTTTTCATCAGCGACTCCGGTGACAACCCTACCGCCGGGGGCGCGGGTGATGTTACCTGGACGATCACTGAAATCCTGAAACGTCCTGAATTCAAGGCAGAAAATGGCCCGTCGCTCATTTATGCATCCATTCCCGGCCCGGAACTGGTAGAAGCCGCTGTAAAAGCGGGTGTTGGGGGCAAAATAGACGCCTATGCGGGTGCGAAGGTGGATGCGCGCTTTGCGCCGCCCGTGCATTTGGTCGGTACCGTGGAAGCCATTTACCAGGGTGACGTGAATGCGGAAACCGAGGTGGTAGTGAAAGTGGGCAGCGTGCACGTGATCGTCACGAAAAAACGCAAACCTTACCATAAGGAGGCCGATTTTACCCGACTGGGCCTAAACCCACGCAAGTCGGATATTGTCGTTGTAAAAATCGGGTACCTCGAACCGGAGCTTTACAACATGCGTGCCGACTGGATTTTGTCGCTTACACCGGGCGGCGTGGATCAGGATTTGGAGCGGTTGCCCTACAAGCGCATTAAACGCCCGATGTTCCCGCTGGATAAGGACATGAAGGAACCTGATTTAAGGGCGAAGTTGGTACCGTCGTCGGACACATTGTAGTTTCCCTGAAAAATGAAAAGCGGCGTTTCACCAATGGAGCGCCGCTTTTGCTTTCAACTCTTCCACATCAAATTTAATAGATTTTCACTCCGCCAGTGCAAATGCCACCGCGGCATCTGAATGTATTTTTGTCGTGTCGAAAACAGGCACCGGCACATCTTCCTGACCGATAATCATCGGAATTTCCGTGCAGCCGAGAATAATCCCTTCCGCGCCGTCACCGATCAGTTCGTCGATGATAGCGAGGTATTCCTTCTTGGTTTTTTCCAAAATTATACCCTTTCCCAGTTCGTCGCGCAAAGTGTTTTGGATAAAATCACGGCTTTCCTGGGTTGCAGGAATGATCGGCTCAATGCCGAGGCTAACCAGTTTATCTTTATAAAAATCCATTTCCATTGTAAACTTCGTACCGAGCAACCCGACTTTCCGAAGTCCCTTTTCATGGATCGCGGACGCAGTGGCTGTTACAATATGTACGATCGGGAGATTGATTTCAGTTTCCAAACGGTCGGCGACAGCGTGCGCGGTGTTGGCGCAAAGTACAATGCCCTCGGTGCCCGCTTTTTCGAGGCTCCGGCACGCATCCAGCAGGATATGGAAAGTGCCATCCCATTTACCGGCCGTGTTGTTACTTACGAACGCATTGAAATTCACCGAATAAATAATGCATTCGGCATAATTCAGTCCGCCTAGCTTCGCATTAATGCCTTCGTTGATAAAACGATAATAGTCGACGGTCGAGACCCAGCTCATACCGCCTACGAGACCTAACTTTTTCATTTTTTGTGTTGGTGTAGATATAAAAAATACTCAGGCATGATCACGGTCCGAAACACGGCCGGTCAACCAGAGAAGGAATAATGCATTGAAAATGAGCGTTAGGGGGATAACTGACAGATTTTTGAAAAACAATATGATCACCCATTCGGAAGACTGTTCGGCAATGATATTGTTGACTTTGAGTTTGTAGTAGAGGCAAGTCTGATAGGCCGTATAATCGATCAGCAGGTTGATCACCCATGCTATGAGCAGATAAATGACGAAACTGGCGAGCAATGTGCGCCACTCGGATCGCAGCCGCATGCGTGCCATTTGCCAGTGTTCCGACCAGGCTTTGCGGCTCGTGAACATCAGTTTCATCCGCGCAAAACCTTTTTTGACTTTCGTCAGGCCGAGTGCGTACAGGAATAGCCCTATTCTGGCGGATTCGACCACTACTTCCATGGCAATGTGCACGCCCGGCGATACAGGCCCGAAGGCGCCAAGCTGCACAATCCGCCCGATAGCGGCGACGAGGCCGAGGCCCAGGACGACCAGAAGGTGGTTACGAAAAAAGAGAAGCGTCTCGCGCAGCCACGCGAGACCCGGATGAGTTAGAATGTTCCTTTTCATGGCGATGATAGTTTTTTGTAAATTAAAAAATCAACACCGAAAAAGCATTCACTTGTAGGCAATTTTCAATTTTTGCGAAAACCCGGACGCTGCATTGTCTATAAAAGCGGTGTAAATACCCTTAGTCTTCCCTTCCATATTCAGTTTCCACTCGCCGTCGACGGCCATATCGCGGCTAAGTACCAGCAATCCCGAAGTGTTGTAGACCCGAACTTCATCGCCTTTTACAAGCCCTCCGATGGTGATCTGGCTGCCGCCCGGGTTTGGAAATACAAAGGGTTCCTCGCGCATATCCAATGTGCCCGTTACCAATGCACTGTACTTAAAAGTGCCGTCGTCATCGACCATTTTCAGGCGATAGTAGCTTGTCTCACTCAATGGCTCATTGTCGGTGAACACATAGGCACTCCCCGCTCCTTCGCCGCGTACTGTTTCGAGTGTTTTAAAAGTATGGGCATTGCGGCTACGCTGCACTTCAAAATGGGAGAACTTGCTTTCCTGCGCTGTTTTCCAATGAATCTGAAAACGGTTATCGGTTTTGGTAAGCCTCACAAAAAGCAATTTCACTGGAAGCGGATCGCCCGGATTGGTGATTTTGGATAAAGTACCATTCAAAAACGACAACGTATAGAGCTCTCCGGCATGATCCTCCCCAAACGAAATGAGCGACGAATAGGAAATACCGGCGTCGGGCGTCGCGGTTCCCTGCGGATTGATATACCCTATTTTTCCCGTCGAATAATCACCAAAAAAGTAATAGCCCTTCATCGACGGATAGCGCGAACCCCGGTAAACAAATCCGCCCATCACCGAAGCATCGTTGCCGCCATTATTGGCGAAACCCGGATAAGTGAGCTTGGGCGCAATGTAAGACGTTCCCGGCGCGCAATGCGATGCGTTGTAGGTTTGCGTGCCTTCCAGGCAGTTCCAGCCAAAATTCGAAACGGCGCCGCCGAACGGGTAACCCAAATAATTAATCTCTTCCCAGCCATCCTGCCCGTTATCCCCAATCCACAAATCGCCTGTCTGCCGATCGAAGCCGAACCGCCAGGGGTTTCTCAGGCCGAGCGCAAATATCTTGCTCAGCGGGTTGTCGCCCGGCGTCGGACTGCTGGTATCTAATCGGAGAAGCTTGCCAAATAGCTTGCCCATGTTCTGCGAATTGTTCGAAGGATCTCCCAACACGCCGCGGGAGCCGGGACCATTGTCGCCGGTTGAGATGTACAAAAACCCGTCTTTACCAAATGCCATATCACCTCCACGATGGCCGCCGAGGACATCTTCGTACGGGATCGTCAGGATTTTCACCTCCGAGTTGGCATCGGCCAGATCGGCATTGGCTGGCTGTCGGGAGAACCGCGATATCTGCACCTCGGTTTTACTTTTCACTACATACATGACGTAGAAAAAGCCAGAGGCCTGGTAATCGGGCGGAAATGCGATGCTGAAAATGCCTGCCCAATCCGGGTCATTGATTTTAGCACCAATATCCAGGAAGGGTTGTGAGAGAACCGAGCCGTTTTTAAGGATTTTAATCTTCCCGCCAATCTCCGCCACAAAAAGGCGGCCGTCCGACGCATTCGTGACCTTCACAGGCCGTGTAAACCCCGATGCCACTGGCTCAATGGCGAGCTGAGGCTGCGCAAAGGCATGATGAAATGCGATGGTCAGCAGTAAGACTAGGCAAAAGAGAGATTTCATGGATTCGGGTTAGAGGCGGATTGTAAATATAAAAAACTCTTTCCCAAACCGTTACGATTACCGCTTCGATTTCATCGCCTTCACCGTCTTTATGTCACCGGACGTGAATTTTTTGTATTCCGGACTGTCGCATGCATACAACGCGATCTTCCCGTCCTTATCGCTGTGAACGCCCCAACCATAGCGTTTGGTTAAAGGCGAGGCGCGCATACAAGCCTGTCCTTTTGAAAAGAATTGCTTCCGGGCCTCTTCCAATTCACTCTCTGTGAGGTCTTTTCGTTCCGCAAAAACCTGAAACAGCACATCGTCGGAGGTGAATTTGTAAGGATTTTTACTAATCATCTCGTACTCGATGGCGGCCACAGTTTTAGCGTCGCCCTTCATCGGCGGCACTTCACCGCCCGCAGCGGGACAATCGTCGGCCACTTCGATGAATGTGTTTTCGTAGTTGGTGGTATGGACTTTCATGACGGATTATTTTGGCGCAAAATAATGGCGCTGTTGACAACAGTATGTCAGCAGACAAGCAGCTCAGCAAAAAAACTTTGCCCGACGGTCATATGGCCATTTCCTCAGCCACCGGCAAGTTGCTCCGTTTCATGTCCTTATATGCCCATTCAGCCATCGCATTGATCACCGATTCGAGCTCCCGGCCGGCCTCTGTAAGCGTGTAAGTAACAAATGGCGGCACCACCGGCTTGGCCTCGCGGATGAGGAGGCAATCATTTTCGAGCTGTTTCAAATGTTGGATCAGCATTTTCTCGGTGATGTGCGGCATTGCCTTTTTTATCTCGCTGTAACGCTTGCTCCCAGCCAACAGGTGGTACAGAATGATGGGCTTCCAGTGACCTCCTATCTTGTTCATCACATAGGTAACCGGGCACTCCTGCATTACTATTTCGCGATTGGCATTGTAGGTAGAGTTTTCCTTGATTTTAGTCATACATACTCTCGGGTAAGTACTTGTCAAAAAGTAAGTACAAATATAGCTTTGTCGCATCAAAAAACAAATCGAAAAGAACATGAAATACATCATCACAGGGTCACTTGGAAATATCAGTTTGCCGGTAACTCAAAACCTTATCAAAGCCGGTCATGAAGTGACGGTAATCAGCAGTAATCCAACCAAAAAGGAGCAGATAGAAAACCTCGGTGCGCAAGCGACCATTGGTTCCGTGCAGGACGAGGCATTCCTCGAAGGCGCATTTAATAGCGGCGATATCGCTTATTTAATGATCCCGAGTGATTTCTCAGTTACCGATTATGCCGCATTCCAGCTCGAAGTGGCCGATAAATATCTGCAAGCTATTCAGTCTGCCGGTATCACACGTATTGTGCTCCTGAGCAGCATAGGCGCACACCTGCGTAAGGGCGCGGGACCCATCGATGCATTGGGTTATATGGAAGAAAAACTAGCAGCTATTCCCGGTTTGGAGGTTAAAATCCTTCGTCCGTCCTACTTCTTCAATAACCTGTATGCACAGATCGGCCTGATCAAAAACGCGGGCATTGCGGGTAGTAACTTCGGCGGTACGGAAGAGAAACTGGTGCTTACCGACACGGACGACATCGCCAAAGTCGCCACCGAGCAGCTTCTCGCGCCATTTACGGAGGCACAAACCATTACCTACATTTCCAGCGACGAACGCCATCCGTCCGAAATCGCAGCCGTGCTGGGTGCAGCCGTAGGGAAAGAAGGCACGCCATGGATCACATTCTCCGACGAAGACGCCTACAACGGCATGCTCCAAGCCGGCCTCAACGAAAGCTTCGCCGGCCTCTACCGCGACATGGGGCAGGCGTTGCAGAACGGCACAATGCAGGAGGATTATTGGGAAAATGGTGGGGGTGTGAAGGGGACTTTTAAGCTGGAAGACTTTGCGAAGCGGTTTGCGGGGGCTTATGGACAATAGTTAAAGTTTAGAGTTAAAAACGATGACTGGTGGTGCTGCATCGGTCATCGTTTTTGTCAAAACTCCGCTTCCATCAGAATTCTTTTGAAAGCATAAAACACAGGCTTTTTCGAGAAATGTTTCCCTAGTAAGTCCCTATAATCATCCAGAAAAGGCTTTTTCAATGGCTCCGGCAGGCGTTCCAGGTAAGGCAGCAGTGCGGTGCCGGACACCCAGGTCACCAATGCGTCGATGTCATCTAAGATCAATGGATACACCTTTTCGAACACCTGCATGGATTTACAGCCGCATTCGAAGAGGATTTCAGCGTACCGGTCGATGGTAAGTACGTTCGATGCCCGGTTCCAGCCTTGATATGCATCGGCATAGGGTGACTTTTCCGCGAGTTCGGCGAGCAGGCGGTTGGTTATATTATGTGGTTGATCAGGCATTTGCACGAGCAGCTGGCCGCCGGGCCTGACATGCGAAATGATCGTTGGGAAAAGGCTTTCATGATCGGGAATCCATTGTAAGGCTGCATTAGAAAAGACGACATCCCATTGCCGGTCATTTTTGAGTTTTTCCTCAATGGGAATGCATTCAAATCGCAGAGTACTTCCACCCGCCTGAACCGACTCCCCAAGCATTTCCGCAGACGAATCCACGCCGAGGACATTTGAATGCGGCAACTTGTCGGCGATTTTGGCAGTGAGCTCGCCGGTACCGCAGCCCAGGTCAATCACTTCCAGCCCGGACCGCACTTTCAAAAGCGCGAGCAGATCGTAAAACGGCGCCGAGCGCTCCGTTTTGAATTGATTGTATACATCCGGATTCCAGGCCATTAGCTACGATTGTACAGTTGCTCGAAAACGATTTTACCTTGTAATTATAACAGTTGGTGTTATAATTACAAGGTAAAGTAACATTAACCAGCATCAAGAAACCCCTTCCCGGCGCTTCGTTTCCAGCTCCGTCGGCTCTTCCAATGCAAACGACCCCGTTTTGATCTCGCCATCGGGCACATAAGTTGTGATAATGACGCCCGTGCTGGATATCGCGTGTTTGGTTAATTTGAGATTGGAAGGTATCGTTCCGTCTGCGAAAAGCTTCTTGCCATGACCGATCACGAGCGGGAAGATCCAGATATTCATTTCGTCGATCAGGTTATGGCGCAGGAGCGTCTGGATGAAATCGCAGCTTCCGTGCACCTGCAAATCGATGCCTTCTTCGGCTTTGAGCGCTTTTACTTGTTCGAGGGTGTCGCCATTGAGCAGCACCGTATTTTGCCAGGTCGCGTCTTTCAAGGTTTGGGTGGCCACGTATTTGTTACATGCGTTGAACTGGTCAGCCGTCGGGTCGTTTTCGATAAATGGCCAGTGGGCGGCGAAAATGTCATACGTTTTGCGGCCCAGCAGGAGGTCATAGGGCTGGCTCATCCCCTCGCCCATTACCTGGCCCATGACGTCGTCCCAATAATGGAACGACCAGCCGCCGAATTCGAAGCCGCCGGCGCGATCTTCTTCCGGACCGCCGGGTGCCTGGATTATACCATCTAATGTGACGAATGTGTTGGTGATGATCTTTCTCATGGTTTCCGAAAAGTTAATTGGTTGATAGTCTTTGATTCCGATAATGCAAAGTTACCGGTGCCCTGAGACTTACAGCGGGTGTCAAAACGTCTTTCGGACGGGCCATTTGCGACAAATTTTGTCCTGCTACCGGCAATTAACCCTAGGTTTCCGGAAACGGCGAAAGGGAAATGCTGATGCAGAGCCATCAACACAGGTAAACAAACAGCCAACCAGCGGATTTAGAAACCAATACACAAAAAAATTGCCGGCCTCACGACCGGCAATCGATTTTTATATAGCGTATGTGAAGATTATTGTCCCTGGCGTTTTTTCTTCTGGTGGTCGACGATCGCTCCGGTACCCGCACCTACGCCGGCACCGATGAGACTACCGATCAACGCACCTTCGCCTCTCTTTTTGTTGATGATCGCGCCGGTGATCGCACCGGTACCCGCACCTACGACCGCTCCTTTGGCGGTATGGCTCCATTTTTTCTTAGCCGGGGCAGGCGCAGGGGCGTTAGCAACGGCCTGTGTGTGGCTTGTTGCCTCATTTTTCTCGATTTCTTCCCACTTTTCAGCCTCCTTATGCTGAGCCTGCAATGCATTCATCGAATCTATAATAGCCTGTTTTTCCATCGCTACGCGCATGGAATCAATGGTTTTTTGCTGAGCTTTGAGAACGGCTTCTTGCTTGTCTGACTGCGTGTTACAAGCTACCAGAACTGAGGCGGCGAATAACATCGAAATAACAGCTTTCATCTTTGGTGTTTGGATGGTTATGCCAATAAATGATCCAAAACTGTGCCACAGGTGCCGTTTTACCCACTTGAATTATCTTAACCACAAACTGGCTACCGCTTAATAACAAACGATTGAGTAGAATCCAAATACTGGGTAACTTGTAGAACTACCTTGATACCAAAACAACCACCTCACATGAAAGGCATTATCAATGACGACCTCGACCGGCAAACCCAGCGTCCCGGCCCGAATGGCCCGAAACCATTTTTGACCCGGGGCACCACCGTGCTGATCACCGGCGCTATGTATGACAATCGTGAGCGCTGGTACATTACCGCTGACGGCACGAAGGTGATCGGTAATAAGGTCGAATTGGATGCGTATTCAGGCCTTTCCGACCTTGATAAATCCAATTTCTTCATTTGCTACCGCGCCCACAATGCTGGCATACCGATCATTGATATGGCCGATGCGCCGAACAAGCTCTTTTTCGCCAACCTCCCTCCTTCCCCAAACCGCGATTTCCGGGTTACTGAACTGTTTCCGGAGGTATGGGCAACGGGCGTGACACAGGCTGTGAGCCGATTGCCGGAATCGAGAAAACACGTTTTTGTTTACATTCACGGGTTCGACTGGGAACCGGGCCTCAAACTGGAACTTGTTCCCCAATTCGTCCAAAGCTACCTCGCACACCCCGAAAACAGCGTGGCGAATGTGCTTTACTTCGGCTGGCCGTCATATGGCTGGCGCAAAAAAGCCGACGACCGCTCGATCGGTTATGGGGAGCAGTTTACGCGAAATGGATTGTTTGAATATTTTGAAGTGCTCTCGCGAAAGCTGAAAGAAGCTGGAAAAACGCTGAACCTTGTCGTGCATTCATTCGGCCATCAGTTGCTGAACGGCATGATCAATCCGGGCGAGGGCCATAGCATTCCGACGGGCATTTTCGAGAACATTTTCCTTATGGCCCCGGACGTGACGCACCTGGCCGTGCAGCAGGGAGGCGTGCAGTTGAGAAATATGCGGAGAAAATTCAAAGGACCGCATTTTCATTACAATTACACGCCATTGAAACAGCTCGGCAAACACGTTCACATTTACTACGACCCGAGCGACTACCTGCTGTATGTGAGCTCCAAACAGTTCAACCTGAACGAAAACACCGCCAGCTTTGATCCCCGTCCCGATGCCGAAGGTCTCACCGCCGATTTCCGTAACCTAGGCTCTTACGGCGACGAAATCTTCAAACAAGACCCTAATCTGAAACTCGAAGAAGGTTTTAATTTCCATAATGTGCTGGATATCATCCAAGAAAGCGCTGACCCCACGCCTGATCCCCTGTTTTACGGCTTCCTGAACAATGACGACGAAGCAATGACCAAGGCCAGAAACGGCGATTACAGCGACATTAACCTTCTCAAAACCTTCTGGGAGAAGAACTTCCTGATGAGCCACCACGCATACCTATTCAGTTGCAGGCCTGTTGTGGCGCACGTTTTGAAACAACTCGAAGGAGCGACCGTGCAACCGCCAGTGCCGGAAGAAGAGGCGCCGATTGTGTAGAGGATGTATTGAATCTAGTTGTCAGCCTGAGCGACCGCCCGGCGGCCCGGTCCGCTCAGGCTGACAATCGTTCCGTTGGCCGCGTCTGCTCAGCTTGACATGAAGCACGTTCATCGCTGGGTGGGCACCCAAACATCCGCCCCTGGCTCCTTGCCCGATGTCATTTCGATCAGCGACAGCAAATACTCATTTTCAGGCTCGCCACTTTGCTTCACCATTTGACGAAACGCCGCCTCACCCGCCGGGAAAAGTGCCGTGAGGTCCAGCTTCCATACGCCGCTTTCTTTATGAAACTCAAATGCGAGCGGCGTTTTCTGCCCACGCACCAAAAGTTCTCCCGAAGCAAAATTTCCATTCACTTTCACGGCACCCACCTCATTGTTCATCACAGAACTCTTCCCAACCATACCCATTTTGATGGCCGTTACCAGCAACTGCTTGCCGTTCGTAGTCATAATTTCCTCCTTCGAAATGCGGTGGCGAATGATCAGGATTATCAGTTTATCCATTAAAGAAGACTTATCGACCTGCAACGAATCCGCTGTTTTCACCTTTTCCAGAATACTGCCATAGTAGGCTATCGTCTTCGTATCAACCTGTTCGACAGCCTCCTCGCCCTTATCATTCAGGATAGCAGATTTGTAATCGTCAAATGTCTTCTTGACTTGCTTTTCCTCGTTTTGCTGCGCGACGGTCAGCATCGGTATCAGGAGCAGGATTAGAAAAGTAATGCGGGTAAAATGCTTCATTGGTGTTGTTTAGAATTAAAAATAGGGCGCGAAGATAGACGGATTGCGTTAAAAAGTGACTTTTTGGAAAACAGTTAGGCTCCTTCATTTTAACTCCTTCCCATCCCAAACACCTTTGTAGGTCTCATTAAGTCCTTTAATTTCAATCCGAAAACTCTGGTCTGCGGCTTTGTACTCCGATTTAATGGCCTCGTCGCTTTCATCCAGAAATTCGTAACCATAATGAAATGGCAATTCCTCTCTCACGAAACGCGTTTTGATTCCGCCATTTTGCAGGTCGAAAACTGCGATGTGGAAATGTTCGGGATAGCCTTTATCTGCGTACATATCGTAGCCCATGTCTTGCGAAGCTATCATGAAAAGTTGTTTGTGGTACACCAGCGGATATCTGTAATCGACGGTATGCGGCCGGAAATCGGTATAGTAGCGCTTTCCGTCAATTAGTAAAGAATAAACCATATCAAAAGAATAGTCTTCGCCATTAGCACTTTTCTGGACATAAACCTGATTGTAAAAAATTGTATCAACCACAGCCATAGACGGGCCGCTCAGCTTGCCCGCTACATTGGTTAAGTCTTTCAAATTCTTTGACTTAAAAAGCAAAATACCGCCCGGCTGCGGATATAGTAGCGATAAATTCGGATCAGGCTTTTGCATGAAAGTCTGCGGCGGAATTTCCGTTTTCACTTCCGCAAGCGCTTTTGCATTCGTACTTGCGGGCGTGTAGGAGCCATTTTGGATATTGAAATTAAATGGCGCTACAACAAACTCCTGGGCCAGCCCCTCATAGGCACGACTAGTGATGAGAATTGATATAAAACAAAACACAAACCGCGCCCATCGCGGCGCTACTTTACAATATCCAGTCATTTGATTAAGCTGTAACCGATCGACTTGCAAGCTAGCCAGTTCTCTCACTTCGCGATTAAAAAGCAATGAAAAATTATCGCAAAGCTTGATTGACGTCCGGCAAACCCTAAATTTGATCAACTAAAAATGAAACACATGATGAAAACTACGTTCACACTTTTACTCCTGTTCGCGGTCTCGCTTTGCTGGGCCCAACTTCCCAAACCTGACGATATTCCGACCTCCAAAGGTCCGCTCAAAATCCAGCCGCTCAACCACGCCACACTCGCATTGACCTGGAACGGCAAAACCATTTACGCCGACCCGTACCAGGGCGATAAGACCTTCAAAGGCATCGCCAAACCCGACCTGATCGTGATCACCGACATCCACGGCGACCATTTCGACCCAGCCTCGCTGGACGCCCTCGACTTGGCCAACACCATCATCGTCGCCCCACAAGCCGTAGTCGATAAGATGTCCGATGCATTGAAAGCCAAAACGACCGTCCTCGCCAACGGCCAGACCACGGAAAAGCTCGGCATTAGCATCACCGCCATCCCGATGTACAACCTCCCCGAAACCGCAGATTCGCGCCACACCAAAGGTCGCGGTAACGGCTATGTCCTCAAATTGGGGGGCAAGTCGGTTTACCTCAGCGGCGACACATCGGGCATTCCGGAAATGAAGGCATTGAAAAACATTGATGTCGCGTTTGTTTGCATGAATCTGCCTTATACGATGGATATCAACGAGGCTGCCACTACTGTTTTGGCATTCAAACCGAAGGTGGTTTATCCATATCACTATCGCGGGCAGAATGGGTTCAGTGATACCGAGGCATTCAAGAAATTGGTGAATGAGAAGGATAGCAAGATTGATGTGCGGGTTAGGGATTGGTATACGGTGAAGTGACATTGGGTATGCGCAGTCGAAGGCAGTCCGTACCGGAACAATGTCAGTCTCAGCGAAAGAGGTTGAAGACAGTCCGTACCGAACAACGCCCCCTCCCTCCAATCTCCGGAGGGATTTTTTTGTGCGTAAATGTTACCAATTTTTGGTACTTTTATTAAATCAGCAACTCAGCAAGATTTATCATGACGAAGAACACATCCATTTCCATCGGTCCTCATTTTGATACATTTATTCAAAATCAGATTGAAACTGGCCGCTATGCCTCCACGAGTGAGGTTGTAAGGGCTGGTCTGCGGTTGCTTGAAAGAGAAGAAGAAAAATTGAAGCTTTTGAGACAGGCATTAGCAGAAGGCGAGCAAAGCGGCTGGGCGGAAGACTTCGACCCGGAGGAATTTAAAGCCAGAATGCGGACAAAAAGGAAATCGTAAATGGGATCATACCGCTTGGCTCGTCGAGCCGAATCTGACTTGGAAGATATTTGGGATTATACCGAAAACACTTGGTCGGTGGAGCAGGCGGAAAAGTATCTTGATGGATTATTCAGTTGCTTCCAAGCCATTGCGGACGCCAAAGCGAAGGCCAAACCAATCGACTCGATTCGCAAAGGGTATTATAAAACCCTTTGTGTCAAGCATAATATCTTCTTCCGAAAGTCCTCGGATTACGTCATCGAAATCATCCGCATTCTTCATGTGAGCATGGATGTCGAGCTGCATCTTTGACCTTCAAAGGGATTTTTCATTTCCCAATGGTATCAATCACAAAACCATCGGTAATAAAGTCAGGCAATTATTTCACTCCAAAATATCCTGACACTTTCCCAATGAACATTTTCCGAACAACACGCAACGCCGCATTGCTAACCCTCCTGCCCTTTTTAACCTTCTCCCAAATCGCCCTGCGCCCGAAACCGAAACCCGGCTTCGAAACACGCATTAAAACCTATGTCGATCACCTCGAAATCGTTGACACGCACGAGCATTTGATGGAAGAAGCCGACGTGGCGAAAGAAGGGCCGATCGACTTTATGCATTTGCTTTTTCACTATGCCGATGACGACATTAAATCCGCCGGGATGAGCAAGCCGGAATTCGCCGAGCTGCTGACCGACAAATATACCGTGATCGAGAAATGGAAGCGGATCAAACCGTTTTTCGAAGCATCCAAAAACACCGCGTATAATCGTACCGTGCTGCTGGCGATCGACAGGCTTTATGGCATAAAGGACCTCAACGATTCGACGGTGTTGCCGCTTTCGCAAAAGCTGCGCGAATCTTACAATGGTAAATGGTACGATTATGTGCTGAAAGACCGCGCGAAGATCAAATATTCGATCCAGGACGTCGAGAAAAGCCGCTCGGCAAACCCGATGTTCCGGTATGTGGAGAAGTTCGATGCCTTCATCCGCATTCATTCCAAACAGGAAGTGCTCGCGCTCGGTAAGGAGTACAATGCGCCCGTTTCCGACCTCGATTCCTACATTGCGATGCTCGCCGGGGCGTTTCAGGAGGCGATGGGCCGGGGCATTATCGGCGTCAAATCGGCATTGGCCTATCACCGCACGTTGAAGTATGAAGACACGCCCAAGCCCGTCGCCGACAGCGTTTTCGCGAGGCTCATGAACAGTCCGGGCGATAAAACGTTCGCATTCAACGACGTAAAACCATTCCAGGACTACGTCATGCACCAGATCATCCAGCTCGTACGCAAGAACAACATACCGTTTCAGTTCCATACCGGCCTGCAATCCGGCGACGGCAACATCATCGACAACGCCAACCCGTCGCACCTCGCCAACCTCTTCCTCCAATACCGCGATGTGAAATTCGTCCTCTTCCACGGCGGCTTCCCGTACGGCGGCATCCTCTCCACGCAGGCGAAGGCATTCCGCAACGTGTACATCGACATGTGCTGGTCGGCCATCATCTCGCCCTCATACAGCGAGCGCTACCTCCACGAATGGCTCGAAACCGTCCCCGCAAACAAAATAATGGCATTCGGCGGCGATTACCACAACGTCGAAGGCACCTACGGCCATTCGCTCATCGCTAGGGCCATCGTCTCAAAAGTACTGAGTGAAAAGGTCCGGGATGCCTATCTGACGGAGGCCGAGGCGATCGACATCGCGCGGAGGCTGCTGAGGGATAATGCGATTGAGTTGTTTAAGATTAGGTAGGGGTTCTTTCGGTAGGGCTCGCCTTCGACTCCGCTCAGGCTGACAGCGTGCAA
>NZ_JASATN010000012.1:0-249454 GCF_038440355.1 Dyadobacter sp. OTU695 | reverse complement strand
TTCTTCTGTATTACTTCTTCTTCTTTTTAACAGTGGAAACTGCTTCTTTCACCGGTGCGGCTTTGGCCTGCATTTCGGCGATGGCCTTTTCAACCTGTGGTTTGTAGAAGTTGTAAGCTCCGTCCGGTGCGGCTGCGCCTACTGTCAATGCTTTTTGCGCTACGGGAATGGCTTCGGCGGTTTTGCCGAGTTTGTTCAAAATTTGCGCTTTGGTCCACAATGCACCGAATGATTCTTTCAAACCAATCGCTTTGTCGGCCAGTGATAGCGCTACCTGCAAATCTTTGCCTTTTGAAAGCAGGTATCCTGCTGTGCTCTGCAAAGTCGCAACGTCCTCCGGCTTTTCGGCCACGGCCTTGTTCAATGCGGTCAGTGTAAGTGATTCGGTGTTTACGGCGAGGGGAACTGGGATGTTGACGGAAGACCACGACAAATTCAGGAACGCCGTGCTATCCGTTACCGGCTCGATTTCGATTTTGAATGCCTCATTGTACTCATTCGAAGTAGGTACGACCATCGTGCGGGCAACGTCCTCGGATTCTTTGTAATTGTCGGAACCGCCCTGGTTGTAGTCTTTATTCAAAATAACCGTCCATGCTGCGCCGTTGGGGATCGAGAACAATGCATACTTGCCAGCCGGTACCTTTTTGCCTCCAAATGTGAACTCGGTGCTGGATTCGAAGATGGTCGCCATGTTGGCACCGGTACGCCAAATCTGATCGTAAGGGGCAAGGGCAGAGCCCTCGGCGAATACTTTGCGGCCTTTGATGAACGGACGGGAATATTTGACGGTGAAATCAGTTACGCCAACGGTTTGCATGACAGTAGCCGCGGGACTGGGCGCCGGCACGCGCTGCGCGACGGAAGTGGTTGCCAGCAAGGCAGCGAGGGACATGGATAATAGATACTTTTTCATTTGTGAATAAGGTGGTTTATTGCATTCAGTAGTTAAACTTGTGGTGAAATTAGAACGAAAAAACCAGATAGTCTAAATGAATAGGGACAGTTTGCTCGCATTGCTCGCATCGTATGAGCCGGAGCAGGGCTTAGAGGCTGAAATGCACAATGATACCGTCGATTTTGTAAAACAACATCCCGATTGTTTCGAAAGGAGCCTGCTGAAAGGCCATATTACCGCATCGGGCTGGGTGCTTTCGCCCGGAAAAGATTCGGTACTGCTCATGCACCACCGCAAGCTTGACCGCTGGTTCCAGCCCGGGGGGCACTGCGATGGCGACCCGGATGTGAAAGAAGTCGCCATGAAAGAGGTAATGGAAGAAACGGGTATAACCGATCTGCAAGCATTGAAAGACGGCATTTTCGACGTGGACGTGCATTTAATTCCCGCCAACAAAGACATACCCGAGCATTACCATTACGACATCCGCTTTGCATTCAAAGCAGCCGAGGGGCAGGAGATTGTATTGAACAGTGAATCCAAAGATGTGCAATGGGTACCTGTTTCGAAGGTCGGGGATTCCAATGACTCTGAGTCAATTATGCGGATGGTCAGAAAAACTACCGCTTTATAAATTTCAATGTCCTTTCCTGGTTATCGACTTTAAGGCGGACCAGATAAAGGCCCGATGCAAGCTGGCCGGTTGCGATAGTGTGTTTGGAATGAAGGCGGGTGGTTGCTGAATCCAAACTGGCGCCGCTCGCCGCATAGAGGCTTACATCCGCCATTTTGCCGATCAGCGTTTGCGGTATCGATAATGTCACCTGATCCAGTGCCGGATTGGGAGAGAGAATGACGGCACTCAGCAGTTCCCTTTCGGTACCCAGCGGAGAAAATTCGTTTTGGGCGATCTCCTGGGCCTTAATCAGGTTTGGAACGCCGTTGCCCAGTAAATTGTCGGGCGTTGCAGCCAGGTGCGCCGATTTCTTCAATACATAAATAACCTGCTGTGCCGTCAGGTTTGGAAACGCCTGCCAGAGAATGGCGGCAACACCGGCGATTTGCGGAGCGGAAAATGAAGTGCCATAGCCGCTGGAAGCACCGCCGACTAAGTCACCAATGATGGCTCCCGCGCCCACAGCCGAAACATCCGGTTTCCGGACGCCTGCGGAATTAGGTCCCGTCGAGCTTAATGATGCATAGCTGCGATCGTAGTTGGTCGCGCCCACGGTCAGTACCGAATCCACATCGGCGGGGGCGCCGATGTAATGCCAGCTGTTACTTCCGTCGTTACCCGCCGAATTCACGACCAGAATGCCCTTGCGTGTAGCGTAGCGCGCGGCGCGGCTCACGATGGTCGTCTTGCCATCCATGTCTTTGTAGGTGTGGTTGTATGCAGGCGTATCGAACTCATCATCGAAAGTGGTGTACCCGAGCGAGGAGTTGATTACGTCCGCACCGAGGCTGTCGGCACGTTCGGCACCCATAAGCCAGGTAATTTCCTCGTAGGGAGATTCGCCGGAGTTGTTTTCAGTAACATATAATGCAAATGAGGCCTTGAATGCGGAGCCGACCAAAGTTCCCGGCAGATAAGCGGCAATCGTAGACATTACGTTCAGGCCATGGAAGCCATCGTTGTAGATATTGCCGTCGCGGGCGACGAAATCGTGGGTGTCGACGATACGTTTCTCGTCGCGGACTTGTTTGAAATAGGCTACTTCATCGCCTTTGGCAAAACCGTTGTCGAGAATGGCAATGAGCATATTTTCACCCTGGTAGCCTTTTTTATGCAGGTCGGCCACGTCCATTAATGCCAGCTGATTATTCATTTTGCCGTAATCAATGTCTGCCGTGGTGCCTAGTTTTTGATGCGTGGCGGCCGTGCGGGCAATGCCGGGGGATTTGGACGTGATATTGGCAACCGGCAGGTTCAGTTCGATGCCCTTGTAAAACGGCATTTTCTTGATTTCGGCCAGTTGGGCAGCGGAAGCTTCCACTAATGCGCCATTGAACCAGCGGGTGGGATAGATGACTTTCGCGCCGAGCTGGCGGATGGCGAACAGGTAGCCGGCATTGACCGGCAAGTCATTTTCTGTAACAGGGATATTCTGTTTTTTCCGGCGGTCGACGGCCCTTTGCGAGAGAAACTCGGTTGGTTTGTCGACCGAATAGGTGCTGTTCGTTTTGTCTTTAAACAGAACCAGGTACCTCGGGTTGCTCTGCGCGGACGCAGCGGCTTGCGCAAGAAGTAATGTAAATGCTGTAAGCAGTAAAGTTTTTTTCATGGACGTGTTTTTTTGAAGCAACGTTCATCGCTTCTTTTTCCATATACTTTTCCAAAGGCAAAAGTGTGGAGGTTATCCTGTGGCTAGGCTACTTTTTCACCCGGTATGTCACGGCCGCCCAGGTGATCGCATTCGAACAGAGCGTTGATGCCGGGAAATGGCACGACAGTTTTGAGATAACCATAATTGTCCGCCAATGTAATGGTCTTGTTGTTATCTCCCATTGAAATATCGATATCCGCCATTCCGAACTGGCAGGGGTGCTCGTAACCGGATGCGTGGGTGATTTCGATGATTTCCTTCGCCAGCGTCTTCATGTAGTTGTTGAACCGCTCGCTCTTCAATGCGGGGTCGATGCCTGATTCCAGCCATTTGTTATTGGTAGCAATGCCGGTAGGGCACCGGTTGGTGTGGCAGGTCTGTGCCTGAATGCAGCCGATCGAAAGCATAGCTTCCCGGGCTACATTGATGATATCCGCGCCCATCGCAAATGCCATCACAGCCTGCGCGGGTAGCCCGAGCTTACCGGAAGCAATAAATGTGATCTTGTCGTTGAGGTTATGTTTCTGGAATATTTTGTAAACTGTACTAAATGCAAAAACGAGCGGCAGCGAAACGTGGTCCGCAAATGAGGGAGGTGCAGCACCCGTACCACCTTCCCCGCCATCGATGGTAATGAAATCCGGCCCTTTGCCGGTTTCGACCATCAGGTCGGCCAGCTCTTCCCACATTTCCGTTTTACCCACTGCGGATTTTATGCCCACCGGGAGACCGGTCGCGGCAGCCATTTTTTCAATAAAATCGACCATCCCGCGTACATCCGAAAATGCGCTGTGATAAGGGGGGGAAACAACGTCCTTTCCAATAGGTACTCCGCGAATTTCAGCGATTTCCGCCGTGATTTTGCTTGCTGGCAGCACACCGCCCTTGCCCGGTTTTGCACCTTGCGACAATTTCAGCTCGATCATGCGCACGGTCGGATTGTTCTGTGTCAGCTTCACCAGCTTCTCCATCACGAAGTTTCCGTCCTCATCGCGCACGCCGAAATAGGACGTACCCATATTAAAAACCACATCCGCGCCATATTTGTGGTAAGGTGAAAGGCCGCCTTCGCCGGTATTATGGTAGTTACCGAATTTGAAAGAACCCTTGTTCAAAGACTCGATCGCTCGGGCGGACAATGACCCGTAGCTCATCGCGCTCACATTTACGACCGAGCGGGGGCGGTACGGACGCTTGCGACCGTGGTGCGCGCCGATGACTTTGGCGCTCGGAATGGTATAATGATGCGGGTCGTTGCCGTTTTTAACGTGATGGCTGTGCGTCGAGTCCACCCGGTAGGGCAACATAGCTGGTTTGATAAACACATAGCCTGCTTCCTGCATATTCTGGTCGGTGCCGAAGCCTTGGTAGTTGTTCTCCTTTTTGGAAGAAGCGTAAATCCAGGAGCGCTGCCGGCGGTTGAACGGCAGCTCCTCCCGGTTGTTGGCTACAATGTACTGGCGCAATTCCGGCCCGATCGTCTCGATCATGTACCGGAAATGCCCTACCAGCGGAAAGTTATGCTGAATGGTGTGCTTTCGCTGCAAAATGTCCCTGAGGGCGATGATGATGGCGATGGCCACAATAACGTAAAGCCAAACAGGCACCGATGCCAGGAAAGACCAGACAGTTTCCATAAACAATTCCGAAATGATGAATATTTTAAACTTCCTCCCAGGTGGTAACCTTCGCGAGATCGTTCCAGTAACCGGGATAGGATTTCACGACCACGCCCGGCTCTTCGATCAGGATCGGGCTTACCATTCCTACGGGCGCAAAGGCCATCGCCATACGGTGATCGTCGTAGGTATGAATGGAAGGCACCGGATCGGTAGGGATGTCGGTAAGGGTCGTTACTTCGTATAAATGGTCTTTTTCGACTTCTTTCAGCTCTGCGCCCAGCTTTTTAAGTTCTTGCTGCAATGCGAAAATCCGGTCGGTTTCTTTGATTTTAAGGCTTTCTACGCCGGTCAGCGAAAGACGGATCTTCTTGATCGCGCAGATAACGGCCACGGTTTGCGCCAGATCAGGGCAGTTGGTGAAATCCCAGCCGAGCGATGCTTTCGGAGCAATTTTGGTCAAAAGCACGCCGCGATCGGTGAATACGCTTTCCACGCCGAGGTGGCGCATAATGTCGACAATGGCGCTGTCGCCTTGCAGCGAGTTTTTCTTCAATCCCAACAACTCCACTTCCGCATCGGCCGCCAATGCCACGATGCTGTACCAGTAGCTGGCACCCGACCAGTCGGATTCTATCGCATAAGGTTTGGGCTGGTATTTAAATGGCGGGATGGTTAAAGTATTGTGCTGCCAGTCGGCGACGTATTCGATGCCGAAATGCGCCATCTGGTTCAGCGTCATTTCAATGTAAGGACGTGAACCTACTTCGCCTTCGAGTCTGATCTTCAAACCGCTCGGAAGCTGTGGGGCGATCATCAGCAATGCAGAAATATACTGGCTGCTCACATCGCCGCGCATAGTCAGCTCATTGTTCCCAGAATAATTGAATCCATTCAGTTGGAGCGGCGGGTAGCCTTCCACTTTTTCGTAGGTAATATCCGCCCCGAGCTTACGCAGTGCGTCGACCAGGATCCCGATCGGGCGCTCACACATGCGAGGCGTGCCGGTCATGGTTTTTTTCTGGTTGGTCACCGCGAAATAGGCTGTCAGAAATCGCATGGTAGTACCGGCATCGATCACGTCCGCAACCGGATCATTTGAATTGAGCAGGCGGAGCATGGTTTGTGAGTCGCGGGCTTCGGAAATGTTCGTCAGCTCCGACTGGAAGCCGGTGAGCGCATTGATGATCAGCGCGCGGTTACATTCACTTTTGGATGCGGCAAGCTGTATTTCTGCACGTATGGGGTGTTGGGGGGGATGAACGAGAATGGATTTCACTTTTGAGTATGGTGTTTCTGCAATTAATAGGTTTCGAGCACTTTCAGTTTATTCCTGGAATTGATTTTCAGGGAAGCGAATGTGAATTTATAGCAAATATACCCCGCAGCCATAAGGGAACCGCCTATGACGAGCGTGGAAGTGTCTGTCGTGTAGCGTTTATTGTCGACGCCCTTATTGAAGAAATCGGCCCCGATAAAGATCAAACCGGCCAGCGGAAGCAATGGGGCTGCCTGCGAAATGAATGGAATCCTTCTGGAAACCTTCATGAGGCGAATGTCTTCCAATAATATTCTCTGGTAATCCACCCGGCCGACCGCTTCGTTCATGACTCCGATCGTGAAGGAAGAATCGTCCACCGCAGCGATCGTCTCGTTGAAACGGATCGTTTCATTCTTCATCCGAAACCTGATATTGTCACCTGGAAAGAACCGGTATCTGTGAAAGCCGCCGATGAAGGGGGAAGCGTCGAGCACCAGATATTTCTGCCCCGGCGTGGCGATCACCCGACTGCTGCTGCCCTGTTTCAGAAAGAGTTCTTCACTGGAAAGGGTCTTTTTGGGATCATAATGGTCTTGCGACCATGCTTTGATATTCCCCAGGAACAGCAAAACGACAATGGAAAGGAGTAGTCTCATAAGTACTAAAAGAATGGATCAAATATAGGGAATCATTCTCTTAAACGGGCACTACTGTTGCATTGTTGCGCATTAAAAACGGGTTAAACTAGTCTTCCTCAGCGGTTTCTTCCTTCGAAACCTTCACGGAGACACCACCGGATACAAGCATCTTCATCACATCGGTGGCCTTCGCGTCGACCGGCGTCACATGCTCTGCGGGAACAATGAAAAGCTCACCGGAGAGCGAGTAGGAGAGTGGCATGTACACTGCTACATGGTCGGCGATTTTGAGATGGCTCAGGTCGGTTTGGGTAATGAAGCCTATTTTTTTGATGTTGGTCTCCTTGTACATCGTGACCAATACCGGTTGGTTGAATTTCTTTTTATCTCCGACAAACGCCAGAATAAGGTCTTTGATCGAGTAGTATATCAAACTCACCAGCGGAAGGCGGCGCATAATGCTTTCGGTGAACTTGAAAAACGATTGCGGAACGATCGTCGAGAAAAAGAAGCCGAGCAGGATAATGCCGAAAACGATGATCAGCACACCAAGGCCGGGAAGATAAAGTGTTTGCTGATCGGAAATATTTACTTCAATGGGGAGGATATTGTCGAGGTATTCGATGCCCGTCCAGATAATAAGCAGGGTCGCATAGAGCGGCGCCACCAGCACGAGTCCCCGGATGAAGTAGCTGATGATGCGTTTGAGGAATGAGTTTTTAATTTCCATATTTGCACGCCGGGCGCGGACGGCTAGTTGCGGACGGCTAGTTGCGGCACGCAGGGCGCGCTGGTTGGCGGTACCGGCAAAATTAACAAGAAGTTGACTCATTTGACGTATATGTATCAGGCCAGTTATTTAAAACATTTTACCGAAGAAGTTTTTCTGGCGATAGGATGTTCTCCGGAAGAGGCCCGGCTTGCTTCCGAAGTGTTGGTCAGCGCGGATTTGCGTGGTGTGGATTCTCATGGCATTGCCCGACTGGCTGGTTATGTAAGGCTGTACGATCACGGCCGTTTGAACCCGAAACCGAATGTTACCATTGCCTATGAAACTCCCAGCACTGCCGTTGTCGATGGCGACCGTGGATTGGGGTTGGTAGTAGCACCGAAGGCGATGGAGATTGCGATGGAAAAGGCGGAGAAAGTTGGTTCGGGCTGGGTGTCTGTCAGGAATTCAAACCACTTTGGTATTGCCGGCTACCATGCGATGCTTGCATTGCAAAAGGATATGATCGGCTGGACGATGACCAATGCGGCCCCGCTGGTTACGCCCACGTTTTCGCTGGATAAATTATTAGGTACAAACCCGATTGCCGTTGCAGTGCCCGCATTGACAGAGCCTGCCTTTGTGGCAGATTTTGCATCGACAGCCGTGGCATACGGCAAGTTTGAAATACTACAAAGAAAAGGCCTTCCTGCGCCACTCGGATGGGCACAGGATGCAGACGGTAACCCTACGACGGATTCTAATGCAGTGAAAAGCGGGGGTGGCTTGCTGCCCCTCGGGTCCGACCGCGAGCATGGCAGTCATAAGGGATACGGTCTTGGCGCCATCGTCGACATATTTTCCGGAGTGCTTTCCGGCGCTAACTTTGGTCCGTGGGTGCCGCCGTTCGCTACCGCAGGTTTTATGGGCGTACAGCAGAGTGTAGGGCTTGGTACCGGGCATTTCCTGGGTGCAATGCGCGTGGATGGTTTTCGGCCAGCCGATGAATTTAAGGCAGATATGGACAAATGGATCGGCGCGTTCCGGCACGCGCGGGCCGTGGACGGCGAAAAGGTGCTGATCCCAGGCGATCCTGAAAGAGAAATGGAAGCGGAGCGCAGCGTGAAGGGTATCAAGCTGCTCGAACCGGTAGTTTTGTCACTCGACGAATTGGCGAAGCGTTTCGGCATACCATTTGAAATCAATTTGTAACAAAAAAAAACAGAAACAGCCGACGGCCGATCGCCGGAAGCCGAGAGCCCAATAATATGTCTCGTAACTTTAAAGTAGGATTGTTCGTTACCATCGCGATCCTCGCCACCACATTCTCCTTCTACTTCTGGCAGATCTTTCGGACGCCGAATTTGCAGGTAGACAAAAAATCGAGCTTCGTGTTGCTCGTGCCCGAAAATGCAACCTATAAAACAGTGTTGGATTCATTGAACAGATATGAGGTCATCAACGACCATATCTCGTTCCAGTTTCTGGCTAAATTTTTAAAGTACACGGAAAAAGTGAAACCTGGGCGCTATGTGATCAAGCCCGAAAGTAACAACTACGAGGTGATCAAAAAACTGTCGTCGGGCAGCCAGGATGCCGTGAAGCTGACATTCAATAATATCCGTTTGAAGGAAGATCTTATCAAACGAATTGGCGCCCGCTTCGAATTCGGGGAAGACCAATTCCGCAAAGCATTGAACGACCCTGCCGTTTGCAATAAATACGGACTCGATACGGCAACCATCGTATCGATGTTCCTGCCTAATACCTACGAAATTTACTGGACCACAGGCACCGAGAAGTTTCTGGACCGCATGCACAGCGAGTACAAGAAATATTGGTCCGATGAGAAAGTCGCCAAGGCAAAGGAAATCGGTTTGACACCTGTTCAGGTTTCGATTCTGGCTTCCATTGTAGAAGAGGAGCAAGCCAAAAAGGTAGATGAACGCCCTCGCGTGGCTGGTTTGTACATCAACCGCCTCCACGCGAATATGCCCTTGCAAGCTGACCCGACCATTAAATTCGCATTGGGTGATTTCGGCATCAAACGTATCCTGAACCAGATGTTGCTAATCAAATCGCCTTATAATACTTATGTTAATACGGGTTTGCCTCCCGGCCCGATCCGTGTGGCGGATTTTAACTCGCTGGATGCGGTGTTGAACTACGAAAAGCACGATTATATTTATATGTGCGCCAAAGCGGACCTTTCCAACTACCACGCTTTTGCCACCAACTATACCGACCACCTCAACAATGCGCGCCTTTACCAGGCAGAGTTGAACCGGTTGAAAATCATGAAGTAAGGATGTTTGTTCACGAAGTTAAGGGAATCAGGGTGCGGTATGCAGATACCGACCAAATGGGATATGTGTATTATGGAAATTATGCGCGGTATTATGAAATCGGCAGGGTAGAGGCCTTGCGTAGCCTGGATTTTCATTACAAAGCCATGGAAGACCAGGGTGTGATGATGCCGGTTTATGAAAGCCATTTCAAATACCTGAAACCCGCCCGGTACGACGACGAGCTGAATATTCTGGTTAAAATCGAGGAGCTGCCCGGAGTGCGTATCCGGTTTGTCTACGAAATCCGCAACCAGGAACGCGTTTTGCTCAATACCGGCGACACTACTCTTGTTTTCCAGCGAAAGGATACGGGCAAATTATGCCCGGCGCCCGATAAGCTGCTGGAAAAACTGAAACCCTATTTTGAATCCAAGGGATAATAGGCAGCCGGCTATGCTTGAAAAACTGTTGAGAAACCGCCAAATCAAGCGCATTATCATCTGGTTGCAGCAAACAATGCTGTTCCGGGGAACGGTATCGCTATATGATATCATTCTGAATCTGGTTCACAGTAATGAGAAATACGAGATCGACCAGCGGGCGTCGGCAGTAGCTTACAGCCTGACACTGGCTGCGTTTCCGGGGATAATTTTCCTTTTTACCCTCATTCCTTATATCCCGATTGAAAATCTGGACCAGCTGATCCTCGGAATGCTCCGTGATAATATGCCGCGCGGGACTTTTGAGGCGACCGACCAGACGATCCTGGATATAGTGAGTCGTCCGCGTTCAGGCGTGCTTTCGCTCGGTTTTATTTTCGCGATGATCGCTTCCACGAATGGGATGATGTCGCTTATGAGGGCTTTCGATATGGTGTATGACGACACGGAGACCCGTGGGTTCCTGGCGATCCGGGGTACTGCGATGTTGCTGACGTTGCTGCTGATCGCGGTGCTTTTGCTTTCGGTGGTTTTGCTGATCGTGGGTGACGCCGTGATGAATATCGTCGGCGATTGGCACATTATCCGCGACAACTGGCTGATTGCTCTGCTGAACGTCACCCGTTACCTGATCAGCTTTGGCTCGCTGATGCTGACGATTTCCATTATCTACCGCTTCGGTCCCTCGCACGGGCGGCAATTCTCGTTCGTGAATGCCGGCTCGGTGATCGCTTCCGTTCTTATTCTCGCGGCTACTTACGGGTTTTCATTCTATTTGTCGCGTTTCAGTTCCTATAACAAACTCTACGGCTCGATCGGCACGATGATTGCGCTGATGATCTGGATTTATCTGCTTGCATTTGTAATTATTCTGGGTTTTGAAATCAATGCAAGCATCACCCGGGCGCGTAGCCATGCAACTTCCAGGCGCGCGGTAAAGCGGTGATTTGCCGGATAATAACATTATCGGCATCTCCCGTTTGTTGTTGGTAATTTTGTGCTGCGGTGCCCTTATTCCCCTCCGAATCCACCACCGTAATTGAAGGGACCGCATGGAGAGCACGACATGACAAACTTAGAAAAACCACTCGTTACAGTTATCCTGACGGCATATAATCAGGAAAAGTACATTGAGGAAGCGTTGACTTCCGTTTTTTACCAGACTTACCCATACATCCAGCTGATCGTTGTCGACAATGCGAGTAAGGATAACACGTTGGGTGTCATCGAGAGTTTTAAAGGGAAGGCGCCCGCCTTTCAGGTAATCCGCAATCGCCACAACGTAGGCCTCTGCCGCGCATTTAACCAGGGGCTTTCGATCGCCCAGGGCAAGTACGTGATCGATCTTTCGGGCGACGACGTGATGATCGCCGACCGGATCGAAAAACAAGTAGAAGCATTCGAAGGGCTTTCAGAGAGCTACGCCGTCGTATTTACAAATGCGCGTTACATCGGAAAAGCCGGCCAACTGCTGCATAATCACTATGGGACCGATAGTATCGGAAAAGCAACCTGCCCGGTACCTTCAGGAGATGTTTACAAAAATATCCTCGAACGGTATTTCATTTGCACACCTACGATGATGATGCGGACAAACGTATTACAGCAGTTGGGCGGCTACGACGAAACCCTCGCCTTCGAAGATTTCGATTTCTGGGTCCGGTCTTCGGTCCGTTTCAAATACTTCTACCTCGACGAAATCCTCACCAAAAAGCGCGTGCTCAAAACTTCTCTTTCGACGGGCGTTTACAAAAAGGGGAGCGGAATGTTGCAATCCTATTACGCGGTTTGCAACAAGGCTTATGATCTCAACCGCGATCAGAAAGAGTTCGATCTTTTGGCGGCGCGCATACGTACATTTATTCGAAAATGTCTGTACGCACAGGAGTTCGAATTGGCCGTGCGGTTTCGCCGGTTATTGAACTATATCGAGAATCCCGGCTTGCAGACTGAGCTGATCGTACTGATGTGCAGGCTGCATTTGCCGGTGAATTTCGCTTACAGGTTCTACATCGAAAACTTAAAAAAAATGACGCCGCAGGAAGGATTTGCATTTTGATTTTGTTAACTCAAAAAGTAAAATTCCCTTATGCCTGCTGAGTTTGTTAAAATTTATCCTCAAAATCCTGACGAGCGCCGAATCCGTCAGGTCGTAGATTGTCTGAGAAATGGTGGTCTGGTGATTTACCCGACCGATACCGTGTACGGTCTTGGCTGCGATATTTATAACACACGTGCGGTCGAGAAAATAGCGCGTATCAAAGGTGTTAAACCTCAGAAAAATGACTTTTCATTTATTTGCTACGACCTGAGTCACATTTCCGACTTTGCGAAAGTGGGGAATACTGCTTTTAAAACGATGAAAAGGGTGCTTCCAGGACCGTACACGTTCATTCTGGAGGCCACGAGCAATGTGCCCAAGCTGTTGAATACGAATAAAAAGACGGTTGGAATCAGGGTGCCAGACAACCTTATTCCCCGTTTGATCGTAAAAGATCTTGGGAACCCGATCGTGACGACTTCCATCCGGGACGACGACGAGATCATCGAGTATTCAACCGACCCCGAACTGATATTCGAGAAGTTTCAGCACCAAGTCGATATGGTCGTTGACGGGGGGTACGGAGGCAACGTCGCGTCAACGATTGTGAAGGCGGATGGCGATGATTTCGAGATCATCCGGGAAGGCCTGGGCGATGTAAGTATCTTCCTTTGAGATCAAAAATTGTAATGATTTAAGTTGCTGTTGAACATTGTTGACTGTGCAAAATAATTATTATAAATTTTTTGATAATATCATAAGCCTTTACCATATTTGATAGTGTCAGAATTTTTGATTAAAGAGGATCAGTCCACGGAAGTACGGATTGAATTGCAGTATCTGCCTTGTTTAGAGTATTTTACCTGTATATTAAAGTACGACCGGGTCTACATCGATATTGAGGAGAGGTATGTGAAGCAGACTTACAGAAATCGCTGCAATGTACTCACTACCAATAAAATAGATACGCTGACGATCCCGGTAAAAGGATATGAGGCAGCGAGCTCCACGAAAGATATTTTGATCGACTATAACCAGGATTGGACGAGACGCCATCTGGGTTGCCTGCAGTCAGCCTACGGAAAGTCCCCGTTTTACGAGTATTACGTCCATGAATTCATGCGCGTTTACGAAAAGAAGCTGGCATACCTCGTCGATTTGAACTATGAATTGTTGACAATTTGTCTTAGATTGACTGGTATAAAAAAGGACATTCGGTACAATTTGTCAGGTGAAATAATCGCTGAAAAACACGTAGTAAACGATATTTCACTCATAAACAACAGAAAACAGCCGAATTTGCATAAATATTACAGCCCTGCGCCTTATTACCAGACCTTCGGGAATGATTTTGTGGGGAATTTAAGTATTGTTGATTTACTGTTTAATATGGGGCCGGAAGCAAAAAGTGTTTTGTTAAGATCCTGTAAGTCTCAATAAAGCTATTTTGAACAAACGGGGATCAAGTAGCGTTTAGAATACATAAACACTTTTTATTGCTACACAATGGAAGCAAAATTTTCGAATAGAGTGAAAGAGGTAATCTCAATGAGCCGGGAAGAAGCCCTCCGCCTGGGTCACGATTACATTGGTGCAGAACACTTGTTATTAGGAATGATCCGTGAGGGTGATGGTGTAGCCATAGGGTTGCTGAAAAAACTTGGTGTGTCGCTGGACGATGTCCGCCAGACGATCGAGCAGGCAACTAAAGGTGCAGCCACAAACAACGTAAAAAATTTACAAAATATCCCTCTGACAAGGCAGTCGGAGAAGGTATTGAAGATTACATATCTGGAAGCCAAGATTTTCAAAAGCACGCTCATCGGCACCGAGCATTTGCTTCTTTCGATATTGCGTGACGAGGACAATGTAGGGACCCAGATATTGCACAAGTTCAATGTTAACTACGAAGTCATCAAGGAAATGTTAGAATATCAATCATCCGGATCCAGACCTCATATGGGGCCGGAGACCGAAGACGGGGATGATGAAGCCAGAGGCGGAATGTTTGGAGGTGGAAGTGGCTCTTCTTCCGGTAAAGAATCCAAAGGTGCTGAAAAATCCCGTACACCTGTCCTGGATAACTTTGGGAGGGATTTAACCAAAATGGCGGAAGTTGGCAAGCTAGACCCGATCGTTGGACGTGAGAAAGAGATCGAACGTGTTGCGCAGATCCTCAGCCGCCGTAAAAAGAATAACCCGATCCTGATCGGTGAGCCGGGCGTTGGTAAAACAGCCATCGCGGAAGGTCTTGCATTGCGGATCGTTCAGAAAAAAGTATCCCGCGTGCTTTTCGGCAAGCGTGTTGTGACGCTGGATCTGGCTTCGCTGGTAGCAGGTACCAAATACCGCGGCCAGTTTGAAGAAAGAATGAAGGCCGTCATGAACGAGCTGGAAAAGTCACCGGATGTGATCCTGTTTATCGACGAGCTGCACACGATCGTGGGTGCGGGTGGTGCTTCGGGCTCGCTGGACGCTTCGAACATGTTCAAGCCGGCATTGTCACGCGGAGAAATTCAATGTATCGGAGCTACCACGCTGGACGAATACCGCCAGTACATTGAAAAAGACGGCGCATTGGCCCGTCGTTTCCAGATGGTGATGGTGGACGCTACTTCAATTGAAGAAACGATCCAGATCCTGACCAATATCAAGGACAAATATGAAGATCACCACCATGTAAACTATACACCTGAGGCGATCAGCACGGCGGTGAAACTTTCTGAAAGATATATCACGGACCGCTTCCTGCCTGATAAGGCCATCGACGTACTCGATGAAGTAGGTGCACGTGTCCATATCAGCAACATTACCGTTCCGGAGGATATCCTGGTGCTCGAAGAACAGATCGAGAACATCAAACAGGAGAAAAACCGGGTGGTAAAGAGCCAGAAATACGAGGAGGCTGCCCAATTGAGAGATCGTGAGAAAAAGCTGATCGATCAACTCGAAAGAGCTAAGCTGGCATGGGAAGAGGAAACCAAGCAGAAACGCTATACAGTTACCGAACACAATGTGGCCGAGGTAGTAGCGATGATGACCGGTATTCCGGTAACCAACGTGTCAATGGACGAAGGCAAGAAATTGCTGAACATGGCCGACGAGCTGAAAGCGAAGGTTATCGGTCAGGATCCGCCGATTGAGAAACTAGTAAAAGCGATTCAGAGAACCCGTGTAGGTTTGAAAGATCCTAAGAAACCAATCGGTTCATTCATTTTCCTTGGACCAACCGGTGTAGGTAAAACAGAGCTTGCAAAGGTATTGTCGACCTACCTGTTCGATAAAGACGACTCGCTGGTGCGTATCGATATGAGCGAATACATGGAGAAATTCAGCGTATCGCGTCTGGTTGGAGCTCCTCCGGGATATGTGGGCTACGAGGAAGGTGGCCAGTTGACCGAAAAAATCCGCCGCAAGCCATACAGTGTTGTACTGCTTGACGAGATCGAAAAAGCGCACCCGGATGTGTTCAATATCCTGTTGCAAGTACTCGACGACGGTATTTTGACGGATGGTTTGGGAAGAAGAGTCGATTTCAGAAATACCATCATTATCATGACTTCGAACATCGGAGCGCGTGACTTGAAGGATTTCGGAACCGGAATCGGTTTCTCTACGAAAGCAAGATCCGAGAACCAGGACGACATTATGAAAGGAACCATCCAGAGCGCATTGCGGAAAGCATTCTCGCCTGAGTTCCTCAACCGTCTCGACGATGTGATTGTGTTCAACTCGCTGCAACGCGAAGATCTGCACCGCATTATCGATATTTCACTGGGCAAATTGTTTAGCCGTGTGAAAGGTCTTGGATACGAAATTGAATTGACAATCGCTGCGAAGGATTTCTTGTCCGAAAAAGGTTACGATCCACAGTACGGAGCGCGTCCTTTGAACCGGGCGATCCAAAAATATCTGGAAGATCCCGTCGCAGAAGAAATACTGAAAGGCGACCTGCGCGAAGGCGATGTGTTGGTTGCCGATCATGAAGAAAAGAGTGAACAACTCGTTATCAGTGTTCGCAAAAAAGAAGAAGAACTCGCAAACTAGATTTTGCATCGTTCTGAAAGCACTAAGTAGCTTGAAGGCAGGTCGGAAGACCTGCCTTTTTTTGTTATATTTAGCCATCGAAAATTCGTATAGCTAATGGGACCTAACTGGAAAAGTGCATTACTGGGCATAACGCTCAGTCTTGCAGCAAGTAATACCAACGTGTTTGCACAAAAACTACCCTCAGGCCCTCAGGTCCTCACTTTTTTCTCCGACGCCGACGATACCGAGCAGCCCTACGGCCTCTACCTTCCGGAGAATTTCGACGAAAACAAAACATACCCGCTTGTGATCATGCTCCACGGGGCCGGCTCCAATCACCGGCTTGCATTGCGCAGGGTGTTTGGTAAAAGCAACGCGGAAGGGGAAACCGACGTGGAAGCCACCCGGTACTTCCCGAAATGGGAGAATGTTGGCTACATCGTGGCGTCACCTTACGCGCGTGGAACGGCCGGTTACCAAGGCATTCCGGAGCAGGACGTTTATGATGTGTTGGCCGATGTCAAAAAACGCTTTAAAATTGATGAGGACCGGACATTCCTGACAGGACTGTCAATGGGCGGGGGAGGTACACTTTGGATAGGCCTCACGCGGCCGGACATATGGGCGGCTATTGCACCCGTGTGCCCTGCGCCGCCGGCGGGTACGTTCGATCTCGCGCCTAATGCGACAAACTTTCCCGTTCATTTTTTTCACGGAGATGCCGATCCGGTCGTACCGGTAGCCTGGACCCAAAAATGGGTGAGCCATTTACAGGAACTGGGAGCGGAAGTTAGTTACAAGGAGTTTGTGGATGTGAAGCACGACAGCTGGGTGAACGCTTACGACAATGAATACATTTTCCAATGGTTCGATGATTACAAACGGAATCCGCATCCCGACCGCGTGCGCTTCGTAACCAAGCAGTATGAATACGATAAGGCATTCTGGGTACAGTTCAACAGGTTTGCTTACGGTAAGCTTGCAGAAATTGATGCGAAGTTTATCAAAGAGAATGCATTGGAGATCACGACTAAAAACCTCGAAAAGTTTACGCTTAACCTAAAAGGTCATCCCAAATTCAAGCCAGGTGTTGCTTTGGCACTCAAAATCGACGGCTCTACTGTGAATGCGAAAACGGATAGCCTGCTGACATTATTCAGGGAGCCTGCCGGCAAATGGAATGTCGAGGCAGCTACTATTATGTCTGTCTATACCGGCAAGCAAAAGGGTGCGGAAGGCCCGATTTATGCGGCATTTTCATCGCGTCACGTGTATGTGTATGGCACTGCCGATAACCCTTCGCCCGAGGAGCTCAAAAAGCGCGTCGACATTGCTACCCAAGCAGCAAGCTGGTCGCAATACCGGGGCGAATTTTTGGGGCGGGTGATGTTCTTCCCGCGGGTGCTGGCGGACAAGGAGGTGCGACCGAGCGACATTGAAAGTTCCAACCTTATATTATTTGGTACAAAGGAAACCAATGCACTGATCGCGAAGCATGCCGCTCAGCTTCCGTTACATTTGAAGAAAGGCGATTCTGCACACGGGCTATTCTATGTTGTTCCGGTCGAAGGACGTTATGTGGCTGTCAGTTCGGGCTTGCCCTGGTGGGCGGGAATGAAAGACGAAGGTTTCCCATTCGTGCCGGTCATGCATCGCAAGCTATCAGAATTCAAAGACGTTATTTTCTTCAAAGATTCATCCGGCAATCTCCTGATCGATAGTTACTTCACTCAGGACTGGAAGTTGGATGCGGATACCAAACGCAAGCTTTCGGCGTCTGGCGCCGTTGATATTACCCCGTAGTTTATTTATTACTTTTTTGCATACAAACCCATGGATTACAACGAAAAGATTTCCCGGAAATCGTTCCTTAAAGCCAGCGCATTTGCCCTGGCTGTGCCCATGTTCTCGAAACTGAACCTGGATGTTAAAGCTCCCTCACCGATCGGTTTGCAACTGTACACGCTTCGCAATGAAATATCCAAAGACCTGCTGGGCACGCTGAAAAAGGTGGCGGCGATCGGTTATAAGGAGGTTGAATTGTTTGGATATTCCGATGGTAAATTCTTTGGGAAAACACCTAAGGAATTCAAGAAGATCCTGGGTGATCTTGGCTTAAACCCGGTAAGTGGCCATTATGGCGCCGGTGTGGAGAATAAAACGGCGAAAGGTACATTGAGCAACGGCTGGCAAAAGGCGGTTGACGACGCGGCGGAAATAGGGCAGAAGTATGTGAACTGCGCGTACCTGACCGAGTCGGAGCGCAAGACGATTGATCAGTATAAGAAGTATGTCGATCTGTTCAATAAATCAGGGGAAGTGGCTAAGAAAGCAGGTTTGCAGTTTGGCTACCACAACCACGATTTCGAATTCAAGAAAGTAGACGGACAGATTCCTTACGATCTTATTGCCGGTAAAACCGATCCTAAGCTCGTGAAACTGGAACTGGATTTGTACTGGGTAGCCAAAGCTGGCCTTGATCCTGTTGCGTTGTTCAAGAAATACCCGGGCCGTTTCCCATTGTGGCACGTGAAGGATATGGACAAAAAAGACGGCACGTTCGCAGAAGTGGGAACGGGTTCTATCGATTTCAAGAAGATCTTCGATAACCGCAAACTCGCAGGGATGACACATTTCTTTGTTGAGCAGGACGTGGCGAAAGTACCGCCGATACAGGCTATCGAAACAAGCTACAAGAATGTGGTGAAGATGAAAGTCTAGCATAAAAAAAGACCCGGCCGCATAGCAGCCGGGTCTTCCAAATTATGCAGATAAAAATTTCAGTTTACTAACTGTAATTTAAGCTCGTTCAAACGGCTGCGCAGTGAAGCGTCGATTTGGCGGTCGCCAACTGTCAACACATATCCGCCAATGAGTGCATTGTCCACTTTCTCGGCAAGCTGTACCGTTTTTCCGGTTGCGTTAGCAACAATATCGGTGAATTGTTTACGAAGTTCATCGGTAAGCGGGGTTGGGGTTACCACCGTCGCTTTTTCGATTCCCATGTGAACGTTATAGGCATTAATGAATTCTACCGCGATTTCATCGAGGATAGCTTCCCGGTTCTTCTTAGTGATAATATCGAATATCGCGAATGAAACGGGGTTTACACGTTCTTTGAAGAGGCTGTTCAAAATGCCTGATTTTTTCTCGTGACGTACCACCGGGCTTTTCAATGCAAGCATCAGGCCGCGATTTTTGTCTGCCGTATCTTTGAACAACAGCATATCCTGATAAACCGCTTCCAGAACGTTCTGTTCTTTCGCCAGCTCGATCAGCGATTTTGCATATCTGGAAGCTACAATACTTACTGACATCGGATTTGAATTTAGAATGCTGATTAGTTAAGACGCGCAGATGAAGCAAGATCAGCGATCAGTTTTTCCTGCGCTGACTTGTCAGCCAATTCACGGTGCAATACTTTCTCAGCGATTTCCAATGAAAGCGTAGCAACTTCTTTCCTGATTTTACTTACCGCCACAGCTTGTTCGTTACGGATGGTTTCGCGTGCGCTTTCGATCATTTTTTGTCCTTCGATCGCCGCTTTCTCTTTTGACTCTGCGATGTTTCTGTCGGCAGCGTCTTTTGCATCGCGAAGGATCTGGTCGCGGATTGCGTTGGCTTCTGCGATCAGTTTTTCGTTGTCAGACTTCAATTGTGCCATTTCAGCACGGGTTTTTTCTGCAAGGTCCAAAGCACCCTGAATTTCGTTTTCACGATCTTTAAGGCCTTTCAGGATAGGTTTCCAGGCAAATTTGGCCAGGATGAAAACTACCAGCAAAAATACTACAAGCATCCAGAAAATAAGGCCTGGGTTTGGAGTAAGCAATGACATAGTTAAATGAGTTTTTGAGTGTAAGAATGATCTTAATCGGCTCTCTTCTTATTAAAATTTCGTGGAAGCCTAATGCTCCCACGAGAATGTTTTTACGCCGCATCCGGGCCTAGCGCGCCGGGGCAACGAGTCCCTTTCGGAAGCTATTAAAGCTTGAAAGAGATAAGCAGACAGATAACCGCTGCGAAAAGCGCTACCGCTTCAATAAGGGCCGCGATGATCAGCATGGCAGTTTGGATTGCACCAGCAGCTTCTGGTTGACGGGCGATACCTTCAACAGCGCTACCACCGATTTTACCAATACCAAGACCTGCACCGATAGCAGCAAGACCTGCGCCGATAGCAGCACCGAAAACTGCAAGACCTGCACCACCTTGTTCAGCAGCTTGAAGCAAAATTTGAAGCAACATAATTGTGTTTGTTTTAAAATATAATTAATAAAAAAGAGATTCAGAATCAATGTCCGTGATCGGCGTGGCTATGCTCTTCAATAGCGCTTCCGATGTACATGGACGACAATAGTGTGAAGATGAACGCCTGGATGAAAGCTACCATGATCTCGATAAAGTTCAGGAACAATGCGAACAGGGAGATTACAGGGGCGATCACGATGCTTTGGAAAATAAAGATCAGACCGAAAAGGCTCAACAGGATGATGTGACCTGCGGTAATGTTGGCGAACAACCGGACCATCAGGGAGAATGGCTTCATGAACACACCCACGATTTCAACAGGGATCATGATCAGCAACAACGGTACAGGAACACCGGTCGGTTTCACAAGGTGTTTATAGTAGTTGCCGTTTGCATTCAGGTGAACCACGATGAAGGTCAATACCGCCAATGTCATGGTTACCGCGATATTACCGGTAAGGTTAGCCGATCCCGGAAGGAGACCCATGATGTTGTTGATCAAAATAAAGAAGAACAACGTCAGAAGGTAAGGCAGGTACTTTTCGTATTTCGGTCCTACGTTTGGTTTCACAACCTCGTCGCGGATGAAAAGGATGATCACCTCCATGGCCGAGTTGAAGCCTTTTGGCGCTTTGCCTTTGCTGTTTTTGTACCAGCTTGCAATGCTTGTAAAAACGAGGATCAATATCAGGGCGCTCAGAAGCATCGAAGCTACGTTCTTGGTGATTGAGAAGTCGTAGACTTTACGTGATTCGTCAACCGGCACGATCTGCTCCGAATCACCGTGTACCAGGTGATAGCCGTTGTATTCGTGATGCTCGTTGTGGAACTTGGAAGACATGAAAACCTCGATGCCACGGTCTTCCGAGTAAAGAATAACGGGCAGCGGAATGGCTACACCGTGTGAGAACTCCCATTCGTGGGAATCGGCGATGTGGTGCATGATCATATCACCGATATTGAACTTCGCTTCGTGCTCTTCAAGCTTATGTTCAATTTTATGCTCTTCCTCGTTCACCGCCTGGGCGACCTTTCCTGCCTCGTGCTGGGTAGGTTCGTCGGCCCGGGCCGGGAGGTTAAAAACGCATGTTGCCGCTATAAGGGCGATAGTAAAAAACCGTCTCAGATGGGTATACATAAATGCTTGAAATACTATGCTTTGTCAATCGCGGCGCAAGTTACGATACAAACCATATATTTCAAAGCATGTATAAAATAAATAGAGTGCAAAAAAGTTGATAACGAATAGGAATGAATCAGTTAGCCCCCTATACAAAAACAGGGCAATGAAAATGATGCTAAGAATGATCCTTGCAACAATGCTGGAAATGTAAAATGTGACAAATTTCTCACGCTTGTTCCGCATTCCGAACTCCATCAGCCGATGGACCAGAAAAGCGAGCCCGAAAAAGAATACGAGAATGTACCATATATAAGGATGCAGGAAAGAATCCGCGTGAAATCTTTGAGCAAGGAAAAATACAATTCCGAGCAAAATGGTTGCGATCAGGGTACGTAGCATGCCGGGGCGCCGGAGGCAGAGGTTATTGCTTGGTAAAACTTCTTATTAAAAGGTACAGGGAGGCGGCAATCGAAACCAGCGAGAGCACGAGCGTCCATATCGGGACCTTATTCTGCTGCCACTCATCGAGCTTGTAGCCACCATAAGTGAATGCCAGGATAGTGCCCAGCATCTGCATCGCCATCCCTGAGTATTTCAGGAAACGCGTTGACTGGCCTTTGTCCACGGGCTTTCTCGGATCTCCCATAATTCAGCTGTTCCCCGTTTCGATTGTAAGCAATGGTAGAATATCGGGGTAAAATTGCTTCAAATTTTGCAAATGGCATTATCTTCGATACGCATTTATTGAAATTACCGTTTTAGGTTTGCAAACCTGGCACTTAGACGAACATCCCATAAAGTCAATTTCGTGATCGACCGTTTTACCTTCTATATCCGACGCATATTACCGCTACTTGTCATGATCATCGTCGTGGCTGCCTGTTCGCAGTACAGTTCACGGCCCGCAGCGATCACTTTTCACAATGTCGCGGCGCGTTATAATGCCTATTTCATGGCCGAGCAGGATATGGCGGATGCGGAGTTCGAGATGAGAAAGGCTTACAAAGAAAACTATAACCAGCTGCTTCCCATACTGCTTCCGATGGATTCTATCCTTGCGCAGTCGGTGAAACCTAAATTGGAGGATGCGATCAAAAAGGCTTCGATCGTGGCAGAAAAGCACCAGAATAGCAAGTGGATCGACAATAGCTACATTCTTTTGGGTAAATCCCGGTTATACCTGGGGCAATGGGCCGACGGCCTGGAAGCGCTGCGTTACGTATATGCCAACGGGCGTGACGATGACGACAAGAATAACGCGCTGATCCTGCTTATGCGCGCTTACATTGAGCACAAGGACTATTCCAACGCATTGGGGGTGGCCGAATACCTCAGCCAACAACCGTTGAATAAAGCCTCGCAGCGTGATTTTTATCTTACCAAGGCATATCTTCATCAGCAAAACGGCGAGTACCTTACTTCGGTAGCCATCCTGGAAGAGACATTTCCGCTTCTGAAAAAATCCATCGAAACTGCCCGGATCCATTTCGCGGCCGCGCAGATGTACGACCGGCTCGGGCAATATGCGTTAGCCAACAGGCATTATAAAAGCGTAAACAAGAATAAGCCCGATTACGACCTCGGCTTTTATTCAAGCATGAATTCGTTGCAAAATGAGGTGGTACTTAACCCGGAGCGAGACCTTACCAACGTGGGTTTCGACAGAATGCTTCGCGACCGTAAAAATGACGACCTGAAAGACCACGTATACTTCACGATGGGGCTGCTTGCCGAGCATAAAAAACAGATCCCCGAAGCGGTAAGCTATTTGCAACAGGCGGCTGCGGCTTCCAAAGGCAACATGCAGCGGAAAGCCTATACTTACCTGCAATTGGCGCGTATCGAATACGAATCGCTTGAGAACTTCGAAATGTCGAAAGCTTATTATGACAGCGCATTGGCCATTCTCCCGCAGGAGGCGCCCGAGTACCGCCTCGTAGCCGACAGAAAACGCGCGCTCGACAATTTTGTCACACAATACACAATCGTTTCAACGGAGGATAGCCTGCAAAGACTGGCCAAAATGAATCCGGCGGCATTGGACAACAAGATCGACGCGATCATCGAAGCAAGGGAGAAAAAGCGCCTGGAAGAGGAAGAGAAGGCGAGAAAAGCGCAAATTGCGGCACAAAATGCGAGTTTGCAGCAAGGTGGAGGAAATCCACTGGTCACTGGCGGAGAACGTCGCTGGGAATTGTATGATCCGGCACTGATCAGCAAAGGTAAAATCGATTTTAAAAGGACCTGGGGTAACCGGCCGTTGGAAGACGACTGGCGGCGGAGTAGTCGCCCTCTGCGATCGCTTACCGGCAACAATGGGGCCGGTGGTACCGATAGTACCGGCGTTGCGCAGGCCCAGCAGGAGAATACCAGCTTGAAAAAGGGCACGGGAGAATGGGATCAGGTCCACGCTTTGCTCAAAAAGGATGTCCCACTGTCCGATACGGCATTTGCAGCGTCTGAAAAGAAGAAAGAAGACGCGCTTTACAATCTGGGCAAGATTTACCGCTTCGACCTTAAAGAATCCAATCGCGCGATCGCGGCATTCGAACGCGTGCTGTCTGAATATCCCAAAACACAATACAAAGACGAGATTTATTACCTGCTTTTCCTGAGTAACGAGGAAAATACCGCTCAGAAAGAATCCTGGAAATCAAAGCTGCTGAGCGAATACCCGACGTCTACTTATGCGCGCCTGGTCAATAAATCCACCGATACCGGCGGTACATCCGGGAATGCTACAAAGGAATATGAAGCTACCTATAAGCTCTATGCGGATGGCAATTATACCAAAGCGCTGGAAGACATAGAGAAAAACCTGCCTTCCTACAAAGGCAGCTCCATGGAAGATAAGTTCGCATTGTTACGTGTTTTTCTGATCGGCAAGGTGAGGGGTAAGGAAGCTTACGGCCAGGCCATTACCGAGTTTATGCGGCTCTATCCCACCAGTATTTACCTTCCGCGTCTGAAAGAAATGCAGGAATTCAATTCCCTGTCCATGGGTAAAAGATAATAGGCTGAAATTGTATATTTGCCTTTTCCAGTAACCTATCACCCCACATCTATGATTGAATTGCAACCCGGAAAGTATCGGCGTACCATTGTCCGTCTCTGGCGGTTTGTTGGCTTGGGACTGGGTCTGATCATATTCTATATTGTCGCTGTTAGCTTTAACTTTTTGTGGTTGTTCGGCGGCATGCCGGACCTGAAAACGCTCGAAAACCCGAAGAGCGAACTGGCATCGGAGCTGATCAGCGAAGATGGCAAGTCGCTGGGGAAATACTTTTTCGAGAACAGGACGCCTATCGACATCGCGCAGATTTCCCCTAATCTGATCGACGCGCTCATAGCTACCGAGGATGCCCGTTTTGTAAATCACTCAGGTATCGATCCGCGAAGCCTTGCCCGTGTTTTTAAAGGTGTTGTTTCCGGAAGTTCGAGCTCCGGCGGCGGAAGCACGCTTACACAGCAGGTTGCTAAAAACCTGTTCAATACCCGGTCCGAAGAATATGAAGGGTTGTTGGGTAAGATCCCGATGGTGCGCATCGTGATCGCGAAAACCAAGGAATGGGTGCTGGCAGTGGTTTTGGAAAGGAAATATACCAAGCAGGAGATCATGCAGATGTACCTGAATACGGTTTCCTTTGGAAATAACACTTATGGTATCAAAGTCGCTTCCAAAACTTATTTCGACAAAGAGCCATGGGACCTCAACGTAACCGAAGCCGCATTGCTGGTAGGTATGCTCCAAAATCCGACGCTATTTAACCCGCTGCGCTTTCCTACCAATGCATTGAACCGCCGGAACACCGTTCTCGCTCAGATGTATAAATATGACTACATTCCCGAGGAAGACTTTAACAGGTATAAGGAGAAATCGCTGGGCCTGAATTTCACGGTCGACAGCCATAATACCGGTCTCGCACCCTATTTCCGCGAGTCGATGCGGGGATATCTCAAAAGCTGGGTGAAGCTCTATAACGAAGAGCACGATACCGATCTCGATCTTTATACAAGCGGCCTGCGGATTTATACAACCATCGACTCGCGGATGCAGCGCTACCAGGAGGACGCATTGACCGAGCACATGAAAACGCAGCAGAAACTGTTCGATGAGCACTGGAAAGGCCGTAATCCGTGGACATTCGATAATGGGAAGGAAATACCGGGGTTCATCAGGACGGCCGCAAAACGCTCTCCACATTTTCTTTCTCTCAAAAGAGACCTGGGTGAGGAAGCCGCCTGGAAGATCATGAAGAAACCTTATAAAATGAAGGTTTTTACCTGGAATGGCGAAAAAGAAGTGACCATGAGCCCGCTGGACTCCATTGCTTATTACAAACGCTTCCTGCGTGCGGGCATGATGTCCATGGACCCGCGTAACGGGCACGTGAAGGCATGGGTAGGAGGTATTAATTTCAAATATTTCAAATACGACCACGTAAAACAGGGATCGAGGCAGCCGGGTTCTACTTTCAAACCCTTCGTGTATGTCTCGGCATTGGACAAAAATTTCCTGACCCCTTGCGATCACGTGACCGATCAGCCCGTTTACTTCGGCCCTTCCGACGGCGTGCCCGGAGGGTGGTCACCGCACAACTCTAATAACAAGTACTCCTACCAATCGCTGTCTTTAAGGCAGGCATTGGGTAAATCTGTCAATACGGTAAGCGCTTACCTGATGAAAATGGTGCGCCCGAAAGCGGTGGTGGAATATGCGCACAAGCTGGGTATTACTTCCAAATTGCAGGAGGTGCCTTCCCTCTGTCTGGGTATCAGCGATGTGTCGGTGTATGAAATGGTGGGTGCCTATTGCGCATTTGCGAACGGCGGCCACCGTACGGAGCCGATGACGATTCTGCGCATTGAAGATCGCTACGGCAATGTATTGCAGGAGTTTTTCCAGAAACAGAACCAGGAGATCAGCGAAAATATGGCCTACAATATGCTGTACCTGATGCGTGGAGCAGTAGAAGATCCAGGCGGAACAGCGGGCCGCCTGCGGCAATACGGCGTGACCGAAGGTAACGAGATCGCCGCCAAAACAGGCACCACTTCGAACTACTCCGATGGCTGGTTCATGGGCATGACCCAAAACCTCGTGTCGGGGATCTGGGTAGGTGGCGAAGACCGCTCTATTCACTTCCGCACCATTGCATACGGACAAGGCGGACGCATTGCTATGCCAGCCTGGGGCTTGTTTATGCAGAAAGTATATGCGGACCCGACGCTGGTTCAATACCGCAAAGGGCCATTCAACAAGCCGGAAAACTACGTCCGCGAATGCGGTGGCGTAGCAACCGATAGTACCGATACCTACATCCCGCCGTCACGATCCGACGACGAGGGCGTTTTATTCTGACCTTATTAATCCTTTGCCCGTGAATATCCTCGTTGCCCCTGACAAGTTTCGCGGTTCGCTGGAAGCTGCGGAAGTATGCGATGCCATTGCAAGTGGCGTCAGGAAGGCATACCCCGATGCAAAAGTGACGTCGATCCCTTTGGCCGACGGTGGGGAGGGTACCTCGAAAATATTAACGAGGCAAGCGAATGGCTCGGAGGTAACGATAGCCGTCATGGATCCGCTAAACCGGCCTATCAAAGCTACCTATGGCCTTTCGGAGGACCATCAGGTTGCATTCATTGAAATGGCTGCCGCTTCGGGGCTGGGCCTTTTGACCGTCGAGGAGCGCAATCCGCTTCTCACAAGCACATTTGGTACCGGGCAGCTTATCGCTGACGCATTGGAAAGGGGTGTTAAAAAGATCATCCTCGGGATCGGCGGAAGCGCTACAACGGACGGAGGCATCGGAATGGCGGAGGCACTGGGCTATTCTTTCAAAGATCATGAGGGAAATACACTTTTCCCAAACGGGCAATCGCTCGAAAAAATAAGTTTCATCGACGTTCGTAATGTCGATTCAAGGCTCACACCAGCCACCATTATTGTAGCCTGCGACGTAACTAACCCACTTTACGGACGAGACGGTGCAGCTTTTATTTACGGTCCGCAGAAAGGTGCAGACCCTGAAATGGTTGCCCGCCTCGATGCAGGGCTTGAAAACCTTGCGTTGGTAGCCACGCGGGCATTAGGCCGGGGTGTAAGCCTGGTTCCGGGTGCGGGTGCGGCAGGTGGGTTGGGCGCAGGTTGCATGTGGTTCCTGGATGCGGTGCTCAAAGACGGTATCAGTATCGTGATGGAGCAATGTAACATCGCTTCGTTGGTATCAAATGCAGACCTGGTGATCACAGGAGAGGGGAAAGTGGATGAGCAAACACTCGCCGGCAAGGTTGTGAAAGGGCTTGCAGGGCTTTGCAAAAGCCACCATGTGCCGCTGGCGGTCGTTTGCGGTTCTTTGCAGATCACGCCTGAGCAGGCCAGGGCAGCGGGCATGACCTACGCCGTTTCCGTTTTGAATCGGCCTATGGACCTGAATACTGCCCAGCGCGAGGCTTATAGCCTGGTCAGCGACGCAACTTTTCAATTGATGCGGTTGTTTTTTTTCAACAGGGGCGCAGCTTAGTCCTAAATTACAATCAATGTCTGAATTCAATTATAAAGAAGAACTCGTCAAAATTCCTCTCGATCCCGGTGTGTACCGGTACTTCGACGAAACGGGCGAGGTGATATATGTAGGAAAAGCAAAAAGCCTGCGCAACCGGGTTTCGAGCTATTTTTTGAAAAATAACCAGCACGACCGTAAAACCAGACGGCTCGTGAGCCAGATCCGGCGGATCGAGTACACCATCGTTTTGAGCGAATGGGACGCATTGCTGCTCGAAAACCAGCTGATTAAACAGTTGCAGCCCAAATTCAATATCCTGCTCAAAGACGATAAGACCTACCCGTTTATCTGCATTACCGACGAGCCATTCCCGCGCGTGTTCCCGACCCGGAATATGGATCGAACCAAAGGCACTTTTTACGGCCCGTTCGCCAACCTGCGTTCGATGCACACCCTGCTGGATATGTTCAAGGCATTGTACCAGATCCGCTCATGCCAGTTGCCGCTGACAAAGTCGAATATCGAAGCCAAAAAATTCAAGGTTTGCCTAGAATACCACATAGGCAACTGCAAGGGGCCGTGTGAAGGCTTGCAAGGGGAAGATGAATACAATGCGGAGATCGAACAGGTACATAATATATTGAAAGGTAACCTGTCATCGCCTCAGCAGTATTTCAAGGAAAAAATGCTGCAAGCGGCCGAGCAGATGGCATTCGAGAAGGCCCATTCCTGGAAAACCAAGATCGAGCATTTGTCGAACTTCCAGAGCAAGGCTACGGTCATCAACCCGCGCATTGGTAATATCGATGTGTTGACGATCGTTTCCGACGAGGAAGCCGCCTACCTGAATTTTATGAAAATAAAAGAAGGTTATATGGTAGCCACGCAGACGCTGGAAGTGAAGAAGAAGCTCGATGAAAGCGATATGGAAATCCTCGCGATGATGATCGTCGAGATGCGTACTACCTATGGTTCGGAGGCCAAAGAGCTGATTTCAAACCTGAAACCGGACCTGGATATGCGGCTCGAAGTGACCGTTCCACAAATAGGCGACAAAAAGAAGCTGCTGGATATGTCCATGAAAAATGTGATGTATTTCAGAAGGGAAAAGGCCGAGCGTCGCGAGGTGGAAGCATCTGCCACTTCTTCCAAAAAGGACCGCGTGCTGATCCGCCTCAAATCCGATTTGCAGATCAAGACCTTGCCACGCCATATAGAATGCTTTGATAACTCGAACATCCAGGGTACCAATCCGGTCGCTTCGATGGTTTGTTTCAAAGATGGGAAGCCGTCAAAAAAGGATTACAGGCATTTCAACATCAAAACGGTGGTGGGCCCGAACGACTTTGCGTCGATGAACGAGATCGTGGGCCGTCGGTATCTGCGACTGATCGCCGAGGAACAACCGCTGCCCGACCTGATCGTTATTGACGGGGGCAAGGGACAGCTCGGCGCGGCGTGTGATGCGCTGAAAAGCCTTGGTATTTATGGGCAGGTACCAATCATCGGCATTGCCAAAAGACTGGAAGAAATCTATTTTCCCGAAGATCCGCTGCCATTATATATCGACAAAAAATCTGAATCACTGAAACTGATCCAGCAGATCCGCGACGAAGCGCACCGGTTTGCCATCACGTTCCACCGCGACAAACGCAGTAAGGCGAGCCTGGTAAGCGAATTGGAAGGCGTTGTGGGTGTGGGCAAAGTGACTGCTACCAAGCTGCTCAAACATTTCGGTTCGGTACGCGCCATTCGTGAAAGTCCCCTCGAAACGCTGACGGATCTCATAGGTCTTGATCGCGCCAAAAAGGTGCGGGCCTATTTCGATGCAATGGCAGACAATTAAAGGCCGATGTTTTTCCCGACAATATAACCGGTCGTCCAGGCATTTTGGAAATTGAACCCGCCGGTAATGCCGTCGACATCAATTACTTCTCCCGAGAAGAAAAGTCCTGGAACCGAGCGGCTTTGCAGTGTTTCGGGATCGATATCGGATAATGCAATGCCACCGCAGGTCACGAATTCTTCTTTGAAAGTGGTCTTTCCTTTTACTTCATACTGGCTGTTGGTCAGTAGCTCGGTCATCCGGTTCAGAACTTTATGGCTTGCATCGCCCCAGCGCAATGTGTCTGGAATTTCTGCTTTTTCGGTAAATGCTTTCCAAAGCCGCGACGGTAACCCGAGCCGGGCGTGGGAGGCGATTTGCTGTTTGGGCGTGTTGGTTTTCTCGGCAAGCATAAAATCACGCACTTCCTGTTCCTTCATTTCCGGCAGCCAGTTGATCCGGCAGGTGAAATGGTAGTCATTTTCTGCAAGGTCGCGCGCGCCCCAGGCCGAGAGTTTCAGTACGGCCGGCCCGCTGAAACCCCAGTGCGTGATCAGCAGTGGACCCCGCCATTCATGTTTGGTCCCCATTATTTTGACCAATGCATCTTTGACGGAAACACCCGCCAACGGCAGTAAATAGTTATCCGGCGTATTGAAAGTAAATAATGAAGGAAGCGGCGGTACGATCCCGTGCCGATGTTCTTCCAACCATTCAAAACTTTCCGCCCTGGGATAGCCGCCCGTCGCAATCAGGAGCCGATCGGTCGGAATCGCTTCGCCATTGGCGATCTCTAAATTGAATGTATCACCGGTTTTCTCAAAAGAAGCTACGCTGACACTCGTTCTGATTTCTATACCCAGGTTTCTGGCCGTCTTAACGAGGCATTCGATAATGGTATGAGATGAATCAGATACAGGAAACATACGGCCGTCGGCTTCGGTTTTCAGTTTAACGCCTCTTTTTTCAAACCATTCTACGGTCGAGTCGGCGTCGAAATGCGTTAGAAGCTTGCGGAGCAGTTTTTCGCCTCTGGGATAATTTTTGACAAAATTTCGCAACTCGTGGGGCCTGTGGGTAACGTTACACCTTCCTCCGCCGGAAATGCGGACCTTGTTAAGGACCGTCCTGCTCTTTTCAAGAATGGTAATATGCGCGTCCGGAAACGTCTCCGCAGCAGTTATCGCCGCCATAAAACCCGAAGCGCCGCCGCCCACAATGGTAATTGTCATAATGTCTGATTTGTCCTACAAAAATGACATGCATCTTTTAAAAACTGCAATTTCTTTTTCTATCTTTCAAAATAGCTTCAAAAATTCTAACTAAAACCATCTAAAACTATACATGCAAAAGGTACTTGTGATAGGATTGGGAAAAGTAGGCTCGCTCGTCGCGACTTTGCTGAGTAAACGTTTCCGCGTAACAGGGGCCGACAAAGCCCAGCCTGCGGTTGAACTGCCGTTTGAAGTAGTTACCGGTGATGTCAACGAAGGTGCATTTCTGGATAAAATACTGGCTGGTTTTGACGCGGTTGTATCCTGTATGCCCTACAATCTGAATCTGCCCATCGCGCAACGCGCACACAAGGCAGGGATCCATTATTTTGACCTTACCGAAGACGTCCCTACCACTTCCGCCATACGCGAGATGGCGAAAGACAGCAGGAGTGTGCTGGCACCGCAATGCGGCCTTGCGCCGGGTTTTATCGGTATTGTGGGCATGGATCTGGCCAAACGTTTTACCAAAATCAGGGATATCGAACTGCGTGTGGGCGCATTGCCGCGCTATCCCAACGGCCAGATGGGTTACTCTTTCACCTGGTCGCCGGCAGGTGTGGTGAACGAATACCTGAATGATGCGGAAGTGATCCATAACGGTGTCCGCAAAATGGTACCGTCGCTCGAAGGGATTGAAATGATCAATATAGAAGGTCAGGAGTTTGAGGCATTCAGTACTTCCGGCGGCCTTGCCACCATGTGCGAGACGCTCGAAGGAAAGGTGGATACATTGAATTACAAAACCATACGCTACCCCGGGCATTGCAGCCTGATGCGTTTCGTGCTTTATGAGCTTTGCCTGAAAGACAAACGCGCATTGGTGGAAGAAATCCTGACGGAAGCCAAGCCGCCCGTGCAGCAGGACGTCGTGTATGTGTATGCAGTAGTAGAAGGCTGGAAAGGCAGTCACCTGGAAAGAGAAGAATTTTATCAAGCCTATCATCCTATTCAGATCGATGGCCAGCATTGGCGTGCCATATCATGGACGACAGCAGCCTCGATTGCGTCGGTAGTGGAAATGGTAGCCGATGGTGTATTGCCTGGAACCGGGTTTATCCGGCAGGAAGACATTGCGCTGGATGACTTTTTCAAGACAATGAATGGGCAGTTTTTTAAGAATGTAGGCTGATTATGAAAGGGATCGATGTAATTCTTGGAAAGTTGGGTATTGGTGATATTAATCACGGTGTAACTACCGGCTTATCGAGCTGGGAAGGCGGCGGTGCATTGCTGGAATCGTTTTCGCCGGTAGACGGTCGTAGAATCGGCGCCGTAACGCAAAGTGGGCGTGCCGATTATGACCGCGCGGTCGAGACCGCTTCGCTGGCATTCAAAACCTGGAGAAGTATTCCCGCACCCAAACGTGGGGAAGTGGTGCGGCAAATGGGGGTAAAGTTGCGCGAATTCAAGGAGGAGCTTGGTACGCTCGTCAGTTATGAAATGGGTAAGAGTTTACAGGAGGGGCTGGGGGAGGTCCAGGAAATGATCGATATCTGCGACTTCGCGACTGGCCTCTCGCGTCAGCTATATGGCCTCACCATGCATAGCGAGCGCCCGCAGCACCGCATGTACGAGCAGTGGCATCCGCTGGGTGTGGTGGGTATTATTTCTGCATTTAATTTCCCCGTGGCAGTATGGTCGTGGAATGCGATGATCGCGTGGGTATGCGGGAACGTGTGCGTGTGGAAGCCTTCCGAGAAAACGCCTTTGACTGCCATCGCATGCCAGAATATCATTCGTGAAGTGTTGAAGGAGAATGAAGTGCCGGAAGGCGTGTCGTGCATTGTTTCCGGTGGACGCGATGTAGGCGAATGGCTCGCACAGGACCGGCGCATCGCGTTGGTATCGGCTACCGGCAGCATTCCGATGGGCCGCTCGGTAGGAGAGGCCGTAGCCGCGAGACTGGGAAAAAGCCTGCTTGAACTGGGCGGTAACAATGCGATTATCGTAACGCCGACCGCGGATTTGAAAGTAGCAATTCCGGCGATCGTTTTCGGGGCAGTAGGCACAGCCGGTCAGCGTTGTACATCTACCCGCCGCCTGATCGTGCATGAGTCCATATTTGAAGAAGTAAAAAGCCGTTTGGTAAAAGCATACGGACAGTTGAAAATAGGCAACCCGCTGGATCCGGCTAACCACGTCGGTCCGCTCATCGACCGACAGGCGGTGGCGCAATACCAAAATGCGGCAGAACAGATCAGGCATGCAGGAGGTACGTTCGTAGTGAACCCCGGCGTGCCCGAGGGTGACCAATATGCATCCGGCTGCTACGTCTCGCCCTGCATTGCCGAGGTAGAGAACCATTGGGCCATCGTTCAGCATGAAACATTTGCTCCCGTCCTGTACCTGATTCGTTACGGCGACGCCGATGAAGCCATAGCGTTGCAAAACGACGTGCCGCAGGGACTTTCGTCGGCCATTTTTACAACCGACTTACGGGATGCCGAGCGTTTCCTTTCCTACGTAGGCTCCGATTGCGGCATTGCCAATGTGAATATCGGGACTTCGGGCGCGGAGATCGGTGGGGCGTTTGGTGGTGAAAAGGAGACCGGAGGAGGCCGGGAATCGGGCTCGGATGCCTGGAAAGCCTACATGCGCCGACAAACGAATACCATCAATTATGGTACCGCACTGCCGCTGGCGCAGGGAATAAAGTTTGAGATTGAGTAATTAAAATTTCTAACTTTGTACAAGTCGGTAGCACATTATACTTTCAGATTTACTTTTCAGAATGAAATATCAGCTTACATCGGAACAAATCTCGTCCAAAGTTGCGGGGGAAACAGTGATCCTTAACCATAGCAAGGGCGCATATTACGGTCTGGATGAAGTTGGGGTTCTGATTTGGGATACTTTGGAAAAAGGGCCACAGACAATCGAATCGTTATGTGAAGTGGTAACCAGTGAATATGACGTCGATCCCGACACCTGTAAAAGCGATGTCGACGGATTATTGAAGGATTTGATTTCCGAGAGACTGGTTGAAATAATCAAATAGATTTTGGGCAAAATCGGTAAGCTGATAGGGAAATGGCGGAGCTTGTCCGGACCGGAGAGAAGGATTTTCCTGCGGGCCGTATGGTGTTTGCTGTGGATCAAAGCCGGGCTCGTTTTATTGCCGTTTTCAATGTTCAGGAAATGGTACCACCGGCTTAGTCGCCCCAGCCGTATGCAGGAAGCAGGCCGGGAAACAATGGACCGGACAGTCTGGGCGGTGGATACAGCCGCGAATTTGCTGCCGTTTGAGCTTTTGTGCCTCCCACGTGCGCTTGCTACCAAATACCTCCTCCGTAACTCACCTGCATTAACCCTGGAAATAGGAATAGAGATCAACCCTGCCAAGCAGTTTGAGGCGCATGCCTGGGTGGAGCAGAACGGTAATATCATCATAGGGCGCTGGCCTGATACCGTTTCGTACAAACGGCTCTGGGTCTGGGAATGATTTAATTCGAACTTACACACATGCACCATTACACAGCCTTCGGGCTTCATATCCATTCAGAGATTTCCCTGCCCGAGCTGTCCGAAGGCGATCCGCATTTGGCAGTAGATGTTTGCATTCGGAAAGGCACTGTCGTGCTCCCGATCATGCGCCCGACAACGATTTACCGGCGTGGGATTAATGCATTTTTCGGGCAGGACGATCAGGCATTGTATCTGGATTGGGCCGGCGTAGCTTCTTTCAGGGCTTCCGGAGGTAGTGAACTGGTGATCTCTCCGACAGCAACGGATGGTAATATCATCAGCCTTTTTACCGTTAGCGAGGCATTAGGCCTTGTTTTGTTTCAAAAAGGATACTTTCTTCTTCATGCTAGCTCTATCGCGATTGGAGAAGAGGCCTGGTGCTTCATGGGTATGCCCGGCGCCGGGAAATCAAGCACGGCAGCGGCGTTTATCAAAGCGGGTTGCAGGTTATTAAGTGACGATCTTACCGCGATTAAATTTGACCAATCAGGAAAGCCGGTTATTATTCCTGCCTATCCGCAGCTCAAAATATGGGAAAAAACAGTCGCCGGGCTGCATTACGATACCTCCGACCTCGAACCGGTCAGTGAGGGCGTCAATAAGTTCTCCTACCAGCCTCGCGGGCACTTTTCGGAGAAGGCTGTGCCATTAAAAAAGGTGTTTTTTCTGCACAAAGCGCGAAATAAGCCGGCGGTTCAAAACGTGGGCATAGCCGAAGTGCCGGGTGAAATGCTTCGTAATTTTCCGCTGCCGACAAAGCTTCTGAACGAAGATTATCTGAAAAGTCACTTTTTCCAAAGCCTCCAATGCGCCAAATCGGCCGAATTGTTTCGCAAGAGACGACCCGAAGGTTTCGATAATCTGGAAAAATGGGTAGAGGAGAGCGTCCGTGGACAATTAATCGCTGGATAAAATGCAGCGCACGAAAATCTCCCCCGAACTGGCATATCTGATCGAAGCGGCTGTGTCGCCTTCGGGAAATCGGCCGTTTGAAATTGGGCATAACCCATTTGATCCGGCAAAATTTGCGGCGCTCGCCAAATGGCATCAAGTCAGGCCTTTGGCGTTTGAGTATGTTCAGGAGCAAGGACTTGCACTTCCCGAAAATGTGCTCAAAATGCTCCGGGATTTCACGCTGGGGCAGGCGGTGACGAACATGGCGTTTCTGGGGATCTGTGTTAGGCTGTACAATCGTTTGGTTGAGAACCAGGTGCGTGTTTTCCCGATGAAGGGGGCTTTATGGGCCTGGATGCTTTATGACAAACCCATTTTGCGCGAGTTTGGAGATATCGATTACTTTGTTGGTAAGGAGGATGTTTCCCAAAGCCTTGATATTCTTCTGGGGGAAGGTTTCGCTGCCGATAGTTACCGCTTCTATTTGCTGAAACATAAGGCGGTCGCCGACGACTACCTGGATACCGATTACCAGCTTCCGCTCACACCCCTGCGCGAGCACGCATTGCAGTCGTTGGAAATACAATGGAACTGTACTTACCCGCGCTACTGCTATAATTTTACCTGGAATGAGCTGGCCGGCGACCTTGTTGAATTTAATATGATGGGTAAACCCGTACTTGTTCCGGGAATGGAGATTCAGCTGATCATGATGGTGATCCATCACGGCGGCGTGGAGCAGTGGGATAAGTTGAAATATATGGCAGACCTGGTGCGACTGCTCGACAAGTCGGCCGGTTCGATGGATTGGGAATTTATTAACCGGGTTACCAGGGCAAAGGGTTTCAATAAATTGTTGCTGGAATCGCTTGGTGCGGCGGGCTACCTCAGCGGCCGGGATTATCTCGCGTATGCGGGCGCAGGCAGGAGCTATCCTTCCCAGCGTTTTTGGAAGGATATGCTAAACCACTGGGAAAATGAGCGGCCTTCTTTAAAAACAAAAACCTGGCGTATTTTTCTTTACAATATAAAATACCGCGACAAATGGTCGGATAAACTTTCCCTTGTCGCGGCACACCTGGGATATCTAACCCATTGGAAGCTTTTGTGGCATAAGATCAGTTGGTACAGAAGCGGGCCGTCAGGTGAGGCTGACCGTGATCGTGCCGTCAATGCTGTGTCCGGGCGCGAGGATGTTTAAGCCTTCTCCGGTATTGAATGCATCCACATTAGCCGTAAGCGCCTCAATCGCGACACAATCACGCGCCGGCGGGGTGTATACAACGAGGTAGTTAAACTTCCCTTCGCCGGTTTCCTGCTGAATGCGCAGGACAACATCCTGGTTCTTCGAGATCAGCTCGGTAACAGTTTGCTTGCCGGTGGCTTCTACAATAAAGCAATTATCGAATTCCTTCCGATGCAGCAATGCAGGCATCGCCATGTCGAACGGCTCGGTACCGATCGGGATCAGGTTTTCATTGAAGGTAACCAGGCGTTTTGATGGGATATTGATCTTCCAGGCTTCTACATCCTCATTACCGAGCATCCAGTAAGGGTGCCAACCAAACATGGCGGGGCAGGGTGATTGTCCATTGTTTTTAGCCTCGTATTTCAACTCGAAACGCCCGTCAGAATGCAATGTGTAGCGAACCGAGAAATGAACCTGGAACGGATAGCCCTCGGCGTGATCGATCGTGTACGATAGCTGAATGGAAGCATTATCCTCCTGAATCACCTGTTCGTCGAGATGAAAATGGTTTTTACGCACCAGACCGTGAATGGCGTTCAAACCACCATCCTCGTTTTTGTGCAGTTGATATTCTTTGCCTAAAAACTTGTATTTACCATCAGGAATGCGGCTTGCGAACGGAAACAGTAATTCGCTTGCACTTTTCGTGTCAGCTACAAGCGCCGACGGGGTAGGCGGGGTTTTCAGGACGGAAAAGAGTGTCAGGCCCTTTCGGAGGGAAAGCTGGCGGACGATTCCGCCTAATTCCGGAATGACTACACAGCGGTTTTCAGTAGTTGTGTCATGTATCACATACTCGGTAAGGTCTCCGAATTGCTGTTTGAAGATTTCAAAGGGCATATGCTTTGATGGTTTAGGGCCAAAAGATTTTACTATATGCTGTAAAAATAATAGCCGGACACGTTGAATTGTCCGGCTATCAGATTTTTATTCATTTAAAAGGCCTATTCAGTATCGGCGCTTTTTTCGGCTTCCGCCATTTCTTCTTCTTTGCGCTCTTTTTCGAGTGTATGCTTCACGACTTCTTCGTGGATCGCAGCTTCTTCGTTGGAGCGACGGTTGATGTAAGCCTGATAGCTCGTTTCCTTTTCGTAAGGACGTTTTCCGATCAGTTTTTCAAGATCCGCCTGGAACAGGATTTCCTTTTCGAGAAGTTCTTTCGCCAACACTTCCAATGCATCCCGTTTTTCCGCCAACAGTTTTTTGACAAACTGGTAAGCCTGATCAACCAGCTTTCGTACTTCTTCGTCGATTGCCTGAGAAGTCGATTCGGAATACGGTTTGGTGAATGCGTAGTCGGATTGCTTCGAATCGTAGAAAGAAATGTTACCGATGCGCTCGTTCATACCGTACATGGTTACCATGCTGTAAGCCACTTTGGTTACCCTTTCGAGGTCGCTCAATGCGCCGGTAGAGATTTTTCCAAATACCACATCTTCCGCAGCACGACCGCCCAATGTCATACACATTTCATCAAAAAGCTGCTCTGTACGGTACAGATACTGCTCACGCGGAAGATATTGTGCATAACCTAATGCCGCCACACCACGGGGTACGATCGACACTTTCACCAATGGATCGGCATGTTCGAGGAACCATCCCGCTACTGCGTGACCCGCTTCGTGATATGCTACGATCTGCTTTTCTTCGGGTGAGATCAGCTTGTTTTTCTTTTCCAAACCACCAATTACGCGGTCCATTGCATCCTGGAAGTCCTGCATCGTCACTTCATCGCGGTTACGACGGGCGGCGATCAGCGCAGCCTCGTTACAAACGTTGGCGATTTCAGCACCCGCAAAGCCCGGAGTCTGGGATGAAAGTTTCTGAATATTGACGTCGGTAGCCAGTTTCAATGGCTTCAAATGCACTTTAAAAATCGCCTCGCGACCGATCACATCGGGTTTGTCAACCGAAATCTGACGGTCGAAACGTCCCGGACGAAGCAAAGCAGGGTCGAGAACATCCGGGCGGTTGGTTGCAGCTACGATAATGATACCGGAGTCGGTTGCGAAACCGTCCATTTCCACAAGCAGGGAGTTCAATGTATTTTCACGTTCGTCATTTGAACCTGGCATTGCGCCGCGGCCACGTGAACGTCCTACTGCATCAATTTCATCAATAAAGATGATACAAGGAGCCTTTTCTTTGGCTTGCTTAAACAAGTCACGCACACGCGCCGCACCTACACCCACGAACATCTCCACGAAATCGGAACCTGAAAGTGAGAAGAATGGTACGCCTGCTTCTCCGGCAACCGCCTTAGCGAGCAAGGTTTTACCTGTTCCCGGAGGGCCTACGAGCAATGCACCTTTCGGAATTTTCGCACCGAGTTTCTTGAATTTGTCAGGGCTTTGCAGGTATTCTACAATTTCCTTGATTTCTTCTTTCGCTTCGTCGAGGCCGGCAACGTCGTTAAATGTAATCTTAACCTTGTTTTCAGCATCAAAAAGCGTTGCACGGGAGCGGCCGATATTGAAGATCTGGCCGCCTGGTCCTACACCGCCCGACATTCTGCCGAGGATGAAGTACATCACCAGGATCATTACAATGAAAAAGCCCCAGGTCCCCAGGAAGCTGGTCCAGTCGTTGCGTGTATCTACTACAAAAGGAACTTTGTCGTCATCAGGCACACCTTCCTGCATTTTATCGAAGTCCTTTTTGAAGGTCTCAGCCGATGTTACCTGGAATTGATAATGGGAAGCACTTTCCCCACCAAAATAGTTATTTTCCTTGGCAACAACCCTGTATTTGTCGAGTTTAAGGGCCTCTGGTTTAAGTGTAACCTCTACTGACTTGTCATTCACAATCGTAACACGCTCCACTTCCTTATCCGCCATCATCTTTTCAAAACGTTTTTGAGTCGTTTCGCGGATTGTCGATGTTCTGTTCAGGTACGTGATTCCGAGTATAGTAGCAATCAGAGCGGCTATAATCCAACCTTGATATCCCTTCTGAGGACTTTTAGGGTTGAGTGGCCCCCTTTTGTTATCGTTTTCAGACATTCGTTCGTTTTAATTAAGAGGAAATATAATAAACAACAATCCCGGCGGGGCTAATGTTCACCCGGCGGGCCTTTATACCATGGAGTCTTCCAGGTATGTTACCTCTGCATCTCCCCAAAGTTCTTCCAGATCGTAGTGTTTGCGGCGTTCTTTGTTGAAAATATGTGCGACCACGTCGACATAGTCAATCAAAATCCATTCCCCATTCGCCTTTCCTTCTTTTTGCCAGGGCTCTGTTTTGGATATTTTATAAACTTCTTCTTCGATAGAATTGGCCAATGCATCTATCTGAGTGTCGGAATTCCCCGAGCAAATCACGAAAAAGTCGGTTATTGAATTTTTTACTTTTCTGAGGTCTAATATGGCAATGTCCAAACCCTTCTTTTCTGTCATGCCCTTCACCACCAGTTCGGTGAGATCTTTTGAGGATAGTTCTTTATTTTTGCGTTCTTTCATGCGTGATTGTTTCCTTTTCTAAAACCCTAAAGTAAAACAAAAAAATTGTACAACTCTACACCGGACACGCTAATAATTGGTAAAAAAGTAATATATCTGCCAACTTGTCATTCCACCAACGACATAGCGGCTGAAATAGTACATGCGGGGCTGTTTGAGGAAGGAACGGTTGTCATTACCGACAATCAGGTAAAAGGAAGAGGCCAGCGTGGTACCGTCTGGAACGCCAATGCAGGCGAAAATCTTACATTTTCAGTAGTACTCACACCCGGTTTTCTACCGATCCAGGAGCAATTCCTGATCAGTCAGATTACCGCGCTTGCCGTCCGCGGCTACCTGGGCAGCTACGTGCCGGACACGAAAGTGAAATGGCCGAATGACATTTACATGAACAACCGTAAATCGTGCGGGGTATTGATCGAAAATTCGTTGCAGGGTACACGTTTCTCGTCATCGATCGTAGGTATCGGTGTGAATATTAATCAACAGGTATTCCAAAATGATTATGCTACCTCGCTGGCGCGTGAAACGGGGCTGACACTTTCATTGACCGAAGAGTTCCACAAGCTGCTGAAATTCCTCGATGCCTATTATGTCAGGCTACGTTCCCACTCGCAGCACGACGCGATCCGCAGTGAATATCTGCGTCATTTGTATGGTTATCAGCAGGATGTGAAGTTTCTTCACAAAGGAAATATCACAAACGGCTCGGTGACCAGCGTGACAAAGCTTGGGAAATTGCGTGTCAGACTGGCCACCGAGCCGGAAGAACTGGAATTCGGTTTGAAAGAAATCGAGTGGGTCAGGGATTGATCAGCCCCATTTACCAATTACGGCCATCACCACCGCGCAAATGCCCAGCCCGAGCGACTCACGCGCGAGTTCGATATTCAGGCTTCTCATCGCAGTTTCTCCAAAGAAAATACCTTCGAATTCGGGCGGCCATTGCAGGATCGCAGCGACCAGGTAACCGGCTGCCAGCACGTAAAATACCCACGACGGCCATAACTCCCGAATGCTCATGAAGCAACCCAGCGCGGCAAAGCTGTAAATGGCAATCCATACGCCCGAATCGGGGTCATTTAGCTGCAAATAGGCAAAGATCACAAAAATGATCCCGAAAAATATCTTTAAAAGTCTCATGACAAAGTGGGTTAAGAATACGATTATTAAAGAATGTGTTAAAAAGCTGTTATCCCTCAGTTATTAACTGCCGGGGATACTGATTTAACATATCTTTTATTGACAAAATTGCGTTAACGCGTTGGCGGCATCGCTATATCCCAGGTTTAGAGCCTGTTTCAGGCTGGTGCACCCCAGATCTTTTTCACCATCGTTGTACTGCGCAAGGCCAAGACCGTAAAAAGCCTTTCCATATTGCCCATCGAGTTTCACCGTTTGGCGGAATGCCAGGGTTGCTTTTTTGAAATCCTGCGTCCGGTAATAGGTATTTCCCAGATTGTACCAGGCTTGTTTATTATTGGCATCAAGCCGGGTCGCTTTTTCGAAGTCTTTGATCGCATCGGGCGTCCTGTCCATAAGTACGAGCAACTGGCCGCGGTTGAGGAAAACGTCGGCGGTATCGGGGGCGAGTTCGGCGGATTTATTGTAATCAGTAAATGCGGAATCCAGTTTGTTTTCGTCCGTATAGAGTAATGCGCGGTTGAAGTAGGGCCGGTAGGAGCCGGGCTGCAGCTTGATCGCCTGACCGAAGTCGAGCAATGCATTCGGGTATTCTTTTAACTCATAGTAAGCTACGCCGCGGAGGTTGAAGGCATCGGCGTTGGCTGTATTTTTTTCAATGGCTTTGTTGATGAATTCAATCGCTTCGCGGGTCTTGCCCTGTTGCATAAGCTCTTTACCTTTTTGGAGGAATGCGTCGGAGGATTGGGAGCAGGAGTAAAGGAAAATCAGAAAAAATAAAAAAAATAATCGAGGCATACTGGTTCATTTCTAGTTGATTCACGCAAAAGTAAGGGGAAAGCTCAAAGGAATGTTTTCTTTTTGTTAATAAAATGTCTTTATCTTTGCAGTGGCAAATCGGAACTACCAGCTCCTTTCGAATCCCCCAGGTCCTGACGGAAGCAAGGGTAGATGGTCGATGCGGTGAGATTCTCGGTTTGCCTTTTTTTATTTCTTCCCGCGTCGATTCCCCCTTTCTTTCTTTTTGCTTTTGTTCAGGGTTTCCTACTTTTGTGGAATATTCTAACCAATAAACTTTCAATATGAAATTTTTCATTGATACTGCGAACCTGGATGAAATTCGGGAAGCGCAGGCGCTTGGTGTATTAGACGGTGTTACTACCAACCCATCTTTGATGGCGAAAGAAGGAATTACAGGTAAGGATAATATAATGCGTCACTACAAAGCTATCTGCGATATCGTGGACGGTGATGTAAGTGCGGAAGTAATATCGGTCGATTTCGAAGGAATGGTTCGCGAGGGCGAAGAACTGGTTGAGATCGACGAGAAAATCGTGGTGAAAATCCCGATGATCAGAGAAGGTATCAAAGCGCTTAAATACTTTTCCAGCAAAGGTGTCCGTACCAACTGTACGCTGATCTTCTCACCAGGACAAGCGCTGGTAGCTGCGAAAGCAGGTGCTACTTACGTTTCTCCATTCGTAGGTCGCCTTGACGATATCTCAACCGACGGTATCGCGTTGATCGAGCAGATCCTGACTATTTACAGAAACTATGGTTTCGATACGCAGGTACTTGCGGCATCGGTTCGTCACCCAATGCACATTATCCAGTGCGCAGAAGTTGGTGCTGACGTGATGACCGGCCCATTGAGCGCGATCGAAGCGTTGCTGAAGCACCCATTGACAGATATCGGTCTGGAGAAATTCCTGTCTGACTACAAGAAAGGAAACGCTTAATCAGTTTGTCACACTGAGCGAAGTCGAAGTGTAAATGCACGATGTGAAGGGCATCACGCAACTATCCTTCGACTTCGTTCAGGATGACAATACCCATACACACTATCCCCATATTTGAGCGTTTTCTGCTCAACCCAATCATTACTTTTAGCACAATTATGACCACCGATTCGACGGAGCCAATAATCAGACTGGAAAGGGCAGATATTTATCAGGGTGAGAGGCCTGTCTTGAACGACGTTCATTTTGAAATCAGTAAGGGCGAATTCGTTTACCTCATCGGACGGACCGGTAGCGGTAAGAGCTCGCTTTTGAAAACACTATACGCCGATTTATGGCTGCATACCGGTTCTGCCAAAGTGGCCGGTTATGAGCTTCACAATATTAAAAGGGCCGACATCCCTTTCCTCCGCCGGAGGATAGGCATCGTTTTCCAGGATTTTCAGTTACTGTCGGACCGCTCTGTAGAAGACAATCTCGCCTTCGTGCTACGTGCGACGGGATGGGAAAACCAGGGCAAAATTTCCAAGCGCATTGCAGAAGTTTTAATGCAGGTAGGCCTGGGAACTGCCCAGAAAAGAATGCCGCATCAGCTATCGGGTGGTGAGCAGCAGCGTGTGGTAATCGCCCGTGCCATGCTCAATGAGCCGCAAATCCTGATCGCCGATGAACCGACCGGTAACCTCGACCCCGAGGTGGGAGATCAGATCATGCAGGTTTTCCGGACCATTAACAATGCCGGCACGGCCATCTTGATGGCCACACACAACCACGACTTCCTGAAACGCTTTCCCGCCCGCGTGATCAAATGCGAGAACGGTGGCATCACGGTAAGCGAGTAACGATATCAAGCCAATAAAAAGGGCATTTGACCAAGTCAGATGCCCTTTTTGCATTTTCAAACTTCTTACTTCGCCTTCATATCGATCACCGGAATGATCATTTCTTCGAGCGACACGCCGCCGTGCTGGAAAGTGTCGCGGTAGAGGTTCACGTACTGGTTGTAGTTGTTCGGATATGCGAAGAAGTAATCCTCTTTTGTAAACACATACGACGTGGAGACGTGTGGTTTTGGGAGGAAAATACGCTCAGGCTTGCGGCAAACCATCAAATGGTTGTCGTCGAAACCGAGGTTTTTTCCGTGTTTGTAACGGAGGTTTGTATTCGTTTCGCGGTAACCGATGATCTTCACCGGTTTTTGAACGCGGATCATACCATGGTCGGTGGTGAGGATGAGGCGTCCTTTCTTTTCGGCGATCTTACGGATGAAATCGAGCAGCGGGGAATGCTGGAACCACGAGCGGGTGATCGAGCGGTACGCCGCTTCGTCGGGTGCGAGCTCCTTGATCATCTGCACATCCGTGCGTGCATGGGAAAGCATATCCACAAAGTTGTAGACAACCACATTCAACTGGTTGCTCAACAAATTGTTGAAAGTGTCTACCAAGGCTTTGCCCTGGTTGGTATTCAGGATTTTGGAATATGAAAATTTGATATTCAAATGGTTCATTTCCAGTTGTTTTTGAAGGAAATCCTGCTCATGGTTGTTCAGCCCTTCCTCGCCCTCGGGCGTATTTTCGTCGCTTACCCACCATTGCGGATGCTTACGCTCCATTTCGCTGGGCATCAGGCCGGAAAAGATCGCATTACGTGCGTAGCCGGTCGTGGTTGGCAGGATAGAGTAGTACGACGACTCTTCCTCGATATTAAAAAATTCCTGCAAAATCGGCTGGATCATTTTCCATTGATCATAGCGGAAGTTGTCGATCAGCAGGAAGAACAACGGCTCGCTCGACCCTTTCAGATGGGGGAATACTTTCTGTTTCATCAACTGATGCGAAAGGATGGGCTTGTCGGAACGCGGGTCGTTCAGCCATTCTTCGTATTCATCCTCAATAAACTTGCAGAAATTGGCATTGGCTTCACTTTTCTGCATGCTGAAAACCTCCGCCATGCCCTGGTCGTCGGAGCTTTCGAGTTCCAGCTCCCAGTAGATAAGTTTTTTGTAAATATCCGCCCATTCCTCGTGACCGATACGGTCCTGATACTGCATAGCCAGGCTGCGGAATTCCTGCTGGTAGCTGAGGGTCGTTTTTTCGGTTACCAGGCGTTTGTTGTCTAATATCTTCTTAACCGAAAGTAATATCTGGTTGGGGTTCAGCGGTTTGATGAGATAGTCATCGATTTTGGAACCGATGGCATCCTCCATAATGTGCTCCTCCTCGCTTTTGGTGATCATGACCACCGGCAGGTTGGGTTGCTGCTGCTTGATTTGTGCGAGGGTTTCGAGGCCGGTCATCCCCGGCATCATTTCGTCGAGGAAAACAATGTCAAACCTGTCATTCTCAATGCGGTCCAGCGCATCCGCACCGCTGTTAACGGGCGTAACGTTGTAACCTTTATTGGTAAGGAACATGATATGCGGTTTGAGAAGATCTATTTCATCATCGGCCCACAGGATGTTATATTGCATAAGACTCTTTTTTCAAGTGGTAATTAGTTTAAAACAATAAAAGGCTAACGCATCGGAAGAAGCTGGTCGTATACGTAAAACGGTTTTAACGTTTTTTATGAAATATACGGCTTATCCTTATACGTTAAGCTTGCACGTAAAAAATGCATTCCACAACGGCCTGTCAGTGTAAAAATTTTCTCGTAACCCGGTCGAGATCATCGGGCGTATCCACGCCGTGTGAATCGTCGGAGGTGACCACCGCCTTGATCGCGTAGCCGTTTTCCAGCCAGCGCAGCTGTTCCAATGCTTCGGCTTTTTCCAGCGACGAAACGGGAAGTTTGGTGATTTCGGCTAAAACGTCTGTTCTGTATGCATAAATGCCGATGTGTTTGTAAAAAACATGCGATTTCAGGAATTCGTCCTGGCTCTGTGCATTGCGCAAATAAGGGATCGTTTGCCGACTGAAATACATGACTTCGCTTCGCTTGTTCAAAACCGCTTTCGGCACATTTACATTGAAGAGAATTTCATCATTGTCGATGACTTTCACCAATGTGGCCAGTTCGGTCTCTCCATTCAGCACAGAGGCAAGGTGGTCAATCGGCTCGGGGCTGATGAATGGCTCGTCACCCTGGATATTGATGACGTAGTCGTAACTTTCTTCCGTTTGGGCAAGGGCTTCGAAGCAGCGATCAGTGCCGCTTTGGTGATCCTGTGAAGTCATAACGGCATTTCCGCCGAATTCTCGGACGTGGTTCAGTATTCTTTCGTCGTCGGTCGCTACGATTACCTGAGCGAGTTGAGTAGCTTTGGAAGCTTGTTCATAAACCCGCTGGATCATGCTTTTGCCACCAATGTCAACCAAAGCCTTGGCGGGGAAGCGGGTAGAAGCATAGCGGGCCGGTATTATTCCTAGAATGCGCACGAGGTCGTTGTCAGTTAATTTGAATTCAAAATAAAGGTAAAAAATTGCAAAATCTTTTTTCGTTCCGTTTTTCCGAAAACATATGGCGCGTAATGCCGGATGCTCGTCCGGATAGTTCGCTGTGGGCTATCGAGTTACGGGATGCGGCGCAACGTGAAGTATGGTTTGCGCTGATCGATACGGATCATCTTGCCGTAAAATGGCAGCGACAGGTGGAAGGTACCGATTGGTGGACTTCCCTGACCGCATTTTCGGATAATCACATTTATTTACATAATTACAGACATCCCGAAGTACCTGAACCGACGGATTTGCTTGCCGTGAATGTGGAAACGGGTTTGCTGTCCTGGATTTTACCCAACCATCTGCTCGTGAAAAATGCAGGCGGCGGTTTGCTGGAAGTGGCGACCAAACAGGGTGATTCATTCAAGCATATGCATTGCAATGCGTCGAACGGTGAACTGCTGCAATCGAATGCAGCATTATCGGAACCGGACGAACAAGTAATTTTAACTGAGCCCGTTCGTTACATCGAAGGGAATATGTACTTCAAAAGGCTCTCGCAATTTATTAGCGGCGCAACGGACGGTCACATTCCGGTAGCCATCGATTATTTGGAGAAAAGACCCTATATAATCTTTTCTTATTATATTTACGAGCAAGATAAAACAGTGCAATACCTCCTCATAGTAACCGATCAGAAGCAACAGGTTTTACACGAGAAACTATCGGAAGAGCGGGAAGGAACAGGCCGCTCGACGATGATGCTGAAAGCGTCCACACTGGTTTATCTGAAAAATAGCAACGAGTTTTCGAGTTTAACGCTTTCATAATAAATGAAATACATTTTTTGCCTGGCCCTTTTGGCAGGATTGATGACAGGTTTGACGAGCGCCCGGGCTAAGGGATTGAATGCTGTTGACTCCGTCGGAGTCGAGAAGGTAGGGGGGAAGATTTTCGTTATTCACAGAGTTAACCAGGGGCAGACGATGTTTGCCGTTGTGCGCCAGTACGGAACGACTATCCATGCCTTGCGCGAAGCCAATCCTGGTATGAGCGACCAGATCCAGTCGGGACAGACGATCCGGGTACCTTACACGCCCAAGGTTGGGAAAAAAGACTCCAAAAAAGAAGATAAGAAAGAAGAGAAGAAGGAACTTCTCAAAGCGGAGGTGAAGGAAACCAAACCCGTCGCCGATACACCCTCCGTGGCCACAAGCACATCAGCACCATCGGCATCCTCTGCCGCTGCGCTTCCCGCAAATGGAATTCATAAAGTAGAGCCGGGGCAGACATTGTACCGCGTTGCGGTTAAATACGGTGTTCTGATGGCCGATCTCCGTAAATGGAACAACCTTACAGATGATAACCTCAAAGACGGCCAAGAGCTTATTGTAAGCGAAAAAGGTGCTGAAAAGGCAGCAGCGCCCGTTGTAACGCCGCCAGCGCCCAAGGTAGCGACGACCGTCGTCAAAGATTCGGTGAAAGCCAAAACAGCGGTTCCGGAAAAAGTTGTTAAGCCTGTGGAAGAAGTAGCTCCGCCGAAAGTGGTGAAAAGCAAGCGCAAATCGGAATCGGGACTGGCGGAAGTGATCGAGACGGACGAAAGTACCAGCAAATTTCTGGGTCTGCATCGCACTGCGCCAATCGGTTCGCTGGTAGAGGTTTTGAACGAATACAATCAGGAAAAAATCATTGTCCGCATTATCGGCCGCATTCCTGATACCAGTGTAAACGACGACATTGTGATCAAGCTGTCGTCCCGCGCATTTGAAAAAGTTTCCCCTAACAGCAAACGATTCAGGGCCGTAGTCAGTTATCTTGAGTAACCACGGTAAAAGTTATTATGAAACACGCACCACAATTTCGTTCCAAGAGAGAAGAGGAACGCGAAGCACTTAAAAATACGGCCGGATATAAGATTTGGAGCGTAATGTTCACCCTGTTGTATCCGTTTATCGCGATTTTTACATTCCTTTTTTCTGGGATTGTGATGATTTTTTCAGGTATCTCACGCATGCTGGCTTACCTGTTCGGAGGTAGCCATGCCAGACGTTAATCAAACGGCCTATCCGCCCAAATACGTTGCGGAGCTGCTGGAAGAAAAAGTAGCGCAATACAACCGACCGGACTTCATTCCTTTCGACCCGATCTGCATTCCACACCGATTTTCCATCAAGCAGGATATCGAAATCATGGGCTTTTGGGCAGCCGTGCTCGCCTGGGGACAACGGAAAACCATTATCAGCAAATGCCTCGAACTGGCGGCATTGATGGATAGTGCGCCGTACGATTTTGTGCGCAATCACCACGAAAGCGACCTCAAACCGTTCCTGCATTTCAAGCATCGTACATTCAACGCGACCGATACGCTCTATTTCCTGCATTTCTTTCAGGAATACTACAAAGTACATGATTCGCTGGAATTTGCATTCAGCAGTCATATGATGCCAAACGATACTACCATCGAAAATGGGCTGATGGGCTTCCATGACCTTTTTTCAAGCTCCGAAAATTTTCCCTTACGTACGCGCAAGCACATAGCGACGCCCGCACGGAAGTCCTCATGCAAGCGTCTCAACATGTTCCTGCGCTGGATGGTGCGCAAAGACGACCAGGGTGTCGACTTCGGTATCTGGAACACGATCCGCCCCGCGCAGCTCGTTTGCCCCTGCGATGTACACGTCGACCGCGTAGCGCGCGTGCTGGGGCTTATCAAACGACCTGTTACCAACTGGCAAACTGCGACTGAACTTACCGCTTCGCTCCGCCTGCTCGACCCGTACGACCCTGTGAAGTATGATTTTGCTTTGTTTGGATTGGGGATTGAAGGGTTTGCGAAGTAGGTATTTCAATTATTTGTAGCTTCTGAAAGCGCTTCCTAACAGGTATTTCAGGTTTCTCGCCAAGGTAGCTGTCGTACCGGATTAGTATGATCTTGCTGGTTCTTTTGATTCATATACGAACTATTTTGTCGCGCTTTCCTTTGACTAAACTTCCATGTCCCCTGAATCATTTGTGTGTCGTTAACCGCTGTTGAAAGCAGAAATTGAGTTGGATTTTAAATCTGAAAGACATCTCAATTTTAGCTAAACAATAGCATTATGAAACATTTCTTCAAACCGATTTTGCTGACCGCCGCGATATTGAGCGCGGAGACTCACCGAAGCGATGCTCAAACCCACTACGGGGTTGGCGCAGGGACTTCCGGAACAGGCCATGCATTCTTTGGGACAAATGCCGGTAAAATGAATTCTAACGGCTCCTTCAATACTTATCTCGGGCATTTTTCCGGTGCGAATTCAGTTTCGGGGAGCTATAACACTTTCACTGGGTACAGCGCCGGTCAAACGAACACGGGAGCAGCAAACACTCTGTTGGGTTACAATGCCGGCATCAATAACGGTGCGGCTTATCAAAATACTTTCGTCGGGGCCAGTTGCGGAGGCATTAGTGTAGGAAACTACAATTCCTATCTAGGAGCAGGGGCTGGCGGACTGAGTGTTGGTTCAAACAATGTCTTTCTGGGATATGAAACAGGAAATTCGAATAAGAATGGTAATGACAATGTCTTCCTGGGAGCCAAAGCGGGGTATGTGAGTTCAAAAGACCAAAATGTTTTTATAGGTACCGAAGCTGGCTACAATAACGACACCGAAAAAAATGTATTCATCGGTTGGCAGGCGGGTTACGGGGCGACACTCGGTGGTAGAAACATATATATTGGGAATAAAACCGGTGCCAATGCGAAGGGATATTTTAACACTTTTATCGGGCATAATGCAGGAGAGAATGCAGGAGGAACGGCTGTCACTGTAAACATGAACACTTTCATTGGCGGTACAGCTGGTCGGAATGCCGACGGTTATGGTAATGCTTATGTAGGAATGTCTGCCGGAAGGGATACGAAGGGGGACAATAATGCGATGTTCGGTTATGGGGCAGGAACGAGCAGCAATGGAAGCAACAACCTGCTGATGGGGGCCATGGCCGGAATGAACAACCAGGGAAATGATAACAACTTTCTTGGGAAAGACTCGGGTATTTGGAACACTTCCGGTAGTGGAAATACTTTTTTGGGTACGGCTTCGGGATTCACTAATGATGTAGGTACGGGAAACGCATTTATTGGCAATAAAAGTGGGTATTCCAATAAAAGCGGAAGCTTGAACACATTCTTGGGGCATGGAGCTGGTTACGACAATACCAGTGGTGAGAAGAATACCTACCTGGGCTATGCTTCAGGCGGGAAGTCGGATATCGTTAATGCAACGGCGATCGGCGCATCTGCAAAGGTTACTGCGAGTAACAGCTTGGTGTTAGGTAACAATGCAAATGTAGGGATTGGTGTGTCCGCACCGGTTTATCAGTTGCAGATGAGTACCGGAACAGCAGCAAAGGCCGGCTCTTCCAGCTGGATGATCATGTCCGATAAAAGGTTGAAGAAGGATATTACCGACTTTACAGACGGCCTCGACCTGCTCCAACAAATCAAACCTGTCTGGTTCCAATACAATGGCCAGGCAGGAATCGAAACTGGCAACAAGAAGTTCGTAGGTATCATCGCACAGGAAATGCAGAAGATCGCGCCGTATACCATCGGTACATTCACCCATCAGGATTCACTGGGTAACAAAACGGAGTACCTGGATTACGATGCGAATGCGGTTACTTATATTCTGATCAATTCGGTGAAGGAACAGCAAAAGTTGATTGAAGGGAAAGAAGCGAAAATTCAGGAGCTGGAAAATCGTGTAGAAAAGTTAGAGAAGTTAATGAGTTCTCTGCCGGGAGTTTCTAATAGTATTGAAAAAGAAGCGGAGAGCGGTGTTTTGGAGCAAAATGTTCCTAATGGTTTCTCAAACAGAACTTCCATCAAATATTTTATTCCGCAATCCGTAAAAACGGCTGTAATCGACATCTATACAATAGCAGGAGTAAAGGTTAGTTCGCACCTGATATCGGAGCGTGGAGCTGGTGAATTAGTCATTTCGGCAGATAAATATCAGGATGGGATACATGTTTACGATCTGGTTACCGACGGTAAGAGTATAGGAGCAAAGAAAATGTTAGTGGAGTAGAAGTAGGATCCCGGGGTGGTACTTCAATCGATGCTTGAAATTGTTTCTTGGCAAGAGCAAATATCCATTCAGAATACCCACCTCGGCACTCTGTTTGAAATAGGCAAAGGGTTTCGTATCGAGACCCTTTTTTGTTGAATGCCATACTTCTGCGACATAATAGTTTGCATGTAAACTATACCATTTGCCGCTTAATAATCTCCTCTGCGCCAATGACTAATCGTTTTGAGACTCCATTTATCGTACACGGCAAATTTGCAGCCGTTACAAATTAACGGGGGAGACCCTCATCACTAAAACAATTTATAAACATGAACAAATGGTACAAGATGACGGGAGCGCTGCTGTTGGGAGTATGCGCGATGACACGGGTGAATGCGCAGACGCATTATGGTGTAGGGGCCGGTACCCAGGGGCCCGGCCACGCCTTTTTTGGAACTCAGGCGGGAGCTTCGAATATTGCGAATGGCTTGGATAATAGCTTTATAGGACATCAGGCAGGATTTTCTAATTTGGACGGTGTTTATAACGTCTTTGTAGGTTCACAGGCGGGTTATTTTAGTAAATCGGGTGGAAATGTATTTGTCGGATATAAGGCAGGCTATCAAAATATTTCAGGGCCGTTTAATACATTTATAGGTGGGTATGCTGGTAAAAGTAATCTTGGTGGAGGTGATAATTTGTTTGCCGGTTATTCGACAGGATTTCTAAATACGTCAGGAAATGACAATACCTTTTTGGGTAATCATGCCGGCGATTCAAATATCACTGGAAATCAAAACGTGTTCGTAGGACGCAGTTCGGGGAACACGAATTCCAATGGCAACTTCAACACATTTTTAGGATTTGAGAGCGGAATTACTAGTGTCGACGGCAGCAGTAACACATATCTGGGGTACAAGGCCGACGGCGGAGCTTCTGTCCTAAATGCCACCGCAATTGGAGCGAATGCAAAAGTAACATCAAGTAATAGCCTCGTCCTGGGCTACAAGGCCAATGTCTGCATCGGCATATCCGCCCCATCCTTCCAACTTCATCTCAGCACCGATGCCGCCGCCAAAGCAGGCTCCCCTGACTGGACAGTCGCCTCAGACAGCCGCCTCAAAAAGAACATTACCGACTTTACCGACGGCCTCGACCTGCTCCAAGAAATCAAACCCGTCTGGTTCCAATACAATGGCAAAGCGGGCATCGAAACTGGCGACAAGAAGTTCGTAGGTATCATCGCGCAGGAAATGCAGAAGATCGCGCCTTATACGGTCGGTTCGTTTACTTACCAGGATTCTCTGGGTAACAAAACGGAGTACCTGGATTACGACGCCAATGCGGTTACTTATATTCTGATTAATTCGGTGAAGGAACAGCAACAAGTAATCGAGCAAGAGATGCGGAGTTAAAAGAAGTGAATGCAGTCGTAGAAGCATTGGCAAAACGCCTTGAACAATTGGAGCGTATTGTGGCTTCCAATACTGCTAAACCGTTGACCGGTAGTGCAGCGCGTACCGAGCCGAATGCGAACGGAGTTGTTCTGGAACAAAACGTTCCTAACGGGTTCTCTGCAAATTCACAGATAGCATATTTTATCCCTGAAGCCGTGAAGGAGGCGACGATCAATATCTATTCGGTAAGTGGCGTGAAAGTTTCTTCTTATCCCGTCAAAGAGCGTGGAAACGGTCAGCTGACCATTTCCGCAAGTGATTTTCAGGATGGATTATTTCTGTATGATCTGGTAACCGACGGCAAGAGCAACGGCGTGAAGAAAATGGTGGTCCAAAAATGAAGTGTTGTTGATTTTTTAAGATCTATATAAACAGAGCGGGCCCCGATTCCGGAGCCCGCTCTCACTATTTTTATCTAAAACTCCTTTTACAAAACAGCATTCTCAAACTTTATCGATTCAATCGAAAACAACGGCTTGTTACCAGCTTCTGCATTTTTAAATACAAAATATACTTTATGCAGCTTGCCGTCGGCCGGCGCTTTCACCGGGACGCTGATCGTCTCTGATTTTTCGACTTTGCCTTCTCCGATTTTGGTTCCTGTCACTCCGTCCAGGCGAACTTCAAGCGTCCCGCCGGCGGATCGCCCGGCCGTACTTGCCACCGCAACGGACAGCTTAGCTATTTCAGTCAGGTCGATATCGTCGAACGCGATGAAGCCGCCGTCTTTCATACCAATTACCATTTCGGTTCCACTGTCACCTTTGTATTTGAAGGTGTTTCTCGTCGTATCGGCCATGTTTGCCATCAGCGTCGACGGGCGCAATGCTACGGTTTTGGAGCCAGTAAGCGGGCCCATCGTTCCATTACCCTTGTCGGTGTAGCTGGCGGTGAAAATATACGACCCCTCTTTTTTCTTGGCCTGCGTCACATAAGCGCTTTTCAACGGCTTCTTATCGGCGGCCTTTTCATTGGCAAGACCCAGAATGTATTTCACCATTTCTTCCACTTCCTCCGGCTTGTGCTGCGGATGGCCCGGCATTGCCTGCTCGCCCCAAACGCCGCTTCCGCCTTTGAGAACTTTGTCGGTGAGCGTCTTCAATGAATTTCGCTCGCGTGCGTACTTCTTCGCTACTTCGCGGTAGGCAGGCCCGATAGACTTTTTATCGACCGAGTGACATGCCTTGCAATCGCTCAGTTCGATCATGCGCTTGCCAGTTTCAAAACCTGTGTTGGCCTGGTGTCCTTGTGCCAGCTGTGTTTTGTCGAAGCCTTCGAGGTAGTTAATCGTCAAAGTAACTTCGTCTTCCGGGATTTTTTTGGTAGCCAGGCTGCCGTCCTCTTTGTCGGAAACAGAAACTTCGTAGTTCACCGGCTTATCATTCCAATAGAACGTCTTGTTGCCTTTAATGGCCACGTCCACCTTTGGAACAGCATTACCCACGCGCACAATCACGTCCGAGGTATTGGAATTCCCGGCATTGTCGGTCACTTTCAAAGTGGCGGTGTATTCGCCGGCCTTCGCATAGGTAAAGCTTGGGTTAGCCAGGGTGCTTTTAGGAAGCCCTTTTCCAAATGACCATTCATATTTGATCGGGTCGCCGTCGTGGTCCATTGAGCCTTTGGAAGAGAAAGTTACTTTCAAAGGAACTGCCCCGGTGGTATTGGTAGCACTCGCGACAGCCACCGGTACGCGGTTGCCCGCATTATAGGTAATGTGTGCGAGGCTGGCTTCGTCATTTTGCGCAAACCAGTTAGGGCCGTATTCTAAAGTGTACAAGGAGCCGTCTTTGGCAAACTGCATATCAATCGGGTGGCTGAACTTGGTGTCTGGCATAAAGCGTTCGATGCTTTGCAGGTCGCCTTTCTCATTCATGGTCACGATGTTGATATAGTCGCGAATCCAGTCATAGGCGAAGAATTTACCATTGTAATAGGAAGGGAACTTAACCTTGCTATCCTGGAAATCAGCAGCATAATACACCGGTCCGGCCATTGCATTACGTCCGCCCTTACCAACGATCGCTCCGAATTCGGGCGAATCGGCATATGGGTAATAGATAAATGCAGGTTGAGCGGGGGGCAATTCCTGCAAACCGGTGTTGTGCGGCGAGTTATTGATCGGTTTCGCCGGATCGAAAGGCTTACCCGAACTGCTGTCGGCAAAGTTGAAATCGATGTAAGGTCTGTTATTACCAATAAACAGGGGATAGCCGAAATAACCGGCCTTTCTGGCCTGATTCACTTCGTCATAGCCTCTGGGACCACGCTTTGGATCGTCGACGGATGCATCAGGACCTACATCGCCCCAATACAAATAGCCGGTATGCTGGTCCACCGAAATACGGTAAGGGTTACGTGTACCCATTACATAAATCTCAGGCCGGGTTTTCTCGGTTCCGGGAGGGAACAAATTTCCTTCCGGAATGTCGTACAGGTTGGTGCCGCCAGGCATATTGGCACGGCGGTCGCCGTAGCGAGGCTTGATGCGGAGTACTTTTCCTCTCAGTGAGTTGGTATTCGAAGAGGTATGCTGGCCATCCCAACCTTCGCGTCCCGGACGTTCGTCGATCGGGCCGTATCCGTTGGACTGAAACGGGTTCACGTCGTCGCCCGTCGAAAGATAGAGGTTGCCTTTTGCATCCCAGGCAATGGAGCCGCCCGTGTGGCAGCAGTCGGTACGTTTTACAGGTACGGTTAAAAGTACTTCTTCCGTGCTAAGCAGTACGGTGTCCTTCACATCATCGTATTTGAATCTCGACAAATGCTGGGCCGTATCCGCCTCCGAAGATGGCGGTGAATAGTACATATAAATCAGCTTGTTGGTCTTGAAGTTTGGGTCGATGTTCAGACCCATCAGGCCATATTCCTGTTTGGTGTAGACCGGTACTTCGCCAACGATTTTTATCTTGCCGGTTTTAGGATTGTAGAGCTTCACTTTACCTTTTCTTTCGGTAAACAGGACGCGCTGATCGTCGAGTACGACCAGTTCCGTAGGCTCGTCGAGCTTGGAAGCAAGTACTTTTTTGGTAAAGCGGTTTTCTTCGGGGCGGGATTTCGAATAGTCCAGTTTCGATGCCATGGCCCAGTTAAGACCGCCGGTAAGGTGTTTTACAAAAACGGGGTTGGTGTAAGTAGCATCTTCATGCCCAAAATTGGTATAAAATGCTTTTCCACCATCAAACTCGTGGTACCATGACATCGGGTGATCGTCACCCATTTTGCCGTCCTTGTAAGTTTTCTCGTCGATTTTGACGAGTACATTCACCTTCGGATTAAAGTTTTTGAAATCATAAAACTCGTCCTTGATCTTCCATTTTTTCGGAAAACCGTCCATCGAAGGATGCTGGTCATTCACCACATATGCTTCACCTTCCTGCACATTGGGGTTACCCGGGTGGCTCAGGAATTGCGCGCCTGCCAGTTTGTTATACCATGGCCAGTCGTACTCGGTATCAGTTGCGGCGTGGATGCCCACGTAGCCGCCACCCGCCTGGATGTACCGTTCAAAGGCATCCTGTTGCTTGTCATTCAGTACATTGCCAGTGGTGTTCAGAAATATGACCGTGCTGTATTTTTGCAGATTTTTATTCGTAAAAACAGCTGCATTTTCGGTTGTATCAACAGCAAAGCCAGTCTCTTTTCCGAGTTTCATGATGGCGGTTTTCCCAGCCGGGATGGAGGAGTGGCGGAAGCCGGCTGTTTTCGAGAATACCAGCACGCGCTTTTCCGGCGTCACCGTCTGGGCCGTAACCATCAGACTGCAACATGCCAGGGCCGTCACACCGGCAATCCTGAAACGTTTTAAAACTTTTCGAAAAGGGGATTCATTCATTAGATTGATTGGGAATTGGTTAACGTAGAAAAAACCTACTTTCCATAAGGAAAATAGGTTTTCAATATACTTGTACGAACGACAATTATAAGCCCAGGACCTTGCGGTTGAATGCTTCGTCTGCGCCGGTTCCTGCGAAATCGTCGAAGGCCTTTGTAGTTACTTCGATGATATGGCTTTCGATGAACGGTGCACCTTCTGCCGCGCCTTGTACGGGCGATTTGATGCAGCATTCCCATTCGAGAACAGCCCAGCTGTCGTAATTGTATTGCGATAGTTTCGAGAAAATACTTCCGAAATCCACCTGACCATCACCCAGCGAGCGGAAACGTCCTGCGCGATCGGCCCAGCCTGCAAAGCCGCTGTAAACGCCCTGCTTACCGGTTGGGTTGAATTCCGCGTCTTTTACGTGGAATGCCTTGATGCGATCGTGGTAGAGGTCGATGAACTGGAGATAATCCAATTGCTGCAACACGAAATGGCTTGGATCGTAGTTGATGTTCGCGCGGGTGTGGCCGCCAAGGTAGTCTACGAACATTTCGAAAGTAGTACCATCAAACAGGTCCTCGCCCGGGTGCAACTCGTAGGCAACGTCCACACCATTTTCGTCATACACATCCAGGATAGGCTTCCAGCGGGTCGCGAGCTCTTTGAATGCGGTTTCTACCAATCCGGCAGGGCGTTGTGGCCACGGATATAGAAATGGCCATGCCAACGCACCAGAGAATGTCGCGCTGGCTTTCAGGCCCAATCTGCGGCTTGCCTGCGCTACATATTTCAAGTGCTGCGTAGCCCATTCCGCACGTGCCTTCGGGTTGTTGCGAACTTCGGGCACGGCAAAACCATCATACATTTCGTCATAAACCGGGTGCGAAGCCACCAGCTGACCGATGATATGGGATGCGAGTTCTGTGATCTCAAGGCCTTTGTCGGCCAGTTTGCCTTTCAGCTCGTCTGCATAAGTCTGCGATTCCGCTGCCTGCTTCACGTCGATTACACGCGGGTCCCACGTGGGAAGTTGCAATCCCTTATAGCCCAGGCCGGCCATGTAGTCGGCGATGGTATCCAGTGAGTTGAACGGAGCTTCGTCGCCGAGGAACTGGGCGAGGAAAATTCCGGGTCCTTTTATTGTTTTCATATTTTTTAATGTTGAATGACTGAATGATTGAATGACTGAATGATTGAGTAATTGACCGGGTCGCCGGAGCGATGATTGAATAGCTTATGATTGACAGACTACCTCGTGTTCTTGCGGGCTTTGGACAGGATCTTGACTAACTCCTCTGCGCCCGCCATCAAAGCAATGAGCTTTTCCGGGGGGATTATGCCCGATTCCGACATAATCTCCATCCAGAAAAGTGACTCGTCTGCTTCTTCGATTGTGATACTGATTTTAGCGAAAAATTCATTTTGACTTCTCGCTCTACACACTGCTCGATAATTGGCTCCGACAGAAGATGCTGATCGCAGAAATTGCTTCCCTACAATTCGAGCTTCCTCTGTTGATGGCAATGCTTTAAAGACCTTAATACTCCGCAACACAAAATGCTTAGTGCGATCCTGCAATTGCGAGACAAAATCCCGCTTGTCATCAACAGTAGCCATATCAAGAGTGTGTGTTAAAAACAAAGCACCAACGCCCTATTCAATCATTCAGTCATTCAATCATTCAAAATTAAATCGTTACCCAAGCCTCCTTCTTATTGCTCTCCAAAATCCTCTCGCAAATCAATAGTTCACGATACCCATCTGCGAATGTTGGGAATGTAGGGTTTTCAGGTTGCTTGCCGGCTGCGATGGCGGCGTACACTTCCTTGAACATTTGTTTCGAAGTATCCGGGAAGCCTTCGTTGTGGCCGCCTGGGAAGGTGATGGTCGAGCGTACGTCCTCGTTCACGAGCGATGGGTCGCGCATGAGGACTTCGTTGGCCTTGTCGCGGTTTCCGATCCACATTTCGTTCGGCGACTCGGAGCACCAGCTGAATGTCTTTTTTGAACCGGAGATTTCCAGTGACATCCGGTTTTTACGGCCAGCAGAAACCTGCGAAACGGTGATTACCCCTTTGTTTCCATTGTCGAAACGGAGCAAAACGTTCGCGTGGTCTTCGGTATTAATAGGAACGTCGGCATAATCTTCCGGTTGGAGCAATTTACCCGAATAGGTTTCTACGGCTTTTAGAGGCTTCTTACGGGTTTTGTGGACAGTATTGAAATCTGCGAAAACCGCTACTGTTTTCAGGCCGGTAATGTATTCCAGAATGTCCATCAGGTGGGAGCCGATATCGGCGATAGCACGTGAATCTCCGGATTTGTCCGGTTCGAGGCGCCAGTTATAATCGGTATTGTAGAACAGCCAGTCTTGCAGGTAAGAGCCGATGAACGAATAGATCTCTCCCAGCTCGCCTTTTTCGCGCATTGATTTCATCTGGCGCGCCAACGGATAGTAACGCAGGTTGAAGTGGACCGCATTCACGAGGCTGGTTTTGGCGGCCAGTTCAACGAGTTCTTCGGCTTCTGCAAGGTCCTTTGCCAATGGTTTTTCACAAATCACGTGTTTGCCGGCCAGCAATGCTGCTTTCGACTGTGAGTAGTGCAAAAAGTTAGGCGTACAGATGTGGACAGCCTGAATGTCATCCTGTTTCAGCAGTTCATCGAACGTGTAGGAACGGGCAATGCCAAGCGCGTCTGCTTTTTCCTTGGCCAGTTCTGCGGTCACTTCGCAAAGTGCGGCAACTTCTACATTAGGAAGACGTCTCAGTGCTTCAATATGTGCGGGGCCAATGAAGCCTGTACCGACAACGCCAACTTTAATTTTGTTCATAAATGGGTATGGAATGGTTGGTGAAAAACAGCCCGCTCTCACGGGTTAAATTGAGATGTAGATTAATTAAGTTGAGTATTCGGGATCAGAAGTCGGTCCATTTGGTCTCCGTCTTGTTCGAGGCAATGACGGCATCGATGAACTTCATGCCCCTCAGACCATCCTGGGCGGTAGGGAAATCATACACGGGATCGGCCTTTTTGCCTTCCCAGTAAGCCCTCAGGTGGATCGCAAAGTTGCGGTAGAGGTTGGCAAAAGCTTCAAAATAGCCTTCGGGGTGGCCGGCCGGGATGCGGGTATGCACCTGGGCGGCTTTGGACAGGTTACCTACGCCTGTGCGGATGATGCGGGTTCCCTGGTTGGTTTTATGGATCAGCGTATTAGGCTCCATTTGTTTCCATTGCAAACCGCCTGTTTCGCCGTAAACGCGTATATTGAGGTCGTTTTCCTCTCCATTGGCGATCTGGCTGTTTTGCAGGATACCCTTCGCTCCATTGTTGAAGCGGAGCAGAACATGTGCGTCATCATCCAGCAAACGGCCTTCTACAAATATTGTAAGGTCGGCGCAAATCTGGGTAATTTTCAATCCGGTGATGTATTCGGCCAGGTTTTCGGCATGTGTACCGATGTCGCCCAGGCCTCCCGCGGCTCCGGAACGCTTCGGATCGGTGCGCCAGGCTGCTTGTTTGTTACCGGTCACTTCAACCAGGGTAGCGAGCCAACCCTGTGGATATTCCACAATTACCTTTCTTACTTCTCCAATGGCACCTGAGGCGATCATCTGGCGAGCCTCCTTTACCATAGGGTATCCGGTATAGTTGTGTGTGAGGCAGAAAACCAGGCCGGTTTTTTCAACCAGGGCCACTATTTCTTCTGCTTCTTCGGTATTGAGGGTAATCGGTTTATCGCATACGACATGGAAGCCATTTTCAAGCGCAAGCTTCGTAGGTGCTTTGTGCATGTGATTGGGCGTAACGATGGCAACAAAATCCATGCGTTCTCCTTCGGGCAGTTGCTTTTCTTTCAGGATCATCTCCTCAAAGTCGTTATAAACCCTGTTTTCAGGGAGATATAGCGCCTTTCCGGTTTCCTTAGATTTGGCAGGATCGGAGCTGAACACTCCGCAAACCAGCTCAATTTCTCCATCCATGATCGCTGCACGGCGATGGACCCCACCAATAAATGCATCCAGGGAGCCGCCTACCATGCCCATTCTGATCTTTCTTGACATTCCAGTTGGTTTAAGATTTTGAAATAGATTATACAGATAAGAAAGAGCCGGGTAAATGACTCTTACTTCCTACAAATATAAATTTAAGACATAAAAAACATTGCTAAGGAATAATGAAAAGCAGTAGAATTCCCCGGAGTTTGTTTTTTTTGTGAAAATCTTTGAATAAAAAGCAGTGTCCCGAAGTCAATCATCTAATTCAAATAATCAAACCCGTTAAGTCACATGTCCCAATCAGTTAACAGCGGAAGACTCTTCAATGCAAGTTGTTTTGCGCTCATAACCACTGCATTCTCATTCAGTATCCGTGCAGGGATTCTGCCCCAGCTGGGTACGGAGTTCAATCTCACAGCCGAGCAACTGGGCTTTATCAACTCGATGTGGTTCTTCGGGTTTCCCCTCGCAATGATCATCGGCGGGCTCGTGTACCACACCATCGGCCCGAAAACTATTATGCAGGTGGCATTCGTGTGCCACGCGATTGGTATCATCATGACAATCTATTCAGGTGGCTACACCGGCCTTCTTATTTCCACCTTCCTCATCGGGGTAGGTAATGGCTGTACAGAGGCTGCTTGTAACCCTATGATCGCTGATTCGTACGAAGGACTGCAAATGAGCAAAATGCTTAACCGTTTCCACATGTGGTTCCCTGGCGGTATCGTAGTGGGTTCTCTGGTTTCGAAATTCATGACCGATGCCAACCTCGGCTGGCAGGCGCAGATCTGGGTGATCCTGATCCCGACTTTGATTTACGCATATCTTTTCTGGGGACAGGCTTTCCCTAAGCCACACGTAGCAGGTGTAACTTCCATCGGTGAAAACGTGAAAGCGATGTTCACGCCGTTGTTCATCTTCATATTTGTCTGTATGGCATTTACCGCTATCAGCGAGTTCGGTCCGCAGCAATGGACAGGGCTGATCATGAGCAAGAGCGGTGCAAGCCCGATGCTGATCCTGGCATTGGTAACAGGTTTGATGGCTATCACGCGTTTCTTCGCGCACCCTATCGTCGCTGCATTGGGGCAAACCGGTATCCTCTGGGGCTCTTCGATCCTCGCAGCAGCCGGTATTTACCTGTTCAGCACTGTAACCGGTCCTGCGGCCTATGCAGCGGCAGTGATCTTTGCAATGGGTGTGGCGCTGTTCTGGCCTACCATGATTGGTTTCGTGGCCCAAAACGTGCCGTTGAGCGGCGCATTGGGTATGTCGATTGTCGGTGGTATCGGAATGTTCTCGACGGCTATCTGGCAGCCGGTAATCGGTAAATGGCTCGATGATGCCAAAGCTGAGAAATTGGCTGCAGGTCTGACCGGCGACGAAATGGAGCTGGCGGCCGGGCAGGCTACGCTGAGCACGATGGTGATGTTCCCCGCCTTGTTGATCGTAGCATTCGGTATTCTGTATTTCTGGATGAAAGGACGTAAAACAGTGCCTGCTTCTTCTGCGGCAGTTCACTGATAATCCGATATTTCAAGCAAAAGGGCGCCGATGAGGCGCCCTTTTTGCATTACCGGGTATTCTAACGAATTATTTCAGCTTCACGATTGTCACGCCCGCACCACCGCGGTCCGCGTGCTCGTCGTACATGCCCGCTACTTGCTTGTATCCGCGCAGGTGGTTGCGTACAAGCGTACGCAGGATGCCATCGCCCTTGCCGTGCACAATGCGCAGTTCGTCGTAGCCAAGCATAATGGCATTGTCCATGAACTGGTCCACCATTCCCAGCGCTTCCTCGCCCCGTTTACCGCGCATGTCGAGGTTAAAACTGAAATTGAGCAACCGCTCATTCATGTCGACGCCTTTGGCTGTTGTTTTCAGCCCTTTTTCGCCGGTTGCCGCGCGGTATGTTTTGCGCGAAACTTTTTCAAGGCGATTCAGCTTTACATTCGACTTCAGGTCGCCAATGCGGATTTCGGCATCTTTCCCTTTCAGCGATAGTACTTCACCAATGGCAGTTTGTCCGCTGATGCGCACGTAGCTGCCCGGCGTGATATCGCCTCCTTCCGGCTCGTATTCCTCCTCGGCTGGCTGCGTCTCGGTCACTTCGGCGAGGACAAGGTTCTTTTTACCAAAATTTTCGAGGTTCGTTCTTACCGTTTTGGTCTTTTCTTTCTCGGCCTTGTTTTCCTTGATTTCGCGAATGGTATTCTCAATCAGCTGATTAGCATCCGAAAGCAGGTTTTTCGCCTTCTGTTTTGCCTCATTGACGATCTTTTTCTCGTTGTTATCGAGTTTCTCTTTCAATGCTGTGTAATCGGCCAGCTGTTTTGCAAGCTTGCGCTCTTTAATGCCTATCTCAATATTCTTTTCCGCAAACACGCGACGTTCGATATCGAGCTCTTTCAACAGTTTTTCAAAATTCACCTGCTGCGTTCCCAGCTTCTCTTTCGCTCGGGCGACCACGGCTTTCGGCAGGCCTATTTTGGATGCGATTTCAAATGCAAAAGAACTGCCCGGACGACCGATTTCCAGCTGATACAGTGGTTCCAGATGCTCTCCATCAAAACGCATCGCGCCATTGACCAGCCCGTCCGTCTTGTCGGCCAGCACTTTCAAATTGGTATAATGCGTATTGATCATCCCGAATGCACCCGACTGGGTGAGATTTTCGAGAATGGCTTCCGCAATCGCACCGCCGAGGCCCGGCTCTGTTCCTGTTCCGAATTCGTCGATCAGAAACAAAGTCCGTTTATTGGCCATTGAAAGAAAGTGGCGCATATTGGTCAAATGCGAGCTGTAAGTACTCAGGTCGTTTTCCAGTGATTGCTCGTCACCGATATCAATGAAAATGTTCTGGAAAAAGCCCATGGAAGAGCCTTCCCGCATCGGCACGAGCAACCCGCATTGGAACATATACTGAATCACGCCAACGGTTTTCAATGCCACGGATTTACCACCGGCATTAGGCCCTGAAACGATCAGAATGCGTTGTTTTTCCTGCAATTCGATATTCAGAGGAACTACCTTCTTCCCCTGCTTCTGGAAAGACAAATGCAGCAACGGATGCCTCGCCTCGCGCCAGTCGATAAATTGACGGTTTTCAAACGGCGGGTTAATAGCGCCCATTTCGCCCGCCAGCCTGGCTTTCGCGCGAAGGAAATCCATGAGTCCCAGAAAGCCGTAAGCCTTTTGCAGGTCGGGTACAAATGGGCGGATGTAGGCGGTCAGTTCAAGCAGAATGCGATTGATCTCCCGGCGCTCCTCGTATTCGAGCTCGCGGATCTCATTATTGGATTCAAAAATGTCCGTAGGTTCGATGAAAACGGTCTGCCCGGTCGCTGATTCGTCGTGGATAAACCCGCGCAGTTTCCGCTTGTGCTCGGCGGCAACAGGAATTACCATGCGGCCGTTCCGGACAGTCAGCGACACATCGTCACCGATCCATCCATTGCTTTTGGCCGATTTCAGGATCGTATCCAGCTTTTTGCGTATGCCCGACTGCTCTGAAATCAATCGCTTGCGAATGCGCGAAAGCTCGGTTGACGCAGAATCACGGATTTGTCCACGATCGTCGATAATGCGGTCGATAGCATCGGTAACGGCTTTTTCGACCCGGATCGTTTTGGCATATTCTCCCAAAATCGGGAATGCGTCGGGTTCCTGGCTTTCGAAAAAGCGCAGGCAGAGACGGATCGTCAGCAAAGAAACTTTTAAATCAGAAAACTCGGGCTGCGTCAGAAGCATGCCTTCAATGGACGCCCTTTTCAAATAAGGCGTGGCGTCGATATAATTCTGGGAAGGGAAATTCTCTCCCAGTTCGAGAATGCGCAGCATTTCGGCAGTCTGGCTAACGAGCTTCTCGACCATGCCGAAGTTTTCGGAGAACCGGATCTTTTCAACAAATCCTTGACCCAAAGAGCTGATACAAAGCTCCTTCAGACGTTCCCTAAGCTTATCGAATCCCAGTTTTTGTTCTAATGTATTGGGGTAAAGCATTTTTTAATGGCTATCGGCTGTCAGCAATCGGCCGTCAGCTTAGTATTTGATGTAAATATTGTATTTAATGTAAGTATTGTATTTAATGTAAATTTTGAACTCCCGTTGCCGACAGCCGACGGCCGACAGCCGACTGCTTGTTCTAAAACACATTCCGGATCTCCTCTTTCAAAACCTTCAAAGCGTGCGTCGACGGCTGTATTTCTTTCTCGATCACGTGTGAGAAGATCTTTTTGGCGAGGTCGGATGCCGGGGCTTCGGCGCTAACTTCCGCTGCCGCCTGATTCACTACCGCGACGGTTTCGTTCATCGCATTAACGATTTGTTCCCAGGCTTGCGTGCTGATGTACAGCTGTTGCGCTACATTATGGTTATATTCTTCCCGGATCTCATGCAATACGATCTGCTGCAGTTCAAGCGCGCTTGTAGCGGAAGGTGCCAGCCGAAGTAACAGGTTATTGGGGGTAATACGTTCCAGATACAGGCACATGCGCTCGTACGCCTGCAAACGCAGGGGTAATGTGATGTCGACATTTTTGCTACGGATATCGATCCGCTGTTTTTCCAGAAACTTGTCTGCAACGGTTGTTATAACGATACTAAATCCAAACGTGATGATAAGTCCAAGTACCAATGCGGCCAATACCAGATAATATTCCATGGTGTGATTTGTAATTTTATGCCAAAATTGAGGCACAAAATTAACGCATTACCCGCATTTGGCAGATATTTATTTCAAAACGCGAATGGAACGAGGGACGTTTGCGTTAACTGGTTTACGCAATCAAGAATAAAAAGCAGGAATGGATAACCCGATTCAATTGACCGAGAAGGCGCAGCTTGAAATCAGATCGACTTTGGAAGCCAACAAAATTCCGGATACCTACGGGCTCCGGGTGGGGTTGAGAGGGGGCGCATGCAGCGGGTCGTTCCTGCTTGGGTTCGACACAGCCACAGAGCATGACCAGACATACCTCATCGAAGGAATTAAGGTACTGATAGACAAGCGCCATTTAATGTACGTAATCGGCGTGTCGGTTGACTTTGAAGAGGGTGCGAACGGCAGCGGTTATACGGTTTCTGCCGCAGAAAAAATCAAATAAGTATTTGGATCAATCTTCAATGGTTACATGTTTCCAGTTCTCTCCCGAACGAATGCGGTTGAGCTGCGTATGTGTAATCCCGAACTGTTTCGCGATCATTTTCAGACGGTTATTGTCGTTCTTCAAAAGCTTTTTGATGATCCGAACTTTACTTTCCGTGAGCTTGTAATTTTTCGTACGGCGTGGGATTACCCGGTTGATGAACGCCGGGTTTTCACGGTTATGATCGATCATTTCCGCTTTCGTAACCCATTTCAGGTTTTCGTAGTGATTGTTCTGTTTATCAAAATCCAGGTGAATCACGAAGTTATGGTCGGCGTCAGGCTTGTCCGCAAAATGCTCGGCCACGAGCTTGTGTACATACCGGTTGATCGTTTTCCCACCTGCAACGCGGATATTCAATGACCTGTAACCCTGGATGACCGATCCTTTGATCACGACACCTTCCTTCGGGTTGTTCTGGAAACTCTTCAACCTGCCATAGTTGGACACCTCATAATGGGGAGCATTCTCGATTTCGTCGAAAATAATTTTTGCCCACTTTTCATTCCAGAAGCTCCGGCTTACATTTGATTCATTCATTTTGATAAAAGATATTATTAGGTTCTATGGTCGTACAGTTGATCTTATAGCACCGTTCCCCCGTGAACGCGGGAACGATCTTTTGGTGTTTCGTAAGTGTGTGAGGGCAGCGGTGGATACCGCGACGGCCAACGCCGCATTCAGTCCCTTATTTCATTAAATTGATTTGGCATGAAACGTACACTCATCATAGGAGCGACTTCCAATCCATCCAGATACGCTTACCTGGCGGCACAGAAACTCAGGCACAATGGACATCCCATCTTACTCATAGGACGCAGGAAAGGTTTTGCATTAGGAGAAGAAATCAACACAGACAAAACTGACTGGAAAGACGTAGATACTGTCACTTTGTATATCAATCCGAGCCACCAACCTGAATACTACGATTACATAGTTTCTCTAAATCCTAAACGCGTTATCTTCAACCCTGGTACTGAGAATCCTGAATTTAAGGATATTTTAATCGATAAAAATATCATACCAATAGAAGGGTGCACATTGGTGATGCTGTCAACCGGACAATTCTAGTCCGGCACCTTACCACCTGATCAGAGCCGATGCCCAGGTAAACCCACTTCCGAATGCAGCGAGGCAAATCAGATTCCCTTCCTGTATTTTCCCAGCCTCCCAAGCTTCGGCTAATGCGATAGGAATGGAGGCGGCCGTTGTGTTTCCGAAACGTTGTAAGTTGTTGATAACCTGCGATTCATCGAGGCCGAGCTGCTGGCGTACGTAATCGCTGATCCGGAGATTTGCCTGGTGTGGGACGAGCAGATCGATGTCACCGGCGGTAAAGCCATTGGCTTCCAAAGCCTCCTGGATTACCTCGCCGAACCGCACGATCGCATGCTTGAAAACGGCATTGCCGTTCATATACACATTGTGCCCACCCGCTTCGATCACTTCCTGGCTTACCGGACGACCTTCGCGGCTGCTGCCCGGATCTTTCACGTAAAGTTCCTCGGCAAACCGGCCGTCGGCATGAAGGTGTGTAGATAATATACAATGTTGGGGATCGTCCGTTGCGGAAACTACCGCAGCGCCGGCGCCATCGCCAAAAATAACAGCCGTGTTGCGTCCGGCCGTGCTCTTGTCGATCCACGACGACTGTATCTCCGAACCGACGACCAAAGCTGTCTTATACATCCCCGATTTGATGAACTGATCGGCAATGGAAAGTGCATACACAAAGCCTGAGCATTGCTCGCGGATGTCAATCACCGGCTTTCCGTCCATTCCCAGTTCACGCTGCATGAGAAATGCGGAGCCCGGAAAGAAATAGTCGGGGGTAATGGTAGCGTACACGATCACATCAATGCCATCCGGCGAAAGTCCGGCCCTGTCCAGCGCCTGGCGCGAAGCTGCGGCAGCCATGCTGTAATTGGTATCCTTCCCATATTCGAAATAGCGGCGTTCCTGAATCCCGGTGCGCTCGCGGATCCATTCATCGGAAGTTTCCATCCATTGGGTCAGGTCGTCATTGGTGATAATATTGTCGGGAACGTAAAAGCCCAAACCTGTAATGCGTGAAAATGCCATGCTAGTGGGGACGGTTCAAAACTGCCGAGGGTTAGAAACGCAGGGAAGAACGGTTTTAAATTCTAAAATGATAATTATTAGCAACATAGGTTGCCGGAAAGATTACAAAAATGCAACAAAAAGTCCTGCTTACCAATTCAAGCATGCTTTTTCCTGATGTTGTCGGTGATAGAAAGAAGTACGTACACGATCAGTATGGCGGGAACAGCGAGGAATTTCAAAGTGATGAGCAGGAGAACCGTGATGCCTATCAGCAGGAAGCGCGATTCATTTCCTTTCCAGCCGAAGTTCTTGAATTTGAGGGCGATCAAGGGAAGCTCCATGATCAGGGCATAGGACATTACCGCGCTTAAAACCAACAGATTAGTTGTGTTAACGATGATATCTTTCCAAAATGTGCTCTCCGTATGAACGATAAGCGGCAGAGAAGCGATGAGCATCGCATTTGCAGGGGTAGGTACGCCAATAAAGGAATCGGACTGCCGCGGATCGTTATTGAATTTCGCCAGGCGGATAGCCGAGAAAATCGCGATGATGAATGCCGCATACGCCTTCCATATACCGAACAAATCGGGAATGCTTTGCATCAGTAATTGATACATAATAATCGAGGGCAGCACGCCGAAAGTAACCACGTCGGCCAGGGAATCCAGGTCGCGGCCGATGGGGGAGGTGACTTTGAGCAAACGTGCGACGAAGCCGTCCAGAAAATCGAATATCAATGCGACACCAATGAGCAGGCAGGAAAGGATCAGGTTATTGTGGAATGCTTCTACCACGCCAATGCAGCCACAGAGCAGGTTACCGCAGGTGAGGGCATTGGGGATGTTGCGACGGATCATAAGGCGCTATTTGAAGAACGGGTTGTTTCTTTTCTCAAAACCAATGGTGGTAGGTTCCATGTGGCCGGCATAAACCGTGTAATCTTCTGGCAGGGTGAACATCTGTTCCCGGATGCTTTTCAGGAGCGTGCCGTGATCGCCGCCCGGGAGGTCGGTGCGGCCGATGCTCATACGGAACAGCACATCGCCACCAATCACGAATTTATCCTTGTCACTTACAAATGCCACATGCCCGGGCGCGTGGCCGGGTACGAATATGATTTTCAGGGAAGTATTGCCAAATTCAATGGTTTCGCCTTCCTTAATGAAGCCGTCGATCTCGGGTTCTTCGAATGTCGAAAAACCGTAGTTGGAAGCATAAGTCTTAACAGCCTTCAAAAGCGGCTCGTCCAGCTTATGCAGAACGAAGGGAATGTTGTACTTCCGTTTGAGTGCGGCCACGCCTAGCACATGATCAATATGCGCATGTGTATTCACGATCTGTACGGGTTTCAGGCCATGTTTTTCAACATAGCCGGCAAGTTCGTTTACTTCCGCGCGGTCGTAACAGCCCGGATCGATGATGATGGCCTCACCTGTTTCGTCGTGAAGAAGATAGGTGTTTTCGGAAAACGGATTGAAAACAAATGTTTGTACCTGGACCATTCCGGTAGGGGTATGTGGGTTAATGAATGGGCGCGAATTTACAAAACACTTTACAGTTCTTTGAACCGAGCGATAATGCGGTCAAAGTAAAATATCGTCGTATCCTTATAGTCAGAATCGGTTCCGGCAAAAAACCATAGCTCGCCATTGCTGTTGGTGGTCACGGTAACGGGTTGTCCGTTATTGGAATAAGTCACGAGCGTATGATAGCGGGAATCGGGGTTGGTGCTGGCAATGCTCCCGGCAAGCAGTACAGCCTTGCCCGGTTGCTGTACGGTTCCCTTGTCGAGATTGAATGTATACGTCCCGGAAACCAGTTTCGTCAATGGCTCGACTGGCGATACGCCGGCTTTAAATGTCACCTTGTCGACAACAGCACTTGCACTGTACCTCGTCGCCAGATCAACCTGGAGTTCCATTTCATAGGGTTTATTAGGCTTAAAGCCGGTTACACGCTTTTTGAGGTAGCTGAATATATTGCCTTTGGAATACCTGGATAAAACCCGGAAACCGTATTGGGTCGTATCGAGGCCGCGGGGCAATAATGCCGTAGTTGAGCCCGTATCCAGCTGCGTGGAATCGGCCGTAGCCGCGTATCCGGCAAATTCGGCGACCCAGCCGTCCTTTCCTTCGCCTGTCGACTGGAAGTTGGAGTCGACCGTAATATTGGCGTCGAGACTGTCTTCATTACAGCTCCACAGGCCTGCCGCTGCCAGAACTGCTATCAGAATGTATTTTTTCAAGGTAAAAATCAGTTTACAAGAAGAACGAAAGATAGGCGAATATCTTTACCTAAAAATCCTATCCGATCAGGAAAATTGCGGGTATTTTGTGCAGATCGGGCTTTTGCGTTTTCCATTTTTGGACCGGCATTGTCCTGATCAGCTCATCCGGGGCAGTTACATCGGCTGCAATACACAATGCCAGGTCGGGCGAGCAAGCGTCTATGACGGCTTCCAGCAACTGGTTATTACGGAATGGCGTTTCCATGAATATCTGCGTCTGTTGATATTGCCGCGCATTTCTTTCTAGGTTTTGCAATGCTTTTTTACGCTGCACCTTATCAATAGGTAAATAACCGTGAAATGCAAACGACTGCCCGCTCATTCCGGAGGCCATCAGTGCCAGCAGAATGGAAGATGGCCCCACCAGCGGCACCACACGGATTCCCAACTCATGCGCAATGCGTACGGCTACCGCGCCCGGGTCGGCCACACCTGGGCAACCTGCTTCCGAGAGGACGCCGGCGCTTTTCGAAATGTTCCGAAGGGAAGCAAGAGTTTCTGCTTCGGGCGTATCCTTATTCAGTTCTATAAATACCAGCTCATCGATAACCTTGCCGAGTTTCAGGCTGCTGATGAAGCGCCTGGCCGTCCGGATATTTTCCACGAAGAAAACATCCAGGTGCTGTACGGCATCTTTGATCTGCGGGGAAAGCACGTCGTTTTGAGTCCCTTCCGCCAAAATGGTAGGAATTAAGTACAGGGAAATCCCGGAATCATTCATAGGTGCTGCATTTTTTCATTTCCTTCCAACCAAACGGCCTGAATGTGAATCTACGGAGTAAATAAAATTATTTAATAAGTATGAAAAGACTATTATACATACCCTTGGTCCTGGTGTGGTTATTGTCTTGTAAAAAGGATAGTTTCAACGACCTTTCGCCCAATTACGCATTTACGCCGGTGTCGGGTATTTGGCATTCCATCGAAGTTGAAAGGTCTTCGCTCGATAATAAAAGTACCTGGGAGCCGATTGAGGCTGCCAAATCCGATTCGTTGATATTTCGTATCGACGGCGTGGTGCTTAACGCCGATGGCACTCCCCGGTGCTGTGCACCTGCCACAATGATCATCAATGGTACCCTGCTCGATGTCAAACCGCAAACTGCGTTGCCCAATAACCCGGATTGCGAACTGTTGAACTGCATTACTTGTCCAACCTGGGAAATATCGCTGAGCGACGACCAGCTTATTATAGGTACCTGCAATTCACCGCGAATAAAATACGTCAGATAGCTTCGTTCAAAAATTCCAGCAGGGTGCTGACAAACGCTTTCGGCTGTTCAGCCTGAACCCAGTGCCCTGCTCCCTCGATCGTTTTCAGTTGTGCATTAGGAAATAAATCGAGAATCCCTTCCAGGTCTTCATCCAATACATAATTTGAATTAGCTCCCCGTATGAACAGCGCCGGGGTTTCGACCGGCTCGTCCGATTTGATCTGCGCGCCCACATTGGCCATATCGGTTGTCAGCAATGGTAGGTTAAAGCGCCACGCAAAGCCTCCTTCTTCATTTCTGTACAGGTTTTTGAGCAAAAATTGGCGGACACCAAGCAATGGCTCATACTCGCTCAAAACTTCGTCGGCCTGGTTGCGGCTTTCGATCTGATCCAGCCGGATCGCATTCAGTCCTTTCAGGATTTTGGTGTGATGGATAGGGTAGGCCTTAGGCCCGATATCGACTACTACGAGCGCATCGAAGGTGCCCGGGTAGGTTACTGCATATTCCATGACCGTTTTTCCGCCCATCGAATGTCCGATCAGGATCGGCGATTCAATGTTTTGCTGGTCCAGAAATTCCTTTAAATCAGCAGCTAATGTTGAAAAGTTCAACGGGGCTTCATGCGGTGAACGTCCGTGGTTGCGCTGGTCGACCAGGTAAACGCGATACCCCTGTTCCGAAATAGTTTTCCCGATCGTGAGCCAGTTGTCCAAAAAACCGAAAACGCCGTGGAGGATGATCAGGGGCTTCCCTGTTTCACCTATTTGTTTGAAATTAAGTTGCATAGTTTAGTTAATGTAGTGCTTCGGCAGTCGGCTGTCAGCCGTCGGCCTTTAGTTATTGCACAACGGTCGAAAGCCGAAAGCCGACCGCCAATAACCATGCAAAGGTTGTAAGGATTTCCGGTAAGGAAAAAATCCTTGCTTTCTAAAATTTAACAATTTGTTAAACGCCGGTTGCCAATGTGGTATAATAATTGCTGCCGGATAGATAAAAAATCTTTTTTTCTCCCTCAAATCTGCCCTTCAAAAGCCATCGGCCCTTCTCGTAATTTGTTAACGATTTGATAAAATAGAAAATATTGAAGTATTGGTGTACGAATCTGCATTATTTCAATAGATCAGCTAGTTACGGGCATTAGTATTGTATTTTAGTAGGATTTAGCCTTTTGTTTGTGAATGTAAAAAGCTATTATTTTGCAACAATTATTCATCCTCCTTGAATGAATCCGCTAGTATTCTTACAAACCAAATCACCAAATTTATGAACGGGAAAAGTTTACTCTTCCGGGCGGTGTGCCTCACGGTTACCGCTTTTCTATTCTCTCTATTGGGGCCCGTGGCGCAAGCCCAGGTTACTTCATCGGCAATCACGGGACGTGTTGCGGACGGCAAAGGCGAGGTGCTTCCGGGCGCCACGGTCGTAGCGGTACACGAACCGTCGGGAACAAAATACGGCTCGGTAACCAACGAGCAGGGGCTTTACACGATCCCGGCCGTGCGCGTGGGCGGGCCTTACAAAGTGACAGTATCATTTGTAGGTTTCAACGAGCAGTCACAGGAAAACATCTTCGCTAACCTGGGTACTGCTGCGAACGTCAACTTTGAACTGAAAGACGGTTCTACGGACCTTGCAGAAGTGATCGTTACCGGCGCCGGCAGCGATATTTTCAGCTCCGACCGTACCGGCGCGGCAACCACTTTCAACAAAGGCCTCATCACGAGTCTGCCTACGCTCGGGCGTACGCTGAACGACATTACCAAATACAATGCGTACAGCAATGGCCGCTCATTCGGTGGCCAGGACAGCCGTTACAACAACTTTACGATCGATGGCTCCGTGTTCAACAACGGTTTCGGTTTGGGTAACGAGGCGCAGGCTGGTGGCCGTACCGGTTCTACGGCTATTTCCCTGGACGCGATCGAAGAGGTACAGATTAATATCGCACCTTATGACGTGCGTCAGTCGGGTTTCGCGGGTGCTGGGATCAATGCCGTAACCCGCTCGGGTACGAACGAATTCTCAGGTTCTGCATTCCATTTCTTTAAAAACAAGAGCCTGGCAGGAAAGAAAATCGACGGCAGCAAGATCACAGTAGCTGAGTTCAATGAAAAAACAACCGGTTTCCGTCTCGGTGGGCCGATCATCAAGAACAAATTGTTCTTTTTTGTAAATGGCGAGTTTGTAAAACGTTCAAGCCCTGCTTTGGACTTCGTGCTTAACCGCGGCGAGTCGGGACCAGGCGGAAACGTATCACGCACGACGCTTGCGGATATGCAGGATCTTTCCTCGTTCATGAAAGAAAAATTTGGTTATGATGTAGGTGCTCTGGATGGTTTCAACAACGAGAATACCAGCAAGAAATTCCTCGGTCGTATCGATTACAACATAAGCGACAAGCACAAGCTGACCCTGCGTTATTCACACCACGATTCGGATTCGGACGTGCTGATCAGTCAGAGTAACAGCTCTAATACAGCAGGTTTTGGTAATCGTACCAACTCACTTTCAGCAATTTCTCCGCAAAACACCGGCTACATCATCCAGGACAACACCCGTTCGTTCGTAGCGGAATTGAACTCGAACTTCGGCGGTAAATTCGCCAACAACCTGATTGGTACTTTCAACAAACAGATCGAAGACCGAAAATACAAGGCGCCGATCTTCCCTACGATCGAAATCCAGAAAGACGGATCGACTTACACCACCATCGGTTCCGATCCGTTCACACCTAACAACCGTCTGGATTACTCGACCTTCAACATTACCGACAACCTGACGTATTTCGCAGGAAAGCACACGGTTACTGTGGGTGCATCTTACGAGCACTTCAAGTCGAACAACCTGTTCTTCCCAACTTCAAACGGTGTTTGGGTATTCAAATCGATCCAGGATTTCAAGAATGCGGCTAATGCATACCTGGCTAACAAAGACCTGACAACTGCTCCTGATACCGTGGTACGTTTCAACTACCGCTACTCACTGCTTCCGGGCGGCGCTGCTCCGTGGCAGGTATTCAAAACGCAGACTTTCAGCTTGTACGCGCAGGACGAATTCCAGGCAGCGCCTAATTTCAAACTGACTGTGGGCCTTCGTGCAGACCTTATCAACATGCCAAATACTTCCAAGCAGTATTACAATCCTGTTGTAGATACGATTGCGTTCAGGTCACCGGACGGAGCCCGTTACAATGTGAATACCGGTAATGTCCCAAAATCACGTGTGTATCTGTCGCCACGTGTAGGTTTCAACTGGGATGTGAAAGGGGACCGCACCACACAGGTTCGTGGTGGAACTGGTCTGTTCCTTTCCCGTATTCCTTATGTGTTGATCTCTAACCAATTGGGTAACAACGGTGTGAACTCGGCTACTATCGCAGGAAGCAATACCACTGCGTATCCATTTACTTTGGATCCAAGCCGTTACAATCCAGCTCAAACGACGGGTCCATTGAAAGGCTACCAGGTAAATGCATCAGATGCAGACCTGAAATTCCCGCAAATCTGGAAAAGCAACATTGGTATTGATCAGCAACTGGGCTGGGGTATCGTCGCGACGGTTGAAGGTATTTTTAACAAAAACTATAACTCACTGCGCTACATCGACGTGAACCTGAAAGCGCCGACTACACAATTTACCGGTGCCGATACGCGTGACCGTTTCCCGGCTTCGGGTCTTAGTGGCAGCGCAGCTACGGCAGCTCGTTTGATTTCCGATCAGGTTTCAAACGTGTACGTCCTTACTAACACCAACAAGGGATACTCTTACTCTTTGACGGGCAAACTCGAAAAACCTGCGACAAATGGCTTAGGTGGAATGGTAGGTTATACTTACGGCATGGCTAAGGACATCGCTTCGGTATCTTCTACTGTGGAAGGCAACGTTCCGGGCGTAAATGGCTTGAACTACCTTGACCTGGCTTATTCAGGTAATGACGTTCGTCACCGTTTCGTAGGTTATGTTTCTTACCGCAAGGAATACGGCGGTAAATTCGGTGGTGCTACGATGATCACATTGGGTGGTGTATCTTCCAGCGGTACTAAAATTTCTTACATCAGCTCGACCGACATGAACGGCGATGGTCAGAATAATGACCTGATTTTCGTTCCAAACAAAGCGTCCGACATTACTTTCCAGACGCTGACAACTACGGTAAACGGCAAGACTTATACATTCTCGCCAGAGCAGCAGACCGAGGCATTCCAGAAATACATTGACAACCACCCTTATTTGTCAGAAAGAAAAGGCAAATATGCGGAGCGTAACGGTGGCGCTTATCCATGGCTGACCCGTTTCGATGTAACTGTTGAGCAGGATTTCTACGTGAAAGTGGGCAAGAAAGACAAAAAGAATATCATTCGCCTTCGTGCCGATATCTTCAACGTAGGTAACATGATCAACGATAAATGGGGTGTAGCCAACCAGGTAACTGCATCTTCAAACAGCACACAATCCAACCCGCTCAACTTCGCAAGCGTAACCAAGGAGGGTGTTCCCACCTACCGCATGGGTACGCAGGTTGTGAACGGTGAGACCGTGCTTGTGCGCGACGCATTCGTGAAATCGAGAACGATCAACGACGTATGGCAAGCGCAAATCGGTATCCGTTATATCTTCAATTAAGAGATAGCAAGCCTCTGATAGCAAACGAGCCCGCGGCAATGCGGGCTCGTTTTTTGTTTGTGGGAATGTCGGTCGAAGCGCTTTGGAGACGGTTAGTACAATCTTGCTGTACGGCCTGTCTTCCACCGCCGGGCGGCCCCGTGCACTCAGACTGACATTTTGCTTTCGTCCCTTTCCTCCTTCCTCCCTTTCCTCCCTCTAATCCTTTTTATAAAAAATACTTTGTACCAATATCGGATTGTCGGTGCAGATAATATCCGGCCCGCCAGAGTCCCGGAGCTTTTGATACAATGGTCGCGATTCAGTGGCCTGAAGTGTGTCGATGTTGCCGTTGGTTCCGAGTGATGAGGCGATGTTCAGGTCGTGGATGCGCTGGTAAAATGATCCTTCCTGCAATTCGCGTGGGGTGAGCGCCACAAGCTGCTCAAAAGGCAAACCCGATTGCTCGATCGTATCGATGTGCTCGGGGCTGTTGAAACCTACCGCGAGCATGAGCTGTGGTGCGAGCTTATGCGCCAGCTGCGCTTCTTTGATCGAATAGCAGATCAATACCGATTTGTAAAGATTCCCCGTCCCTTGCAGCATTTTGATAGTTTGTGTAATGCTGGTTTCCGGCTTTTTGTCGACGATTAGCACGAGGTTTTTACCAGCCGACCAGTTCAATACCTCCTGGAATGTGGGTATGGGATGTTCCGTCATGGAACCATAGGGATCTTTTAGCCTCAGTTTGCTGACTTCTTTCCACTTTTTCCTGCTCAACAAACCCTTGCCATTGGTTTTTAAGGAAAGATCGTCGTCGTGGGAGATAACGAGCAGGCTGTCGGCTGTGGGGCGGACGTCGATTTCCAGAAGCACGCATGGCACTTTTGCATAAGTTCGCTCGAACGTGGCCATGCTATTTCCGGGAAAGCCATCTTCGGTACCACCCTGATGCGCCATGATCAGTGGCGTGGTGCGCTTGCCCGGTTTCAGGTAGCTTTTCAGCGCTTCGGCATCCTTGAACTGGCAGCCACCGGTTTGGGCCTGGGAAGTGTGTGAGAGGGCAGCGAGCAGCAGTACTGCGAATATCTGCCTTGTCTGGTTTTTCATTATGATGTTATATTGTTTGATTCAGTATGAAGCGGCCCATGCCTGGAAGAATCGCGGATGGCTGTACCGTTGATAGCCGGGTCGGTAATCGAGGAGTCACCGCCTTTTTCGGCATTCAAAATTGATTCCACACCCGCGCGATAGCCCTCGATGATCAGCCTCGAGATATCTTCCGAGTTGAAATGCTGCAAATCGAGAAACAGCGGTGTCGACGGTCTCACCACGGTAAGCTTCATGGGCTTGCCACGCAAGTTCGAGCGGTCGACGTACGACTCGGCCCATTGGATATTGTTGTTCACGATCTGGTTTACGGTAATATCCCTGACGCGCTCGATCAATGTGATCAGGTTGCGCGGGTTGAGGCCTTCCGGCTGGTAGAGCAGGGGAGAATGGCAGCCGATCAGGATGATTTCCGTCGCGCCGTCCTCGATGGCCTCGCGTATGGGCGCCACCTCGCGCAAGCCGCCGTCCAGGTAAAGCTGATCGTTGATTTCGATAGCGGGCATCAGCATCGGAATCGACGAGCTGGCATATACAAAATCAATGTAATGTGAATCCTGGGTGGAAACATATTTCATTTCCCCGGTTTCGATATTGACAGCACCCGCTTTAACTTTAATGGGCGTATCGCGGAGGTAATCGTCGTTAAGATGCCTGCGGATGAGCTGATGGAGCGGCGACGGGTCTACGATGCCATCAAAGCGGCTCATTAATGTATTCATGCCCAGCATTACACGCGAGCGCAGCGTGGAAATATCCTGCGGCTGGGTGATATTCTTAATCCAGAACTCCAGAAGCTTGCGACCTGCCAGCGGCCAGTCTATCTTGTTATTTTCAGCGATTTGCTTGCCGGTTTCGTTGGCAAGGAACGTGGCGTTCAGTGAGCCTACCGAAATCCCGTACACCATTTCAGGCTCGAAGCCGTTTTCCAGGACTGCCTGGATGACACCTACCTGAAATGCTCCCTTCATGGATCCTCCACCGAGAACGAGTGCTTTCATATCGATCGGTTTACGTGGTTTAGTTTGTAATCCGGCTGTCAGCCGTCGGCTTCGGGACGATTTCGATGCCTTTGCCTTTGTTCAATTCTAAACATTTTCGGTTTAAAATTGATATAAACAGAAGATTTTATTCCAAATTTGAAGATCAGAGTTCAGAGGGTTAAACGAACATATTTACAAACTCATGCCCCTGTTCGCTTCCTTTTATTATCAGGAGGGACCTTTAAGCCCTCGCACATCAATATGACCCTTTCAATAAAGGATATCCAGGCTCCTATTGCGGATGAAATGAAAGCTTTCGAGCAGAAGTTTCGCCAGTTTATGAAAAGCGAAGTAATGCTTTTGGACCAGATCATGAACTATATCGTGAGGCGGAAAGGCAAGCAGCTACGTCCCATGTTCGTGTTTCTGTCTGCTGGGGTTTGTGGGGATATTTCCGAATCGACCTACCGTGGTGGCGCGATGATCGAACTGCTGCATACCGCCACGCTTGTGCACGACGACGTGGTGGACGATTCCAACTACCGCCGTGGTTTTTTCTCTGTGAATGCATTATGGAAGAACAAGATTGCTGTACTTGTCGGCGACTATCTGCTTTCGCGCGGGTTGCTGCTTTCTGTGGATCATGAGGAGTTCAAAATACTGAAAATCGTTTCTACGGCAGTCCGCGAGCTGAGTGAAGGTGAGCTTTTACAAATTGAAAAGGCTCGGAGGCTGGATATTAATGAAGAAGTTTACTACGAAATCATCCGCCAGAAAACTGCCTCGCTGATCGCCTCGTGCTGTGCGGCAGGGGCCAGCTCGGTTGGAGCTGTACAGGAAGTCGTAGACAAAATGCATGCGTTCGGCGAGAAGGTAGGGATGGCATTCCAAATCAAGGACGACCTTTTTGATTACGGCGAAGACGAGATCGGCAAGCCGCTCGGGATCGACATCAAGGAAAAGAAAATGACGCTACCGCTCATTTACGCGCTCAACCACGCGCCCTGGCTGGAAAAACGCCGCATTATCAACATTATTCGCAACGAAAGCCACAAACCCAATAAGGTAAGCGAAGTAATCGCATTCGTGAAAGAATCGGGCGGGTTGCGTTACGCGCAGGAGGTAATGGAAAGATATGTAAAGGAGGCGCTTACGCTGCTCAACGAATTCGCTGATTCCCCACACAGGCGGTCGCTGGAACAGTTGGTGCAATATACGATTGAGCGGAGTAAGTAGTGAATTTTGAATGATTGAATGACTGAATGATTGAATCGCGTAGCGATGTAATATTGGTAGAAAAGAGCAGGCTAGGTGTTTTTAAAATCCCGTGAGGGATGTAACGACGATAATGACGTAGCGGAAGCATTGTTGTTACATGCCCAAAGGCATTCCGACAAGCGGTGTCGTTATGGCTTGCTATCAATGTTGCATGCCTGACGGCATTTGCGATTATTCAAAAATACTTCCGACAGAAAATATATAAGTAAGTATAATAATATAACTAGCTTTTTAGTTATGTTTGTGTGCTCACTTAATGGTTTCTGTCATGAAAATATTCCTCACTATTTTCCTTCTTGCCGTTGGCCTAGGACTCTCGGCGCAACCTGTGGTACTGATCCACAAAGACGTTTCCAAAGACCTTTCTGATAAACTAAGCCGGGAATACCGCAACGAGGAAGGTGAGGTGAATGAAAAACCGCACACAGTTCAAGCCGCATTTGAGCGTGTTTACAGGGAAATCCTCGAAACGGACAAGTTTCAGGAATACACGGTCTGGAATAGGCTTTATCTGAATGCGGAAGGAAAAATTGACTACCTCGTGCTGACTGTCACGCGCGGTTACGGGATGATGGACGAGAAAGCGGCTGAGGAGCCCTCAAAGGCCGATTCGCTGGCGGGACTCATTTCTTCGCGGGTTGCTCCTCAGCTGACTGATTTTGTTTCACGAAGAACGGTCGGTACCAAAACTTCAATCATCGTTTTTGTGAGCTTCTTTACCCGGCCACCCAGGGAGTTGCGTGCCAAAAAAGACAGTGTAGTGAATGGCCTGGCAGAGGCCGTAGCGACGAAGGATACGTTGAAAGTGAAGGTGCTTGCGCTGGGGCAGAATCTGCTAACGTCCGTCCCGGAAGTAATATACCGCTTTCCTAACCTGGAAGAGCTTTTTTTGGGCGACAATGATATTGAAAACGTCGATCTGGACATGGCGCGCCTGCCCAAATTGCGGCACCTCGATTTAAGCAAAAACATATTGCGTGATAACAGCATTGCTATCAGCAAAAACAAATCGCTTCAACTGATCAACCTGCAAAAAAACCTCATTACAGACATTCCGCGTGCAGCTCGTAACTGCAAAAGGCTCGAAACGCTTTGGCTCGGAAACAACCGGATGACTGGGCTGACCAATGCCAGTTTCCGAAAACTGAAACCCGTGAAAGACCTGAATTTTTACAAAACCGAAATAGCCATATTGCCGAAAGGAATCGGTAAAATGCGCCGGTTGGAAGTCCTGGACTTGTATTATAATAAACTCGAAACCCTACCGAAATCGATTACGAAGCTGAAAAAGCTTACTCATTTGGCTGTTTCACATAATCAGATCACCGCGTTGCCGAAGCGCATCGACAGAATGAAGAGCGTTCACACGCTTTACGCCCATCACAACCATTTGAGTAAACTGCCCGAGCGCATCGGGCGTATGCAGGCATTGCGCATTGTGGATTTGGGATACAACTGGTTCACCACATTTCCACCACAGCTCGTAGCATTCACCAACTTGCAGGAGCTGGACTTGTCGTCCAACAACTTCCCCGAGTTTCCGTTGCAGCTTTTGCAGATCCGAAAACTCGACAAACTGCATTTACGCGGCAACCCGTTTTTGGGACAGGATGCCGAACGTAAATACAGCGAGCAGTTGAGCCAGTTCAAAAGCAAGAATATCGAAGTGTTTTATTAAAGATTCCACCAATAGGTGAATTTCAGCACGATCGCCCGGTTCTTCACCTTGAAGTTTTCGGGCAGATAGTTGTCTGTGTACACGATAAAAAGGTCGGAAGCAGGCTTGTAACGCCATTGCAGACGGGCATTCAGGTTGATGTTGTCGGCCTGGTTATTGTACTGCATAAAAGTCGTGAAGAACAGGCTGTTCGTGAACGTCACGTCCACGCGCGGGCCTACGAGCCAGAGTTGCGTGCGTTTCCAAGGCTCGGGCAGGCGGATATCATTGTAGTTACCAGCCATGGTAATGGCAACATAAGGCTGCACGCGGTAGCCGAGCTCGGCTTTGAGGTTATTGCGCCTGCCGTTTTGGTAATAACCTCCCAAAATACCCGAAGCGAGGTAGGTCAGGCGGTTTTGCGGGCCAGACACGATGTCGAAACCGACCGCTTTCCAGTTATGCTCTGTGCCGGTCGCCAAAGTGGCGCCACCCAGGTTGGTAGGGTCGAAGGGGCGCAGGAGACGCACGTAGTTGCTCGAACCCCACAAGGCTACCGTTGCCCGGTTGATAAAGTTGACATTGTAGGACAATATGAACTCACGGTCGCTCATATCGAACTTTTTGTCCCAATAAATATTACTCACGAGTTTCGGCCCGTGACTGATGATTTTGTTGTGTTTAATGAAAAACAGATAGGCGACATTGGGACTGATCTTGTAGTAACCCATCCTGACAGCATTGGGGACGTAACCTACTTCCGCGTTGTAATTCTTGCCCACATATTCATGCTGCCATTGCCATATCAGGTTCGCTTTGGTGAATTTCAGGTCGGCGGCGTGTGTGAAATCGTCCGAGGATTTGCCGGGCGTGAACGATTTCAGGAACATTACCTTTCCGGTCCAGAGGTTTTTGGCACTGGCGAGGTTAAATTCCGCCCCGATGTTCCGGTTGTAGCGGTTAGTAGCCGAATGCCTTTCCAGCGTGTAATTGGTCGCGTCTTTATTAACAAAAATGAACCGCACGTTGGAGCGCGCCAGCAGTTGCCGTTGCAAGGCGAACACGGCGTAATTATTGTGGGGCGTGAGCGTATCGTTGGCGCCTGTTTGCACATCCAGCACACCGATACGCCAGTTCTTATTGATCTTCCCGCTCATTCGTGCCCCAAACTGGATCGGTACGCCCAAACCAATGCGCCGCGAGAAGAATGGCCTTATGGTAGCGTACCCGAAATTGGCGAAAAGATCGGCGTTTTCGAGAAAGAACTGCCGGCGTTCGGGGAAAAAGAGCTCGAAACGGTCGAGATTGGTCTGCTGCACGTCCACATCCACCTGCGAGAAATCAGGATTGACCGTCAAATCAAGGTTCAGTGAAGGGGTCAGCCCTATTTTCACATCGCCTCCAATGGTAGGTTTGTATTTGGTAGGAAGGTCGTTCTGATGATCCTTCGTCATGCGCATGGCCGCATACGGGATTACGGAGATGTTCGGCCCCGGGTTAGGTGGCGGAACGTCCCACACGAGCGTGCCCGTGTACGCGAGCGAGGCGGACGGGAACTGGCGCGGCACGGGCGCCCACGATGATTTTTCGGAAATGGTCAGGTCCTGGCGGCTGAAATTAATGCCCCAGCGTGTAATACCTGGTTTGTACCGGATGCTTTTAAAGGGAATGGCTGCTTCCCACACCCATTTGTCGTCCTCATTTTTTACGGAGCTGACCCATTTGTTGTCCCAGCTGAGATCGACGGTGCCGCCGTCGCCCTGCTGGCCGTCCCACGGTGCCCCTGCCGCATTCGCACCGAAGGAAAAGCCGTTGGTTTTGTCATCGAAAGTGTCCATGAAAAGCAGGAAGTTATCATTTTTTCCAAATGCGAAATCCCGTTTCAGCGACTCCACGATCAGGGAGCCTTTGATCGGCTTGTAGTTGACAACCAGGATATAAAGGTTGTGTTTGTCATAGCACAGCTTCACGTCCGTGAGCGCCCTGGAAAAGCTCGTGTCCATCGGCGTGATCATGAAGAAGTCCTTCGCCGTTTCCGCGGCCGACCATGCGGGATCGTCGGCTACGCCATCGATTTTAACCGGTGAAACGGCCGAATGGATATGGTACTGGTAATTTTCGTTCGGTTTCTGAGCAATGCTTTGAAAAATGATGAAACAGAAAATGAAAGGGGTTAGGATAAAGGTACGTAGCACTTGGTTCAAGGGGTGTTTAGGAATATAAAAGGCTCGGGGATACTCAGTTTCTGAACCAGCGGGAATCTGCATAAAATGTCCCGAATGGTACCAGCGAAGAAGCGAATGACAAGGCCGACTTTTTGAACGACCAGCTTTTTTCTATCGCGACCTGGATAAGCAGGAGCACGAAAAGCACGAACAATACGCCGTGTGCCATCCCCACGACGCGCACGGCCTGTGGAAGTCCGGCAAAGTATTTCAGGGGCATTGCGATGCCCAAAAGTACGAGAAAGGAAATGCCTTCAAGAAATGCAATAATGCGCAGGCGGCCCAATGCCGATTTGATCAGTTCGGATACCATAGAGAATCAAAATAGTAAAAACACATTTTACCGGCAAAGATACACATCAAGCTCCTTGAAACGCAGGAAGTTCAAAAAAGCTTTTGCCCGGAAATATTACATTTTACCTAAATGTAACCGAAGGTTTAAATGAATTCTGTAAAAGTGAACATTTGTGAAATTTTGTTTTGGAAGCCCTTTGATATAAGAACGAATATTGCATATTTGGCAAATGTTACACCTCATTACGATCCTATGAAACTGATCTGTCAAACATGGCTTTTCGTGTTCCTCTCCTGTTATTGTTATGCGCAGGGCCTGAAAGTAACCGGGAAGGTTACCGATGAAAAAGGGGAACCACTGATTGGCGCTTCCGTATTGGAAAAAGGTACCGGCAACGGTACGGTCACCGGTGAAAACGGTGCTTATAATCTCACAGTTGGCTATAACAATGCCACGCTCGTAGTGACCTACGTCGGCTACAACAAGTTGGAAAGAGAGCTGAACGGCACTGCAAACCAGGATTTTGCGCTTTCGGATGCTACCGTGCTAAACCAGGTGACCGTGGTAGGCTCGCGGAACCTTAATCGTTCGTCGACCGATACGCCCGCGCCGGTAGATGTGATTGACATTCGCGAGGTAACTACCAAGCAGGGCCAGCTCGATGTGAACCAGCTTTTGCAATTCGCCGCGCCGTCGTTTAACTCCAACCGTCAGACTGGTTCCGATGGGGCCGACCACGTGGACCCGGCATCGCTGCGCGGGCTGGGACCCGACCAGACGCTGGTGCTCATCAACGGCAAGCGACGGCATCAATCCGCTTTGGTGAACTTGTTCGGCTCACGCGGGAGGGGAAATACGGGCACCGACCTGAATGCGATTCCGGCGGCGGCAATTGAGCGGATCGAGATCCTGCGCGACGGTGCGGCGGCCCAATATGGCTCGGACGCGATCGCGGGCGTGATCAATATTGTTTTGAAAGAAAGCACCGACCAGCTGACAGTGAATGCGAATGCAGGGATGTTCAAAGCCAAATACCGCTTTGACGACAAGAAATTCGATGGCCTGAACTACAATATCAATGCCAACTATGGCGTGAAAATCGCTAAAAAGGGGTTTCTCAATGTGACGGCCGATTACAATTCCCGCGACCACACCAACCGTGCTAACACGGTTGCCAGCGAGTCGGAACTTGCGCGCCGCCAGTACGGTGACCCGGAAATCCGTAATGCGGCCATTTACTACAATACGAAAATACCGCTCGGCAGCAATTTTCAGTTTTACAGCTTCGGAGGCCTCAACGAGCGCAGCGGCGATGCCTACGCCTGGACGCGATTCGCGGACGACGATCGTAACATTCCCTCGATTTATCCCAACGGATTCGATCCCATCATTACGAGTAAAATCAAGGACCGTTCCGTCGCGGCAGGTATCCGCGGGGTATGGAAGTCGTGGGACATTGATTTGAGCAATACTTACGGTTTCAATAAATTTCATTTCGGTGTTAAAAATTCCCTGAACAGGTCGATTGGGGAGCGTTCGCAGACCTCGTTTGACGCCGGTGGATTCCAGCTGGGGCAAAACGTTACCAATTTGAATATCAGCCGTTTTTACAAAAACATCATGCAAGGACTTAACGTAGCCTTCGGGGGCGAGTTCAGGACGGAACGTTACAAAATCTTCGCGGGCGAAGAGGCTTCCTACCGTAACTATGACCCTGCGTTCGCCGGCGGCTCGCAAGGTTTTCCCGGTTACAGCCCTGCCGACGAGACAAACCGCACCCGCTCGAACGTAGGCGCCTACGTCGACCTCGAAGCGGATGTTACCAAACAGTTTCTGATTGATGTAGCCGGCCGTTTTGAGCGGTACAGTGATTTTGGAAGCACATTGAACGGTAAACTCGGCATGCGGTACAAAATAACCGATGCATTGGCATTGCGCGGTTCGGTAAGCACGGGCTTCCGGGCTCCTTCACTTGCCCAGAAGTATTTCAATTCGACATTTACGAACTTCGTGAACGGCCAGCCGGTGGAAGTGCTGCTTGCCAACAACAACAGTGCCGTCACGAAAGCATTGGGCATTCCGCAACTGAAACAGGAAACTTCACAGAACGCAAGCCTGGGCATTACTTTCACGCCGGTTTCCGGACTTTCCGTTACGGTGGACGGTTACTATGTAAAAGTGAAAGACCGCGTAGTACTCACGGGCCAGTTCAGCGACGACGATGAGGATATAGGTGCATTGCTGAAAGATTTGCGGGTAGGAAAGGCGCAGTTCTTTACCAATGCATTGGAATATACCACTACGAAAGGGCTGGATGTTATCGTGGCGCATTCCGCACCGTTGGGTGTCGGCAGACTGAGCACCACAGTGGCTGCGAATTTCAACTGGATGAAACTCGGTCCGGTGAATACAGTACCTAAGCTGGCCGGAAAAGAGGATATTTACTTCGACGAGCGCGAACGCCGTTTTGTGCTCGCATCGGCTCCGCCTTCCAAGATTAACCTTACGTTCGATTACTCGGTGAGCAAATTCAGCGCGATGCTGCGGTTTATCCGTTTCGGGGAAGTTAAGCTGGCAAATTGGGACTATATGATCGATACATACAGCCCCAAAATTCAGACAGACCTTACTTTGAACTACAAATTCACGAAGAATATCTCCTTGTCGATCGGCGGGAGCAATATCCTGAATGTTTATCCGGATATGTCGCTGCCTGCATTGACGGAGTCGGGCGGTGCCTGGGACCCGGTGCAAATGGGCAGCAATGGCGCCTTCTTCTTTACGCGTCTGGGACTTCGGTTTTAAACAGAAATAGTTTCCGCAGCAGCCATTTCGCCGGTGATAACCGCGCCTTCCATGAAACCCTGCCAGTCGGCAAGGTGTTCACCGGCGAAAGAAGTGTGCAAAAAGGGCCTTTGCAATGCAGGGCGTGTTGAAAACCATTGGTTGAGACCGTACATCGCGTAGGCGCCCTGTGAGATTTTATCAGTACCCCAGTAGTAATTTGCCTGCGATTCGATCAGCTTTTTAGCTTTTGGAAAATACGGATTGAGTGTCTGTCCGAGCATTACTTTTCGCCATTCGTCGTTCTGGGCGGCGACGAGTTCGGCTTTCTCCCCGATAGTATAAGAAATGAGGACGCCTTTTTGCGATGGCTGGTTTTTAGTTGCGTGATAAAAGTAATGCGGGGTCTGGTCGGTTATCAGGTCGAAGCTCTCATCTTTCCAGAACCGTTTTTTGAACAGGATCGCATTCTTGTTGATACGGGCGTATTGGAGTTCGTTGATAGCCTGCATTTTTTCCGTCGGTAGCCCTGGTTCCCATTGGATATTCTTTATGGCGAATGTCGGGATCGCGCAAATCAGCTTGTCGGCCTCGAAAGTTTTGCCATTTTCGCAGGTAACTTTCACCGAACCCTTTTGCTCAATGCGTTTGACGGTATGGCCGGTCAGGATATTGTCGTTTCCTATGTTTTCGGCAAATTTCTTCGCCAGCATCGTGTTGCCTCCCTGCATTTTCAGGTCCATTTCATTCTTTTCACTGCTTTCCGCAAATGTCGCCAGCGCAACGAATGCCGACATGTGCCGGATGCTTTCGCCGAAATCGGTACTGTCAAGCAGCTCGCGGAAGATAAGGTCTTTGCCTTCGCAGCCATTGTTGACCAGATATCGCCACCAGTCGATGCTGTCGAGTTCTACTTTCTGCTTTTCGTCGAGTTTTTTATAACCTTCCAGCAGCGCTTTCATTTTGGGTTTCCAGTTATCCGAGAAATCCCAGGCGTTGGCTTTGGTATATTGGTTCTGGTAAATGAGGTGCGTATCGAACTGATTGTTCAGCAAAGGGATTTTGAACTGATCGCACAATGCACGTACGCGCTCGTGGGAGTTGCCTACCCACTCGGCACCGAGTTCTACGACGAGGTTTTCCTTTGGATCGATGGTGTGGGAGAACACGCGCCCACCAATGCGGTTGCGCGATTCGAGGACTGTCACGTCCACATTCTTCTGTTTGAGGGCATGAGCGGCGGCGAGCCCGGCAAAGCCGGCACCGATCACGATTACGCGGGTTTGCTTGCCGACGTAAATATTTCCGAAAGAGCGGGTTGAAATAGCGGCGGCACCTGCGAGCAGGGCCGATTGGCGGAGGAACTCCCGCCGGGAGGGTTGTTGCGGCTTGTCCATGATATAATGAGGTCGATTGAGTTCCTCAAAACTACCCGGCTGTATACGCAACTCAAATAAACCTTTAGTGAGAGGTGGTTTTACTTACTTTCTGGTATTAAAAGCAAACCGGCCCGGCTATCAATAAGCCGGGCCGGTTTGCAATGTATTCTAAAAGAAACGCTTACGCTGTCTGAACTTTCGGCGTTGGTTTGGACTTGGGTTCTGTCTGTGCGCTTTCCTTGTTCCGCATTTTTACAAAATCCCTGAAACGGCGGATGGTAGCCATCACAAAGCCGATCACCAGCACGAATGTACCGAGCCACAGGATGTTAATGAGCGGCTTTTCAGTCGCTTTCATGACGATGAAGTCACGCTGCGTAGTATTGACGCCAAATGTAAACTGGCCGGTCTGCGGGTTGATTTCGTTAAACTGAATGCGCATGCCCAGCTCATTGCTTACCTCCGGCTTGCGCGCTACCATGCGGTCGCGGATCACGAAAGATGGTGTTACTACAAATTCCTTGTCTTTGTCCAGCACGCGGATGATCGCTTTTACAGCCGCATCACCCTGGCCAAGCTTGATGCCTTCCACTTCTTCGGTACGCACTACGTTGTCGAGAATGGCTACGTAGTCGTTTACAAAGAAAGTATCGCGCAGGTTCACCGTAAAGCTTTCGGTCTGGCTCCATACAGGCTCGGCCGTCGGGTTGGTCACCATCGAAACATAGGTGTACAAGTCCTTGTCGACCTTGCGCTGAATGTCTGGCGAAGATACGATGCCTCCCATGCGCGGGTTAATCTGCACACGCGGGAAGAGTGTGAATATCTTGCCCGATGGCTCGCGGTACTCGATTTCGTAGTAGAAGTTCTCAGGGAAAATTTCGAGTGTATCGCCCTTTTTGTTGTATTTCTGGCCATCCAACTCAATGTCGCGCAATGCTACCGCGTGGAAATCGCCTTCTACAATATCAACCCAGCTCTTCGGAATGTAGCCCGGAATATGGCGTGGCTCCACGCGCACATCGCGCCAGGTGAGCATGTAATCGCCCATTTTTTCCGGCTTGTTGAGCCATAGGGTAATGTTTTCTTTGTTCTCCTTATTGTCGTTGGCCGTAAATTCCTCGCTGCGGGAGATCATCAGGCCGGAGTTATTAATAGAAACAACTTTGGTATAGGCAGACGAGAACAGGATCCCGATCAGCATCAGCGCCACACCGATGTGCGTGATAGCACCGCCGGATAGGTTGTAGTTGCCGCGAATAATGTTCAGCAGGATATTTCCATTGGCTACGACGGCGAAAATCGAAGTCGTGAGCAATGCAATGTACTGAATGTCGCGAACCTGCTTGAACGTGATCACGGCAGCGCTGATCAGCAATGCAACCAATAGCGGGTTGTACAATGCCTGCAACTTGCCTTTACCGGTTTTTTTCCACCAGAAATACTGGCCTACGCCGGTGAGAACGATGATCAATGCAAAGAACCAGAGCTGGAATTTATTGTAATGTGCTACCTGGTCGGCTGGCAGCGCCATGTTCAGTACGGTACCGAATGCCTCTGCTATTTTGTTATAAACTGGAATGGAGGTGGTTGCAATGATCTGAAAGCCAGAAAGGCAAAGTAGCGTTGCACCGATGAAGATCCAGAATTCCTGGGAGTAGGTTGACACTTCCTCCTCGTCGCTTGGAAGGGATTTCCAGCGGTAAACCAGCAAGCCAACCGCCACGATGATAAATGTAAAAAGGTAGATCAGCAACTGGCCGGAAAGACCCAGGTCGGTGAACGAGTGTACGGAAGCATTACCGAGCACACCGCTACGGGTCATGAATGTCGAGTAAAGGACGAGAATGAAAGTCGCTATCGTGAGAATGAACGATGTTTTCAATGCGGTTGCATTCCTTCTGGCGATGATCATCACGTGTACGGCTGCCACGAGCACGATCCAGGGTACGATCGAGGAGTTTTCAACCGGGTCCCAGTTCCAGTAGCTTCCGAAGTTGAGCGTTTCATAGGCCCAGTATGCGCCCATTAGAATACCCACACCCAAAACCAATGCCGAAAACAGCGACCATGGCAATGCAGGCCGGATCCACTCGTGAATGCGTTTGGTCCAAAGACCCGCAATTGCAAACGAAAACGGAATGAGCGTGCTCGCAAAGCCGAGAAACAAGGTAGGAGGGTGGATCACCATCCAGTAGTTTTGTAACAGCGGATTGAGGCCGTTACCGTCTTTTGGGATGAAATTCGGGTCCATTTTGTACACCGGCAGGTCGGGCATTACCTCTTTCAGCAGAAGGAACGGCGTGGAGCCGATTTTAAGATCAAGACCCGGGATTACGACACCGAGGATCATCGAGGTCAGAAATGCCTGTACCAGCGCGAAAACGGTCATTACCGGTGCTTCCCACGAGCGGTTGCTGAAAATGAGCGTTGCGCCTAATACCACGTTCCAGAAGATCCAGAGGAGAAAGCTACCTTCCTGGTCCTGCCAGAAGCTGGAAATAGTGTAGCCGGTCGGCAGGGAAAGGGACGAGTTTTTCCACGCGTAATGGTATTCGAAATAATGGTTACCGATGATCCAGTAAAGCGAGAAGACCACGCCGATCACGGCTGCGAGATGCACCCAGAAAACGCCGCGCGCAAACTTTTTCCAACTCTGCGTCTCTTCGACGGTGCCTCCTGCGATACCCGCCTTAAAATAAGCGAACGTCGCCAGAATGGCCGACACAAATGCGACTATAACCAGCAGGTGCCCTGCACTTCCGATCGTACTGTGAATCATGATTGTTTGGCAGTATGTTCCGTGGTTTCCATTTTACCGTTCTCGTATTTCGACGGGCATTTCATGAGGATTTTTTCGGCTGAAAATGAGCCGTCCCGCATTTTACCCACCACTACGACTTGCTCGGATTTATCGAAATCCTGGGGTTTGGTGTTTTTGTAGACCACCTTTTGTTCCACATTGTTATTGTCTACTAATGTAAAAACAAACAGGTTAGGGTCGATTTCCGGGCGGTATTCCATTTCCAGGATCTGGCCCGCAGCGTCTTTTTTAAGCTTACCTACCACGTGAATGCTTTCATTGTCGCCGTCCGCCGCCATTTCTTTGGCCTTGGTAAAGTCGACATAAGTACTTGCATCACCGGCAGTTGAAACGATAATACCAATTGCAACCGCGATGATCACCAATCCGAATATCTGTATCTTTTTCATAGGGCTTACTTGATATTGAGGTCTTTTTCAATCTTTTTCAACTTGGAATCGATGCGGAAAAGGTTGACGGCCAATCCTGCGAAAACAACGGCTACTACCGCCACCACGACCCAGATTTTACCGTCGGCGCGGAGCTTGTCGGCCATCGCTACGGACGTATCGCCTTCCTGCGCGAACGCACGGCCGCAAATGGCCAGCAGGGTCAGGAGGATAAGGGAAATTCTTTTCATTGTATATATGAGTGGACTAAACCTAAACGAAATTTTACTTTGAAACGTTTGTAAATGGGCCAAATCAGGCCAAAATGCTCACAATTTGCCCGAATCGATCAATGCCTCCTCGCGCACGCGGTTGATTTGCTTGATACGGATGCGGAGCTCGGCGATCCAGAGTCCCAGCAGTATGTAACCGATCACAGCCGGGTAAAAAACCTTTCTGATATTGTTGTCAAAATCATAAGACCCGAAGGTACTGTTGCCTCCGCTGCCGGGGTGTAACGAGTCGGTAAGGCGGGGCAGGATGTAAATGATCGGGATAAAAACGGCAAATGCAAAAATGTTGTAAACCGAAGAAATCCGTGCCCGGCGCTGCTCGTCCTCGAAGGAGCTTCGCAGGAGCAGGTAGGCCAGGTAAATGAGTATGCCTACGGCCGCACCATTCAATTTCGGGTCGTTCGGCCAGGGATCTCCCCAGGTGTAATTGGCCCAGACGGAGCCTGTCAGGCAGCCTAGTATGCCAAAGAAAATAGCGGCTTTCGCTACTTCGCTGGCAATGTCGTCATCTTTGATATTCCCTTTCATTAAATAACGGACCGAAAATACCATCGATAGCAGCAGCAACGTGGTCATGGCAAGCCAAAGCGCCACGTGGAAGTAAGTATTGCGGATACTTTCATTGATAATGGCAAGGCGTGGAACGGGACCGATAAATCCCATGATGATCACATAGAAGATGATCACGACACAGAGGATTTTCCACCAGATCTTTCTCATTTTAAACTAATACTTTAAAGTTGTGCCCTGTAACCTGCTGTTTTTCAGCTTCTCCATAAATATGGAAAAAGCAGGTAAGAGAGCGTAATTACTATCAGATCGATCGATAATAGTGTGGTGATTTCATCGGTGCTGACCGACCAATCGAGACCGTCCATGGCATTTTTGGCCAGGCGGATGGTCATCAGGAGCATCGGCAGAATAATCGGGAAGCTCAGGACGGCCATCAGCGTGGCGCTATTGTCGGCCTTGGAGGCAATGCCCGCGATGAGTGTAAGTACGGAAGCAAAACCTGTGGATGCCAGCAGGATACAGATTGAAAACAGACCGTTGTCCTGGATCGGGTTACCCATTACAAATGCATAGAATACAAATCCGAGTCCGGATAACACAGTCATTACCAGCGAGTTATAGATGATTTTGGAAATGATAATGGCCTGAGGGCTGCACAGGTTGTAATAATAGAGCAACCGCCCGTGACGTTCCTGCGAAAAACTTTTTGCAATGGCATTCACCGCCGTGAAGAGCAGAATAATCCAGAATAATGTATTCCAGACGATCGGTGTGAGCTGGTTGCGGCGGAGATTAAAACTAAGGTAGCAGACAAACACCGTGCTGACCACGTAGAGCAACATCCCGCTCAGGGCGTATTTCTGGCGCCATTCGAGTGTTACTTCTTTCCAGATCAGGGTCTTAATCTCGTTCAAGGTGATTGGTGTGAGCCTTCGGCTTTACGCTTTCGGCATTCGGTTTGCTTTTGTAATGTAACCAGCGTCGCTTTTTCCGGCCTCGGGACTTCGTTTCGCGCTGCAAAAGTACGACACAAAGCCGGAGGGAAATAATAAAACGATCAGGATTTTGAATGATTTAACGACCGGTAGGCACATTAGGGAAAGTAAAGTTTGATTTACCGTCTGAGAGTGCTTTATTTGTACTTTAAATAAAATGAATCTAAATAAGGAACGTATGTCGGCTCGTACCGTTTCCCACCTCAAAAAGGGTGAAAAGGGCATAATCAAATCATTTACAGACCGCGCGATGTCGCTGAAACTGCTCGAAATGGGCTGTTTGCCAGGCTGCGAAGTACGGTTGGATGCGATTGCTCCCTTCGGTGACCCGATCTGCATCAACGTTGGCGGCCATTACAGCCTGTCGTTGCGTTTGAACGAAGCCGCAGTAATTGAATTAGAGTAAAGATTGCGTTCCGCATACAGCCTCTCCATTGAAACAGGGAAATATTAAAGTTGCGCTGGTAGGTAACCCGAATGCCGGCAAGTCTACGCTATTTAATGCACTCACCGGAATGCGCCAGAAAACGGGCAATTTTCCGGGTGTGACGGTCGAGAAAAAATCCGGAACATTCCGTATTGCCGGTGCGAATGGTCACGACGATTCGCATGTGACACTGGTTGATTTGCCGGGTACATATAGTATTTATCCCAAATCGAAGGACGAAACGGTGGTGATGGACATCCTCGCCAATCCCAAACATCCTGATTTTCCCGATGTGGTGGTTATCGTCGCCGACGCGTCCAATTTGCAAAGAAACTTGCTCCTTTTTACTGAAATAAGCGATCTGGGAATTCCTTCCGTGCTGGCTTTGAACATGCTGGACGTAGCTGAAAGTATGAACCTGACCGTGAATGCAGTGCAATTGGCCATGCAGCTGAATGTGCCCGTCGTGCGCATCAACGCGCGTACAGGCGAGGGTATGAAGGGGCTGAAAGAGGCTGTAAAGCAGGTTGTTGAGCGGACGGAAAAGCCTGCATTGCAGTATTTTTACGAACCCAAAGAAAATGAAATAGGGCTGATCAACGAGGTGAAAGAGATTCATCAGCTCGATAATGATTACGTGGCATTACAATATGTCTGCCAGCACGATAATTTCTCCTTCCTCGAACAGCCGGTAAGGGCCAAACTCGACGCATTGATCGAGAAATACGGTTTCGACGAAAATAACTTCCTTGCCAACGAGACCGTAGCACGCTACGAAAAGATCAAACCGATCGTGTCCAAAGCCGTCAGGTCGGAAGGAACGATCGAGCAGCCATACTGGACCCGCAAGCTCGACGGCATCTTGCTGCACCGCGTTTGGGGTTACGTTACATTCGCTTTGGTATTACTCGTCGTATTTCAGGCCATTTTCGCCTGGGCGTCCTACCCGATGGACATGATCGACGCCGGTACCGCCGCCGCAATTGAGTGGGTGAAAGGAGCATTGCCTCCGGGCGTACTGAACGACCTGCTCACTGATGGTATCATGGCCGGTGTCGGCGGTATTATCATATTCATCCCGCAAATCGCTATCCTTTTTGCTTTGGTCGCCATCCTGGAAGAATCGGGCTATATGGCGCGGGTAATGGTGATCATGGACAAGCTCATGCGACGCTTCGGACTCAATGGCCGCAGTGTGGTGCCGCTCATTTCCGGTGTGGCCTGTGCTGTACCGGCTATCATGACGACCCGCAGCATCAGCGGCCGCTACGAGCGCCTGCTGACCATCCTGGTAACGCCATTAATGAGTTGCTCCGCGCGTTTACCTATTTACGCCATACTGATTGCCGTGGTAGTACCGGAAACGAAAGTGCTGGGCATATTTAACGTGCAGGGTTTGGTACTTTTCGGTCTTTATCTGCTTGGATTGCTCGGCGCATTAGGCTCTGCCTGGTTGTTGTCATTGTTTATTCCAAGAAAAGAACCGAGCTATTTTATGCTCGAAATGCCGTCCTATAAGCTGCCGCGCTGGGGACATGTCGGGTTTACGATGTACGAAAGTGTTAAATCCTTTGTACTCGAAGCCGGTAAGGTCATTATGGCGATTTCCATTATCCTTTGGGTATTGGCTTCCTACGGCCCGGGTGACAGCATGGATGTAGCCGAACAGCAGGTTGTCGCTTCCATGAATGCGGCTCCGCAGGAGGAAATTGATGCCGCCGTTGCGTCTGCAAGACTGGAAAGCTCCTATGCAGGTCAGTTTGGACGCTTTATCGAGCCGGTGATCAAGCCAATAGGTTACGACTGGAAGATCGGCATTGCATTGCTCGCGTCATTTGCAGCCCGCGAAGTGTTTGTAGGGACCATGGCTACGATTTATAGCATCAGCGGGGATACGGAGGATGTTCTCACAGTAAAACAAAGGCTCATTCAGGAAAAGAACCCTGAAACCGGCGGGCAGATGTTCACGCCGGCCGTTTGCTACTCCCTATTAATATTCTACGTATTCGCGATGATGTGTATGAGCACCATCGCCGTAGTCTACCGCGAAACACACGGCTGGAAATGGCCATTGATCCAGCTGGCTTACCTGAGCGTGCTGGCTTACGTTTCGGCGTTTGTGGTTTATCAGGTGTTGAGTTAGAATGTGTAGAGGTCGCAAAGGAAGTTCATTATGCAGCTTCATTGATTGCCCGGCCGGATACGAGCATTTTGGCATAATTCAGACTAGCTAGGATATCTTCCCTTTCAAGTTCCGGGTGATCTTCCAGGATTTCGGTGATCTCCATTCCCGAACCCAGCATGTCGATAATGACTTCAACAGGCCAACGCATTCCCCGGATACAAGGTTTGCCGTGGCAAATGGCTGGATCGATCGTGATTCTTTCGAGAAATTCCATAAGAAATAAATGGTTGATTAACCAAATTTAACTCAAATCGTACGAGTTACCAACCTAAATGCTCCACAACATCCGAAGCGATCAGCGCCGTTTGTCCGCGTGCTTCTGCGGCGCGGTCACCGGCGAGGCCGTGTTGGTAAACGCCTAATATTGCGGCGTCGGCCGGGTTGTATTTCTGGGCCAGCAGACTGGTGATAATGCCGGTAAGTACGTCGCCGGTGCCGCCGGTAGCCATTCCCGGATTGCCGGTAGAATTGAAATGGACTTCGCCATTGGGTAGGACAACAGCCGTATTTGCGCCTTTCAGACAAATAATAACCTTGTATTTGGCGGCAAATGCCTGCGCTTTTTCCAGTCGGTCATATTCATTGCTGTTTTCACCTGCCAGGCGCTGGAATTCCTTTGGATGCGGGGTAAGGATCGTGTTTTCCGGCAGCTTGTAAAGGAAATGCCGGTTGGTTGAAAGGATGTTCAATGCATCCGCGTCGATGATCAGAGGTACTTTGGCCTGTTCCAGTACTTTTTCCAATGCTTTTACTGTCGCTGCGTCCTGTCCGATACCCGGCCCGATGCCGATAGCCGTCGCGGACGTCAGATCCGGGGCCTTGCTGATATATTTCTCCGATTCATCGACGGTCGCCATCGCTTCCGGAACTGATATTTGGGTGATCTCATACCCGCACGCGGGCACGTGCATCGTGAGCAGGCCTACGCCCGAGCGCAGGCAAGCTTTTCCCGACAGAACGGCAGCGCCCATCTTGCCGTAGCTTCCCGCGATGATTACCGCGTGGCCGTAGGTGCCTTTGTGCGAGAATTTCTGTCTGGGTTTAATACGCTTTTCGGCTTCGGACCTATCAGTGAAATAGTAGTCGGTGCTGGTGTCTGCGATGTATGCCGAGCTCAGACCAATATCAACAACATGCCATTCACCCACGTATTCGGCATTCTGTGGTAGCATGAATGCGAGTTTCGGTAACTGAAATGTGATCGTGTACCGGGGTTTGATAATAATATCGGAAGGATTATTAGGCTGATCGGTATAGAGGCCGCTGGCGATGTCGACTGCTATCAGTTTATTGGGCAGGCTATTCAAATACTTAACTACAATGCCCAGCAGGCCCTCAACCGGCCGCGACAGGCCGGAACCGAGCAATGCATCGATACACACAACCTGCCTGCTTAGCTGCGGAAGATCGTTTTCCGACTGTATACGCCGGGGGGTAAGATGGTTGCCCAGCCGCAAAAAGTTCTGATGGAAATCGTCGGTAGCATGCAGGGTGTATTCAACGACAAAAACCTGGACATCATAGCCACAGCTGCTCAGAATGCGTGCGATCGCCAGGCCGTCGCCGCCATTGTTGCCCTTGCCGCAGAAGATGGCGATAGGCCGGGTACTTACATATTGATTACAAAACCAGCGTACAAATGCCTGTGAGGCGCGCTCCATGAGGTTAATGGAAGTAATAGGCTCGTGTGCGATCGTGTGGGCGTCCATCGCCCGGATCTGTTCTACGTTGAAAATCTTCATGATAGTCACGGGAAAAGCTTTTACTTGAAAAAAAATAGTGCTAGATTTGCACTCGTTTTCTCAAAAGCTGTTTTGAATGAAGGGGCGTCACCCCGTCCGCTGGGAGCAAGCTATCATTTTAAATCCATAAAATCACTCGTCATGAGCGAACTTATTAAACTCGTAGAAGCTACGATTGAAAATCGTAAATCCGAGTATCCTGATTTCAAATCAGGCGACACGATCAACGTTCACGTGAAGATCCGTGAAGGTAACAAAGAGCGTATCCAGCAGTTCCAGGGTACCGTTATGCAGCGTCGTAACGTAAACGGAGCTGGCGAAACTTTTACAGTACGTAAAATTTCGAACGGTATCGGTGTTGAACGTGTTTTCCCAATCCTTTCACCAAGCATCGCGAAAATCGAATTGATTCGTCGTGGTAAGGTACGTCGTTCACGTCTGTTCTTCTTGCGTGGCCGTCAGGGTAAAGCCGCTCGTATTAAAGAGCTTAAAACAACGAAGTAATCCAAAAGATCTTCGGCACGAAATTTTAAAACCCTGCAAGCGAATTTTTCTTGCAGGGTTTTGTTTTTTATTCGGGTTAGAAGCAATAAGCCGTAGGCTATAAGCTGCTTTGACACCTGTGATTTTTATACAGCTTACGGCCTATGGCTTACAGCTTAAAGCTTTTGAAAAATGACTATTCCATTTTATAAATATCAGGGAACGGGCAATGACTTTGTTATGGTCGACGACCGCGACTTGCAATTCCCGGTTTCAAAAGAACTGATCGCCTCCATTTGCCACCGTCGTTTCGGGGTGGGTTCTGACGGCCTCATTCTGCTCCAAAATGCCGACGGCTACGATTTCCGCATGGTATACTTCAATGCCGATGGCGGAGAAGGCAGTATGTGCGGCAATGGCGGCCGGTGTGTGGTGCGTTTTGCAAACGATCTCGGACTTTTCAAGGAATACACCAAATTCATCGCCGTCGACGGCGAGCATGAGGCAACGGTTTCGGGCGATACCATTCGACTGAAAATGTCGAATGTGAATGGCGTGGAACAATATGAGGAATACGATTTTATGAATACCGGCTCGCCGCATTATGTGACGTACGTGGACGATATTCACGAAGCGGATGTGGTCAATATCGGCAGCGAAATCCGGTATGGCTCCGTTTATGGCCCAAAAGGTGGTACGAATGTGAATTTTGTGGAGGTGATAGAAGATAATCACCTGAGCGTGCGCACCTACGAGCGTGGCGTAGAAGATGAAACCTTCTCCTGCGGAACGGGCGTAACGGCCTGCGCATTATCCGCGCATATCCGCGAAGGTTGGGAAGGACCCGTGCAGGTAGAAACAATCGGGGGAACCCTGGCGGTAGAATACGAGGATGCCGGTGATGGTCAATTTAAAGATATTTACCTGATAGGCCCCGCAGTGCGCGTATTTGAAGGTGCTCTAAAAATATAGGTTATTAAAATATAAGTCGAAAGCCTCGCAAATCCTGGTGATCTGCGAGGCTTTTCATTTTTATTCGGATTCGATAATGCCGCCTTTTACATGATAGATGTGCTTGTCGGCCCATTCCGGGACGCGGCAGTAATCCATCGCTGCTACTTTGCTTCGGACACCGTTGGTACAAATAACCACGATGGTTTGATAAGGGGCCACCAGCGGCCGTTTTTCCCTGATCTCCGCCAGGGGAATATTAATTCCTCCTTCATTGAATTCCTCAAACTCCCAGCTTTCACGCACATCTACCAGCAAGGTATCCGGGTGTTTGGTCAATGCAAGCGCCTGCGGAAGGTCGATATCCGAGTAGGTTTTTTTTGACATACTACCAATTACCTGCCCAGTGCGTACGGATGGTCGTTCACCACCGGGATATTTTTAGCGATCAGCTTATGAATGTCTTTGAGATAAGTCTTTTCGTCCCTGTCGCAGAATGACAGCGCAATGCCTTTCGCCCCTGCGCGGCCGGTACGACCGATACGGTGAACGTAGGTCTCAGGAATATTCGGGATTTCGTAGTTGATCACGTGCGTCAGATCATCCACATCGATACCGCGTGCTGCGATGTCGGTGGCAACCAGGACGCGGGTGGTCTGGCTTTTGAAATTCTTTAATGCATTCTGCCGGGCTGTCTGCGACTTGTTGCCGTGGATCGCTTCGGAAGTAACGCCAGCTTTTCGCAATACTTTCACCACCTTGTCGGCCCCGTGTTTGGTACGCGTGAAAACCAACGCCGTGGCAATGGATTCGTCTTTGAGAATATGCAGCAACAGTGAGTTTTTGTCCGATTTATCTACAAAAAACACGGATTGGCGAATGGTGTCGGCTGTCGAAGAAACGGGGGTAACTTCCACTTTTGCCGGGTTTCTCAGAATGGTACCTGCAAGCGTAACGATCGCTGGTGGCATTGTAGCTGAGAAGAACAACGACTGGCGCTTGGCAGGCAGCAGCTTGATTATTTTTTTAACATCATGCACAAACCCCATGTCGAGCATACGGTCGGCTTCGTCGAGGACGAAAAATTCCAGCTGGTTCAGTTTAATGAATCCCTGATTGATCAGATCCAGCAAACGGCCAGGTGTGGCGATGAGTACATCTACACCCTTTTGCAACGCGTCGGTCTGCGGTTTTTGACCTACACCACCGAAAACTACCGTATGTTTAATACGCGTATGGCGTCCGTAGGCAGCGAAACTTTCGCCGATCTGGATCGCGAGCTCGCGGGTAGGGGTCAAAATCAATGCGCGGATACGGCTCTTTTCGAATTTCCCGACCGGGTTGTCATGCATCAATTGCAGCATGGGAATCGCAAAAGCGGCGGTTTTTCCGGTGCCTGTCTGCGCACAGCCCAGCAAGTCTTTACTTTCTAAAATAACCGGAATAGCTTTGGCCTGGATGGGAGTGGGAGTGGTGTATCCTTCTTCTTGGAGAGCCTTTTTGATAGGCTCTATGAGTTTTAAATCCTGAAATGTCATTTGATCTTTTTAATGGCTGCGTGATGATCATCCATTTTAAACGCAGCCTGCATAATATGAATCGGCCGATCCGGCCAGGTGTATAACAGAAGTATGTTTTTAAACGTTCAGTGAGTACACTTGGCAAAAGTACTCACTTATCGTGTAAATTTGATCATCATTCATCAACACAGCAACACTATGGGCAGGATTATTACCTTCACATTCTTATTGTCCGTCATCTTCACTGCCGTTTACGCGCAGGACGTCCTGGTGCGGAGGAACGGCTCTATCATCGAAGGAAAGGTGGTGGAAGTCGGTATCGACAAGGTATCGTACAAGATTAGTCAGGAGGCCAATGCGGCTAATTTCGTCGTAAGGAAGAACGAATTGCTGCGGATCGAGTTTGGGAACGGGCAGACTATCTGGTTCGACAAACGTCGCGAACGCAGTAGCGAGCGCAGCAGCGCGCAAGCTCACGAGCGGAATTCACCGGTGGTCCAGGACGAACCGATGGGCAAGAATAAAGTTGACTTTTCAGCCTTCAAAGCCTTGGACAGCGGGCCGGGTTTTGGGATCAGCTATGAAAGGATTTTGGATAAAAACGGCTATTTCGGATTGCTTTTGCCGTTTACAGTCACTATTTCGGACAGCTATTACTTCCCGATCGGATCAGAAACGAGCAATAACGAGGAGATGTATTATTTTTCCCCAAGCTTGAAAGTTTATCCCTTCGGCCAGAAACGGGTTACTTACGCAGTCGGCCCTACGCTTTATGCCGGTGCCGGTAAACGTTGGTACAACTATACGGACTATAATCCGACAACACAGGTGTACACCAGCCGCGAAGAGGAAAGGGAACGCTTCCGGATGGGAATGATCGTTAACAATTACGTGAATTTCCAGATCACGAAACATTTCCAGATCGGTCTGAATGCAGGGGTAGGCCCGCGGTACATCGATCGTGAAAAATTCAAATCGACTACTTACAAGACCAGCGGAATGGATATAACCGGCGAGTTTAACTTCAATCTGGGATTCCGGTTCTGATCATTTCACGACGCGGAAAACGGGATAGCGCATGTATTCCTTTTCCGCGTAATCTGAATTTTTATAGATAAAATCCAGCTGGGCGTTGCCGTTTTTGGCAAACTCGGGATCGCTTTTGCGTTTCTCATCGAGCTTTGCTTTCAACACAGGTGATTTTTTGACCAAATCCGAAGCCAAATCTTCAAAAACATAACCCGAATAGTGCTCCTTAGCCTGCAAAATGGTGTCAAAGAAATTCCATTTGAAAAACGAATCGACAGCTTTCGGTTCCAGGGTTTCGATGATATAGCGGTTGGTAGATTGATTAACAGGAACATACCAATCCCCTTTTTTGAATGAGCGTTTCTGTTTCTCAGTCCTTAATTTGACGGAAGTGTGCCAGTAATGTCCTTCAAATGGCTGCTTTGGCGTTTCCAGTTCTTCGATATCGTAAGTTTCCACATTCATTTCCGAATCCTTTGCGAGCGCATTCATTTGCACGCCGTTCAACCGCAGCAGCTCAACGATATTATGCCAGCCCTGGGGAATGATATAAGCTTCCGGGCGTGTCACTTCATCCAGGGGAATGTAGGTGTCGTAAAATGGAATCTCCTTCGTAAACGGTTTCGACCGGTCGTAATGCAGCCTGGGCAGCCCGCTTACTTCGCTGGGAATATACTCTGGTTCGTAGCCTTTGAATGTAATGGTAGATTGTTTTGATTTGTCGACCTGCCAGCTGATAGCGAATTTTTCCTGCTTTTTTACAGCTTCCTTCGTCTCGTTCCGAAGTTTCAGCAGCGTTTTGCGATGTGTAGCCAGGAACTTGATATTACCATGCAAATAAGCATAGGTGGATTTTACACGTTGGTCGTAGGGTTTCAGCATGTGTGTTTCTGTCATCACACCGATGGTATGAAACAAGGCCGCGTAGCCGGTGGAATAACGCGGCCAGTCGGGAAATTGGACAAAGCCTTTGTCGGGCGTTTGCCCGTATGCATTCACATAAGGCGTCGCCTCAAAACCTGCCTCTTTTAAATGCCTGTACATATAGGGTAGGAAAACCTTGTCGTTGAAATCACCGAGCGGGCCGCCTAGCTTGTCTTTCTGAGCATAATCGAGCGTCATTACATACTGATAATCGGCCCCGTTGCTCACATGCGTATCCGCGAAGAGATCGGGATCGAGCTCGTGGAATATGGCTGCGAAGCTTCGGGCATTTCGGGTATCTGCTTTGATAAAATCCCTGTTCAGATCATAGTTCCGTGCATTCCCGCGGAAACCATACTCCTCCGGCCCATTCTGGTTGGTGCGCGTAGTACTGTTACGGTTCAATGCACCACCGATGTTGTAGAATGGGATAATCGCTACCACAATGCTATCCAGTTCGGGGAATCTGGCGGGGTGGACGAGGATATCGCGCAGGAGCATCATCGAAGCGTCCACGCCATCGGGCTCTCCCGGGTGAATGGCGTTGTTGATGAACAGAATAGCCTTTCCCTGGGCTTTCAGTTTCCGTATATCGAAGACCTTACTTTTGGAATACAGTACTAAATGCAACGGCTTGCCGCTATCGGTACCGCCTTTTTCCTGCATTTGCACCTGCGGAAAGCTTTGGGCGAGCTGCCGGTAAAAAGCGATACCTTCCTCGTAGGTGGGAGTTTGTTTGCCGCCGCTTTTTTCAAAACGGGTCTGGTGCTGGGCGGTTGCGGTAAATGCGATGCCCGGCAGGAAGCCCGGCAGGATGCCTAGCAGGAATAGGGTTAGTTTGGAGCGCATCAGTGGAGTGAGATATCAGTATTTATATTGTTCGATCAGCTGAAGATAAGGATGAAGACCGTGATGAATGAAAACGTTCTTGTCTGAATCTTCAAACTGCTTATAGTATTCGTCGTCGGCGAGCAGTACCACCGTTGGCCCGGTACGCACGTAGTTGCTGCTTTTGTAAAAGATAGGCGACTGGTACTCCGGCAGGTTTTTGGAAACAATTTTCCCCGCATACTTGCCAAGGTATTTCTCGTAATTACGCTGCGCCTTTTCGCTCGGCTTTCTCAAACCCTTGTAAGCATGGCGCATACCGATGCGCGCAATGAGTTTTTGCTTTTTAATGATACCGTCGATATTCTTGAAGGGATTGGTATGGTTGAAATCCGCGAGGGTTTGCACCGAAAACGGCACTTCCGGGACCCAGTCGGCCGAGTTGACGACATTATAGCCCCAGCCGCCATCGATCAAATGTTCATACTCGTATGCAAAATAGGTATTGCCCACTTTGGGCGCCGCACTGGCGTAGGTCTTGAAACGAATATCTTTGGGCAACGAACCCTGTTTTTGAAGGGAATACAAATGGGCCGTCAGCAGATAACTGAGTGCACCGCCCTGGCTATGGCCCATGATCAGAAAATCCCTGACACCGGTTTTGTACAGGGAATCAATTTTGGGTACAATATCCCTGGCAAGATATGCCGTGCCGATCAGCCAGCCAATGTGCACGGCCGCTTTGGGATTATCCGCCAAATGGTATTTAAATGTATAATCATTGGTGATTTTGAGCTCTCCACGGCCTGGCACCATGGCGGCATAGAAGTTTTCCAGCCAGCCCACGGCATTCATCGTTGTGCCCCGGAGGTTGATCACCCCTACCGATGATTTGCTTTTCCAAAGCCCCCATCGGTTGTCGAGGCCCATGACGGGCGATGTGTAAATGGAGTCGAACTTCGTAGGCCTGGGCACTTTAAACTTTTGGCGGTTGGTCATGGCCGTGTCGTACAGCAGGGCGTGCATATATACGAGTTCCTGGTATTCGGCCTTATCAAAGCCCGATTTTAGCTTTCCGGTTTGTGAAAACGAGGACTGAGTGGTAAGTATGCCAAGGATTAAGGCAACTACCCGGTATAAATGCCTGGTCAGGCATGGTTTGAAACTTGCCAGGGGCTTTTGCATATTGATCGGAAGCGTTGAAACAGGCAAACTTAGAATCACTAATGTAGGAAAACAATCGATGCAACGGGATTTTCACGCTTTCAAATCGTTTTTCGGACCCATTTTCACGCCGTTCTTTCAAATTAGAATACTATTAGAGTTTGCCCGCCAGGCTCGTTTGACTTGGAATGCCCGCCCGGAATTCTTTATTTTTGGTTAGTCTAAAAAATATTTTCATGGAGCTCTATTATTCTTTTTCTGCGTTAATCGTCCTCTCTGCGATATTTTCTTACCTGAATTCCCGGTTTTTGAAATTGCCTCCATCCATCGGCGTCATGGTGATCGCATTGATGGTTTCGTTAGGGCTTATCGCCACCGACAGCATATTTCCGCGCACATTCATCCGCATCTCGACCCTTATTGCGAGCGTGGACCTCACGGAGATACTCATGGGCGCAATGCTCAATTTCCTGCTTTTCGCGGGCGCTATCCATCTGCATTTGGAAGACCTGCGGGAACAGCGCCTGCCCGTGATTATTTTCTCCACCGTCAGCGTGGTGATATCGACCTTCGTGATCGGTTTTCTGATGTATTACATTCTTCCTTTGCTGGGCATTGCCATTCCCCTCATTCAATGTCTTGTATTCGGAGCATTGATTTCGCCTACCGATCCCATCGCCGTGCTCGGTATCCTCAAACAGGCTGGCGTCCCCAAGTCGCTCGAAACGAAGATCGCAGGCGAATCACTTTTCAATGACGGTATGGCCGTGGTGGTGTTTATTCTTATGCTTGCGCTGGCAAGGGGCGAAGAGGTGAACACTTCGTTTACCGGTATTGCCGGATTGTTTGTGAAGGAGGCAATCGGTGGCATTGTGCTGGGCCTGGCGCTTGGTTTTGTCGGTTCTAAAATGATGTACCGGGTGGATGGCTACAATGTACACGTGCTCATTACCCTGGCGATCGTGATGGGCGGGCACCTCGCGGCGCAGGCGCTGCATATGTCGGGCCCGCTGGCGATGGTGGCTGCCGGCCTGGTAGTAGGTAATTATGGTAAAAACCCGGGTGCTGTTTCGGATACCGAGCGGGACTATATTGACAAATTCTGGGAGCTTATCGACGAAATCCTGAATGCGATCCTGTTCCTGATCATCGGTTTCGAATTGCTGCTGATCCCGGACATGAAGCAATTCGGCTGGGCCGGTCTGGCTGCGATCATCGTGGTGCTTTCAGCACGGTTTATTTCAATCTACATTCCAGTTAGACTGATCCCGTTCAAGACGCGCTTCGGGAAGAAATCGATTACCATATTGGTATGGGGAGGCTTGCGGGGAGGCGTATCCATTGCTTTGGCATTATCTATTGATCAGCATCTCAATAAAGACTTCCTGCTCGCGATTACCTATTTTGTGGTTCTGTTCTCGATCATTGTCCAGGGGCTCACGGTTGGTAAGCTCACTGCCCGGTTTCCGGACGAGGAAGAAGTGGTCGCCTAGGATGTCGGCGCCACTACGAGCCGGTTGATCAGCGCATTGATTTTGTTCAGCCAGAGCGTTTGCCCTTCGCAAGTCCAGTGCGAATCGCCTTTCAAATAAGCGGAACGACCCATGCGCCGGAAATCGGCCAGGACATCGACATACGGTATGTCTAGTTTGGGATGATTGTAAACCCTTTCGATCAGATTGTTGTACTGGCCACCATAATCCGGGCTTAGCACTGATACCTTGTTGGGGATAATGCTGAGTAGCACATTATCGAAACCGAGCGAATCGGCAAAATCGCGGCTGGCATTCAGGTTGGTGATCATCGAATCAACCTCCGTGGCGCGAACCGGTGTGAATGCCGAAGTAATATGCGGCGTGTCGGTATCCATGTAATACACGATGTCACGATCACCGTTCACCAGCGTTACACCAGTGCCAACCCGGTTGAAAAACCGGTGGTTGAAATCCGCTTTCCATTCTTTCATGCGTAACACGAAGTCGTTCTGGAACAGAAAACCGTCAAGCCTGTCGGCGGTATGTGAGCCTTTGAATGCCTCGTCGAGCCGGTACATGAATTTAGCAGGAGCCCCGTTCCGCAGAAATGTCGCTGTGTCGGGAACGAGTACCGTTAGAGGCGATGATGCGAATTTCTGGCGGAAATGCCGTTCGACGCTTTCGATCAGCAGGATATTGTGTTCGGTCGTATCGAGTTTGATATGCAGGAAGTCCGACCATTTTACCCAGGTGTATTCATCCACCGGAAAGTCTTTCTTTTCAACCCTCCCTTTTTCGGTAAAACTGTCGCCTATAACATACAAATGCACCTTTTTGGCCGATTGCGGCCGGGCTGGGGGCGTATAACCGGTGCATTGGTGGCGTGGGTCGCGAAACTCCGGGAGGTTAGAGAGTTTGTATAAATCGCCGTACTGGTAACCGTCTTCCACGACCTGCTCTTTCCAAAGCCAGGGTAAAATGCTCGGGCTGAGGCCCACGGTCCAGATGATGCAGCCAGCGGCCAGGACGATATATCTTAAAATTTTCATAGCACTATCTCAACTTGATCGACCAGACCTGTATTTTCTTTTCTGATCGGCTGAATATCAATAATTTGTAATAGCCGGGCTGATAAGTAAGCTGCACCGGCATTTCGGACGGTATCGCTTTGTCGCCAAGCCGCTTTCCGTTCATGTCAAAAACCGTAGTGTAGCTGCCTGATTTGATCGTGATAAACCGGTTATCGACGCCGAAGAAATGATACTGGATCGTTGCATTCGGTAGAATATCCTTGATTTCGAACAACTCGCGGCCGTCTTTGGTGATAATGGCGGTTTTTGAATTGACAGACCGCACTAATATCCAGTCGAGCGAATTACGGTCGAACAGGATCCGGAAGCGCGAACCCGGTTCCGGGCGCAGGAGTTGCCTTCTGGACGTGATTTTGCCATCCAGACTAATGCGTATCAGTTCGCCGGAAACACTCACGCCGGCAAGTTCCGGTTGGCCGGTTTGCGGATTCTGCGCCCAGGTAAACGGGCTCTCCGTCCGCGTCAGGATATCGACCGGAAAGCCAGGTCTTACCGTCCCGTTTTCTTTGAGTAAGTAGATCTTTCCATTCTGCTGGGTCACAATGAAGCCCCTGTTGCCGATCTGGTTCAGCGCCACCACCGGCCCGACGATCTTCTCGAAGTCTATCAAATGGTTCAGCTTTTTGAGAGAGCGGGTGACGCTTTCCCAAACAAACAGCTCTTCCGCCGAACTTTTGACAATAAACCGGTTACTGCCGTCCTCGCCACCATCGATGAGATACAGGGCCGAAATAGGATCGGAGGTTGGCAAGTGTGCCTGAAATACCGAGACATTGGTCGAGTCGTCTTCGTCCAAGGCGTACACGGTGCGGGTGGTAGCGAAAATACGTTGCTGGCGACCGATGTTCAGGAAATCGACCTTGTAGGCAGCGGTGCTGATCGGACCGTTCAGCTTAGCGATGGTTTCCGTTTTTCCTTCCCGCAGGTTGTTCGTTCTAAGCAGGTTATGCTCTTTGTCGGTCAGTAATATTTCCGAGCTTCCGTCAATCGGGTTTTGCAATGCAGCCAGCTCCGAGTCGAAAATGTCCGGCCATTCGATGTCAATATTCAGGAACGTGCGGTTTAGTACCTTGCTGGCGGTTTGGCGCTTCTTGGGGTGGAATGTGAGCTCTGGAAATGCCTCGCTGCCCTCGAAACGGCATTGCAGGGTAATGGACTCTATTTTGGCCGTCAGGTCGCTATACTTTTTGCTCACCTGTGTTTCCTCACCTGACTGCGCTTTCCGCAGGTTCACGATCATCGAGAGCTGGGCCTCATTGTTCACGTTCGTGAGCACGCTGTCATATTCCGGCGATTGCTTCCAGGTAATCTGGTTTTCGTAATCGACAATGTAGTTCTGTAATACCTGCGAATTGTTGCTGATCACGAGGTAGGGCGCGATATAGGTAATATAGCTTCGGGGAAAGCCGGTAAACATTGGCCCATACAGACCAGCCGGCAATTCAGGAACAGGTACCGAGTAAATGTCGTAGCCCTGATATTGGTCGGCCGAAGCATTGCTTTCCTGGTTGGCCAGTCGCGCGAGCTTTTGCAACACCGGCCTCACTTTGTCGTAGTTGGAGAATTCCGCGAGCAGTATTTTACCATCGGTAATGCTGTTGTTCTCCTCCAATTGGCATAGCACAAACTCGGATCCGATATTATCGACCAGCACATTGCTTTCGCCGGCGATATAATAGTTGAGCTTGTCCCAAGCCGGGGATTTGTATTTACTATGCCATTTCGCAAAAGCTGCCTTGAAAGCGGCCTTGTCGGATGCTGCCGCGCGATACAGAAAGGAAGTTTGCTGGGAAACATGCTTGTGTCCCATAAACGGCGTACCGGGGTTGTCTTTCAGGATTTCGGCCAGGTAATAATCCGGCGCATCTGCCCCATCCGATTTAATGACAAGATTGCCCTTGTTTTCGGCTTTTTCGACGTGAAAATCCTGGTAGGACGGGAAATTTTTGCCAAACTCGGCCAGTGTCGCTACATTTTCCATCGACATGACCGATTTCCATGCGTCCGTCCTCAGGTAAATGCTCGTTCCGTAATCGGAGTCATTGATATTCGAAAAGCGCGATCGCAGCCTGAACGAGCCGATATTGAGTGATGAGGCGCGTACGGCATCTTCGATCAGATCGCCGTAGTAGCTCACAATCAGGAAGTGGTCTTTAACCAGGTAGGAGAACAACGGCCGAGAATTGGCGTCGATGGCGTCGGTAATGCGATGGTCCTGGAAGTTATGGTGTAAAAGCCGGATGTTGGCGTGCTGGGGGCTAGCGAGCCATTTGGTTTCCTCCTCCGTTACGGGAATGTACATGATCACCCCCCATTCCGTGCTTGTGCGCGGGTGGTACGAGTAGGAAAGGGCTTTGCCTTTCAGAAATGTTTTGAGCTTTTTCGGGTCTCTCGTCAGCAGGTTGAGCAATGTCAGGTTATCGCTGGCGATGTCGAGGAGGGGGAGTCGTTTGAGATCAAGCGCGGCTTCTGTGGCCGTGTAGGCCGAATCTTGCAAATGCTCGCTGGTGATTACCACAACGGCATTGGACGGGATGAATTGCCAGGCTGCCGACGAACCCCTCGACCATTTGAACAGGAAATATCCTGCTGATCCGATAATCACGACCAGCAGGATAGCAATCAGGTTTTTTTTCGACACAAGCCTGTTTTTTAAGCGCGGATCGCTTTCACTTTACCATTCAGTTCGAGGCGAAACCGCAAGAGTTCTTTAAAGCTTCGGATACAAACTTTCCACAGGTTCCATTTCACAATTGAAACGGTGCCGGTTTCCCGGTCTTTATGGGTGATAGGGATATCGAACAGTTCCTGTCCTGATTTTTTAGCCATCACAGCCAGGAAAATGTTCGGAGCGAACGGTTCCGGATTAGGCAGCTGATCCATCAGTTTTTGCAGGAATGTTCCTTTGATCAGACGGAACGGAATGTTGCTGTCCATGATGAATGTGCCATAAACTGCCGAGATCGTACCGCGGAGGAATTTCGTAATAAAGAGGCGTACGCCTGCATCGTGCCTTACCTGGCGGTAACCGAGTATGAATTGCGATTGCGAACGTTTGGCCCAGAGTTTGTCAAAATCTTCGGAAACGAACTGGTCGTCGCTGTCAGTCTGGAACACATATTCCGAGCCCACTTCCAGCGCTTTACGGTAGCCGTTTACAACCGCATTGCCATGTCCGCCGTTTTTCTGGTGAACCACTGTAAGATTGTCGATCTTTTTGTCCAGTTCATCCAGTAATACCTTTGTATTGTCTTTCGATCCGTCGTTGATAACGATCAGGGTAGTGTTATCGTTGGGGAATTTGGTTTTGAGGAAGGTGGTCCAATTATAAACTACTTTTTCGATACAATCCTGCTCATTGTATGCGGGCATTACTATACTCAGAAGATATGACATGCAAAAGCGTATTTGGTATGTTGCGCGAAATTAATAAATAAAGCCTGTAACCGGGCTATGGGGTTTCATTATTTAGTAAGCGTACTTGTCTTTCAGGGCATTAATCGGTTTCTCGAAAAAGTGCCAGGAAACCGACGCGACTAAGACAGTGAGCGCCACTACAACCGTTGCTTCGAATGCAATATTGCCTTCGAGGCTGGGGATATATTGGTAGATTTTCCGGAAAAGCCTGACCGTTGGGTGCATGGGGCCACTGTGAAAATGGTTGTATACAAAATTGTGGTACAGGTAGAGGCCATAGCTGATTTTACCTAAATAAATACACACCGGATTTTCGAGAAATGCCGCCATCCAACCCTTGAAACCCATCACGGCGCGTCCTATGAGCATAAACCCGAAAATGGACGACATGGTTCTGTCGAGTACCACGTACGGGAAGTTGAATGGCTGCGCCAGCGATTTGGCCCACCATTGTACCAGCACCCATCCCAGCAATCCAAGCAATACCGGCCATGACTTATTGAAGAATTTAACAAATAAATCGTTTTTGTAGAGTTGCGTCCAGGCCATAAGCCCGCCTAATGCGAAAGAATCGAAACATGCGGGGGTGGATACATACGCGACCGTCCATTCGCCCATGGTAACGAAGTTGGTACCGGGTATTCTGCCTGTATAGAAGATATAAAAACGCAGGAGAATGCTGAATATGCCCATTAAGCCCAGCACGGGCACCAATTTATTTTTTGGGATGAAGAATATCAGAAAAGGGAAGAAAAGATACACCTGCTCTTCCACTGCCAGCGACCACAAATGATCCACCGAACCCATCCAGGTTTTGTGCAGGGCAATGTAAATGTTTGTCCCATACAACGCCAGCCAGGCCAGCTTATCACGGACGGGCGGCACATTAAGGATTAACAGGATGGCGATGATCAGGTAATAGACCGGGAAAATTCGGATCGTTCTGCGGATCAGGAACTTGCGCAGGTATTTCTTGAATCCGCCCGGCGTCCCGTAAGTTTTTTCCTTGCTTTTAAGGAGAATGCGCGAAATCAGGAAGCCGCTGAGCACGAAGAAAATGGTTACGCCGAGGGCACCGAACGGGATGATATTGATCTCCACGATCAGGTGGTCGAGCAGAACTAATCCTACTGCAATAAAGCGCACGCCGTCAAGTTGAATTATGTGTCCTTCCGAATTGGTGCGCATGGTTACCAGTTAACTTTCACTTCTTTTTTACGCGTTTGTTTCACCGTCACACGCTGGTCTTTGAACAGAATGCCGGTTTCGTTGCCTTGCTGATGGATCAGCGCGACTCTGTAAGTGCCTTTATCCATTTCAGAGAAAGGAATGTCGGCGTAGAAGCCCGGGGCGAAATAATATTGTTTCAGGAATAATTGCTTGCGGCTCGTGTTACGTGTGCGCAAGGCCGGGAAAATATAATAGCATTCATCCGAACTGAGCAATACATACACGCCGCTGTCCTGCAACCGCTGGCTGGTGAATGTAGTGTTGTTTATTTTAATGGATGCGGTATCGGTTGTGAATGTCGTCTTATCGTACAGATCCACCATTCCACGCGAGCTTCCGGCATAATTCTGACGGTCGGCAATGGCAATGAGTGGGAGCCATTTGTCGTAGATCACCGGTGTTTTTTCAACGATATTAGCCGCGAATGATGTGTCGGCCGGGTATTTCAGTGATTTATCGGTAAATGTCCAGTTGAACTGCCAGGTTACCAGCTGCTTTCTCAGATTATAGGCGTCCACCAGGTGATAATGGTAGCTGAACACATTGAACGTTACTGCCAGGGCGACGATCGCCGTAATGTAAGGCGAAAGGAAGCTGCCGCGAATAGGAACTACCACGTAGATGTAGGCGATGATCAGCAACAGTACTGAATAGATCTTGTAACGACTGGTAATCAACCCTTCCAAACCAAAACCGGCCCGGGTGTAAACCACGATCAAGGCGGTTCCCAGAATAAACAGGATCGCGCCGAGGCAGAACAGATCCGTCGTGCGTTCGAATTTAATCGAATACTTATTGCGGACAATGCGGAACAGGGTAGTGGAAGCAATTGAAATCGCCACCAAAAACAACACGATACCAATGAAAAGGCACACTTTAAAATGGTCAAGCACAGGGATCGACTCCGCAAATGAACCCAGGAATGCCATATAGCCCTTGGCAAGCTTCAAGATACCGGCCTTCGATTCCGGATTGGACTCAGGTTTGGTATACCAATAGAAATAGCAGAAAATCTCGCCTGCGCTGATGATGAGCCATAATGCAAACCGTTTCCGGTTCCCAGCCAGGAAAAGCAGCAATGCCCCGAGCGGCAGTACCATCAGCCCATTACCACTGGTGAGAACGGTAACCACGCTGAGCAAAATGGCGATCGTAAACTGCAGTACTTTTGGGTTAATAACAAGGTATAATGTCCACAGTACCAGCGTTACCACGCCCAGGTTCTGCACCGCAGCCATTCCCCAGTACATATTCTCCCAAAATGCCAGCGTCATCCACAGGAATGGGATGGGTACCAATGCAAAAAGTGGCTTTTTGTTCTTTTTGAGCAGGTCATACCACAGTGGAATGGCGGCCAGCAGCATAATGTTGCCCGCAATCATCAGATGCCGGTAATTGAGATGCCCGAAAACGGCATAATCGATCCATGCGAAGAGCCGGGTAAGCGCAATGCGATGCTCGTTATGCTGTTTGAAAAGCGCCTGGATTTTTCCCTTCCAGTCGCCGGCCTGTGCGTATTCGGCGATGAAATTTTTCAGCGCATGATCGTCCCACTTGGGTATATTGATGGCATAGTAGTCCCAGACCGTGAAATAAATGGCGACGGGTAACAGCAGGATCAGGCTCAGGATAATGGTGAAAGCCTTTTTCGTCATGCCGTGATCATTAGTTGGCTGATGCTCGACAATATCGAATCCGCGTCAAGTCCGGAAAGTTTCTGGTGATAGCTCTGGCTGCCGTAGCGGCTATTGGGATAGCCTTCCGCTTTGAGACTCTTAAATACAGACGGAAAAATGCCTTTTTCCAGTAGTTGTACAGACAGCTGTTGCGCAAGGCCTCCCGTGCTGATATGCTCTTCGGCAACGAGGATTGCCGGCGCTTTTTTGACCAATGCAATCAATTCGTCGGTCAGTTCCAGGGGGAAATGTAATGCTGTAACGACATTCACCTTTTCGGCCAGCTCGGGGGAGAGTCCAAGCGCCGAGAGTACATTATTGGCAATCGGTCCCAATGCAAAAACAGTTATTTCGGCATGGGCAGGCTGGTGTATTACTTTAAATGAGCCGGTAAGATAGCTGTTGGCTGGCGTAGTCTTCCCCGCGCCAAGGCGCAGGTATGCGGGCCGGGCGTCGGCGGCGATCTGCTGCACAACCGGTATCACTTCGTCGGCGAATGCGGGCACCCACACCTGAGCATTCTGCTGCCCGCTCAAACATGCCAGATCTTCGATCGTATGGTGGCTGCTGCCCATAATGCCGTACCCGTAACCACCGCCATTACCGACCAGAAAAACTGGTAGGTTATTGAAGCATACGTCGTTACGAAACTGTTCGAGGCAGCGGTACACGATAAATGGCGCAATGCTGTAGCAGAACACTTTATAGCCTTTATGTGCAAAGCCGGCTGCTACACCTACCATATTCTGCTCTGCAACACCGGCATTGATAAACCGCTTGCCCATTTTGGCCTGCAGGTTCTCCAATGCATTATATCCAAGATCGCCTGTGATGAAAATAACGGAGTCGTCTTCCACCGCGAGATCTTCTATGGCTGTTGAAAATTCTTTTCTCATCGTTAAGTGGGCGCTACGCCGATTGATGTCTTAACTTAAATGGACTGGCCGCCTAACCGGCTGATACCATGCAATTTATTACTTTCTCAATTGTTTTACCAAAGCCCTGATCTCATCGGCGGTTTTATATGCCTTCGGGCCGCGGCGTATTCTGGTACGGATATACTTCGGCCGTTTCTTGGTCTCTTCGAATATCTTGGTAATGTATTCTCCCAAAAACGAAATGCCCAGGATCGTTAGCCCACCAAAGAATACGATCAGGATAATTACGGTGCTGAGGCCTCTTGGCGTATCCGGGAAGAAAAAGAATTTGGCCAATATCTGCCAGAAGATCCCCAGAATGGAGAGCGCAGTCAATCCGAATCCGGCGTAACTCATCAATTCCAGCGGGGCGAAACTGAATGAGAATATCGCCTTTTTGGCCCACCAGATGTTTTTCGTCCAGTTGTTGGTTGAAACGCCGAACATCCTTTCCGGGCGTACATATGGAACTCCGGTTTGTTTGAAACCTACCCAGGCACGCAAGCCGCGCAGGAATTGCTCCGTTTCGGGCAGGTCGACAAGCTCTTTCACCACTTTGCGGTCGATCATCGAGAAGTCGCCGGCGTCGCGGGGAATAGGAATATAGCTGAGGCCCTGGAATATCTTGTAAAATGATTTATAGAAGAAATGGATATGCGGTTTCATTTCCCGCTGCACGCGTACGCCGTACACAACGTCGTAGCCATCCATCCATTTTTCATAGAATGCCGGGATAATTTCGGGGGGATCCTGCAAGTCGCCATCCATCAGCACCACGCAATCGCCGGTCGCGATCTCCATCCCGCTCAGGAATGCCGATTGCGATCCGAAGTTTCGCGAGTGGCTGATCCCGACCACATTAGGGTCTTTGTCGCAAATCGCATTGATCACTTCCTCCTGGTTGTCGGGCGAGCTGTCGTTGACGAAGATGATCTCGTAGCGGACTTTCAGTTCGTTGAAAGTCTTCACCAGCCTTTCGTACATGAAAGGAATGGCCTGCGCATCTTTGTAACAGGCGATAATGGCCGTTATGACCGGGTTAAGCTTCGGATTTTCAAAGGCCGGGATAACACGCGCTTCATATTGAATGGCGTCCTGCCATTGGCTGTATCGTGTCAGGCCGTCTTCCAGGGAAGTCCGGGCCTTCCAGCCGAAATCGTTTTCAAATGCAGTTGGGTCACCGAACCATTCGGCAAGGTCCCATTTCCGGTTCGACATGCTGCCCCATTCCGGCTCTCTGGCAATGGAAAATGCTTTGCGGGTTACGTCCACCAGGTCGCCCATGGTCGTCTTGCGGCCAGTGGCGATGTTGTAGGAGCGTCCGGATTTTTCGTCATCGATCTTCAATGCCGCATCCAGGAACGCTTCGACGCAGTCTTCCACAAATACAAAATCGCGGCTGATGTCGGGCGATACCAGGGAAGGAAGGCCTTTTTTACGGGCATTCTCGATCAGCCTCGGTATCAGCCGGTCGGGTTCTTCCCAGTATCCGTAAATCGAGTACAGGCGCAGGTTGAGCGTTTTCAGCCCTGCAACTTTGGCATAATATTCGAGCAAATAGGCCGCAGAGACCTTGGAAACCGCATAATGGCTGTTTGGTTCGACGCGATCTGTTTCCTTGGGAGAAGTGCAGTTGAATCCGTATTCGGAGCTGCTTCCGGCATGGATATACACCATGTCCTTCGTGCAGTTTTGCAGGATGTTCACCGTCCCGAGCACATTCGTTTCGTAGGTCAGGTTTACATTGTTCTGCTTGCTGTATGCACCATAAGCCGCAAGGTTGAATATCGTTTGCGGTTTGTATTTTTCAAATACCTCCTTAATCGAGTTGTCGGAAAGAATGTCGCAGTGAATGATGTTTTCAAATGGGACATTCAGCAGTTTCAGGCGCCATGCTTTGGTGGCGTCGTGCGTTACCGCATAGCAATCCTTCCGGATTTTAAATATATCATTGAAGAGATTGGCGCCGATGAAGCCGCTGGCACCGAAAACAAAAACTGGCCCTTTTAATTTCTCTATTTTATCGCGGTAAACCGGTAAATGATCAAGCATTCGTCAATTCATTAAGATAGCGTTCCTTTACTTCCAGCGTAGCTTGCTCGTACTGGTCTTTGTTCATGGGCAGGTAATGCCATTCCAATTTATTCTCCATATAGGAAACTCCTTTTCCTTTGACGGTATTGGCGATGATCGCTTTGGGCAGTCCATTCTTATGCTCCTTTAACTCGCTGATCGCCTTGCTGATGGCCGTAATGTCGTGACCATCCACTTCCACCGTTTCGAACCCGATCGCTTTCCATTTTTCAACGGAGGCGGTTTCCCCCAGGACTTTATCGGTGAACCCGAAACCTTGCAAGCCATTCTTGTCGATGAGCATGATCAGATTATCGAGCTGGTTCTGAATGGCATAGTGGGCAGCTTCCCAGGTTGTTCCCTCGTTGGTTTCCCCATCAGACAGCAGCGTGTATGAATACGTTGCATCGTCGGCGACCTTGGCTGCATGGGCAATTCCCGTTGCAATAGGTAACCCGTGACCAAGCGAGCCGGTGGCAAAAGGGATGCCTTTGTACTGGCGCGGCGCCGGGTGGGCAGGCAATGTGGTACCGTCGAGGTAGAACGTATCGAGCTCTTCGTCCGTGATTTCGCCGAGGGTATTCAGGCACGCGTAAAGTGCCGCAGCAGCGTGACCTTTGGAAAGAATGAAAGTATCGTCGACCGATTTTTGGAGAAAAAGAACCGCGATCATCAGGTCAATGCAGCTGAGCGAGCAACCAATGTGGCCCGCATTGGCCTGGTGGTAAAGGCCCAGTATTTTCAGGCGAAGCTCGCCGCTTAACTGTTTCGGGTCTTTTAATATCTCTTCTGCTGTCATGCCTGATGTTGTATGTCGATGTAAGGAGTTCTCTGCAAAATAACGGCCAGATCTCCGGTTTTAAGTCCGCAATATACGAAATCTTATTGGACGGCTCAGTCAAAACACCCTTGCCGCTTACTCAAATCCGTAACGCTTGCCGGTCAGTTTCATGATTTCAACGGGCTTCGGCCGGCCCTTCTTTCTGATCCATATCCGCTCATTCTGAGTGGTATCCATTGCCTGGATGTACTGCGCGTCTTTCGGGAAATAAAGATTGGTAATCTGCGCATCGTGGATCGAGTAAGGCAGGAAGGTCCGGTCCATTTCGGAAGTGATTTCATAGCGCGGCGATGGGTAATAAATGGTGTCGCCGGGCTGGTAAGTCGCCTCGATCAGTTTTGCGGCTTCCATGTACGGGTTAGGCACGCGCGGCACGGCGAAATAGCCGTATTTCGGAGAGCGGTCTTCATAGAACTCTTTTAACCTCAACCCTACAAAATAGAGCTGGGCTGCCAGGAATACGAAAATAAGTACTCTGAACTCTGCCTGTAAGGTCGTGTAGAATTGCAGTAAAAGACTCAGCAGGATAATCATGTAAGGAAATGAAAACCCGGAATAGCGCTGGGTAATGCCATAGGTATGCCCGTTCTTGAAGGACATCAGGGCCAGGAACAACGTCGGGATAAGCGCCATGAAGTAGAGCAACCAAAGCCGCTTCCGTTGTTCGGGACTTACACTTTTGTGCAAATCGGGGATAAAGGAGAGTGCAAACAGGCTGACGCTCAGGATACTGAATTGTAGCTTATGGTTGCTGTAAAAAAAACCGAAGACGAGGATCAGCAAATAGGGAAAGCGAGGCGTAAGCCAGGCCGGTGTGTTGATTTTGTCTTTGAAACGGTACCAGAGGATTAGTATCAACGCGGCAAGCAATGCTATCGCCACATTCTTTTTGCCACCGAGAGCATCGGTAAGGCCATTGGTGAAAATTACAAGATCGGTAAAAACGGGCAGCGACTTGTTGAAAACGTTGAGCGGGGTCGCCGGGAGGATATTACCAAACGTCTGCCCGCCGGTCTCAGCCATTCTCCGGTATAAATCGGCCTGGTGTTGCAGCGATGACAATGTATAAACGCCCCCCCCGAACATCAGCCACCAGGTCACCCCTGAAAGCGTGAAAACTGCCGCAATGGCAATTCGAACCCAGCCTTTGAAGGTTCTCAGGAAAAATAACGCATAAACCGCGTGCGCCAGCAGCACCGAAATGACAAGAAAGTGACTGAGAAGTCCGAACCCGGCTGCGAGAATATAACCTATATAGAGCCAGAGTGTATTCCGCTTACCGGCTTTGTTTTCAATGATTTGTAAAAAGAAGTAGGTGGCGGCCAGCGTCAGAAAGAAGGTGAGCGAATAGTTGCGTGCCTGGTGGCTGTAAGCGATAAAAAAAGGTTCGATGGCCGTAATGCCGGCCGCTATCAACGCAGTTTTGATCCCGAAAAACCTTCTTGCGAACAAGTAGGTCAGCCCGATGATCATTACACTGAAAATGACGGAAAAGAAGCGAACCGAATAGTCGGAAATGCCGAAAAATTCGATCCACGGATGCAGGAGCGCGTAATAGAACGGACTGTTCCCGATGTCGCTGCGCGTCATGGCTTCGTAGTAATCGGGAATGGCTTTCGGAGCCCAGAACTCGGCCGGTGTGAATGTTTTGGGATGAAAGACCTCGTTTGCGGTAAATGTGCGCAGCACCTGCTTCTGCGGGAATTTCGGTGTTGTCCAAAAACGGGAGTCCACCAGTTCGCGTGTAGCAAATGCCTCCTTTTGATTGGCCCCTTCCAGCACAATGCCCTGGCTGACAAGCAGTGTACTTACTTCGTCGAAGAAAATACTGTAACGATCGAGGTTGTAAAGTCTCAACGCAAGACCTGCAACGAGAATAAGGGTGAGTATGAGCCTTGACCGCAGGGTTTCTTTGGTTTGGTTGGGAGACATTAGTGCGTTCGCTGATGGACGCCGCGAAAATAAGGAAATTTCCCGTTATAGGATATTTTTTAGATTTTAAGAATCGTAAACTCTACTCTGCGGTTTTTCTGGCGGGTCTGTTCGGTGAGGTTGCTGGCGATCGGCCGCGCCGGGCCCCAGGCCTTGGTCTGGATGCGCTTACCATCGATGCCTTTGGACAAAAGGTATTTTTTTACCTGTTCCACCCGGTCGGCGGAGAGCTTGACGTTCTTTTGCACTTCTCCCTGATTGTCGGTATGGCCTTCCAGCAATATTTCCATGGTGGGGTAGCTTTTCATCGTTTCCGCGATTTTGTCGAGCTCGGCAAACGACGACGGGATCACTTCCGCGCTGCTTTGGGAAAACATCGTATTGCTCAGCCTGATCTGCTGTCCGGCCTTGATGGGTTGCAGATAAATATTCTTCCGGATCGTGCGAAAGCTGGTTTCAGCGCTCAGGTCCATGTCTTCCGTAACCGGGAAATAGCCGTTGCCGGACGCTGTAATGCGGTATATTTCTTTCAATGGAAGTATCAGCCGGTATTCGCCTGTTTCGGGGTCAAAACTGGCCGTTGCAAAAGAGGTGTTGGTGCTTTTAATGTCGGCTGCAATGTCTGATTTCACGGGTTTATTCGTTTCGGCTTCCAAAATGCTTCCGCTCACCACCGCCACCGGATCGGGCTTGATCTCGGGCGTCATGCGGATGCGGAAAATGTCCTCCTGCCCTAAAAACTTGTCGCTCGCACTAAAATAGGCATAATCCCCGGTCGCCGGGATATTGATGAATGCGTCCCAAAGCGGAGAGTTGACGGCCGGGCCTAGATTTTCCGGCGTCGACCAGTTGAGCCAGGTGTCGTCGAGACGGCGGGTGAGGAACAGGTCGCCCTGGCCATAACCGGCATGGCCGGACGACGAAAAGTACAGCGTCTTGTTGTCGAGAGCGAGGAACGGAGTGCTTTCGCTGTCGGCGGTGTTGATTACGTCCCCCAGTCTTCGGGGCTCTGACCAGGTTTCGTCTTTTTGCAAGAACGAAACATACAAATCCTTTCCTCCTTCGGAATCCAAACCTTCGACGGCCATAATGAGCACATTTTCAAATGGCGATACAGTAATTTCAAGGAATTTCGCCGTCTTTATGAGATTGGTGATTTTTACAGTACGCGGGAACCCCCATCCTGATTTAGTTTTGAAAGAACGCGAGAAACCGAAGTACATACTGCCATTGGGCTGATATTCATTGATCAAATAAAGCGTTTTACCATCAGCTGAGATGCTGGTAGTTGCATTGTCATTCGCATTATTGATAGGCGGACCAATATTGACCGCGTCAGTCCATTGGCCCTGGTCGTTGAGCGTCGAGTACCAGACGTCCTGATGAGAAGGCGTGCCGGTATTCCCTTCGAAATCGTTTCGGGTAAAGTAGAGTGTCTTGCCGTCCGGCGCGATAATGGGCGCCACTTCCTGGCCTTTGGAGTTGATTGCCTTGCCCAGATTTTCCCTTTGTGCTTTGAGCTGGGATGCCACAAAATTGATTTTCGCTTCTACAGGTACCGCATTCGACGAGATACCGATCGCATCTATCTGATTGAAACCCGAAACCTTGCCCGGTTGCAGCACAATTTTTACCGCATTGGCCTGGATGTCTTGTTTGGGGAAAATATGGAGCATACGGCCTTTCACAGGCTGTTGGGCAGCGGGTGTTTCTGAAACGAGGTATTCCCTACCGGCGGCATCATATGCATACACACGCACGACTGCGCCCGGGTTGAAGTTTTCGGCAATCGCAATCTGTTTTAATGGTATGGCCTTGTCGAAACCCACTTTGATCCATTCCTCGTTGCGACTGTCGGCGTCGGCGGGCGTCCAGGCACAGGGGCTGTCGCCAAAATCGGGGAGTTTGCTGGGAGCGCCCAATATCTGCTTGGACCGGTAAGCATGGCCTATTTGCGACGGGCGATATTCGGAAGAGTAGCCTAGTACCTTGTTGGCCCATAACACTTCCTGGCAGTACGCGGAAAGCGGCATTGCTGCCATTAATATACCAAAAAGGGTGCTTTTAAATCTCAAACGCATGGGGTGATCAGATACCGGCAGGGCCACTCAATATCTGGTAATATATTAATAATACAAAAAAATGTCAATCTACTGCTTCGTGCCGATGAGCAGTATCCAGTCCCATTCCGGCTGTAACTCGGGCGGCTGAACGATCGCTTCTTCGTCCAGCTTCAAATCTTTGCCGTTCCATCTTTTGCCCGTGCGCGGGCTGTACCAAACCGCGCCGAACAGGCTGCCTTCCAAATGTCTGAGGTCCAGGCGGACCGCTCGTGAAGTAGGGAGGTAAAGCATGGCCATCTTTTTGTTCGAAAGCGATACAATGCCTATTTCCGCTTTATCGAGCGAATCCACAAGCAGATCGGGCGTATCCGGCTGCATATATTCCCACGGGATGCCTTTGAGGATCTTGACCAGCTGATGAATGTATTCAGCACCGTCTTTGGTAATATTGACTTTCCAGGTAGGATTGAAATTCTTAATCGTGCTCATATGGCAAAAACCTGCCGCGGAGCTCAAAATGGATTGGTATGCCTGGTTGCGGATAAGGGTCGATTGGTCGGTGATTTCTTTGGGGAATTCGGAATTCGCGATCAGGAACGGTCTTAATGCCGCTTCCGCCGAATTTTTCTGCCAGTTGGCCAACGCGGCATATTCAGCAGGGGTTACCGTGGAATCGGGAATGATGAATTTGAGCTGCGAATGGTTGGGGGAATTATCGTTCACGCTCGTGGGGGAGCAGGTGTTGAGCGACGCAATGATCTGTCCGTCAGATTCCGCCCGGATGCCCTCGGAAATGGCTTTGAACTGCGACGCACTCTGGTACTCTTCTTCGCTGACAATCCAGATGATGTTGGAGTATTTCGAAAAATGCTTTCCAACGTAAGTTCCGTAACTTTTCCACGCTTCTTCCTTTTGCACATCAAAAACCGTGTTCCAGCTCTGGCGTGACACCACAATCCCGACCACCAGATTACGTTCCCTGGCCGCTATGACGATCTTCTCAAGATAGTCGAAATAGAGCTTGTTGGGTTTTGTCAGATCATTGTTGTCGAGAAACGGCGTGACCTTGTTGAAATTCCGCTGATTCGGCAGCGCAGGAAGCAAATGTACCAGGAGCGTATTGAACGACTGAGACTTGCGGATGTCCATATATTGCACCGCTTCCGCATAGCTCAGCCTCCGAAGCATTTGCCAGGCCACATCTGCCACCATCAGAAATGGCGTTCCGTGATTGTCGGTAATGTGCCTGCCGTTCGGGCTGATCTTCAACGGGAACCTGTGCGGGACCTGATCTTCTTTCTGAAAAATAAATCCCAGCGAAATCAAGCAGGCCAGTACAATACCTGCCAACGATTTCGCTGCTAGCGGTTTGGGGATTTTCATTGGTGTCAGCTAAATGAATGCTAGCTATTTCCCAGCTCAGCTATCGTTTGGGCTGGGTCGGGCGAGGTAAAAACAAAGCTCCCTGCCACGAGGATGTCCACGCCTTCGCGCACAAGCCGGGGCGCGTTGTTGAGATTAACGCCGCCGTCGACTTCAATCTTGAAATTGTATCCGAATTTTTTGCGGTACGCGTCGAGTGTGGCGATTTTCCGGTAGCTGTTTTCAATGAATTTCTGACCGCCAAAACCGGGGTTCACGGACATGATCAGGATCAATGACACATCGCCCATGATTTCACTCAAAACTTCTACCGGCGTATGCGGGTTAAGTGCCACGCCCGGTTCGGCACCCAGTTCCCTGATGTGCTGGATCGTGCGGTGCAGGTGCGGGCAAGCCTCGTAATGTACCGTAAGCCCGGCAGCGCCTGCGTTGCGGAATGCTTCGAGGTACCTGTCGGGCTGCTCGATCATTAAATGCACGTCCAGCGGCTTTTTCGCATGCCGGTGGATAGCCTCGCAGACGGGTAATCCAAACGAAATATTGGGAACGAACATGCCATCCATGATGTCGACATGGATATAACCTGCGGAACTGCTGTTGATCATTTCGACGTCGCGTTGCAGGTTTGCAAAATCCGCGGCGAGTATGGAAGGGGCAATTTCAGCCATGAAATCAGAAGCTAGTAATGATTAATGAGGCCGAAATTAGTGAATTTATGGGCAAAGAGGGTAATTCAAAGGTTTTGCATTGCTAACCGCCTGTTAATCATTTGATATAGCATTGACAGGGAATGATAACCCTTCCAGAACCTTCGAACGCACACAGTCCTGCCTCAAAAATGTACCATACAGCTCATATTGGTGATCGACAAGGGTATAAACCTCAATGCAAACCTGCTCGGGAAACACAATCCAGCATTCAGGAACGCCGTAGCGTTCATAAATACCTTTTTTAATAACTGTATCCATTTTTTTCGACCCAGGCGAGACGATTTCAATGACAAGGTCCGGTGTTCCCCGTACCCAATCTTGTAAAATCTCTTGGTTTTGTTTGGATACAAAGAGGATATCTGGTTGCAGATGATTGAAGTCTTGCTCGAAAATAACATCGAATGGGGCATGGAATAGTTCACCCAAATCAAATTTTGCCAGATGATTCAGTAAGAGCCATTCCAATCTCATGGAGGCTCTTTGATGGAGCAATCTCGGGCTAGGCGACATAACTTCCTCCCCGTTTATGATCTGCGTCAGATCCGGATTGTACCGGACCGGCGGTTCCAGTGTTTTCATAGGCTTGGCCGTTTTGAACGAAAATACAAAAAATGTGTGACATACTGAGCTTGTGAAGGATAAGCGAATGTCCCATTGATACGCCACAATAGGCAATTGGTAACACAAGAATTATCCAGTGCTCAGAATTTGGAATAAATCTTAAATTTGGGCCGAATCATCAAGCCGCCGTGACTACTATGAATCCCGAACAGAGAATCCAGGAGCTTTCAGACAAGCTGCATTATTATAATGACCGCTATTACCAGGATAGCGAGTCGGAGATATCGGACTATGAATTTGACCAGATGCTTAAAGAGCTGCAGGTCCTGGAAAACGAGTATCCTGAATTCAAACAGGGCGATTCGCCTACGCAGCGGGTTGGCGGGACGATTACCAAGACTTTCAATGCGGTGTACCACCGGTATCCGATGCTCTCGCTCGACAATACTTACAACGAGCAGGAACTGCGGAACTTCGACGACCGGGTACGCCGGGGGCTTGATGGCGAGGAGTTTGAATACATTTGCGAACTCAAATTCGACGGGATTTCCCTCAGTTTTACCTATGAAAACGGTGTCCTCGTCCGCGGCGTCACGCGGGGTGACGGCACGCGCGGTGACGAGATCACGAATAATGTCAAAACGATCCGTTCGCTGCCTTTGCGGGTGAAAGCGGACAATCTGCCGCCGCTATTTGAAATTCGCGGGGAAGGTTTTATGCCAATCAGTTCCTTTCAGAAACTGAATGAGGAGATGGACACTTTGGGCGAAAACCAATATGCAAACCCTCGTAATGCAGCTTCCGGCTCGTTTAAGTTGCAGGATTCTGCCGAAACGGCACGTCGCGGGCTGGATTGTTACCTGTATTATTTCTTTGCCGACGTCGACGTTTTCCAAAGCCAGGAAGAAACGCTGCTGGGAATGAAGTCCTGGGGGTTCAACGTGTCGCCGGGCTGGAAAAAGGTCGCCAACATCGATGAAGCCATTGAATACATCCGGGAATGGGAGGAAAAGCGCACGCACCTGCCGTTGGCGACGGATGGGATTGTGATCAAGGTCAATTCAGTTGCTCAGCAAAGAGAGCTCGGTTTTACGGCTAAAAGCCCGCGCTGGGCTATTTCGTATAAATATAAGGCCGAAAACAAACCTGCTGTGCTGCGTATGGTGACCTACCAGGTAGGGCGTACTGGCGCTGTTACCCCGGTTGCCAACCTTTGCGATTTGTCGGAGCGCGCATTGCCCTATAACCAGGTGAAAGGGGTGCATTTGTCGGGTACGCGGGTGAAACGCGCCACACTGCACAATGCGAACGAGCTGGAAAGACTAGGTATCCGCCTGAATGACACCGTGTTTGTGGAAAAAAGCGGGGAGATCATTCCTAAAATTACTGGCGTAGACGTGTCGCAAAGGGAGAAGTTTGAAACAGAGCCGATCGTATTCCCGACGCATTGCCCTGAATGCGGCCATGAGTTGCAGCGTAATGAAGGTGAAGTGGCGTTTTTCTGCCCGAACGACAGCCATTGCCCGCCGCAGTTGAAAGGCCGCATCGAGCATTTCATCCACCGTAAAGCAATGAACATTGAAAGTCTCGGTGAGGGGAAAATTGAACTTCTTTTTGATCTCGATCTCGTGCGTACGCCCGCGGACCTGTACGATTTGAACTATGACAAACTGCTCGGGCTCGAAAAGAATCTTCTCAATGAGGAAACCGGGAAGGTTAAAAAGATCAGCTTCCGTGAAAAAACGGTCGATAATATCCTGAAAGGCATTGATTTGTCGCGAACGGTGCCTTTTAAGAATGTGCTTTTCGCATTGGGTATCCGCTTTGTGGGCCAGACGGTAGCAGAGAAACTGGCCGCCTATTTCAAATCGATGCGGGCGCTGCGGGCTGCGACTTACGACCAACTGACTGCCGTTCCGGAGATCGGCGGACGGATTGCATTAAGTATCGAGTCGTTTTTCAGTGTACCTGAAAACCAGCTACTTGTTGAGCGTCTTGAGCAGGCTGGTTTGCAAATGGAAAGTGATGAAAAGCCCGTGGAAATCGAAAGTGACTTGCTGGATGGTAAGACCTTCGTCATCTCCGGAGTGTTTGAAAATTTCGAGCGGGACGAACTGAAAGAGAAAATAGAGGCAAACGGTGGAAAGGTGCTCAGCGGGGTTTCAGGGAAGCTCAATTACCTGCTTGCCGGCGCGAATATGGGGCCTTCCAAACTTGAAAAAGCACGGAAACTGGGCGTTACCATTATCTCCGAGGAAGAATTTTTAGCAATGATTGGAAATTAAGTGAAGAAAATAGCCCCGGAAGGCTAACTTTGTGTTTTAAAATCTAACAATTATATAAGTAAATAATGCCATTGGACCAACGTTTCAAAGGGGTAGGGGCCGCGCTGATCACACCTTTTGATGAACAGAATGAGATTGATTATCCAGGTCTGAAAAGACTGATCGACCTGGTGACGGAAGGTGGTACGGACTATCTGGTAGTACAAGGAACAACTGGCGAGTCGCCAACAGTTACTTCCAAGGAAAAGCGTGATATCCTGGCATTTACAATCCAAAACAACTACAAAAAACTGCCGATCGTTTACGGTATCGGAAGCAATGATACCCAGTCGGTTTTAGATACCATTAAGGAAACTGACTTCGCCGGTGTTGATGCGATCCTGTCGGTATGCCCATACTACAACAAACCGACTCAGGAAGGCATTATCGCGCATTTCACTGCGATTGCCGACGCTTCGCCGGTTCCGGTCCTTTTGTACAATGTACCCGGCCGAACGGTCATTAACATGAAGGTGGATACGATCGTGAAACTCGCGGCGCATCCGAACATCATTGGTATCAAAGACGCTGGCGGCAGCCTCGAACAAAGCATGGAACTCGCCGCACGCGTGCCCAACGACTTTTTGCTGCTTTCGGGCGACGATAACCTGGTAACCACGATGGTGAGCGTAGGCTGGCACGGCGTTATTTCGGTGATTGCCAATGCATTTCCGAAAGAATTCCACGATCTTACCTGGGCTGCTTTGGAAGGCCGTTTCAAAGACGCCGCCAAACTGCAACTCGCATTCCTGGAATTCGATACGCTGCTTTACATTGAATCCAATCCGGTAGGGATTAAGAAATGCCTGGAAATTAAAGGTATTTGCAGCTCGGATGTACGTTTGCCGTTGTTGAAAGCATCTAAAGAACTGGGAGAGAAGTTGGAGAAGGCGATGGTTCGCGAGGGGTTCATGTGACAATGAACGGTCAGGAATAGTCAGGTGTAGCTGATAATTAAGTGCAGTTAGATATGATCGGGGGGTATTGTTTGATATTCCGGCTTTCAATTTATATTTCAGGCATCACAGGTTTGGGGATTTAATTCCGGCCTGTGATGTTTTTTGTTTGAATCAAAAATGAAATGCTATGATTACGTTTTACCCAGGGCCGAGTAAGGTTTATCCTCAGGTCGAACAATATATTTCCGAGGCTTTCGCCAGCGGGCTGATCAGCTCCAATCACCGCAGCACCGGGTTCATGCAACTGCTGGAACAGACGATTGCGGATTTGAAAGCAAAGCTGGACGTTCCGGCTGGCTATGAGGTCTATTTCGTATCGTCGGCGACAGAATGCTGGGAAATCATCGCCCAGTCGCTGCTGATCGATTCGAGCCTGCACATTTACAATGGGGCATTTGGCGAGAAATGGATGGAATATACCCATCGCATTTCGCACCGTGCCAGCGATGCGGCTTTCGGACTGAATGAGACGCTGCTGATGGACCGGTCGGCTGTGTTCTCACGCAACGAGCTTATCTGCGTAACCTACAATGAGACTTCGAACGGCACCAAAATTCCCGAAGGCTTCCTGCTGGACATCCGCAAAAAGGTCGATAACCTGATCGCAGTCGATGCCACCTCGGCGATGGCGGGCGTGGTGCTCCCCTGGGAAAATGCCGATATCTGGTACGCTTCCGTCCAGAAATGCTTTGGCCTGCCTGCGGGGTTGGCGGTAATGATCGTTTCGCCCAAAGCCATTGAGCGCGCGATTCAGGTCGGCGAGCGGAAGCATTACAATAGTCTGCTCTTTATCCGCGATAACTTTTTGAAGTTCCAAACCCCATTTACACCGAATATTCTTGGTATTTACCTGCTTGGAAAGGTTATGCAGCAAGTTGCGCCCATCGACGAGGTTGACGCGCAGACGCGTCGGCGTGCACACGAATGGTATACCTTCCTTTTGGAATACGGCTACGACCTGATGGTTGAAAATACCGCAGTACGTTCGGACACCGTTATCGCCGTGCGCGCGGGAAAGGAGCGTATCGATGCACTGAAAAATGCGGCCAGGAAAGAGGGCATCACCCTGGGTAACGGGTATGGAAAAGAGAAGGATACCAGCTTCCGCATTGCCAATTTCCCGGCGATCAGCGATGAGGAAATAGCCATATTGAAGGCATTTCTGGTAAAAATGGCCCCTAATTGATGGAATGAGTAGTAAATGACCTTCCTTGTATTTTTAACTAAAAACAAATCTACTCACCCGCGGATTTCTAGATTGTGCGATTAGATATTTTAAAACAATACCAGGCCCAGACCAAATGTCTGGTCGCGCTGGATTCGATTATTTTTGGTTTTGATGGCGAAGAGCTGAAACTTTTGCTGGTAAAAAGGGGCATCGAAGATGAGCATCATACCTGGTCGCTGATGGGCGGTTGGGTGCAACCCGACGAAAGCCTTGAAGGCGCATCGTCCCGTATTCTTTTTGAGCTTACGAACCTGACGGACATTTACCTGGAACAACTTTACACTTTCGGAAGCCCTCACCGTGACCCGGTTGAGCGTACGGTTTCCGTTGCCTATTTTGCACTGATCAATGTGGAAGACTACGACCACAAGATCTCCAAAAATTACGAAGCGCAATGGTTCTCCATGCAGGAACTGCCTAAACTGCTTTTTGACCACGGTATGATGGTCGAAATGGCGATCCAGCATTTGCGCTACAAAGCCTCACAGCATCCGATCGGCTTTGAATTGTTGCCGGAGAAATTTACGATCCCGCAGTTGCAGAAGCTTTACGAGGCGATTTTCGGGACAGAGCTCGATAAACGCAATTTTAGTCGCAAGTTGTTGTCTACCAACTTGTTGATTAAGCTAGATGAAAAGCAGAAGGGCTATTCCAAAAAAGGCGCCTTCTTTTACAAGATCGATGAGGAGAAGTACAAAAAACAGTTCAATACATTCCTGAACTTCCTGCCGGGAAGCGCTTCTTAGCCGCTGCTATTTTCGCGATCAATGACTTTTAAGGTTGTGTAAGCAGTCGGTTTTGAGCAACTTTGCGGAACCAAAACGCCCCAAAGTGTAAGCCCATGTTCAATTTTAAGGAAATCGTCTCCGTAACGCTGATCCTCTTTTCGGTGATCGATGTGCTTGGTTCGCTGCCGGTTATCGTTGATTTTAGAAGGAAGCTAGGCAAGATCGAGTCCGAAAAAACGACCATTGTCGCCGGGCTGATCATGGTGATCTTTTTGTTCCTGGGCGAGCGGTTATTAAGCCTTTTTGGGGTAGATATTGCATCGTTCGCCATTGCCGGGGCCATTATTCTTTTCCTGCTAGGATTGGAAATGATCCTGGGACGGGAGATTTTCAAACATGGTAATATGGATGTAAGCGTGGCGTCCATTGTGCCGATCGCATTCCCGATGATCGCCGGAGCTGCCACGATGACCACGTTGCTCTCGCTCCGTTCGGCTTATCAGATTCCCAATATCCTGGTCGGCATTATGCTGAACCTCTTTTTTATTTACCTCGTATTAAAATCATCGAACTGGCTGGAAAGGAAGCTGGGGCAGGGCGGTACGGATATTCTCCGGAAGGTTTTCGGCATTATCCTGCTCGCTATTGCCATTAAATTGTTCAAAACCAACCTTTCGATGTAAGTGTCGCCCAGGTCGTCGCTTTTATGTCAGGACAAATCTTTAAATTAATATAACAATGCAACAACTGGATAGCCTTAATCAAGTCGCGGATTTTCACAGAACTTTCAAACACCCGATCCTGGAAACGCCGACGATCCCCTCTGAAGAAAGAAGCCGCCTGCGTGTGGCATTGCTGGCCGAAGAGTTGAAGGAGCTTGAAGTTGCGATCCTGGAAAAGGACATTGTGGAAGTAGCGGACGCGCTTTGCGACCTGCAATATGTACTGTCTGGCGCAGTCCTGGAATTTGGGCTGGGAGAGAAGTTCCGGGCGTTGTTCGATGAAGTGCAGCGGTCGAATATGTCCAAAGCGTGTAATTCGGTAGAAGAAGCCGAGGCGACCGTGGCGCACTACCAGGCGAAAGGCACGGAATGCTATTATAAAGAGGATAATGGAAAATACCTGGTATACCGTACGGCGGACGACAAGACCTTGAAGAATATCAACTATTCTCCGGCAGATCTTTCGTCGATCATCGGCTAATCATAGTTCCTAACTTCCAATCGAATCATTATGAGCTCTGTTCTCGAACGATTCCTGCGTTATGTGCAAATTGACACGCAGTCGGACCCTAATTCGGAGACATTTCCCAGTACCGCCAAGCAACGTAACCTGAGCAATCTGCTCGCTGAGGAGCTTCGCGCGCTGGGCGTTGCGGATGCGCATGTAGATGAGCACGGGTACGTGTACGCGACGATCCCGTCGAATTCCGATAAAAAGGACGTCCCGGTGATCTGCTTCTGCGCGCATGTGGATACTTCGCCGGATGTTACCGGTGAAAATGTAAGACCGATCGTTCATCGTAACTGGAATGGCTCGGACATTATCCTGCCTGACGATCATTCACAAGTTTTGAGAATAGGGGAACTGCACGATCTCGATCAGCAAATTGGAAACGACATTGTTACTGCCAGCGGAACTACATTACTCGGGGCTGACAATAAAGCCGGCGTCGCCGAAATCATGGCTGCGGCGGAGTATTTCCTCGCTAACCGGCATATAAGGCACGGTGCTATCAAAATCCTCTTCACGCCCGATGAAGAAGTAGGAAGGGGCACTGAAAAGGTAGATTTGCAGAAGCTGGGTGCTGATTTTGGCTATACAGTGGATGGTGAGGCGATCGGGACTTTGGAGGATGAAACCTTTTCCGCCGACGGAGTCAAAATAATCATTCATGGCGTGAGCACGCACCCAGGGTATGCCATCGGCAAGCTGGAAAATGCGTTGAAGATCGCAGCTGAGATATTGTCAAGACTTCCGAATGACAAACTTTCGCCCGAAACCACGAAGGATAAGGAAGGTTTTATCCATCCGGTTCAGATGGAAGGCATTCAGGAAAAGGCGGTTTTAAGCTTCATCATCCGCGATTTTACTGTCGCTGGACTGCATGAGAAGGAGGCGTTTCTGAAAGGAATTATGGAAGAGGTTTTGAAAGGGTATCCCAATTCCTCGGCTGAATTTAAGGTCCAGGAACAGTACCGGAACATGAAGGAAGTGCTTGATAAGCATCCGGAAGTGATTCAAAACGCTCTGACAGCTATGGAAAGAGTCGGTCTCAGTCCCATTCAGCGTAGCATTCGCGGTGGTACCGACGGCTCGCGGCTGTCATTCATGGGGCTGCCGTGCCCGAACATCTTCGCCGGCGAGCACGCATTTCACTCCAAACTAGAATGGGTATCGGTGCAGGATATGGAGAAGGCGGTGGAAGTGATCGTGGAGTTGGCGCAGGTTTGGGAGGAAAAATAATTTTGAATGATTGAATGACTGAATGACCGAATAAGCCATATTCAATCATTCAATCATTCGGTCATTCAATCATTGATATATTCATTCAACATTGAAAAAGACCAAATACTACGTAGTGTGGCAAGGCCGGAAGACGGGCGTTTTTACCGATTGGAAGGAATGCGAGGCGCAGATCAAGGGCTTCGAGGATGCGCGCTACAAGTCTTTTGACTCTTTGCAGGAAGCCGAGGCGGCCATTCAGCGCAATTACTGGGAGTTTGTGGCCAAAAAGGATTCCAAACCCACGGTCCAGGAGCCGCCTGCGAACGTCGGAAGGCCTATTAAAAACAGCATCGCCGTAGACGCAGCATGGAACACCGCTACCGGCGACATGGAGTATCAGGGCGTTTATTACGCTACCGGCGACCGCATCTTTTTGCAAGGACCATTTAAGGACGGTACCAATAATATCGGCGAGTTTTTAGCCATCGTGCACGCCCTGGCTTATTTGCAAAAAAAGGAAAGCGACCTGCCCATTTATACCGATTCCAAAACGGCAATGGCGTGGATCAAGAAAAAGCATGCGAACACCAAGCTGGCTTTGACCCCGAGGAACAAGCCGCTTTTTGAAATGTTGCAACGGGCCGAACGCTGGCTTGCAACGAATACTTACCCCAACAGGATATTGAAATGGGAGACGGAGTACTGGGGAGAGAATCCGGCTGATTTTGGACGAAAATAACTCATATTATGCCCCGTAACGCCCATTTCCGGTTCAAAGAGTTCACTGTCCGGCAGGATCAGTGCGCCATGAAAGTTTGTACCGACGCCTGTGTACTGGGCGCGTGGGCGGACGTCGAAGATGCCGACCGCATTCTCGATATCGGTGCCGGGACGGGCCTTTTATCGCTGATGGTAGCACAACGTAACTCCTATGCGATGATCGATGCGGTGGAAATCGATGCGGAGGCATTCTATCAAGCCGGCGAAAACGTGGAGCAAAGCCCTTTTCACGATCGCATTAAATTGTTTCATTCGCCAGTGCAAGAGTTTGTTTCCGATCATTTATACGATGTGATCATTACGAATCCGCCTTTTTTTCAATCGGATTTGCTTTCGCCGATCGATAAAAAGAACATTGCTCATCATGCCAAATCCCTTGACTTTGAGGAACTGCTTGCCGCTATTGAACGGCTTCTGAAACCGGAGGGTAAATTCAATATCCTTTTTCCTGTCGATGAAGGCTTGCGCTTTGCAGAGAAAGCGGAAAGTGCCGGTTGGAAACTCACCCGGAAATTGACTTTGTTTCACCAGGCAGACAAAAAAGCATTTCGCCTACTAATGCTTTTTCAGCGCCACGAATTCGCTCATAATGTGCACATTGAGCCCGATCTGCATATTTACGAAGCGGATGGCGTCACCCATGACCCGCGTTTCAGGGAGTTGCTTAAAGCTTTTTATTTGAAATTTTGATCAGGAAAAACACGAACTTTGCGGCAAATTACCGGCAAAGCATTGTCACTGAAACCGTACATGACCGACCAAGCTATCCAGATTTCCGTTGTTATCCCGCTATATAATGAAGAAGAGTCACTTCCAGAGCTCTGCGAGTGGATTGCCAGGGTGATGGACGAGAATCGTTTCTCCTACGAGGTACTTTTTATGGATGACGGCAGCCGGGACCGCTCGTGGGAGGTGATCCAGCGGCTTTCACAGGAAAATCCGAATGTGCGTGGCATGCGCTTCGTGCGGAACTATGGCAAGACCGCCGCGCTTCAGACCGGTTTTCAAGCGGCGAAAGGCAATGTCGTGATAACTATGGATGCCGATTTGCAGGATAGTCCGGACGAAATTCCGGAGTTGTACAGCATGATCGTTAACGACCGCTACGACCTGATTTCCGGTTGGAAGAAAAAACGTTATGACCCGATCACCAAAACAGTACCTACCAAAATCTTCAATGCCGCTACCCGCAGTATTTCAGGTGTTTACCTGCACGATTTCAATTGCGGTCTGAAAGCGTACCGCAAGGAGGTGGTCAAGAATATCACTATTTATGGCGAGATGCACCGCTATATTCCTGTGATTGCGAAATGGAATGGTTTTGCCAAAATAGGAGAGAAGGTAGTTCAGCACCGGGCGCGTAAATACGGTTACACAAAATTCGGCCTCGAACGGTTCATTTTTGGCTTCCTGGATTTGCTTTCGATCGCCTTTGTGAATAAGTTTGGACGAAGACCCATGCATTTGTTTGGTAGTCTGGGAACCCTTATGTTTTTTCTTGGAAGCCTTATAGCTGTGTGGCTTATTGGAAAAAAGATATATAACATTTACAATTTATTGCCCTACCGGAATGTTACAGAGAACCCGATGTTCTTCTTGGCGCTGGTAGCCATTATGGTGGGCTCTCAATTATTTCTCGCTGGATTTTTGGGTGAATTGTTTGTGAAGCAATCTGTCTCAAAGACAGGGGATTACACCATTGCCGAAAAGACGGGATTGTAGGAAATTAAGATTAGTATTCAACGAAATTTAAGTTTTAAGTTATTACCTATTACACAACTAATGATCGCTAACGTACACAAAGCACATCCGTGGCACGGAATCCCAATGGGTGACAAGGCACCCGAATTAGTTACTGCATTTATTGAGATTGTTCCTACCGATACAGTAAAATACGAAATTGACAAGGCTACTGGTTACCTCAAAATCGACCGTCCTCAGAAATATTCGAACATTGTTCCCGCATTGTACGGCTTCATTCCCAAAACCTATTGTGCCGATAAAATCGCGGCATTGGCAAGGGAACGTTCGGGCCGTGATGTGACCGAAGGGGATGGTGACCCACTGGATATCATTGTATTGTGTGAAAAAATCATTTCACATGGTAACATCATGTGCGAGGCGAAGCCTATCGGCGGTATCCGTCTGATCGACGGCGGTGAGGCGGATGACAAGATCATTGCGGTGTTGAAAGGCGACGAAGTTTACGGTCAATACAGCGATCTGAGCGAACTGCCGGAAGGGATTATCGAACGTTTGAAACACTACTTCCTGACTTATAAGAACTTGCCGGGAGAAAAAGCGCATATCGAAATCACGAATGTTTACGGAAGAGACGAGGCACATGAAGTGATCCTTACTTCGGTAGAAGATTACAAGCATTCTTATTACTGAGATTCAGAGAATATCCGAGCGGCGCAAAACGCTGTATAATTTAGAGCCGTCCTCATTAGGGGCGGCTTTTCTTTATTCTTATCTTTGTGCAAATTTTGCTATTCTGTCACAATGGGCAATGTGTTGCCAATGCTTTGAAATAAAGTGCATTAGGTAACGCCCTGTAAAATGATTGTCCGTTCCGGGCAGCGATATACATGAGTAATTTACAAGAAATAAAGAAGCGCCGCACGTTTGCGATCATCAGCCACCCCGATGCCGGGAAAACGACATTGACCGAAAAGTTGCTCCTTTTTGGGGGGGCGATCCAGACGGCGGGCGCGGTAAAGTCCAATAAAATTAAGAAAACCGCGACTTCCGACTTTATGGAAATCGAGAAGCAGCGTGGTATCTCGGTGGCGACGTCGGTTATGACCTTCGAGTACAAGGATCTGCTGATCAATATCCTCGATACACCGGGCCACAAGGACTTTGCCGAGGATACCTATCGCACGTTGACCGCGGTGGACAGCGTAATCCTGGTGGTGGACTGTGTGAAAGGTGTCGAAGAGCAAACCGAGCGGCTAATGGAAGTTTGCCGCATGCGCAACACGCCTGTGATCGTGTTCATCAACAAGCTTGACCGCGAGGGTCAGAATCCCTTCGAGCTGCTCGATGAGCTGGAAAGCAAGTTGAACATCCGTGTTCGCCCGCTTACCTGGCCGATCAATATGGGTGCCAATTTTAAAGGTGTTTACAGCTTGTATGAGCAAATGCTGTATTTCTTTAAAATCAATAAGACGAAAATTGAAAGCGATGTTGCGAAAGTGAACCTGGAAGACGAGAAACTGACCGAACTGCTGGGTGAAAAAGACGCCGAACAGTTGACGGAAGATGTGGAGCTCGTGGAAGGCGTTTATGACGTATTCTCAGAGGAAGCTTACCAAAAGGGCCAGCTTGCGCCGGTATTCTTCGGAAGCGCGATCAATAACTTTGGTATCAAAGAGTTGCTGGATACCTTTTGCGATATTTCGCCGATTCCGCAGCCGCGCCCGACGGACGTACGCGAGGTAGCACCAACCGAGCCGAAATTCACCGGTTTTGTTTTTAAAATCCACGCCAACCTTGATCCCCGCCACCGCGACCGTATCGCGTTCCTGCGCATTTGTTCAGGTAAATTTGAAAGAGGGAAGTTTTACAAACACGTGCGGCTCGGCAAGGATGTCCGCTTTTCGAGCCCGTTCACATTCATGGCTTCGGATAAGAGCGTGATGGATGAAGGCTTTCCCGGTGATGTGGTTGGTCTCTACGATACCGGTAACTTCAAAATTGGCGATACGTTGACAGAAGGCGAAAACCTGCAATTCTCCGGTATTCCAAGTTTCTCTCCGGAAATTTTCAAGGAGTTAATCAACATGGATCCTATGAAATCCAAGCAATTGGAAAAGGGTATTCAGCAGCTTACCGATGAAGGAGTAGCTCAGCTCTTTACGCTTGACCTTGGTAATAGAAAAGTCGTAGGGACCGTTGGAGAACTTCAATTCGACGTGATCCAGTACCGCCTCGAACATGAATATGGCGCAAAGTGCCGTTGGGTGCCGATGAACATCTCACGCGCCTGCTGGCTCACTGCCGACGACAAACCGGCCATGGACCAGTTCATCCGCCTCAAAGGCAACCAAATCGCTTACGACAAAGACCGTAACCCGGTTTTCCTTGCCGAATCCGAGTGGATGATCCGCATGAACCGTGAAAACAACCCGGCAATTCACTTCCATTTTACATCGGAATTTAAGACGGAAATGGCGCTTTAAGGCTGATTTTGAGTTGGTAGAAATTCGCTATATTTGTTTAGAAGCAAAGTGAAAGACCATGATACTCACTGAGACGATCCCCGCTAGCTTAATCTTCGAAGAACTCGACGGACGCCCATTGTACCGCAAGGGCTACAAGGAAGTGTTAAAACATAGGAAGTCTTCGGAAATTATAGAGATGGGTTGCAGTTTTCTTCAGGCACTTATTGCGACAATTCTTGGTGCGCATGTCAAAGAAATGGTCAAAGGCCAGCCGTATTGGGTGGTGAGTAATGAGGCGGGGCTGCATATCTCGCGGGGAAATAATTTGGCCAACGACATCGCAGTTTTTGATAAGGCATTGGTCAATAATATTTTCTCAAAAAAAATTGCCGATGTGCCACCGAAAGTGGCGATTGAAGTAGATGTGAAAATCGAGGCAGATCATTTTCCTGACGAAAATGAATACATGTTCCGCAAGAGCGAAAAGATGATCGAGTTCGGGACGGAACGGGTGATCTGGGTATTGACGGATGACCGTAAAATAATGGCTATCGATCGATCGAAAAAATGGGCAGTCTATGGATGGGAAGAGGCGGTTCCGGTTTTTGATGATTATCAGTTTTGTCTGAATGACCTCTTGAAGAAAGAAGGAGTGATTTAGAAATACGAAATAACTACTATTGGTTAACGAAACAGGCTGCTCAATGATGAAGCAGCCTGTTTCGTTTTGAAGTCTTTGTTAGTTTCTCGGCCCACCGCCTCCACCACCTCCGCCACGGTTATTCCGGCGGTCTTCCAGCAGGGTTTTGTATTTTTCCTGCTGTTCTACGGTCAGGATCTTGGCCAGTTCGGTGTTGAATGTTTCCATCGAAGCCCGCATTTGCTCGCGGTCCATATTCTGGGCATCACGTAATTCCTGCATCTTTTTGGCGCGGGCCAGGCTAAGGTCGTACACTTTTTTCTGTTGGTCATCCGAAAGTTTGAGATTTTCGGTCAAGGTTTTCGTCTGGTTTTCGGCACGTTGCTCGGGCGTTGCATTGCTACCGCGCTGCGCGAAAGTTGTGAAGCTTACAAAGGCCAGTAAAATGGCCAGCAATGATTTCCTCATGGTAAAAAAGTTTAGATACCCGGGTTAGACGCAAAAACAGGCGACAAGTTTAATCGCTATTTAAATTTCTGGCTGAGTATCTGGACCATGAGCGCGATAGCAATGGCGCTCGTATAACTCATGAGTGTGCCGACGAGCACATACTCCGATTTCTTACTGATATAGGCAGGCGGAATTCTCGGCTCGGTTGATTTGTCGTTATACCTCAGTAACGATTTGGCGGCGATAAGGAAGCCGATAGCTGAATATTGATTGATCAATACAAAAACAAAAATGAGCAGCCGCTCAGACATACCTATCCAGCGGCCGGCATTTGCAAGGTTGTCATCCGCTCCGGGTGCCAGTTTGGCGAGCTCTTCGCGCCAGGGCCTGGTGAGTATGCCCACAAAAAATGAGATGGGGGTGAGAGATAGCATTGCACCCGACAATGTCGCGAGGGTTTTAGGTTTGTTAAACCAAATGATAAGTGTCTCAAAGCCAGGCAGTATGTTGCTTGTGAGGATTAGGGCGGTAAATGCAATAGTGGCCAGGTGTGCCGCCTGATCGGCCATAAACCAGGTGAGTGATCCTTTCTTGTCAAATGATATTTTAACAAGATCGATGATGCCGTGTGCTATGCCTAATGCAATAGCGGGCAATGGATTTTGCCATTGATGCAGTAGAATATAAGATGCGATTATGACCAGCAATATGTGAAAGTACAGATAGCGGGATTTGTACTTTTTCTCCTTTTTGTCGACTACCCAAGTGGTGGGCTGCAGATAGAAATCTACAAGGACATGCGCTAGAAGCAGCAGCAGAAATTCTTTCATATTGGTTTAGCGTTTGGTGTATAGTGATAACTGCTTTGGAAAGTTAGTAAGAAAACTTTCAATTGCCCACCACTTGGAAGCGCTGATGCGCTGGCTCGCAGCCGATTGGCTGATCGATAACATTTCGGCAATCTGCGTAACATTCTTGCCCAGGATCAGGGCTTCGATGACCTGACTTTGGGCTACCGTCCAATCTTCAATGACTGTTTCGAGCAGGTTCAGCGTAGCTGAAAGCGGTTCCGACGGCTTGGGCAGCGCAATGCCGATCCGCGCTTTCTGCTGGCGGATTTTATCTGCCAGGTGTCCTGATAACCGAAACGCTTCGCCATCGGACGTGCCGGGGCGGTCGGTAAGCTGTTCCGTTTTCCCAATGCCGATGGCTATGCGCATATCGGCGTTGGGGGCATGCTTACGTATGCACGCGCGGGCGAGGATGGCCATCCGCATTACCTCGTCGCTATTTTTCAATACCGCCTGGAAGCTGTCACCGCGGTATATTTCCGGCTTTAACATCCATTTGAAAGCCTGATTTTGGTGCAAAATAGCCAGTAGCTCTTCCAGCCATGCTGTTGATTCTTCCCGCGGAAACTGCGTAGAATTCACCATATCGGCGGTTATAACCGCTCGGAACGCATTCATGAGCATAAGGTTTTTTACTTATAATCATCAAATATAAGGTAAAAGCCTTATATATTAGAGATATAAGCTAAAAACCTTATATTGGCTTAATATAAGGAAAAAACCTTATGCTTTTTGCAGAAACAGATTGGCCAGGTATGCCCATTCTTCTTTCAGGCTTCCTTTAAATACTTCTGAACCAGCACGTCTGTACCAGTACCCTGCATTGAAAGTATCCCCTTCGACGCGGTGGAGGTAGGCGTGCAAACGGTCATAAGCTTGCGTTCCTTCCCTGCTTTGGGCGATATTATGAGCTGCTTCCCAATCGCCTTTGGCGTCGTGCCAAAGCGCTTCCAGCAGGACAGGAAGCTCGTCGGGTGGAGCGGGTAGCGAAATCGATTCCTGAAATTGTTCGAATGTCATGATCAGCGGAAAGATGGTGAACAAGGTAAAAACAGTTGCAAGATACGTCTCAGGGGCCTGATTTATCGATTTTACTTGTATATTGTAAGGCACAATTGTAATTAAGACAACAATATATGTTTAAACAATTATCAACGATATTAGGCTGCATGACGCTGGCAGTGTATTGCCACGCACAGGAAACTTTCCCCAGGAACGGCGCTTATGACGAAAGGACCGGCCGCTACGCTTTCACGAATGCCACGATCGTCGTAGATCCAAAAACCACGATCGAAAATGCGACGATGCTGATCGAAGACGGTGTGATCCGGGAAACCGGAAAGCAAGTTAAAATCCCTGCCGGAACGGTTACAGTCGACCTGAAAGGCAAGTTCATTTATGCATCCCTCATCGAGCTGGATTCGGACTATGGAATGCCGGAGGTGAAAAGAGCGCAGGGAGGTGGCGGCCGGCAAACTCCCCAGCTGGAATCGAATAAGAAAGGTGCATTCGGGTGGAACCAGGCCATTCAGCCCGAAACGGATGCCAGTGCTCTTTTTACACCGGATAACAAAAAAGCAGGTGACCTGCGGAAAATCGGTTTCGGTACCGTGCTGGTGCATTCGCATGACGGTATCGTGCGTGGAAGCGGTGCGCTCGTGACCCTCACCGACGAACCAGCCAACAAGGCGATGCTCAACAGCAAAGCGTCGGCGCACTTCTCGTTTGGAAAAGGAAGCTCCTCACAAACCTATCCGTCGTCGGGAATGGGCGTGGTGGCACTTTTAAGACAAAACTACTTTGACGCCGACTGGTATGCGAAAGGCGGGAATAAAAAGGAAACAAACCTGTCGCTCGAAGCATTTAACCAGATCAAAACGCTGCCTTCGTTTTTTGAGACCGGTGACAAATACAGTGTCTTGCGGGCTGATAAGATAGGGGATGAGTTTGGAATACAATATATTATCCGCGGAGGAGGTGATGAATACCAGCGCATTCGCGAGATTAAGGAGAGCAAAGCAACGTTGCTGCTGCCGCTTGTTTTTCCGGATGCCTACGATGTAGCCGATCCCTGGGACGCGGAAGTGGTAACGATGAGCCAGCTCAAACACTGGGAACTGGCGCCGCGCAATGCCTCGGAGGTAGCGAAAGCGGAGATTCCCTTCGCCTTAACCACCGTAGGGTTGCGCAACAAGGCCGATTTCTGGAAAAACCTGCGGACAGCCATCGAATATGGTTTACCTAAGGAAAGGGCATTAGCGGCGCTGACAACCCTTCCTGCCTCACTGATTAAGGCCGACAATAAAATCGGAAGCCTGAAACCAGGGATGCTCGCCAATTTTATTATCACTTCGGGCGACCTGTTCTCGAAAGACAATGTAATTTATGAAAACTGGATCCAGGGCAAGAAGTTCGTGCTTACGGCGCTGGATGCTCCGGATATCAGAGGCACGTATTCGTTGTCGCTCAACAATCAGCCAGCCGGGAAGTTGCAGATCACTGGCTCGCCTGAAAAGCCCGAATATAAGATCGTGGTGCAGGATTCGGTCAAGATCACTCCCAAAGCGATCGTTGCGAATACATTCCTTACTTTGACCTACCAGCAGGACAAAAAAGTGGCTGGCACAACGCGCCTCACTGGCTGGCTCAGCGGAAACGGGTTCAGTGGGGAAGGCGTACTGCCAAACGGGACAGTGATTCCATGGAGCGCTACTCTAACGGAAAAGAATACGGCCGTCGCCGCGGCAGATACGACAAAACCTGCCACCAGGGAAACAGGACCGATTGTTTATCCATTTGTAGGCTATGGAAATGAAACATTGCCCGCGAAGGAAACTGTCCTGATCAAAAACGCGACGATCTGGACGAACGAAAAAGAGGGTATCCTGCAAAATGCCGATGTGATTGTCCAGAATGGTAAAATCGCCAGGGTAGGAAAAGGCCTCGCCGCACCGTCTGGCACAAGAACGATCGACGGAACCGGTAAGCACCTTACCAGCGGCATTATCGACGAGCATTCGCATATCGCGCTTTTCAGCATTAACGAAGGTGGGCAGTCCAGCTCTGCGGAGGTACGCATGAGCGATGCGATCAATCCCGATGATATCAATATCTATCGTCAACTGGCGGGTGGAGTCACGGCCTCGCATTTGCTACACGGCTCGGCAAACTCGATCGGCGGACAAAGTGCGATGATCAAGTTGAAATGGGGCGCAAGCCAATCGGAAATGTTGATTCCGGAAGTGAAAACGATCAAATTCGCATTGGGCGAAAACGTGAAGCAGTCGAACTGGGGTGATGTGCAGCGGGTACGCTTTCCGCAGACGCGCATGGGTGTGGAACAAGTCTATTTTGACCATTTCCTGAGAGCAAAAGAGTATGCAGCGAGCTGGAAAAGCTACAATGCGAATGCCAAAAAGCAAAATATGGTGCCGCCACGCCGCGACATCGAACTCGACGCATTGGCGGAAATCCTCGGTAATGAACGCTTCATCACCTGCCATTCTTACGTGCAGTCGGAGATCAATATGCTCATGCACGTGGCCGATTCATTGAAATTCAGGATCAACACATTCACCCACATCCTGGAAGGTTACAAACTGGCCGACGGCATGCAGAAACGCGGTATCGGTGGCTCGACGTTTGCCGATTGGTGGGCATATAAAATGGAGGTAAAAGAGGCGATCCCATACAATGCCGCCCTGATGTACCACGAAGGTGTGACGGTTGCGATTAATTCCGACGATGCGGAAATGGCTCGTCGCCTGAACCAGGAAGCCGCCAAAACCGTCGAATATGGCGGAGTGCCCGAAGAGGAAGCCTGGAAAATGGTGACGTTGAACCCTGCCAAACTCCTGCACGTCGACGATCGGATGGGAAGCGTGAAACCTGGCAAGGATGCCGACCTGGTACTCTGGAACGCGAGTCCGCTTTCAGTATATGCGAGGCCCGACTTCACGATGGTCGAAGGAGCTATTTATTTTGACCGGAAAAAAGACGAAGAGAAACAGAAATCCATCGTCGTAGAGCGCGAAAGACTTATCCAGAAAATGCTGGGTGAAAAAGCCGAAGGCAAGCCCACCCAAAAACCGGAAGCGACGAAGCCGCATATGTGGCATTGTGAGGACGTGGTGGGTGTCCATGCGGAGCATGCCGAGGCTGGAAAGTAGCACTGTTTTTCAAGACTTTTAAATGGACTTTTATGAAAAGATATAAACTGATTGCCGGCATGCTGCTCGGATTGACGGCCGGAGTACAAGCACAAAATCCTGCCCCCGCCAAGCCGCAGACCAAGCCGGTCGTACTCACAGGCGCCACTATTCACATTGGAAACGGCGAAGTGATCCAGAATGGCGCCATTGCGTTTGACAAAGGCATTATCACCCAGGTAGGCCCGGCGGCCTCCGTAACAAGCCCGGCGGGCGCTGAGACTATCGACGTGAAAGGGAAGCATATTTTTCCAGGACTGATTTCACTCAATACGACGGTAGGGTTGCAGGAAATTGCCTCGGTAAGGGCTACACTTGACTACCGCGAGGTGGGCGAGATCAATCCTCACGTGCGTGCGCTCGTGGCATACAATACCGATTCGGAAGTAATCCCGACGTTGCGAGGCAATGGTATACTGGTGTCGCAGGCTGTTCCGCAAGGTGGTGCGATCTCCGGCTCGTCGTCTGTTTTTTATAGCGATGGCTGGAACTGGGAGGATGCCGTTTTGAAAAGCGACGATGGCATATGGTTGAGCTGGCCGCCTTTTCTGGCCGGAAATTTCGATAACGAGACTTTTACCTACGCTATTAAGCGAAATGACAAGCGCCAGGAAACGATTGATGTCTTTAAAAAGACTTTCGCCGAAGCGAAAGCCTACGCTGAAATTAAAAACCCGAGCCCGATAAATCTGCGGTTGGAAGCAATGAAACCACTTTTTGCAGGCGCAGCGAACCTCTACATCCGTGCCGATTATGCCAAGGACATTATTGAATCCATCAATTTTGCCAAAGAAGCAGGTGTGAAGAAGATCGTCATCGCGGGCGGTAACGAGGCCTACAAAGTAGCCGCATTTCTGAAAGAAAACCAGGTTCCGGTGATCATCAATACCACCCACAGGCTTCCCGACGGTGTGGACGAGAACGTATACTTGCCTTACGAACTACCCGGATTGCTTCATAAAGCGGGTGTAAAAGTTGCCATTACCTACGCCGACGAATGGTGGCGCACGCGCAATCTCGGTTTTCTGGCCGGTACCGCCTCCGGTTTCAGTGGAGTAGCACCCGAGGAGGCATTGCAGTTTGTAACCCGCAATGCGGCCGACATTATCGGAGCCGGTCAGCAGGTAGGAACGCTTGAAAAAGGTAAACATGCCTCATTGCTGGTATCGAACGGCGATATTCTCGACATGCGTAGCAATATGGTGCAAATGGTATATATCCGCGGCGGCAAAGTCAATCTGGACGACAAGCAGAAGCGGCTTTATGAGAAATACAAGGAGAAGTACGGGAAGAAGTAACTGAGTAAATGGACTAGAAATGGTAAGGCCATCCGTCGCAATTCGGCGGATGGCCTTTATTTTTTGTGATTTGGGTTAATGTATTTGATCAATCAGCGCTGATCAGGTAAATGCCATTCTCGGTAATCCTTATGAGGCCTTGTTTGTACAACCCCCCAATCGCTTTCTTAAATACTTTTTTGCTGATTTTGAGCTTGTTATAAATGTCTTCCGGCGAGGAACTGTCGGATAGGTTCAAAAATCCGCCGCCTTTTTGTATTTCTTCCAAAATCTGTTTTGCTACCGGCTCTACGACTTCATAACCCGTCTTTTGCAGGCTAATGTCCAACTTGTTTTCTTCCCGGATCTTTTTGACGTAGCCTTTGAGAGAATCGCCGATTTGTAGCGGCTGGAATACTTCATTTGCGTAAATCAAACCCTTATGGTATTGGTTTACGACGACATTGTAACCCAAATCGGTTTTTTGCCAAACCAGCAAATCAACTTCGTCGCCTTCTGCAACTGTAAGTCGCTCGTTTTCAAGAAACCTGTCAAGCCTCGCGGAGGCCAGCAGGCGTTGCGATTTCTGGTCGAGGTAAAGAAATACCACATGCCATTCGCCGATCTCCATCGGGCTTGGCTGCTCGCGGAAGGGGACGAAAAGGTCCTTTATTAGCCCCCAGTCAAGGAATGCACCATATTCGGAAACATCTTTCACTTCCAGGAACGCAAATTCGTTGCGGATGATTTTGGGCGTCTGCGTGGTCGCTACGGGCCGGTCTTCGGAGTCGAGGTACACGAATACCTTGATCTGGTCACCGACCTGCATGTCGTCCGTAATATATTGGTTGGGAAGCAGCACTTCTTCACCTTCCACATCGCTCAGGAACATTCCTACGCTGGTAACCCGCTCAATGGTCAGGTAATTGTATTTTCCTATAAAAAGCATTATTCAAATAACGAGGTTCGGGTACAAAGGTAGTGCTTTCAGGCCGATTTACTCTTCGTCGTTCATTTCGCCCTGCTTATCCACATTCTGTTTCTCTTTCGAGCGGTTCAGACGATAGGAAAAAGTAACCAGGAACTGCCGTGGCCGCCATTGGAATACCGAATAGGAATAGTAGCCTGCATTCTCGGTAATGCTTCTACGTTTTTGGGAGTTGAATAAATCCCGGACGCTGGCAGTGATTGTGCCTCGGCCTTTGAGGATGTCTTTGGAAAGGCCAAGGTCGATAAAATAAATCGAAAGATCCTTTCCTTGGGTCGTACGCCTTGGCGCACGGTAGTTGAGCGATGATTGGAAATCCACCGAACCAAACAGCGTAATGCGTGACGATAAGCGGCTGGTCCAGGAATAGGTGTCACTTTGATAGAGTTTATCATTGTAATAACCCTTGTTCATTGCCCTGAAAATGTTAGCATTGGCAGTCAGCTTCCACCATGGCGCCGGATCGTAGGTGAGGTTGAATTCGAAACCGTACGAGTCGCCCGTCGAGAGGTTAACAGGGGTGATGGTCGTGAAACCGGTGGAATCGACGGATGTAATATTCTCTACCACACCGAGCCTGCGACGGTAGTAAATGCTGGAAAGCAGCGTCCCCTGGTTCATATTCAGCAAATGTCCCGCCTCGAATGAATGTGTGAATTCCGGATTCAGCAACGGATTACCGGCGCGGAAAACGCGTGAGTCGCTGAAATTCGAGAAAGGCAGCAAATCCCTGAAATTCGGGCGGCTCAACCGGTAGCTGTAACTGAGCTGCAAAGTCTGTGCGTCGTGCAGCTTGTACGATAAGTGAATGCTTGGAAAGATGTTAAAATATTGTCTGTGATTCGTCTTGGCGGTCTTTTTAAGTTCTGTCAGGATATCGGTATACTCGCCGCGCAAGCCCGCCTGCACGAAAACCTTCCCGAACTGGTTACTCGCCATCAGGTAAGCCGCGTGGATTTTCTCGTCGTAAGCCAGTCGGTTATCATAGTCAGGTAAAACGACCCAGTAATCGGGTTCCAGTTGCTGATGAACTGAAAAATCGTTGTCCAGCAGCCTGACGGATGATTTCAGACCGGCTTCCAGCTTGCCGTCCTTACCAATAGGGTGAATGTAATCCAATTGGGCCAGGAAATTCTTTTCGTCCTCGGTATTGTAAGATCGCTGACGGATATCAACCGAATTATTATCAGCCACTTCATGGTACTGTGACGCTTCTGTTTCGTCGCTGAGAATGTATTTGGCGTCGAAAGACAAACTCTGCCCTTTTCTTTCGAACGTCTTTCGGTAATTCAATGCAGCCTCGATATTAGTTCTTGGCTCGGTCTCATCCTCGTTACGCATCACCGTGCGCGTTAGCGCGTTATTCATGTCGAAATCGCGGTATTCCAGCCACGATTTGTTGTCGTTGTGCGATTTCCGGACGGAGAGCGTCGCGGTAATTGTGTTGTAGTTATTTAAAAAATAATCCAGGCCTAGGCGGACGTTGTTCGAATACCCGGACCGGTTACGCCGGTTGGTTTGTTCATATACAAAACTGGTATCCACACTATTATATTCCTGTCTTGAATGTCCCCGGCCGGGACCGTCGCGGTACATCCAGCCGTAATTGGCGATCAGGTTTACTTTTTTCTTGCGGTAGTTGACATTGAAAGATGCCCCAAAATTGGAGGGATATCCAGCTGTGCCCGTGAATGTTCCATTAAGCCCGTAGCGGATATTTTTCTTCATTACAATATTCAAAATCCCCACTTCCCCTTCAGCATCATAGCGCGATGACGGGTTAGTGATGATTTCCACGCTTTCAATCAGGTCGGCCGGGATCTGGCGTAGTGCCTCGGCGGGATTCAGCCCAACCATACCCGATTGTTTGCCATCAATGAGAATCCGGACATTTCCGCTGCCGCGAAGCGCTACATTTCCTTCCACATCCACGGTCACGGAAGGCATGTTATTGAGCACATCCGAAGCATTGCCACCAATGTTGGCCAGATCTTTTCCCACATTGAAGACCCGCTTGTCCAATTGAAGGTCCATCTGGCTCTTTTCACCCTGAACTACCAGCTCGTCGAGTACCCGTGCATTTGATGTGAGGGTAATCGTGCCTAAGGATACGGGCTGGGCTGCGACACGGACGTTCGGGATGATCTTCTCATCCATGGCCAGGAAAGTGATTTTTACAAGGTAACTGCCCGGTTCGGCCGGAATGTTGAAAAGCCCGTTTTCATCCGCGGTGCCGCCACCAATCAATGCGGAATCTTTTGCAGCAAGAAGCGCTACGTTCGCAAACGGTACCGGCTTTTTCTCCGAATCTTTGAGTTCACCGGTAATAGGGTAAGTTACCGAGGGTTCATCCTGCGCGTAGAGTTGGATGCAGAGAATGTTCAGGAGTGAGGCGATGAGTAGTATTTTCTTCATGACGGCATTGGCCATAACGCCCGGCACGGCCAGGCAATGTTATGTTGAAGGTGAGCCGGTTAGATTGCAAAGCCGGGTAAAGGTTTAATGACTTTTTAATCTTTCGTGAAGAAAATCGCGTGCCAGCTCCCGCTATTCCTGAGCGATGCCTATCTGACTCATTTCCTGCGCCTTCCGAAGCGTTTCCATACTTCCGATGTCGATCCAGTACCCCGTCGTCTGCGGCACGCCCGCTACGTGCAAGCCCGCATGCAATGCCGCTTGGACCAGTTGCCAGCCTTCGTAGGCAATTCCCTTAGGAAGCAGGTTAAGGACTTTTTTATTGAAAATATATACTCCCGCATTGACCATAAATTCGTACCCGGGTTTTTCTGTGAAACTGGTAATACGACCGTTAGGGGTCATTTCCAACACTCCGTAAGGCACTTTAACGGTACTGGGCACGGTCAGAACGGCCATGTCGGCCTTCTGTGAAAAATATTCGGTGCACAAATTGCCGGTATCGAAATTGGAATATACATCGCCGTTGATAACCAGAAAATGCTCGTGCGGCCAGCGATATTTGAGCGTCATGGCACCGATACTGCCCATTGGAAGGCGTTCCTGAATATACCGAATGGAGATTCCCAGATCGCGGCCGTCGCCCAGGTAACTGGTCATCTGCTCGGCCAGGTGACCGACCGAAATGTGGATTTCCTTAAAACCAAATCCAGCCAAATGGTCGATCAGGTGCCGGATAATAGGCTTGCCGCCGACGGGGATGAGCGATTTGTGGGTATTGTCGGTCAGCGGTTTCAAGCGCGTGCCTTTGCCTCCGGCCATGATCACTACATTCACGGGCCAGTGGCCCATTTCTGTGTTCCAGTACATATCGTTCAGATCTTGATACCTACATTCAGAAACTTCCCGACGGTTTGACAAACCCTTTGCAACTGCTCGTCGGATACAGACGTTGAGCACGGGAGCATAATCCCGCGCCGGGACACGTTCGCGGCTACGTTTTCGTGGCTGACGTATAAATCCTGGCGAAATACCGGCAGTTCATGAATAGGCGTCCATAGTGGCCTGGTCTCGATATTTTCTGCCGCGAGAGCCGCGATCAGGCTGCGGCTTTCGCTGACGAGCATGGCAGAATGCCAATGGTTAGAATCGGTTCCGGGAGTCAGTTGCTGGAATATGATCCCGTAGTCGCCCAGCTCGTTTTCGTAATATGCTGCAACCTCTTTTTTTCTGAGCACGAATCCGGGCAGTTGCTCTATTTGTGCGCAGCCCATTGCCGCGAGCGGGTTCACAAGCCGGAAGTTGTAACCAAGTTCGTCGTGGATGTATTCGGTCGGGTGACTTTTGGCCTGGGTAATGAGGTGTCGCGCACGTTTTGCAAGCGCATCGTCGTTCGTCAGGATCGCCCCGCCACCGGCAGTGGTGATGATTTTATTACTGTTAAAACTCATTGTCCCCAGCAGGCCCGAGGTCCCAGAATGCCTGCCATTTCTGAAAGATCCCAGAGAACATGCGGCATCTTCGACCACTGCCAGGGAAAACCGCTCTGCAATGGCATTAAGTTGCTCCATTTCGCAGACATTACCCAGCAAATGCACCGGTACCACCGCTTTGATCCGCCGGTGGCTTTCGCGGTGGAAGCACCCGCCGCTGTTCCGGTATGTCTGGTTTTCCAGGAAATCCAGCAAGAGATCCAGATCCATTAGCCAGGTCCGGGCGTCGATGTCGACTATCACCGGATTGGCGCCGAGGTATCTGACTGCATTTGCCGTTGCCACGAAAGTGAGGTCAGGGACGAGTACGAGATCCCCTTTTTCCACGCCTGCGAGGGTGAGCGCTACCTGCAACGCGCTCGTGCCATTGCTTACGCCTATTACATGTGCGGTGCCCGTATAATCGGCCAGTTGCTGTTCGAAGCGGCGCAGGAAGCTGCCGCCGGACAGCCAGTTGGAGTCGATTGCCTCGGCCATGTATTGCTTTTCGCGCCCATTGAGATTGGGCTCGCAGAGTGGGATAGAGGAGGGTTTAAACGTTTCCATATCTTGCATTCATTGGTTCGCTGATCACCTGTTCGCGGAACAGGGAAGCAATTTCACGGATACCATTTGGGACGGTTTTGGAAATGGCAAAACCAAGCACATTTTTGATTTTATCACAATTCACCTTGTAATCGCGCGGATCGGTTACCACCGGATGATAATTCACTTCCAGTGAGGGAATTGCCTTGCCGATTTCCGCTGCCAGCATTTTCTTGGTGTAGTTCTGCGAGGTATCGCCCACATTAAATGCTTCCCCATCGACCTTCGCTTTGTCGGCCGTGAGTGCGATTTTTACCGAACGGGCCAGGTCGCTCACGTGGCAATAGGGACGCCAGAAGTTTTCACCGTAAATTAGTAACGGTTTTCCCAATGCAGCATCGCGCGTGAATTCATTGACGGTAAGGTCGAAACGTGGCCTGGGCGATATGCCGTAAACCGTGGAAAAGCGAAGAATAGTGCGTGTGATAGTGCTGTTTTCCCGGCTAAGCAGATATTTTTCAAAATTCACTTTGGTTTCGGAATACAATGAAATCGGGTTAAGCTCCGCCGTTTCATCCAGCAGCGAATCGGCTACGGCCATTTTGCCGTAATTGCTGCAAGTGGAGGCAAATACGAACCGCTCGATTCCCGCCTCTTCGCAAAGCTCGTACAGGCGTACGGATGCGTGCCAGTTCACCTGCAGGGCCAGTTCGGGATATTTTTTGCAGGGCGGTTCGCCAACGATAGCCGCCAGGTGGCATACGCAGTCCACACCTTTTAATGCCGCTCTGATATCATCATCGTTCCGAAGATCGCCATTGATGAAGCTGAACGCAGGGTTGCCCCAAAAGCTCAGCAGCGATTCGCCCCCGAAAGACAGATTGTCGAATACAACCACCTGAAAGTCCTCCTGCAAGAGGATGCGAACCAGCTCGGAGCCGATATAACCCGCTCCGCCTGTTACGAGAACCGTCTTATTTTCTTTGTTAAACATGTGCAGCAACTTTGTAAAATGATCGAATGAGTTCTTCTGTGATAATGTCGGGCGACCATTGGTCGATGATTGCTTTCCCGTTGCTGCCCATTTGCGCGAATTTTTCGGGATGATCCATGAACCATAGCAGCTTACTGGTAAAATCCGGCTGACTGGAAGGGTCGAAACGGAAGCCGTTCAGTCCGTCTATTACCAGGTCGGAAGCGCTGCCGCACCGTTCCGAAACCAGTACAGGCATCGAGTAAACCATTGCCTCGTTGGTCAGAAAGCCAAAGGGCTCGAAAGTGCTGGGCAGCACGGCAATGTCGGCGAGCGTGTAGCGGATCGGTACTTCATACCATTCGCAGGGCTCCATCCAATGCACCGATTCACAGCCCAGCGAACTGATCAATTCTTGCAGCAGCGGCTTCTGATTTCCCTCGCCGCTCAGGATCAGTCCCCAATCGTCTCTGTGAGCGGATAAGCTTTTTGCCTCATGAAATGCCCTGATGAACATATCGAGGTTTTTCCGCTCCACGAACCGGCCTGCATACAGGAAGTTGTAACGCGGCAGGCCTGTTTCAGCTTTCCGGCGCTCGCGCAAACGCAGCTCGCGCGTAAAGATTTCGAGAAGCGCATCGTTATCTACGCCAACGTTCTTGGTGCTCAGAATACGCTCACGTTTCACCTCCAGTTTTAGCGCATAGTCAGCTGCTTTCTGCCCCAGGCACACCAGTGCATTGCATTGGCTCAGAAATGCTTTCTTTAATTCTTCTTTCCACCACACCCGCCGCCTGCTGATTTCGCTGCTTTCAAAATCCAGTACAACTTTTATCTTTTTGATTTTGCAATAAGCCAGTACAGCCCAGTAGGAAGGGTCGTAATAGCCGTTGAGATAAACAATGGCCGGCCGATGATTGCGGAGTGCTGTGAGTAGCTTTTGCGTTTTTTCGGCATGCCCGATGTGCTCGATGGCTTTGTCGGGAAACAGCACTTCGTAAGGGTAAGTATGAATGCTGAGATCGGTTTTCAGACCAAGCCGGCTTAGCTCGCTGAAAGCCAGCTGCAACACAAAGAAGTCATTGCCTTCCCTATTCAGCCGCTGGTGAAGTTCGGTGAAAATTTTGGCCTTGTAGTGCGACCAGAGGATATTATGGATAGCCAGTATCTTCATTGATTTCTGATTTCAGTCACGCAAAGCCAGGCTTTTTCAGGCCTTTACACTTTGGACAGGACTGGAACGGAAATCAATGCACGTTCCCGGAAAATTTTTTCTCCCGGGGACGTGAAAGTGGCATTATTGAAGCGTATTGCTAAGTCTTTTTAGCTCGATCTCAGCTGATTTGGCAGCGTAGTTCAGGTTGATCAGCCGGTAACCCGCTTCTTCAAAACTGCGCTGGGCTTCGCGAACGTCGATGATGGTTGCCTGTATCAACTCGAAACGCTGGAGTGTCAGATCGAGCAGCTGTTTGCTTAATGCATAGTTTTTTTTCTGGTTTTCCAGTTGTTCGATCGAGCTCTGGTAGGTTTGATAGGTTTTGACGGCACCCGCGCTGTAATCGCGAAGCAATGTGCTTTTTTGCAATTCAGCGGTTTCCGTATCGATCTCGGCGGCTTGTTTCTGGCGTTTGAATGCCGAGCCGTTGTAGATCGGGATAGCCAGCGAAATGCCTGCCTGAGGACCCGCCACACGGTTGAGCAATGTAAGACCAGCCGCCGTTTGGTTACGGGAAAAGTTGTAAGCTGCATTAACCCGGACCGTCGGATAACGGAGCGCAGCCGTTTCCCTCACAATTAGCTCGTTGATTTTGATCTGATGATCCGCCGCCTTGACATCGGCGTTGGAAGCCAGACGGTCCATTACAGAGGCCAGTTGCAAATTGTTGTCAACGGTGATGGTATCCTTAATGGTCACTGCCGATTTTGGGTCGAGCGTGAGTGTGCGAAGGAGTTCGGTTTTGGCTACCTGCGCAACCATTTGCTGGTTCAGCAAAGTCTGATTAAGCGTGTTCAGATCGATTTCCGCCTGGAAAATATCCGCATTGTTGGCCATACCTGCCTCTTTCCGCACGCGCAGGATTTCAAGGCGCTTTTCTGAGGCGAAAATGGAAGTGCGGATTGTGTTGATATAGCTCAACTGGCGCACCACATCATAGTAGCTTGTCATTACGAGCGCGATCGTGTTCTGGATCTGCGAATTAAGGACTTCGGCGCTTTGGTATTGGAGCTCGGCCAATCGTTTTTTGGTCGCTACCACCCGTTTGCCATTGTACAGGAGCATTCCCACAGTAAGGTTTGCCTGTGTGTTGTTACCTGCGGCGGCGTTGCGATTGATCTCTACACCTGTGTTCAGTTTCTGGTTCACCTGTGTGATCTGCTCTGTATTAGTAGCATTCAGGGATACTGTCGGCAGGCCACCGGCCACGCCATAGTTGTTCAGGATCGTATTCGCCTCCACATTGTTCTTGGCGATCTCGATTTCGTAACTGTTTTTCAAAGCAGTCGCAATTGCCTGATCGAGCGTAAGCATGAGCGTATCGGCAGGCAGGCCCGCGCCTGGAAGACCTGCCCAGGCGCTACCCGAACAGAGCAGAATGAATAGGAATGTGTTTTTGTATTTCTTAGGAAAGGTGAGCGAGCCCATGTAAAGAACAATAGTTGATTTTGTATGAATAATTCCCTCCGAAAAGGATTGTTACCGTGATTTTATGCCACAAGCTCCTCTGCCATCTTCTGCTCTTCGGTCACCTTGTGTTTTTTGGGAGAAATAAATGTGTAGATCGCCGGGATCACAAACAACGTCAGGATCAGCGAGAACATCAGACCGCCCACGATCACAACCCCCAGCGGTACCCGGCTGGTTGCCGCAGCGCCGAGGCTCAATGCGATCGGCAATGCACCGAAGGCCGTCGCAAGGCTCGTCATCAGGATCGGACGCAAACGCTGTGTGGCGGATTCGACTGCCGCGGCCATTCTGCCCATTCCCTGTTCCCGTTTCTGGTTGGCAAATTCCACAATAAGGATACCATTTTTCGTCACAAGCCCGATCAGCATGATCATACCGATCTGCGAGAAGATATTGATGGTTAATCCAAACAAATAAAGGCTTAGTAATGCGCCTGCCAACGCCAACGGCACCGTGATCATGATGATGAACGGATCGGTGAAGCTCTCAAACTGGCCTGCAAGTACCAGGTATACGAGCAAAAGTGCCAATCCGAATGCAAAGCTGGTGTTGGAAGAACTTTCTTCGAAGTCGCGCGAAGGGCCGGTGAGCGATGTCTGGAAAGACTCATCAAGCAATTTGGCCCCGATGCGGCGCATGGCTTCCACGCCGTCGCCAATGGTTTTTCCTTCTACAAGCGATGCGGAGATCGTGGCGCTTTTGTAGCGGTTATAGTGGTAAATCGTTGGCGGGCCACTTTCTTCTTCCATATGCACTACCGCCGTGAGCGGGATGCTCTCCCCGCGATTGTTGCGCACGTACAATTTGTCGATATCAGCAGGCTTATTACGCTCCGCACGTTCTACCTGGCCTATTACCTGGTATTGTTGGCCATTCATGATAAAGTAGGCCAAACGACGACCGCTGAATGCCGCCTGAATGGTCGCCGCGACGTCGGTGGTCGATAAACCCAGGTCGCGGGCTTTGAGGCGGTCGATGGTAAGCCGTACTTCGGGCTTATTGAATTTCAGGTTCACATCGACATTCTGGAAAGTAGGGTCCTGGCGGGCTTCGTCAAGAAATTTCGGAAGCACTTCGCTCAGCTTATCGAAATCAAGGTTTTGCAATACAAATTGAACAGGAAGCGATCCTCTTGAACCGATACCTACGGAAATGGTCTGCTCTTGCGTCGCGAATATCCGGGCATCGTTAAATCTGGAAAGTTTCTTATTAATGTCCTGGGCGATCTCGTTCTGGCTCCTTTTGCGCTGGTCAGCCGGGACAAGCCCGATGCGGCCCGTACCGCTGTTCACACCGCCGCCGCCAAAGCCGGGAGTAGCAGAGAAGGTAAATGCTTTTTCAGGAATAGAATCATTCAAAAAATCGCTGAGCTGGTCGGAAACCTGCTGCATTTGGTCAAAACTGGTGCCCTCTGGTGCAGACAGGTTGAAACGGATACTATTGCGGTCCTCCATTGGCGCAAGTTCGCTTTGCAAATGCGAATAGGTGAACCAGATCATTACGCCGCAGGCCACTACCAGCACCCATGCCACCCAACGGGCTTTCATAAACCCGCGGAGCATCCGGTTGTAGCCGTCTTCCATTCCCGTAAAGAATGGCTCCGTTTTGTTGTAAAACCAGCCGTGGCCCGCATCCTTGCGGTTCAGCACCACGTTCAGTACCGGGGTGATCGTCAGTGAAACGAATGCAGAAATCAATACTGCCGATGCGACGACGATGCCGAATTCGCGGAAAAGACTTCCTACAAAACCTTCCAGGAATATCACAGGTAGGAACACCACCGCGAGCGTCAACGAAGTTGAAATAACCGCGAAGAAGATCTCCCGGCTGCCTTCCAGTGCAGCCTGCCGGATCGGCAGGCCGCTTTCGAGCTTTCGGAAGATGTTTTCGGTTACTACAATACCATCATCGACCACTAGGCCCGTCGCAAGCACGATCCCGAGCAGCGTGAGGATATTGATCGAAAAGCCGCACATGTACATTACGAAAAACGTCGCTACGAGCGATATCGGAATGTCTATCAACGGCCGTACCGCCACCAGCAGGTTACGGAAGAAGAATAGGATTACGATCACTACCAGAGAGAATGCGATGATCAGCGTTTCTTCCACTTCCTTGATAGACTGTCGCACGAGACGCGTGTTATCGATCAGGACGTTGAAGGTAATGTCCGATTTATTCGACTTCTGGATTTCGGCGAGGCGTTTGTTGAATTCGTCGGAAATCTGTACATAGTTGGCGCCGGGCTGGGGGATTACAGCCAAACCTACCGCATACATGCCGTTGTATTTCCAGCTCTGTTCTTCGTTTTCAGGGCCTAGCTCGACTTTGGCTACATTACCGAGCCTTACAATGCCTGAGCTGTCGTTGCGGATCACCAGGTCGTTGAACTCTTTCTCGCTCTTCAAACGGCCCATTGTCCGGATCGTCAATTCTGTATTGTCGCCGTAGATCTTACCGGCCGGCAATTCCACGTTTTCCGCCGCAAGAGTGCTGGTAATGTCATTGAATGAGATATTGTAGGAGCTCATCTGGTCGGGATTCAGCCAGATGCGCATGGCATATCGTTTTTGCCCGAAAATATTGATCGCGCTCACGCCGTCGATCGTTTGCAGGCTTTGTTGGAGCACGTTTTCCGCGTACTCACTCAGTTCGAGCAAGCCTTTCGAAGGACTCTGTACGGCGAGCAGGAGAATGAAATCGGAGTTGGCGTCGGCCTTGCTAACTACCGGCGGGGCGTCGATATCCTGCGGCAGGTTGCGGACAGCCTGGCTTACCTTGTCGCGCACGTCGTTGGCGGCACCTTCCAGGTCGGATTTCAGGTTGAATTCAACCGTAATGTTGCTGGAACCGATCTGGCTGGAAGAGCTGATACTTTTGATGCCGGGGATCCCGTTAATGCTTTTTTCGAGCGGTTCGGTGATCTGGCTCTCGATAATGTCGGCATTGGCTCCGGTGTAGCTCGTTCGCACGTTCACGATCGGCGGATCGATGGCCGGGTAGTCCCTCAGTGAAAGAAAGTTATATCCTACCACACCAAAAAGGATGATGAGCAGGTTCATCACGACCGCCAGAACGGGCCGTTTCAGGGATAGTTCTGAAATATTCATAGCATGGGGTTCAAAGGAATGGTCATTGCAACAAGCGCCGTGAGGGCAGTTGTTACTTACTCGCCACATTCAGGTTTCTAACACTTCTCACTTTCACAGGAGCATCGGGACGGGCGAAAAGTACGCCCGAAACAACCACCGTATCGCCGACATTCAGGCCTTTGGTCACTTCTACCACATCCTCCCTGCGGTCGCCGGTTTCCACCTGCGTAAAAACGGCCTTGCCGCCCTTGACGACCACGACTTTTTTGCTTCGTGCTTCCGGGATAATGCTGTTGGAGGGGATGAGTATGCTATTCTTATTGTTACTGGCAGTGATATAGACTTTTGCAAATGAACCCGGGCTGGTATTTCCCGAGCTCAGCACCGCGCGTACGGTAAGGTTCCGCGTGGTCTGATTGACCTGTGGTTCAATGGCGAGAATGCGGGCAGTTTCGTATTTGCCGGAGGCCTGGTCGAGCATTACCTCCACCGTACCGCCTTTGTTTACATATTGCTGGTAGCTTTCGGGAACCGTGAAATCGATCCGGAGATTGGACAGCTGCTGCATCGTGGCAATGACACTCTGGGGCGTCACGTACGAGCCTGCGCTCACCTTGCGCAAGCCTATCACGCCCGTGAACGGCGCTTTGATGATCGTTTTATCGATCAAGGCCTGCGTATAGGCCATGTCGGCTTTGAGTGTATTGACATTATTGGCGGCCAGGTCGTAGTCCGCCTGGTTAATGCCGTTGACCGCAATCAGCTGTTTAAGCCTTTTCTCAGTCGTTTCGGCGAGGTCGAGCTGTATCTTCGACCGGTTGAGCTGGGCAAGGAGGTCGGCATTATTGATCCGGGCGATGACGGTGCCTTTTTGTACGGTTTTGCCTTCGGGAACGTCGAGGAACGTGAGCAATCCGCTTACTTCCGGCCGCAATTCCGCGAATTCGTTGGCCACGATGGTACCATTCACTTCGACCCTGTCACTGACCTTTTCGGATTTCGCAACGATCACATCTACGATAGTGGGACCGCCACCACCTTTTTGCTGAAAAGTATCCTTTTTTTCTCCGCACGAAAGCGTAATAAAGAGCGAACCGGCAATGAAAAGTGAAGACAGAGGTTTGGTTAAGTTTGGCAGTCCTTCTGCAAAGGCAGATCTGGCGATAACATTCATAGGGTTTGGTTAACCTGGCTTAAAATGGTTTAGGAGTTCCGAGGACTAAATACGTCCTAGTCAGTGGTTTGTTCAAAAATAGATATTAATCTCGAACCGATTAGACTTTTTGCCGCTATAAAAGTTTAATGCCAGCTAATTTTTTTAGAAGGAACTCCCGATTACTTTCAGCAAAGTATCGCATTTTAGCTCGGTTTCGAGCCATTCCTGCTCAGGCACAGAGTCTTCCGTAATTCCCGCGCCGGCAAAAAATGTCGCAATGCCGTCTTTAAACCGCACAGTGCGGAGGTTTACGAACAGATTGGTATCGCCGCCCACCTGCGCCGGGCCCAGAAAGCCACTGTAATAGGAGCGGTTATAGCCTTCCACATCATTGATAAATTGAAGGCTGGGAGCCTTGGGAACGCCGCAAATGGCTGATGTAGGATGCAGAAGTTTAAGCATTACCGAAGCCAGTTCAGGGAAATTCAGCGCCACGGTATCTACCTCGAAAACCGTTCTGAGGTGGTACAGGTTACCCGCCAGTACAGTTTTAGGCCCCGTTTCCAGGTATTCGCGTAAACGTATTTTTTTAAAGCATTCAATAATATACCGGCTCACCAGCGCTTGCTCCTCAATTTCTTTCTCGCCCCAGCGGATGTCGTATTTGGGTATAAGTGTGCCCGAAGCATCGCGGGCGCCCTGCGTGCCTGCGAGGGACATTGTTTTGAAAGTACCCGTGGACACTTGCTCCACCAGCAACTCGGGGCTTGCGCCGAGCCACATTTCATTTTCTTCGGGCAGGTTCACCAGGGAAACAAATGCATGAGGGTAAGCTTTTACGAGCCTTTGAAAGGCCTGCGCCGGCTGGAATGCGTCGGTGTAACGGAAATCTTTCGAGCGCGAAAGCACTACTTTTTTGAACTGGTTCTGACGAATGGCGGCTACGGCAAGTTCTACCGTTCGTTCGAACCGGGATTTGGCATCCATATGGCCACCCAGCGGCAGAAGCGGGAGGGCGCGGTGATATTGTTGGTTTTCTTCAATGCCTGTGGTCGATGCAAGCTGTACCAGCCTTTTTACTTCGGGATGTTCTTCTCCAAGCTGGTTCTCAATTTGTGTGATCCGGTTGTCCTCGGAGAATGTAAGGATAATATCGCCTTCCAGAAAGAGCACTTCCTGGTCGTCTTCCCAGTAAAATGTGCTCATCACGAATCCCGGGCTCATTTTTTCGAGTTCGGGGAGGCACTTGCGAATGCCCTCCTGTATGGAGATCAGCAGCTTTATTTCGTTGGTATGCGGCAAACGCCATAATGCAGACGGGAAACCCATCATTTTGGAGGCGCGCCAAAGCTCCTGAATCTGTAATCCTTCAAATATTGAAATCCCGGTGTCGGTCTGTACTGATAGCATTTATAACGAATGGGCAATATCCCGTTAGGTCAATTTCCTGCAAAATAATGTTAGCGCTCTGCATTCACAATAGCGACGGTGAGTCTGCTTATACAAACGAGTTTGTTTTCCTCATTGGTAATACGAATGTCCCAGATGTGCGTGGTCCGGCCGATGTGGATGGGGCGCACGGTTCCGTAAACATATCCTTCTCTTACCGGCCTGAGGTGGTTAGCATTAATTTCAAGGCCCACGGCGTGCTTGTTCTCGTTTTCGGGAATGCATAAAAACGACGCTATGCTACCCAGTGTTTCAGCCAGCACAACGGATGCCCCGCCATGCAAAATTCCGAAGGGCTGGTGCGTACGTTGGTCGACCGGCATCTTCGCTGACACATAATCTTTTCCGATTTCCGTAAACTCTATTCCGATGTGATGGGCAATACTATTCTTTCCAAAAGATTGTAGTGAATCGACGGTGACGGTTTTAGCAAACATATCTAAAAAATGTATAAATTTGTATTGGCTTTGCGGACCAAAAACAAGGTTTTTGTAAATTTAATATTTAAATTATCCTACTATTTTGAAAAGAAAATCGATTTACCTCATTCGCCACGGTGAAACTGATTTTAACCGCAGGGGAGTTGTGCAGGGAAGTGGTGTTGACTCCTTGCTGAATGAATGGGGAGAAGCTCAGGCCGAAGCTTTTTTTAATGCTTACCAACATGTTCCTTTTGACAAAATTTATACTTCCGATTTAAAGCGAACACATCAAACCGTTCGTGGGTTCATCAGGCTCGGCATACCGCATGAAAGCTATTCCGGGCTGAATGAAATATCTTGGGGAGACCGCGAAGGTCGCGAGCCCAACACGGGTGACAATAACTATTACCGTGAACTGGTTAATGCCTGGAAAGCAGGCGATGTGGACCTGGCGGCCGAGGGGGGGGAAAGCCCTGTCGACGTACGGGCACGCCAGATTCCCGTTATTGAATCGATACTCTCGCGCCCGCATGAAAGGAATATCCTCATCGCGATGCACGGCCGTGCCATGCGCGTATTGCTGACGACGCTTTTTAACCAGCCGCTGGTTAGAATGGACGACTACGAACACAGCAATCTTTGCCTCTACAAGATCAACTACTCGTACGATACCCAGCAGTTTGAACTGGAAGTGTCTAACGACATTACACACCTTCTTTCCATCGAAATCCCGCAAACGATATAGCAGCCGTTTGTGTAGATTCGTTTCCATTGGTGTATTAATGTACCTCTGCTGAGGGGTCATTAATACATTTGTGGCTTTTCAATACATTATCAGCGTTCCTATGTTCATGTCCAAAAAACGCATCTATTGGACTCTGCAAATTCTTGGCTGGACATTGATCATCATGTTCGAATACATTCCTTATGTGTTGGAGTATGGTTTTAAACTGACTGAATTCTATTCTGCATTCGCTAATATCCTGCTAGGCATTTGCCTTACCCACGTATACCGACTTGTGATCAGACGGTGGAACTGGTCGTCGCTGCCCCTGCCCAGGCTTGCGTTACGTGTGATTGGCTCGGTATTGTGGCTGGGACTTATTATGACGATGATCAACCAGCCAATGGACCGGGAAGTACTGGAACACAACATGCTTAACCAGCCGTTGATTTTTTGGGGTTATTATACCAACTGGTGCAAAATCCTTCTGGCCTGGATACTGTCTTACACGGTTTACCATTATGTAGAGCAAAACCGGCTGGCGAGCTATGAAAAGATCATGCTTAAAATGTCGATGCGCGAGGCGGAAGCGAAAGTACTTCGTTCGCAGCTCAACCCGCATTTTACATTCAATGCATTGAACAGCATTCGCGCGCTCGTGTATGAAGATCCCAAACGGGCGCAGCTGAGTATTACGCAGCTATCCAATATTTTAAGAAATTCATTGCTAGCCGATCGCCGCAAGACTGTCGATTTGCAGGAAGAACTGCGCACCGTGGAAGACTATCTCGAACTGGAAAAAGTGCGTTACGAGGACCGTCTCAGTTACAGCATTACCACCAATCCGCAGGCCATTTACTGGCAGGTGCCGCCGATGATGTTGCAGACCCTTGTCGAAAATGGTATTAAACACGGTGTCGCAAAGCAAATGGGAGGTGGATTTATCGGCTTAAAATCGGAAATTGCAAATGAGCTGCTCGTAATCACGATCCATAACTCGGGTAACCTGGGTAATACGGAAGTGAATGCAGGCAACGTCGGCAACACCGAGTCGGGTGGTGTGGGTTTGAAAAACACAGCCGAGCGACTGTCGATTTTGTACGGCAAGGCGGCAACATTCCGGATTTTCCAGGAGAAAGAGAACGTGGTTTGTTCGGAAATAAAAATCCCGATGCTTTCCGAGGGTGTGATGATGGTAGGGGAGGAATCCGGAAAAGAGAACTAATGACCAAATCAATATACTATCTGTTTATTTCCTAACTGATCCATCCGCCATGAGGACCTTAATTGTAGATGATGAGCGACTAGCGCGCAATGAGTTGAAGAGATTGCTTGAACCATACACTAAAATTGAAATAGTGGGAGAAGCCGCGAATGCGGAAGAGGCGCTGAAACTGATCGAAGAGCAGCAACCAGAATTGCTTTTCCTGGATATCCAAATGCCTGGCAAAAACGGTTTCGAATTACTCTCGTCGATCGAGGGTAAGAGTCCGGAGGTGATTTTTACGACCGCATTTGATGAATATGCGATCAAAGCATTCGAATTCAATGCATTGGATTACCTTTTAAAGCCGATCGATACCGAGCGACTTAAAGAAACCATTCATCGTATTGAGGAGAATCAGGCACAGCCCGAGGCCAGTACACATCCCAGCGAGCGCGCCGAAAAAGTTCTTGGTGAAAACGATCAGGTGTTTGTGAAAGACGGAGAGAAATGCTGGTTTGTCAAACTGGGTAAAATCCGCCTGTTCGAGTCGATGGGGAATTATGTTCGCCTGCATTTCGACGACCAAAAGCCTTTGGTATTGAAATCTTTGAATAACCTGGAAGAGCGTCTGGATCCGAACACCTATTTCCGGGCCAACCGCAAGCATATTATCAATTTGCATTGGATCGAGAAGATCGAGCCCTGGTTTAGCGGCGGGCTTTTGGTGACCTTGCAAGGTGGGGACAAAATCGAGATCTCACGCCGTCAGGCCATCCGTTTCAAAGAACTGATGAGCCTTTAATATCTTCCCGAAATATTAAAACCAAAATCTATGGGTTTGAAGCAAATGGCGGGCCTGGTGTTCGGCGCCTTGTTTTTTTGGGCGTGTAACCGGTCTTCTGAAAAGGAAGATGCAATCGCTGACGTTAGCTACCAGGCAGGAAAGGTAAAAAAAGAGCAATTCGGAGGCTGTGATACGATTAGGAACAAGGGAGTTTCTGTGCTGATCAACCTCTGGGAGCCGACCGATTCGGGAACAGTTGCTACGAAAATCCGGGAAATTCTGACTAAGAAGACAATCCAGCGGTTGAATTCCTACGGCGATCCGGCAAGTGTCGTCGCGCGTCTCGAGGCGAACAAGAGCGCCCGCGATGCATTCGAGGTTTTTGAAAAGAATTATAGTGATTTCAAAAAGGACTTTCCCGACGCGCCTGGTTGCTGGGAGGTAGAATTGCATGGTGATACTGTGATGACAACCCCGAAAGTGCTTTTCTATCAACTGGACCATTATGCGTTCACCGGCGGCGCGCATCCCAACAGTTTTACCTCCTATCATGCATTCGACGGCAAAACCGGCGAGGAGATTGAAATGAAAAATTTCGTAGCCGATTCCGTGGCGTTGCTGAAACTGGTGGAAACGAAGTTCCGTGAACTGGAAAAACTGGCACCCGGGGTAGACCTGGAAGATGCCGGATACTTTCTCGCGAACCACAAGTTCTTTATTCCCGCCAATTATGTGTTTACATCGGAAGGTGCCCTTTTCTTCTATAATCCTTACGAAATAGCTGCCTACGCGCGCGGGCCCATCGAATTTACGATCCCCTACGAGGAACTGAAAGGCATTATCCGAAAAGAGGCGGTGTTCTGATCACATCTCGCCGGAATCCTTAAAACTATAATAGCCGTCATCGGTAAAGATCATATGATCCAGCACAGGCAGGTCGAGCAATCGGCCTGCTTCTTTAATCTGCGCGGTAAGCACCTTGTCGGCCAGGCTGGGTATCAACTGTCCTGAGGGGTGGTTATGTACGAGAATAACTGAGCTGGCCATATGGTCCAGCGCGATTTTGAACACCATCTTAATGTCGGTGGCCGTACCGGAAATGCCGCCTACGCTCACCTGTATTGCCCGCATGACGTAATTCCCGCGGTTGAGCAGCAAAATCCAGAATTCTTCATGGGTCTTATCCATCAGATAGGGACGCATGGCTTCGTAGACTGGCACAGAGCCGTTTATTTTAAGTTTTTTATGAGGAATAATATCGCTGCGCCTTCTCCCGAGCTCTAATGCGGCCAGAATTGTGAGCGCCTTCGCTTCACCCATCCCTTTGATTTTGGTCAGGTCTTTGACGTTCAGTTTGGCGAGCTCGTTGATATTGTTCCCAACAGATGCCATCAGCGCTTTGGCAAGGTCGACGGCCGTCATTTCTGTGGTACCCGAGCGGATCAGATGGCCATCAGCTCCGAATCGGAGCAGGCAGCGCGGCCCTTGTTCTTGAATTTTTCACGGGGTTTGTCATCATCGTGCCAGTTGATGATCACTTTGGGATTGTCGGTTTTCTTTCTGGGCATATTCAGGACATATTAATGCATGCATCCTTGATACGCAGAAAGTGTGGTTTGGTAACAAATGCTATCGCCCCAGTTCGGTCAGCGCCGCACGGGCTTTGTTGTCTATGCTGTTTTTGTATTCATGTTTTTTGAAGCTCATGGCTTTCGTGAAATACATTACAGCCTTCTGATTATCAGCCTTTTTTTGATAAATATAGCCCATTTGCAACGCCGAAGACGCAGCAAAACCACCTGCGCCTGCGTCCGCCAGCCCGAGCGTGATCGAGCGGTCATAAAATGGCATAGATTCATTCGTACGGCCGGATTTTTGAAGGATTCGAGCCATACGATAATTGAACTCGGCTTTTTCGTAAGTTGTGCCAAAACTTTTTTCCGAAACAGTCTTCATCAATTCCGATGCCTTTTTGAAAAAGCCGCCGTCGGTTGCATATCGGGCCTTGTAAAGTACTTTTTGCCTCGGACTGATTTTGCCTTCGTTAAGTTCTTTCGCGATCCTTTCAGCAAATTGGTCGGCTTCCACGATGGTACTGCCGGTTTGGCCTACCTTTTGAATATAACCAATAGCCTCCTGGTCACGGTCGGCGAGCCAGCGGCAGAGGAACATTTTGAAATAGCTATCCTTGATGTAGTTGAAGCCGGCATATTGTTTCAAAAACCGGGCGTAAAAAGCAAGAGCTTCCTCATACTCACCACTCTGCAACGCAATTTCCCCACGGAGGTAATTCAGGAAGGGGAAAGGCATATATTCCTTACCGACCGGCGCACTGGCCAGGAAAAACGAGGCTTCCTCGCTCCGGTTTTCTTTCATGAGCACCGTGGTGGCAAAAAAATGCAAGAGCAGGTTATCGGGCTGTTCCCTAGGCCACTGACGGATGCGCGCCTGCTGCTCCGGGCTCAGTTGCAGGGTGTAGGCATGTAACAGCAGGTCGATCAGTTCGGCTTCCTGTTTGAAAAACGGTTCTTCCTTTACAACCTGCCGGAGCTCGCTGATCCCTTGCGCGATGTTGCCTTTCAAGCCCAGGATCTTTGCGATCCAGGTATAGTTTTCGGGAATCGAGCCTATCAGGACGTGCAGCAGGCCCAGCGATTTGAAGGTAGGGGTAAATGCCGGGAATTTTTTGCGGTTGTCTTCCAAAAGCCGGTATGCCCTGATGATCTCCCAGGAGCCGCTCACTTCGTTACCGAATTTCAGCTTGGCAAATGCAGAATGCAAACGGATATCGGCCTGGAATAACCGCTTGTAGGGTGACTTCTCCGAAAGCTTACCGACCTGATCGAGCCGTTTGTCCTGCTGTTGAATGAAAACTTTATAGCGCGGTCTGTCTTCGGCGATGAGCAGGTAATGCAAATCTGCGTAGCTGTCAAGGTAGGCGATGAATGGGTTTTGGACATTGGCCGCCCTTTCATCGTCAATAAGTTCCCGTGCCGCGGGCAGCCTTAGTTTTTGTATTTCAAAATAGGCCTTTTGCAATTTGGGCGAAAAAACGACGTCGCCCTGTTCTTCGCCGGCAAATGCGGGCAGGAGAAAAAAAGTGAATAGAAGCAGGCATAGCAACAACCTGTAAGCCGCGTACTTGCCTTCGGGATATCTCCTGCTCATGGTAATGCGCATAAAAAAAGGTTGTCCGGATAAGACAACCTTTCAATTTAGTATTTAAATCCTAGCGGCGCTGGTGAACCGGTTGAACGCTCTCCACATCTGCAAGGATACGTCCGCAGTGCTCACAAACGATCAGTTTTTTGCGTTCACGAATATCAGCCTGGCGCTGAGGAGGAACGATGCTGAAACATCCGCCGCAAGCACCACGCTGCACATGCACGACGGCCAGGCCGTTGAGCGAGTTGTCGCGGATTTTTTGGTAAGATTTCAGTAAGCGTTCTTCGATTTTCTTGATATGTTTCTCTCTTTCAGCGATCAGCGCCTGTTCTTCGGCCTGGCTTTCTGAGGTAATGACCGAAAGTTCGTTTTTCTTCACTTTCAGGTCTTCGTTTCTTTCGTTCAGGACGGATTCCGCACGATTGGCGTCTTCTTCGATGAGGCGAATGCGGGCTCTGGCTTCGTTGATCTTCTTGTCGGCCAGTTGCATGTCAAGTTCCTGCAATTCTATTTCTTTGGTGATGGCGTCGTATTCGCGGTTGTTGCGGACGTTCATCTGCTGATCCTTGTATTTTTTGATCAGTTTTTCCCCTTCTTTCTGTGCATTTTTGAAATTGTCGATCTCGGTATTCAGATTGGCAATTTCAGATTTAAATTTTCCTAAACGCGTCTCGAATCCTATAATCTCGTCTTCCAGGTCCCTTACTTCTTCGGGAAGGTCCCCGCGGGTTTTTAGTATTTCGTCAAGGCTTGAATCGATTTCCTGAAGTTTCAGGAGAGCATCTAGTTTTTGTGCGATTGTGTTTTCCATGTATGTCTTTTATGGACTTGTTTCAATGCTTTGAAATGTGAGGTAGTCAGCCCTAATGTAAACAGATTATCAGCAGAATTCGTCGTCAAAACCGGATTTCAGGAAAAATACCGCACCGGATTAGTACTGATTTCTGACAAACAGAGTGCGAAATTACTAAATTTTCCTGATATATAGTCATGCAATAAATTTTTCGTAAATACTTCGCTTTCGTAATGTCCTATGTCACAGATCATAATGCGTCCTTCTGCATCGAAAAATTCATGATACTTGTAATCTGCCGTTACGTACACGTCGGCGGCAGCTGAAATAGCATTGCGCAATAAAAAACTGCCGGCCCCGCCGCAGACGGCCACACGTCGGATCTTCCTGCCGGTGGGTTCTGTGTATTTGATCACCGACGCCTCCATGCTATCCTTCAAATAAGCCAGAAAATCGGCTGTTTCCATAGGCTCGGGAAGCTCGCCAATCGCCCCGGCACCTACCTCCTGGTTTTCGTTTTCGAGCGCGGACATATAATAGGCTACTTCCTCATACGGGTGCGTGCGTTTGAGTGCGTTCAGCACTTGGGCTTGCAGGTGTGCGGGGAGCAGTACTTCTACCCGATGTTCGTTCACTGTTTCCAGATCGCCGCGTGCACCAATGACGGGATTCGCATTTTCCCCGGGCAGGAATGTTCCTAATCCCTCGCTCCGGAAGCTGCAATGACGGTAATCGCCGATTTCACCGGCACCCGCCTCAAAAAGTGCATCCAGTATGTTCTGCGTATTTGCGACAGGGCAGAAAAAGGCAAGTTTGTTTAGTATCTGCTTTTTGGGTGCAAGCACCTTCGTGTTTTGAAGGCCTAGACGACGGGCGATTTGCCAGTTTACACCGCCCACCACATGGTCCAGGTTGGTGTGGGTAGCATACAGCGCAATATCATTCTTAATGGCCCTGATCACCGTGCGCTCGACATAATTCTTTCCATTGAGCTTTTTGAGGCCTTTGAAAATAACAGGATGATGCGCCACAATGAGGTTGCAATGCTTTCGGATGGCCTCGTCGACTACTTCCTCGGTGATATCGAGTGTGAAAAGGATGCCCGTCACTTCGGTATCGGGCGAGCCTACGAGCAGTCCTGCATTATCATAGTCTTCCTGGTAAGGCAACGGTGCGAGTTTTTCGAGTTCGGTTAAAATTTCTTTGATGAAAGTCATAAATTTTTCTCGTGATTCAACTATTTCATTTTCAGAATATTCTTGATTGGAGGGTTATTGTTTTACAAATAAAATAACTAAATTGCTGTGTAAGGTGTTGCAATCGTAAATATTAATAGTAGTTTTGCACCACGTTTTACAAAAACGATTGTGAAACGAATCGGTTTGGTAGTTCAGTTGGTTAGAATACATGCCTGTCACGCATGGGGTCGCGGGTTCGAGTCCCGTCCAGACCGCCGATTTTTGAAGTAAGTAAGGGGTCAGCTGGTTCGAGTCCCGCCGAAGTGTCGGCCCAGCCAGATCGCCGATTTTTGAAGTTCTTTATTTAATGGTTTGGTAGTTCAGTTGGTTAGAATACATGCCTGTCACGCATGGGGTCGCGGGTTCGAGTCCCGTCCAGACCGCAGAAAGCTCGGAGAAATCCGGGCTTTTTTCGTTTTTGCCTGTTTCGTTTGGTGGTTCAGTTGGTTAGGGTACATGCCAGACTCATAGGCTTAACCGATTGATAATTAGTTTTTTATTAGGATTTTCAAACTGATAAGTTTGGGGCCTAACTTATAACTACATGAAAATTATCTTCTGGCTCGCTATCGCGCTGGAATCGGCTGGACTGGCGTACTTTGTACGTAAGGCATGGCTGCTGTTCCGGGCGGACCAGCGGTATGTGTATCCTGAATATTACCGCCAGGTTTTTTATCCGATCCTGGTGCTGTCGCTGCTGATCATCGTCAGTCTGGCTATCAAATATTATTTCCAGTCCGACAGGTCTGCCACATTTGTCGCTTTGCTTCCCCTGATTATGCTCGTGATTTTCCTGATTGTTGTGATTGTTACCGCTATCCTTGCAGCGGGGAAATGGCACTGACCAATGGTATGGTTTTCATAGTGGCCGATGTTTTTCGGATTTGTGTAATCAAAAATGAAAAACTATGAGCAACCACCAATTTCAGGAATGTATCGATGCCTGCCTGTTATGTGCGCAGGCCTGTACGCGCTGTGCCACCGCATGTCTGCAGGAAGAGCACGTTACGCATTTACGTAAATGTATCCAGCTGGATATGGAGTGCGCTGCGTTATGTCGTGCAGCGGCCGAACTTATGCCCCTTGGAAGTGGCTTTGCACCGCACCTTTGCAGGGTTTGTGCCGATGCATGTAATGCTTGCGCTGCTGATTGTGAGCAACATGCGGCGATGGGAATGGAGCATTGCCGTATTTGCGCCGATGCCTGCCGGGCATGCGCAGCGGCTTGTGAGAGGATGGCTACGCCGGTTTGAAAATGGCCATAAAAAAACACGCAGGTTTCAAAATGAACCCGCGTGTCAAATTACACTTCATCAACAAACTAAAAACCAAATAAAACTAATACGAAAAAAATCGCTTGTCAAGTTTTTTTTGCTGTAGGAGGGGGATTCGAACCACCCACGGTGCGGTTAGCTACGGTACAAATACTGTTGGTGGTCCACCCCAGTCGACTTGCGTCGGCATTATGCCGCGTTTATCCCTTATTCACCACCCCCGAGACAGGAGGGCATGGCTGCCAATTTCATCACCCTACAATATGATGTCAAACTAAGCAAAAGCGGTATTGCTACCGGCTTTTTTTTAATTTGGTTTTGCAAAACTAAAACTTCTGATCTGAATTCTAAAATATTTTCATTTAAAATTGTTAAAATTTACGATTCTTTCATAATTTGAGGTTGATTGTTGCGAAGAATTCAAACATTTAACACGAAATGCATAAATATTCAGATATTGATAATACGGACCTGCGCATCCTTTCTCTATTGATCGAGAACGCAGCGTTACCGTACACGGAAATTGGAAAGCGCGTGTTTGTGTCAGGTGGGACCGTGCACGTGCGTATGAAAAAGCTGGAACAAATGGGCATTGTGAAGGGCTCCCAGCTCGTGATCGACCCGACCAAACTGGGCTGGGATATCAGTGCTTTCCTGGGAATTTACCTCGATAAAAGTTCGCTCTACGAGCAGGTCGCTACCGAGCTGGAAGGTATACCTGAAGTTGTAAATATCCACTACACTACGGGAATTTATAGTATCTTCCTTAAAATCGTTTGCAGGGACACCGGGCACCTTCGTGAAATTCTCCACGATAAGATCCAGAAAGTAAACGGTATCCAGCGAACAGAAACGTTTATATCGCTCGAAGAACGAATCAATCGCTCTATTCCTCTGGCAGAGAGTTAGTTAAATATTTCTCTTGACGTCAACAAAAGAAATTTGTAGATTTGTATTGTATATATAAAAAACTTATATATATTTGCTGTATAAAAAACTCACTCATGGAGAATAACACAACGAGTAACGAATATGTACGGGGTACATTAAAAACCATCGTGTTGAATTTGCTCGCAGAGCACGACCGGATGTATGGTTATGAAATCACCCAGGAGGTTAAAGACAGAACAGGCGGAGCTATCGCCCTGACATTCGGTGCGCTTTATCCGGTACTTCATAAACTGGAGCAGGAAGGGTTGCTGCTGACCGAGTCGGTGGAGGTCGACGGACGTCTTCGGAAATATTACTCGCTGACGCATAGCGGAAATGAAACCGCCCGTACTAAAACCAATGACCTTGAACGTTTTATAGATGCAGTAAGGTTGCTACTGGCTCCTAAAAACCTGGCGACAGAATAAAAGAATAGGTACATGGCTAATCTCTAAACAGATCGATCTATGAAACGCCTTCAGGAAAATCGCATTGACCAAATAAGCAAGTATTTGCAGGCAAACAAGCTGGACCCGGAATTGCTTCCGGAGATTCTCGATCACCTGGCTTGTGAAGCGGAGGAAAGTCTTTGGGATGGCAAGCCATTCGAGCAGATTTACCGGGATATGGTAAAGACGGCGGATGCGCAAACCCTCCTGAATCTGAGTGTTGATCATCAAAATCTATTAGCCATGGAAAAATCTTTGAACGACATCGTCTTCGAGAACCGTAACAAATCTTACGGTGCGTATGATTTGAGAAAAGGTTATGGGCAGACTATCCAGCGATCGGTGGTAATGGGAGTCGCGTTCTTTCTGCTGCTGGTGATGTTCCCGAAATTGTATGCGAGGCTTACGCCGGATCCCAAGCCGGAGGACATCGCCTATATTGTGGAGGCTACTCCTGTCGACATAGTAATGGAAGAGCCGCCCGCACCGCCTCCAGCCAGAGAGGAGCCGGCGCCTGTCCCAAAAACAGTGAAGTCGCTGACGCCGGAAGTACTTCCTGATAGCAAGGTTGAGATGGAAGAGTTGCCGCCCGTAGTAGAAGACCTCGAATCGGCGCAGCCATCGACTGCAACAGTGGACGGGACAGACAATATTGAAGTAATTGCTCCACCGGTAGCGAACGTACCCGTTGCGAAAGAGACGGCGGTTGGTGTAGAAAAACGGGAAGAGAAAGAATTCGTGCACGTAGAACAGTCGCCCCAGTATGCAGGCGGAAACGAAGCAATGGCTGCTTTTTTACGTAAAAACCTTAAATACCCAAGGCCTGCATCGCAAGCGGGTGTACAAGGTAAAGTATTTGTACAATTTACAGTAGGTTCTGATGGAAAAATAGAGAATGCGACCGCATTGAAGGGCATCGGTTTTGGTTGCGATGAAGAAGCGGTAAGAGTGGTGAAAATGATGAAAGACTGGATGCCTGGCAAGCAGGCCGGCGTTCCGGTGAGGGTAAGGTTTACACTGCCGATCGCATTTCAACTGGACTGATCATCGCCCACTTGCGTAGATGCCTCCCTGTTATTGAACAAAATCCTCGCTTCGGCGGGGATTTTTTCGTTTTTTTGTACTATTCAAACCCCTCCGCCGGTGCGCAGGACGATGATAGTAACAATGTGTAACCAATTCAGTGTAAGTAATTAATGTATGCAATAGTTGATATTGAAACCACGGGTGGAGGAGGAGCTGCACGCATTACCGAAATCGCTGTTTTCAGACATGATGGTGCCCGTATCGTCGATTTTTTTCATTCTTTAATCAATCCGGAAATCTACATTCCGCCGTTTATCACCCGCCTCACAGGCATTGACAATGAAATGGTGAAAGATGCACCTACATTTTATGATGTTCAGGATGCTGTGAGGGGAATGACGCGCGACGCCTGGTTCGTAGCGCACAATGCCAAGTTCGATTATGGCTTCATTAAGAGAGAGTTCGGTGCGCTGGACGAATACTTTCAGCGCGATTTGCTTTGTACTGTTCAGTTGAGCCGGAAAATCTTCCCCGGTCTGAAATCGTATAGCCTTGGCAACCTTTGCGAAAGTCTGGAAATCATGATCGAAAACCGTCACCGGGCGCATGGCGACGCCGAAGCGACTGTGCGACTTTTCGAGAAACTGCTTCTGAATGACAGGCAAAAGCTTATCCCAATGGACCTCTACCAATAAGCGTTAGTCGCCCGATCTTTTCATGGAATGGTTTTTGAAGGTTAATGAATATCACTAACCTAAATATTTCCTTCTCATGAAAGCTTACATCAATCTTCTGATAATCCTCCTTTTGTCGTTCACTTTGACTAGCTGTGAACTGATTGGCGACATTTTCAAAACTGGTGTCTGGACAGGCGTAATTCTCGTGGTGGGCATTATAGCGGTCGTAATCTGGCTGATTGCCAAGGCATTTGGCGGCGGCTCGCGATAGCGGTTTTTGAAAAGATCTTAAATGAGATATAAAAATCATGCAGGTGCTTGCATCTGAAAATTCTCCGTTTCATCTTTGCACTCCTCAAATGAGGGCCGGTATATCCAACGGGAATGCCGGGAAGTCTTGAAATGGGGGATTAGCTCAGTTGGCTAGAGCGCTTGCATGGCATGCAAGAGGTCGTCGGTTCGAATCCGATATTCTCCACAACACATCAAATACCTCGTGAAAACCTCCCTTTCCGGGAGGTTTTTTTGTTCCATATGCGCGTACCAGGTTCCATTTTCAGGATTTTATCCAGATCACTAAAACCGACAGACTACATTATTACCGGTATCGACGGAAAGCAGTGGACCGTTGAACCGCGCCAAAAAACTGAGACGGAAGCGAAAGTCCCGATCGATCAGTTTCCGGAAGTACGGGCGATCGTCTCCAAATATGGCGGCTGGGGTAAGGTGCCGACGTTCTCAAATGCTAAAATGAATGACTGGCTTAAATTGTGCGCCGCCGAAGTAAATATGAAGCTCGTGCCTGCACAAAGGATTTACCCGGAATTGTCGGTAAAGCATGGCCGTACTTCATTTTGCGACTACTGTCTGAACGAGTTGGGGCTTTCTCGTGAGTCAATTCTCACAATGATGGGCAGGATCTCGGCCGCAGAACTCGATCGTTATGTCCGGAGCGACGAAAGGGCGGTTATTGCTGCCTTCAAAATCAGCGAAGCCGCACTTGCTTCATAACTGACAGAGGGGCGTCGTCGTCCCTCTGTTTGAATCTAGTAACCATAAAAACCCCTCGACTTTTTTAGAAGCCGCGAAGATAGTATCGAAGCCATCCCTGTTTCGGACGTTTTCCGCCACTGTAAAGCACTTTTGCTTCATTCCATCTACAATATATTTTGTAAAATGGTGGTCGGTAGAATTTCAACGTGCTTATCCAATCGAAACGATAACCTAGTTTAATAGACCACCACCGTTTTATCGAGGCCTCTTCTGTGTTAAAAATTCTATTAATCTGGGCTATTTCGTCTTGATTCTTTGTTGGTGTCCATTTTTCGCTCAATATTAGATAATTGCGTACTAGCGCAAGCTTGGCCTCTTCAATGCCTAATCGTTGGTTAATGATCATCGCATAATTCACAAAAATGGTGCAAACTAAGACCACGATGATAATGACGAGCCGATTCGACGAAGGAGTGTTGTCGATGTAGTTTACCGTATATAAATAACTTATCAATGCTCCCAGAATAAGAGACTCTAAAAACCTCACGTTTCTAAACTTATTGTCATTTTCTTCTTCTAGCCATTTCAATGAGCCGAAATTCAAATAACTGGCATTGATTCGTGCTTCTTCTAAGAGTTGATTTACTTTAATTTCTAATTTGTGTGTACTTTCTATTTCGGGGAAATACAACCAAATCAACTCAGCTGAGTATCGAGAGTGAATCGCTCCATAAAATGATAAGTTTATTGGAATTAGAGCCCCAAGAAAGTAAATAACCTTGTTAATAAAGTAGGAAAACGCTATCAAAATCAGTACTACTAGAATGGGAATGATGCTGCTAAGATAAAGACTATCGATCATTTGCTTTATTTTCGAAACTTCTAATGAAACTAAAAACCGGGTCACTTCATTTCGAATGCAATATGTAAGTACGCCGAAGGTTACAAAATGAGCAATAACAGCGAATATCGCCAACCTGACTATCGGAGGAATGATAAATTCGAGAGTGTCAGTCACTGCACTTCTAAGTTCGTTGACTACCATATGTTGTGATAATGTTTTTTTCGATCTAAATCATCAGCTCTTTTGCGATTGTACTCTAATCCGAAAGGCATGCTTGAATAAAGTCGCGCCCAAATGGTGTAATCTCAAATATTAAGCGGACAATTTTTGCTTCGAACTGTCGCCCTTCTTTTTCGCTTTGCTGTGCGGCAATATCTTTCATAGTTCCAATGTCTTCGCTATAATAATCCTCCAGTTGCCGATAATCATCATCTCGATTCGCTAAAGCGTCATTCCGGAAAGCGAATATTCCGAGCCTTTCCAAGTTCCGAAGATAAAGTTCAATATTGTTAGGGAAGTGCAGCGCAAGCGTTTTTTCGAAGCCGGTAAGCCTTGACAATGGGGTTCTGGTAAAGGCATATCTACCGGCATCATGCTGTTCCATGAAGTGAACTTCCATGTCTATACATGGGATTGATTTCTTGGTTTTGAGGCTTTGAAGGATAACCGCTTCATCCCTCGACAAATCTGAAAGCGTTGATATGAAGGCGGGGTGTACCTTGTGAATTGAATCGTCAAATGAGGCATTAGTTAACAAATTGATAAACGCTTCGGCAAGTTCTCCTTGTGATAAAAAAGTAAGTTTTTGCAAAATTGGAACTCCAAGAAATGCGGGCACTTTGCTAGGTTCTTTACGCTTTTCGTTCAATTTTTCTTCGTACTGCCTTAGATTGCTATCGAGGTAAACTACAACCCTTTTTTTTGCGTGCAGTAAGGGCAATAGCGGTAGAGTGACCACTTCGATAATGTCCGCCAGTGCCCGTCCAGCCTTTTGTAAGCCTGCTTGTGCCAGATCTTCATAGACTTTATCGACTGGAATTTTGTCCAATGCTTTATCTACGATCGTAGTGATTTTGCCTTCCATTTAGTTGTAAATCAGGAGTTTAATGGCTAGTTTGAAAGTTGCACCATAAATTGAGGAAATAATTGCATAATTTACTGATTTGCAGAGTGATAAATTTTTCTTTTACCCAAAATTTGCCAAAAATCTCTCGATCGACCCCGCCCTTTATCTTTTTGGAAATTTCCATTTTTCAAAAATTCGAATAGCTGTGAGGAGTAAGGGGGGATACTAATGCCACCCCCGGGGTGACCCCGGGCGATTCCCCCGCACCCTCCTGTGCGCGCCCGCTCGCGGTGGCGGGTCGCCGTTCGGGCTACTTGAACTCGATGTCGAAGTCGCCGTCGATCGGCCTGATACCTGCGAGGCACCGCCACGCCGCGTAGTAGTCGACGGTGTCCGATAGATGCGTGGCTCTCTCTTGGTCATCGTTCGACTGCTCGCTCTTCTTGTCCTTCTTGTAGTCCGCAGTCAACGGTGCCCGCCGCATCGATACGATCGTGCGTTTGGGCTTCGACGGGATGGAGGCGCATGTGCATACCGTCTTCCCTTGTCTCGCTTAGTATCCCTTCCATGAGCTTATGGATCTCATCTTTTAAAGGATTATAGGTAAGCGGGCAGAGTAAAACATCCCAGCCTGCCTTTATCAATACTTGCCAAACTCATCATCCGTTCCCCACCGGAACCGTAGGGCAGGGAGGAAAACACGGAAATCAGCCAGTGCAGATTCGAGCCATTCCCTCTTAAAGAGCAGGGCTTCATCCAGGAAAGCATAGTCGTCGTGGTTAAAGCACCAAAAAGCCACCTACAATCACGCGTAAGTGGCTTTTCATTTCCAATTCGTGCATTCTATTGCTTCACAATCTTAAAGGCTTGTCCATGAACTTTAACAAGATAAACTCCCGGTTGGAGTGCGCTGATATTTACCTCCTTTCTGAACCCGGTGGCAGATCCTGATGCAGGCATTTGAGCAGCCTCGCCATTGGTCACACGAGTACCATTGAGGGTAAATATCTCAATCGAATCCAGTTGCCTGGTCGATTCGATGCGAAGCAGGTCGGTCGCTGGATTGGGGTATACACTGATTTTGACATTTGCATCAAACCTGACCGAAACCGTTCTCGAAAAAGAAAAGGCATTGTCGCCACGGTCCGTTGCCAGGTCGATTTGTTTCAGTCGGTAGTAGTTTACACCCGGCAGGGGAGTCGGGTCGGTAAAGTTATACCTGACCAACACTTTGCTTTCGCCCGCCGCATCGACTCGTCCGATTGCCTCGAAGTTTTTAGCATCGCTGCTTCTTTGTATCTCGAAATGCGAGGCATTCTTTTCCTCGGTCGTTTCCCATTCGAGTAAGCTCGTGTTTTCAGAGGCCCGCGCCGTGAAGCTGACGAGCGTCACGGGAAGCGGCGGCTCCGAACTGCCGATAGCGAGGGCCGTGATGGAAACCCCCGCCGGTATGACGCCGCTCAGGATACTGTTTTCGATATTTCCGGTTGCATTGGAACCGGCGGTCAGTGAAAGCCACTGTGTGCCGTCCCAACCGGCAAGCCGTAAGTTGGCTGGCAGAGTGAACCCGGAGACGTCCGGAATGGAAACAGTCACCGTGATATTATCGTCGCTGCCTGCCAGGTTAGCCCAATCCCAGAAACCTGCCGGGCTGATCGCTTTCAGGGTAGACGCCAGCGCTGTAAGACTGTGCGTACCGCCGTCCGAAGGGTCAGTTACAGTAGCGGGGCTTCCGGCAAACCATGCGGTACCGATCGTAGCTGCCGCTGTGGGAGCCGAAATGGTAACCTTTCGCAGGTCGGTACCGCTGCCAACGGGAAATACGAACGCGTCGTTACCAGCCTTGGTTACGTAGCCGTTGACGTGCTGCGCGTCCGCATCCCCGCCCGTATAGGTAGCGCCGTCACCGAAATGAAGCGCGCTGCTAATGTGTGTATTGCGTACTGTTGTAGTGATACCGTTGTTGAACTGCAAACTCCCTGTGATGTTTACGCCCTGGGTGTTGGTGATGGCCATCGTATTCGCAGTCCCGATGTTGAATTGCGCGTTCGAAAACGAGGGCGCTACGCTGCCGCTGATGGCACCGGTGGCAAGGAAGAGGTCCAGGCTGGCCGTCGAGGTCCAGGGGCCGTCCACTTGCAACAGGTTGTTGCCGTGTTCGTAGGTCGCATTGTTCGTCAATGTGACGGCACCATTCGCGAGCACGATCGTGCCCCCGGGGGAGTAGTCGCTGAAATAGCCGCCGTCGACATTCGCAGGGGCGCCGGCACCACCGTAGGTCGTGTTTTGCGCCCTTACGTAGCCTGCCAGCGCGGTAACCGTTACCACAGAGATCAGGGTTAATAGGTTGAGTCGTTTCATAATGGCTGTTTTTAAATGAATGGAATGCATGGAAGCTATTTGCTGACAGCCTTTGTGCCGCCGTGGGCCCCTTTAACCCCCATTATCTGCTCCATTTGTTTCACACGCTCTACTAACTGAGCGGTAACAGCCTGGGTGTCTTTCAATTCCCGGTTCTCGGCTTTCAGCGCCTCAATTTGCGCCTGTTGTTCCTGTATGGCTTTGGTCAATACCGGGATCAGCTCCGTGTAGGAAACGGAGAGCGTTTTATGCGCATCATTCCCTTCGCTTACCAGTGATGGCAGCACCTTTTGAATTTCCTGCGCTACGAATCCGATCTCATGGCGGTTGTAGTCCGAAGCTTCCACGCTGTTTTTCTTATCATACTCCACAGGGCGCAGGTTCATTACCGTGCTCAGACCGTGACGGGTACTGCTGATATTGCGTTTCAGGCGGACGTCGGAGGTAAGTACCACGCCATTGGCACGCACGGAGGCGGATGCATTAATGTCGCCCACCACATCCAGTTGATAAGCCGGTGCCGTAGTGCCGATTCCCAGTCTTCCGATATCGGTCAGGCGCATCCATTCCGACGGCGTTTTTCCATCGATCCAGCTTCCGTTGGTGGCCCATATAAAACCAATTTCGTTGCTGTTGATACGTGTATTGTTACGGTCGGTGATGAATACCATATTTTCCCGCGCTTCCACATATAGGTTATTGCCCGGTAGTCCCAATGCGGGATACATATAAATCCTTTCGGCGTCATCGTTCTCAGCCCAGCGGATGCCATACCTGGGTGAAAGGTGCATATTCCCGAGACTCACATCCAGCTTAGCGCTGGGGTGTGGCGTATCCGTGCCGATGCTGACGGTCCCGTCCGCGAGGATGCGCATACGTTCGGCCGCATTCGTGCGCATGACGAGCGGCTGCGCATCTGAGGTGCCCAGGTAGTTGGTAGCCGGGTTGGTGGCTGCATTACCGGTAAGTCCCCAGCCGCTGGCGCCACCGCCTGATGCCGACAATACCCCATTGGCTAGGGAAAGGTTAGCACCCAAAGTAATATTGCCTACATTACCCGTGCCGTCGCGACCCGTGATGAAAGTAGGTGTTCCCGCGCTGCCAGCAATGCGCGCCGTACCGTTTACATCCAGCTTGGCAGCTGGCGCGGCAGTGCCGATACCTACATTACCATTGCCCTTAATGCGGAATAGTTCTGTCCCATCCCCGTTTTTACCGCCCGCAAAAAATGCATGGTCGGCACCGGGAACCGTGTGGTAGTTAAACTGATTCGAACTGACACCAAAACCAACATGGTCATTGGCGCCGCCGTCGAAAAATGAAAGTTTGGGGCCTACTGCCGAAGCAAAAGCAAGGGGCACAAGTGGTACCGGGGTGCCGATACCGATGTTACCCGTGGGAGTGATTCTCAATCGTTCCGCTGAATTCGTACGAAGCAGTAGTGGTTGCGCGTCGGTAGTTCCGAGGTATTGAATGTTTGGGTTAATGCCCGTATTGCCTGTCAGCGACCAGCCCGAAGATCCGCCGGATGCCGACAGCACGCCTGACGTTAGCGACAAACCTGCGCCCAGGCTGATATTGCCAATGTTCCCGGATGCGTCGCGGCCGGTAATGGCATTGGGGGTGCCGGTGCTGCCCGCGATGCGTACGGTTCCGTTCACGTCGAGCTTTGCAGCTGGTGTGCCTGTACCTATACCAACATTACCATTGCCCTGTATACGCATGAGCTCAGTGCCGTCTCCGTTTTTTCCTCCGACATAAAACTGATGGTTAGCGCCAGTCATGACATGGTAGTTGAGCTTACCGCCTGTAATGCCAAATCCATAATTTTCTGTCGCATTGCCCCCATCATACAGCGATATTTTCGGGCCTTCCGTCGAGGCAAATGACAACGGCACAAGCGGTGCCCCATTGTTGATACCGATGTTGCCTGCTGCCGTTATCCGCAGGCGTTCCAAAGCATTTGTCCGGAATACCAACGGTTGCGCATCCGAAGTGCCGACGTAGTTTGTAGCCAGATTGGTGCCCGCGTTGCCGCTGAGGTTCCACGCATTGCTGACACTGGAAGACGTCCATATCGGTGCGGCCGGTGTGCCTGTGTTTACCTGTAATTGGTTCGTGGTAGTATTGTAGATTATTAAAGCAGTTGCGGGGTTTACGATCGCATCTCGCTGCGCGGTGGTGAGCCGTGGTGCCAGCAAACCTTTGTTGTTACCCGTTCCGCTGGTTACTTCCAGCATGGCGCTGTTGTCGGGCGCTCCGGCGCCGCCTACTTTGGTTTGGGCATGGGTTTGAAAGGATATTGCAAGCAAAGTGCCTGCAAGCAGTGCGTAGGACTTTTTCATAGTAGAAACGATTAGTTGAGCTGAAATTAGCAGCGTCAAAATTGGCGGTTGGCCGCGAAGTGGTTTGTATTGAAGTGTAAGAACTTTTTGTAATAAAGCCCCTCTCTTACTTGTAGTTATTCGTAGAATGTTTTTGTAGTTATGCCAATACAAAATCGATGTATATTGTGTAAAAATTACCTACAATATGCCTTGGCTTGCCACCCGAATCACTGCCTTGCTCTTCATTGTTTTTTTAGTGGCATTTAACGTGTCTGCTGCAATCTCAGATTACCATATCACGCATTATACCAGCCAGAACGGATTACCACAAAACAGCGCCAAGGGCATAGAACTGGATAAGGACGGGTTCCTGTGGATCGGCACCGAAAGCGGACTGGTGCGCTTTGACGGGCAGCGGTTCAAGGTATACGATGCCGATCATTTTCCTTTGATGAAATCCAACCGGATCAGGAGCGTGGCGCTGGACACAGCCGGATTGGTTTGTTTCGTCGATGAAAGCTGGGCCAAGTTAACTTTCGACAACAAAGGCCGGATGCAGCAAATAACAGACAAGGCTTATCTGGGAAGAATCGCCCGGTTTCAAAAGGACTATCTCGCAGTCCAGGACTACTCATTGTCATTATTTTCCGGAGAAAAGCTTCGCTGGGCCATGGTTTTGCCTGAACTGGTGTATAATTCTTCCGTTAGTTTCTGGGCAATACGGAAGCTTAAATGCTATGTCCTTGTAAAGCCCGGAGTGATATCGTGTATCGATGCCGACAAGAAGAGAACGACGGTCAGGATAACCGGCTTACCCGCAAACCATTCCCCTCGGGTTCAGGGCCTTTTGGAACAGGATAGCCTGCTGTTTTATCACACCGACAAGGCTATTTACCAGCTTACGGACGCCGGTCACAATGAATTGAAGGCTACGCTGGTCTTGGAGGCAGATTTGTCGGAGGTTACGATTTTTCGCAGCTACCCCAAACTGAACATGTACGTGATAGGGACAGGGACGCACGGCGTGTCCATTGTGCGCCGCAAGCAGTTTGCAGCTTATAGGCACACCAATGGGTTCGGCAACTTTTACCCGCAGGTGCCCTACGGCGACTCGGGCGTGCTTACTGCTTATGGTCTTCTTTACCCGGGAGCGTCGCGTTTAGGATATCCTTTCAATGTAGGGCCGTTTCAGGGCGTGCTCAGGGACAGGCGTGGGCATTACTGGATGGATAGGGTGCATGTCATATCCGATGTCTCGTTCAGGGTTTTATTGGTTGAGATGGACGAAAACCTGCGTGAATTGAGGGCGTTGCATAACCGATTGGGGAGCAGGTGTATCCGGGAATCGCCCGACGGCCGCATCTGGATATTGACCTCTGCCGGGCGGCGCCTGAGGTATGTGGATGGCGACTCCCTGCGATGGTTGCCCGAGCATTGTGGCCCCGAACAATCGGTGCAAACTTTTTTACCCGCCGATAACGAGCATTTCTGGATCGCTGGAGCGCGGATTATGGCTCAATTAAATGTGAAAACCGGAAAGCAGATTCACTATAAAAGCCTCGAAGATTATAACATCGAAACCTTACATCTCGATCGGAACAAGGTGCTTTGGGTTGGTACTACCGGCAAAGGTTTCTATGCGATCCGACAGGGCCGGGTCATTAAGCTGCCATTGGATAAGAAAGGCTCGCTCAAAGATGTCCATTCATTTATGGAGGACCACAGCGGATTTATGTGGATGAGTACCAATAATGGTTTGTTCCGGTGCAGAAAGGCCGATCTCGACCTTTTCATATCAGGAAAAGCCAGGGAGGTCTATTACCAGTGTTTCAAACAGGAATCGGGCTTTAACACGAATGAGTTCAATGGCAGTTGTACCCCTTCCGCTGTCGTTTTAGGTAATGGTAAATTTTCGTTCCCATCCATCGACGGGCTGGTCCAGTTTTACCCCGATGCGATTCAGGAGTTGCTTCCCGTCAATAAAATCATGATTGACAAATTATTGATTGACGGGAAACCCCAGTATTCCGGCGGACAAGCCATTGAGCTGGATCCTGATTTCAAATACCTGGAAGTGCAGGTTGCATCGCCGTTTTTTGGAAATCCCGCCAATCAGCAATTGGAATACAGGCTCACCGGACTGGACAGTGCCTGGCAGCCGTTGAAGGAGGATAACACCATGGTATTTAACAGTTTGTCGCGCGGCAATTACAGCCTGCAACTCAGGAAGCAGGCGGGTTTCGGTGTCAATAATGTCATCACGACGAGCATTCCGCTGTTCGTCCGTCCATTTTTTTACCAGACATTTTATTTTAAACTGATTATCCTGCTCGCGATCGCATTGCTGATTTATATGATCGTCAAATTAAGATATGCCTACCTCCTTCAGCGTAACCGTGAACTGGCTCAGGAAGTGGCGTCGAGAACGGAGCATTTGAACAATGCCAACCGACTCAAAGAGAAAATGCTAATGATGGTGGGGCACGATTTGCAATCGCCGCTGCATTTTTTGGGATACCTGTCGGAAGCTAATTACGAAGCGGTAATGTCCGATCAAACAGAGAAAGCGGGCTCAATAAGCCAGCAAATGAAGAATACAAGCCGGAAAATTTATGCTTTCGTCGACGAATTCAGTCTTTGGGCAAGGGTGCAGGACGAACAGTTTAATTTGAAGAAAACCGCTTTTTCGCTGACATCACTCGTGGAGGAACTCGAAACTTTTTCCAAGGAATTGTTGAAACTCCATGACAATGCTTTCGAATTCAAAACAGAAGAAGAGTATGCGTTGTATACCAACAAAGAGCTGTTGAAAGCGATACTGCGTAACCTGATCGAGAATGCGCACAAGCATACACGTGGGGGGACGATCAGCATCCATTGTAGCCGGGACAGCGACGTCACTTGCGTCATCCGCGTATCGGATACGGGCAAAGGTATGCGGCCCGATGTGCTCCAAAAGATCAACGAACTGATCGGAAAAGCCGGGACAGTCAGCGAATTCGATTCCGGAGAGCGGCTGGGATACCAGTTCATCAGCGACTTTGCGGCCCGTCTGAACACACGATTAACGATCCAAAGCACGGAAGGAGAGGGGACCACGGTTATGGTTAGTGGTATTCCGCTGCACCGGGTGGGGCGTCAGGAAAAAGTGGCGGTCAAAGCCCGTAAAGGAGGGACAGTTCGGTAAGGTCTTTGTGGTGTTCGATGTTCAGCTTCTCAAACAGGCGCTGTTTGAGCGTATTCACTGTGCCGTATTGCACCTGCAGCATCTCGGAAATCTGTTTCTGGGAATATCCCTGTACAAGATGCATCGCCACCTGAAACTCCCTCGCGCTCAGCCGCTCGAAAGGGTTAGCCCTTTTCCCGTCAAGCGATTCCTGTACCAATGCATCCCCCAACTCCTGGCTGACGTACTTTTTGCCGGCTAGTACCGTATGTATGGCTTTCCTGATTTCTTCTTTCTGGGCATCCTTTTTAATATATCCATGCGCTCCCAAGTGGATAAAGCGTGCGCCGTACAAGGCTTCGTCATTCATGGAAAGAATCAGCACACGGGTGCCGGGATGGAAGTTCCTGATATGGTGAAGCAAAACATTAGGGTCGGTGTCGGGCATTACCAGGTCCAACAAAAGCAGCGAATATTCGTTCTGCTTCATCAGGGCCTTGACACTCTCCGCATCCCAGGCTTCATCGGACTTACAGCCTGGAAATGTGTCCTGGATCATCATCGTCAACCCGAACCGGACGATATCGTGATCGTCGGCGATTAAAACTCTGTTCATAGCCGATGCATTTAGTGCGTAAATATAGAATGTTTGTCACTTTCTTTTTACGTCTATTTGTCTAATTTGTTCGATCGTTTCCTACTAAGCCGATGCTATATCACTTCACTTTCTCAATTCCGAGAACCCGGGCATCGAATTGCTTCTCAATTTGAACAGCAATGCCTTTTTCAATTAATTCTTCCCATTGTAAACGCCCATATCCTTTCCGTTCTCTGGCGAGAATAGCCGGTACTTGCCGGATGCGTCAGCCAGGGGAAATGCAAACGTCCGGGAGTTTTCCACCGATCCATTGCGGAAAAAGAATAACACGCCACCCTGTTTTTCTTTGTTGAATTTGTAAACGCCGTCCCAGTTACTCATCGTTGGCCGCTGGAAAATGTCGGAAACGTACGAGAAGCGCGTAAACTGGTATTTCTTATCCATCATTTTAAACCAGGTGTTCCATTTCAGATACCATGGTTTGAGTTCTTGCGGAAGCTTTCTCGAATCGCCGACTAGGATTGGTTTGACGGACGCCAGCGACAGGAATGTATATTTGGAATAGGGCGAATCCGCTGTAGGGGCGCTAGGCGAAGCGGGAACCGTAGTTGGTGTATAATTCAGATTGTTGGGAAGAAACTGGTACCAGGTTAAGCCGTTCGACTTCCAGATCGGCAATGGCAATGGGTTTCGGGCCTTTATTGGTGATGCTGAGCTGCTTTCTGACAACCGGCAGTTCGTCGTAAACCATGTAGTTTAAATCCACTACTACATTTTCTGCGTCAGAGCCTTGCTTACCAACCAGTTGTATAGTTACTTTCTGACTTCCGTCACCGGTTCTTGCCGATGTATGCTTGCTGTATTTAAATAATCCATTCGTGCCGTTACTGCTCGCGGGCGTACCATTAATTGTAAAATAAAACTCCTCCGAGCCAGGGCGACTGTAATCTTTGCTCGTCAGAAGATGCTGGAAGCGCGATGTGTAGAAAGAATTATCACCAATAGTGAATTTTCTTTCCAGGAAGCGGTTTTTGATAACAAGCGAATCTTGTGAAAACGCATTGCACGACGCGAGGACAGCCAGTATGGCGACCCGGATTAGTTTGTAGTACATAGTAATGTGTATAGTTATTATTGACTATTTAACTAACTATGAAATAACCATAGTAAGGGTGAATTTAATAAAATCTTAAGAACAATTTAAATTTTAAACAGATTCTCAATGAAGATGTAAGCTGGTCTTTGAAAAACCCTGATATTGCAGCTTCTTAATTCAAGACGTTTAATCTATGTCACAGAACTTATTCGATTTTGGGATGATTGGACTGGGTGTAATGGGCCGAAACCTGTTACTGAACATGGCCGATCATGGTTTCTCTGTTATCGGTTTCGATAAGGACGAAACCAAAAATTCTGCTTTGGAATCCAGTGCCACCCCGGGCACAACCGTTAAGGGCGTTTCAGAACTTGCCCAGATGATCCAGCTGTTGCAACGTCCCCGCAAGGTGATGATGCTGGTCCCTGCCGGTCAGCCGGTCGACGATGTTATCGCATCCCTGTTACCGCTTCTTGAAAAAGGCGACGTTATTATTGACGGAGGAAACTCCCATTATACAGATACGCTCCGTCGTGTGAAATACCTCCGTGAAAAGGATATCCATTTTATGGGAATTGGCGTTTCAGGCGGTGAAAAAGGTGCGCGTACCGGCCCGAGTATTATGCCGGGCGGCGATAAGGAGGCTTATGCGCACGTGCAGCCAATGCTGGAAGCGATCGCAGCCAAAGTGAACGGCGAGCCTTGTGTGGCTTACCTCGGAAAAGAGGGCGCAGGCCATTATGTGAAAATGGTGCATAACGGTATCGAATATGCGATCATGCAGCTCATCAGCGAATCGTACGCGATCCTGAAAAAGGCCGGTTTGAGCAACCAGCAACTTCACGAAGTATTCAAAAGCTGGAACGAGGGCGACCTGCAATCGTTCCTGGTGGAAATTACCGCCGATATCTTCCTGCAAAAAGACGACAAGACCGACGCTCACCTGGTTGACGTGATCTCCGATAAGGCAGGTTCTAAAGGAACCGGTAAATGGACTTCGCAAGACTCGATGGAGCTGCCGGTGGCTGTTCCGGTGATCGATACGGCGGTGGCAATGCGCACGCTTTCGGGTTACAAGGATGAAAGAGTAGTTGCTGCTGAACTATACGGCGCGAGCAATGCGATTTCGGAAGAAACCCAGGTACTGATCCAGCAGGTGCACGACGCGCTGTATTTTGCCACTGTTCTGGCTTACGCACAAGGACTTGCCATGTTGTTTCAGGCTTCGAAAGACCTGCAAATGGAAATCCCGCTGACCGACGTAGTGAGCGTTTGGAGAGGTGGTTGCATCATCCGTTCGTCGCTCCTCAGCGTGTTTACGAACGCCTACAAGCAAACCCCGGAATTGTCCAATATTCTGTTGAACCAAGAGGTAGCTGCATTGGTTAAGTCTGTGGAAGGTAATACGCGAAAATTGATCGCCTTTGCCGCCCAGTCGGGGATCCCGGCTGCTGCATTGATGTCGTCGCTGGCTTATTTCGACGCATACAAAACAGCGTATATGCCGACGAACCTGATCCAGGCGCAACGCGATTATTTCGGCGCACACACCTACCAACGTACCGATATCCCAGGTACTTTCCATACAGAATGGGGTCAACAATAAATCAGAAATTTTATGCAAAGCAATAAACGTCCCCCTGCCTCGGTACTTTTCATATTCGGCGGAAGCGGGGACCTCAACTACCGGAAACTCACTCCCGCGCTCTATAACTTGTTTTTGGATAACTGGATGCCCGATCAATTCGCGATCGCAGGTATCGGCCGGAGTGCTTATTCCAATGAAAAATACCATGAGCACCTGCTCGACGGCGTGACGAAATTCTCGCGCCGCAAAGGCAAGCAAAATGGTCACTGGACGGATTTTACGCAGCACGTTTCGTACCTGCAAATGGATGGCGACGACGCGGCAGCTTACCACAAAATCACCGATCTGGTAAAGGAAAAAGAAGAAGAATGGGGTGTGCATCCCAATGTAATATTCTACCTCGCAGTTGCGCCCCAGCTGGTTCCTTCTATCGCTCAGAAACTCGGTGCATTGAAGATCTGCGGAGACAAGGGCACAACCCGTATTGTAGTTGAAAAGCCTTTCGGGCATGATCTGGAAAGCGCCCACGAGTTGAACCTGCTGCTTTCAAGCATGTTTGCAGAGGAGCAGATCTTCCGCATCGACCATTACCTTGGTAAAGAAACAGTACAGAACATCCTTGCGCTCCGTTTTGCCAATGCATTGTTCGAGCCGCTCTGGAACCGCAACTATATCGACCACATTCAGATCACGGCTGCCGAAGCGGTAGGTCTGGAAGGTCGCGGAGGCTACTTCGAGCACGCTGGTGCATTGCGCGACATGGTGCAGAACCATATTCTGCAAATTCTATGTATGATCGCGATGGAGCCGCCGGTATCGTTCGATGCGAATGAAATCCGTAACAAAAAGGTGGACGTGCTGAATGCGATCCGTCGCATTACCAAGGAGCAGGTGCACGATTTTGCCGTTCGCGGACAATATTCGGGTGGTTGGAAAAAAGGCGAGAAAGTGGTCGGTTACCGTCAGGAAGAAGGCGTGAACCCGCAGTCGAATATCGATACTTTCGCGGCTGTGAAATTCTATATCGATAACTGGCGCTGGCAGGGGGTACCGTTCTATGTAAGAACCGGTAAATACCTTAACCAGAAAGCGACCCATATTACCTTGCATTTCAAACAGGCGCCGCATTATGCATTCCCGCCTGAATCTGCTGAAACATGGCGTTCCAACCGTCTGACCATCAGCATTCAACCTAATATGGACATCAGCATTCGCTTCCAGGCCAAGCGCCCGGGGCAAACAATGATGCTCGATCCAGTGGATATGACTTTTGATTACGACGCAGTAGCAGGCGAGCACGCACCCGAGGCGTACGAAACGTTGCTTCTGGACGTAATGGAAGGCGATGCGACGCTCTTCATGCGTAACGACCAGGTGGATGCAGCATGGCGCGTGATCATGCCCGTGCTCGAAGCATGGGAGAACCGTCCGCCACAGGACTTCCCGAACTATGCGCCGGATTCATGGGGCCCGGATGCCGCCGATGCACTCATCGCCCGCGACGGACATACCTGGCTTAACCTGCCACCGACCCCGTAAGCTATGGAGTTGCATATCGAGAAGGATACCAAAGCATTAAGTGCCAGCCTTGCTGAATGGATTAATAATTACATTCAGCAAGTGCTTGCAAAGCAGGACCGCTTCACCTTCGTTCTTTCGGGTGGAAGCACGCCGAAAGCTCTGTACGCATTGCTGGCCGAATCGCCTTACAAAGAATCGATTCCCTGGGAAAAACTTCATTTTTTCTGGGGTGACGAGCGTGCGGTTCCGTTTGAAGATTCAAGGAATAATGCCAAAATGTGTTATGATGAACTGTTGGATAAAGTGCCTGTAAAGGCTGAAAACATCCACATCATGCGCACGGACATTACCCCTGAGGAATCGGCAGCCGAATATGAGGAAATAGTTAAAACCTATTTCGAAGGCTCCGAAACCACTTTCGATTTTGTACTGCTTGGAATGGGGGATGATGGCCACACATTGTCGCTCTTTCCCGGAACGGAAGTGATCCACGAACAGAACGCACTTGCTACTTCCTTTTTCCTGCAAGCTCAGGACATGTACCGCATTACCCTCACGGCCCCGGTCGTAAATGATGCGGCGTGCGTGGCCTTCCTGGCAGCAGGTGCGGGTAAAGCCGAGGTTTTAAAACAGGTTTTGAAAGGAGAAAAGAATGTAGATCTCTATCCGTCGCAGATCATTCAGCCTGTAAAAGGGCAGTTGCATTGGTTTGTCGATGAGGCTGCGGCTGCTCTGCTTTAAGCATTATATTATTATTCCAATGCTGCGAAGCGCGTCGATCCGTCGGCGCGCTTTGTGCTGTTTATGGGGTTTTTGAAGCGTTCAACAATGCGCAGCACCATTAGATAAAATCTAACGGCCGTTGATCCACCTGCGTATTAATTTTACACAAAACAAACCTCGATCACATGATACACATTCTGAAAATCGCGGCGGTTGTCATCGTGGTAACCTACGCCCTCCGGCTCGTCAACGCCCAGTCCGATTTGCTCGTTTTTGCCGGCCTCGCGATTATCGGGCTCTCTTTTTATTTCCTCTATATTGTCCTGGGACAAATTGTAAACCAATTGAAATCTAAACTGTAAATCGAATATGAAGCGAAACATTATTATCGGAGTTCTGACCCTCATTGTATTTATTATGGCGCTTGCCATACAACCATTTTCGTTCGAAAATATCGATGCTGGTAATGTCGGTATCCGCATTAACCTTTACGGTAGCGATAAGGGCGTCGACAACATTACTTTAGTAACAGGCCGTGTTTGGTACAACGCCTGGACCACAAAGATTGTGGAGTTTCCGACTTACACGCAGAGTGTTGATTACGAGTCATTTGTGATTACTACCAAGGATGCGGCCGAATTCAAAGTCGATCCGAAATTGAACTACCACATTAACCCGGACAAAGTGCCACAGATTTACCGCCAATACAGACGACCGTTAGCGGAAATTCAGCAGGGTTTTATGAAGAATACCATTTACGACGCTTACCGTATTGTGGCCAACTCGTTTACATCTGACAGCGTCATGTCCAACCGGGAAGTGTTCGAAGATCGGGTACAAAATGTATTGACCAAAACCCTGGGCAAAGACGGTTTCATTTACGATCAGCTGACATCTGCCATCACCCCGCCGCCATCGCTCCGCCAGATGATCGACGAAAAAAACGCCTCGATCCAGGCGCGGTTAAAAGCCGAAAACCAGGCCAAGCAAGCAGAAGCCGAGGCAAAAGTTATCATCGCACGTGCGGAGGGGCAGGCGAAGGCAACATTGATTAAAGCAAGGGCCGAAGCGGAAGCAAACCAATTAAGACAAAAAACAATAACCCCGTTACTCATTCAGCAGGAATGGGTCGCCAAATGGAATGGTATACTGCCGACCACGAATGCAGGCGGCAGTACGAGTTTGATGTTGGGGATTAAATAGTGTGAAGTTTGAAATAGAGAATCAAGCCCCGGGGATCACCTCGGGGTTATTTATTGCCCGTCATCATCTTTTTAAGCATACTTCCCGGCATACTAATGTAAGCTGAACTGTCGATTTTGGCGTTAAATCGCCTAAACATGTCCTTATCCGCGCTCAATGCACTACTGTCGTGCACAGTTATATCAGCGGTTCCGATCTGGTTATCCTGAGCGAGTTTGAGATAGCCATTTGCTGCCACATCCGCCGTTAGGTTGTCGATTGAGCTGCCCGCGAAAAAGAGACCGTCACCCTTTTGCTGCACTAGCAGATCTCCGAATTTGTAGTTTCTCACTTTGCACCGTACGTTGTCCGAAATGATACCTTTAAGCGTTGGTGTCATCACGTAAAAGGAAGGAAGTGAGCCATAGGTACCACCTCTTGGCCGATAACCCTGATTTGTTTCCGGTGTGTACGTCAATACCAAGGTATCTCCCGAGTAGTCCCATCGCAGGTACTTCGGCAGTGTAATCATTCGGATCTCAGCAACTGGCCCCTGGCGAATTTCAGTTAACCCGACGTCCTTGCCTTGTAATTTCACATATTGAAAGGGTTTGATCTGATGTTTCGAAAATCCGTAAAACGGATCATTCTTGTCAATTTTGTCAAACTGGCTTTTCAAAACCAGGTTGGAGGAAAGCGTGACAAGAAGGAATAAGGATATGGTCACGATAAGCAGAATATGACTTGTTTTCATAGTCTCTGAATTACTTGGTTAACGGGTACATTTCTTCGATGAACTTGTGATAACGGCTTTGCAGCTCCTCTATTCCGATGTCGAGCAAATACATGGTCTTGAAAAAATCGGGTAATTCGGTTGCTATGAAGCGCTCCTTCCGGTAGGCCAGTATTTTTTCATTGGCCTTTTCGTCGGCGGAGTAGCCTATACCCCGCTTGTTGAATATGATTTCTTTGTTTTGAAGGAAGTCATAGGTTCTCATAACCGTGTTAGGATTAACCTCCATCATGGAAGCAAGGTCTCTTACAGAGGGAATGCGTTCTCCGGGCGGCCATTTGCTTAGAAGTATCTGCTCGCAGATGTAGTCGGCGATTTGCAGATAAATGGCTTGTTTATCTTTGAATTCCATAAATAGTGGTATTAAATTTCTCTTTCTTTCATCTGAAAGTATGCGCACGTCCAAAGCATCAGGGCAATGAACACGGAAAATATCTGTAACGCGGTAAACATTTCGGGAGGAAATGTGAGGTGGTAAAATCCGGCGACGTATTCGGGCTGGGACATACCATCTTTGGAATAGTACCAAAGCTTCCAGCCCGTGAGCGGAAAGGCCACGATCTTGGAAGGATTTGAGGCAAGCCTGGTGGCGAACATGAGGTTTATCAACGTCAGGATACAGGCAAATCCGATAAACACAGCCGCAGTTTTGATATAGGCCGATTTCCTGAAATAGACAGAGCCCAAAAAAACCGCGCTTTGAATACCAAAATAGGAATAAGTAGAATAGAGCATAAAATCTTCCGGGATATACCTGTATTTGTCGCTGCTGGCGGGAAGATTCTTATTGGCGATGTCTATGATCCAATAGTGGAATTGCCAGAAAAAGACCAGAAATGAAATGACAAAAAGGAGATTAATCAACAGCGAACTGAGAAATTTCTCAACCCCCGAAGCAGGAAGCATTGTTGCCGCTATACCCGTGTCGGACGCCGAGTATTGAGAGAATGCGTTGCTGGTATAGAGGCTGCCCCCGAGAAGCAGGACCATAATCAGCGCAAAGTAATGCAGTACTTCCCGGAAATTCCCGTACTCGTCGGATAATGCAACGGGTACCATCAGTATTAGCAGGCAGGAGATCAATACACCGGCCATCAGCAAATAATTTTTGCCTTTGTCGGCCCAATCGATCCTTAGCATGAGAGTAAAGCGGTGTATGTTGAATGTCTGATTCATAGTGAAAGAATTAGAGACGAATGGACAGGTACAAGTGATGATAATAAGTGCCGGAGTATCAGCCCGAGGCCAATGAGCAGGAGCATAATGATCAGTCTCATGGTGTTAGTGGGCAAATATCTGACTTATCCGCACAGGGTTTTCGATAACCGCATTGAACAAATGTTCGAGATCAACTCGGCTTTCCTCCTGTAATGAATTCTCGAAAACCGCTTTGTAGCCCCGCAATGATGGTTCTGAATACAGCACACGATCGTCGTATTCAATGCTGGGCAAAATTCCGAAGTAAAGACGTTCAGAAACAGCTTCCAGACTGTGGCGGATCATGATTTTGCTGTCTTCCAGAATAATAATAGCGTCGATAAGATTGTCGAGGTCACGTACCTGGTGCGTAGAAATCAGAATTATCCTGTCTTTGTCCAGTGCGGAGGAAACCAGTTTTCGAAACTGACTCTTGGAAGGAATATCGAGGCCATTAGTAGGCTCATCCATAATGAGCACGCGGGTATTGGTAGCTAACGCGAAGGCGATTAATACCTTTTTCTTTTGGCCATAAGACATTCCTGTCAGCTTGTTGCCATGGGGGATGTCTAGTTCAGCTATATACCCTCTGAATTGCTTTTCGTCAAATTTTGGATAAAAAGGCGCCAGCATTTCCAGGTATTTTTCCACGGTCACCGACGGAAGGTAAATCTCTTCTGGAATAAAGAAGACATCCTGTAAAAAGGCAGGCTGGCGTTTTCGGGGCTCGTAGCCTGCGACTTCAATCTGGCCTTCCCGCGGAAACAATAGCCCCGCCATATTGCGCAGCAAGCTTGATTTTCCGGCCCCGTTTTTGCCGAGCAACCCGTAAATGTGGCCGGGTTCCAGTTTCAGACTAAGATTTTCAAAAAGCTTGTTGCGTTTACTGTACCCAAAAGAAACCTGGTTAAGGTGAATCATGGCTCAATTGTTTTAGTGTATTAGTTAAATAGTACACTACAAATGTAACTGTTGATTTGACATTGTCAACAGGTAGCGCAAAAAAATATTTTTGAGGAAGTATAAACCGGGAAGCGTGGCTTACTCGCCTGAGATCAGGCGCTTGTAATCTTCCTGCGTATCAATATCGACGCTGCCTTGCGGAAATGCATAAGCGGAAACGTTATCTGAATAGCGCTTGAAGAGCTTTTTAGCGCCCTCCGCCCCGGTGAGTTGTAGCAGTGCAGGAAAATAGGAGGCGGCAAAAAAAGCAGGCGTTCCCAGCGAATCACCGTATTTCGAGGCAACAATGCCCTTGGCAGTTTCTTCGAAAGTGTCAATTAAGGCATTGAAAACTTCTGCGGAAACAAATGGCTGGTCGCTGACGGCCAGAATTGCTCCTTTAACATGCGGATGCTGAGATTGCAGCGCATGAATGCCGGTTTTAATGGAGGCAGACATTCCTTCCTGCCAGGCGGCATTGAAGATACGCCGGCAGGGTAGGTCTGCCAATTCTTTTTCAACTAATTCGGAGTTGGCACCGGTGACGACAATTGCATTATGTCCTACAATTTCCAGCGCAGCCCCGCTAATGTGCCGGATCAGGCTCTGTCCGTTAAATTGAAGCAACTGCTTGGGCTCGCCAAGCCGGGAGGAGTTGCCTGCTGCGAGGATTACAATGCCATATTTACCGCGTGCCATAGCCAATCAGCTTGTGATGGTCTGAACGGCGCAAAGAAAATCTTCCTTTTCATCACGGGTATAATCCACGCGTTGATCGGACCGGTTGTGAATAGGCTCTAGCTTTTGGCGAAGGGAAAATCCGGCACGCTTGCCTAGTACCGCCTTAATCTCCGCCAGCACGGATAATGCGATTTCCTCGGAGGTTTCGGCGCCGATATCCAGCCCGACCGGTCCATAAACTTTCGCCTTCTGCTCATCGGTAATCACCATTCCCTCATTTTCCAGCTCGGCGTACATTCTTTCCAGTTTTTTCTTAGGTCCTAATGCACCCACATATTGACAGGCGTCGACAGTGAGGAGCTGTTTCAGCAATGCGAGGTCGTAATTGTAATTGTGTGTCATCAGTAGCACAAATGTCCGCTCATCGACGGTAATGTGCTTTAAAACATCCTCGGCGCGAGATACCAGCACTTTTCCGGCTTTGGGAAACCGCTGACGTGTAGCGTGGCTGGTGCGGCCATCCACGACGGCAATATCCCAGCCAAGCACGCTTGCCATTTCGGTGAGCGGGATCGTATCGTTGCCCGCTCCGGCTATAATCAATGACGGCGGGGTATTAAAATACTCGACAAAACCGGTAAGCGACTGGTCGAATGCTTTGAAAAACGAATCGCCGCGTTGGTAGGCGACCAGCGTTTCAGCGAGCAGCCGGTCATACATTTCCGGTTCGGCGCAGTGGCATGTTACCTGATCGTCGGTTTGCAGGTGCAGGAAACAGGTGCCGGGCTGTGCGCCTGTCCGGGTTTGTAATGAGAACAGCGTTACCAGGGCTGCATTCTGCCGTTTCGCAGAAACCTTTTTCAGCAACTCCACCGGATTTTCGGCGTCATCTGTTTTAATGGGTTCGAAGAGAATATGTACGATGCCATTGCAGCCAAGCTGAACGCCCAGCGTGGTGTCGTTTTCGTCGGTGGTATCGTAGGTTACCAGCTTGTTTTTCTGTTGAGAAATGGCCAGCAGCGCTTTCCGTAATGCGTCACCTTCGAGACAGCCGCCGCTGATGGCGCCCGTAAGCTGACCATCGTCCGTCACGAGCATACGTGCGCCGGGGCGCCTGTACGAGGAGCCCTCCACGTGCACGACCGTCGCGAGCGCCATGCGCTTGCCCGAGATCAATGCCTGCTCATACGACCGGATGATGTCCGTGATCTCTTTCATGGCGATGTTGTTTTACAATCTTTGAAATAACCGAAACTGCATGATTTACATGCTCTTCGGTCGAAAACCTTCCGAAGCTGAAACGGAAGGAGTTGTGGATACGTTCGTCCGAAAAGCCCATGGCTTTCAGCACGTAGCTGGGTTCGAGCGTGGCGGAGGTGCAGGCGGAGCTTCGCGAAAATGCCAGATCGCTGCCTGCTTCGAAAATTAGTTTTTCACCGTCCACTTGTCCAAACGAAATATTGGTACAATGCGGCAGCCTGCGCGCGTCCTCGGCGTTGATCTCGATGTCCTGCAACACCAGCAATTCTACCTCAAAAGCATTCCTCAGCGCGGCAACATGCTTGCTTTCACGGGCCATTTCAGCTTCGGCAATCTCGCACGCCCGTCCGAGCCCGACAATACCCGGCACATTTAACGTGCCGCTGCGCATGTTCCGTTCATGGCCTCCGCCGTCGATCTGGGCTGTCAGTGCCACGGCCGGATTTTTTTTGCGTACATACAGTGCGCCTACACCCTTTGGACCATAAATCTTGTGAGCGCTCAACGCGAGCAAATCAATTCCGTCGTTCTGGACATTCAGGGGAACTTTGCCTACGGCCTGGGTGGCGTCGGACAGGAATGCAATATGGTGCTTTTTCGCAATAGCAGCTATTTCGCGGATAGGTTGGATCACGCCGGTTTCATTATTGGCATACATGACGGCGATAAGAATGGTATCGGCAGTAATGGCATTTTCGAGATCCGCAAGGTTGATCAGTCCGCTGGCATTGACAGGCAGGTAGGTGACGCTGCCTCCGAGGCGTTCGATGTGCTTGCAGGTGTCGAGTACCGCTTTGTGCTCGGTGCATACCGTGATGATATGCTTTTCCTTTTGTTCCGAATTTTCAAAAATACCTTTAATACTCAGATTCACAGCCTCCGTGGCACCCGATGTGAAGACAATCTCCTGCGGATGCGCACCTATGAGGTTGGCAACCTGCTCTCTCGCGATGTCCACCGATTCCTCAGCTTCCCATCCATAAGAATGCGTACGGCTGGCGGCATTCCCGAATCTGTCGGAAAAATAGGGGAGCATCTCCTGCAAAACCCTCGGGTCCACAGGGGTGGTCGCGTTATTATCCAAATAGACAGGTAGTTTCAAGGGTAAAGGTTGGTTTTATCTAAAAAAGCAAAACAGGCAGGCTTAGTTCAAAATAAACAAAAAACCATCTCATTTTAAACATGAGATGGTTTCCGAAACTTAAACGAACAGGTTAACTATAATTATGAAAATCGGTATTCGGTTTGTTGATCTGGTTGGTGGGTTAACATAGATATGGTCATTGTCGCAAGTACCTGGATAAGCGTGAATACAGTCCCCATTCCTTCATATCGAGCATGTAAAGCGTGTATTTCAACTTTTTAGGCAGCCGATCTTCCCAAGTTTTGGTATTTGGAATACCTTGGTCCGCACTGGCCGCATCGATTAGAAGTGGCGGGACCAGTAACCGGTACGCGCTCAGAAATGCATTTGCTGCGATGTGTATGAGCGCCAGGTTCTTAAATCCGGCTGCTACTTCGATAAAAATGAGTCCGGCATGGGCCATCGTAATGTAAGCAACGCGCCGCTTTACCGAGGACTGCACCCTGGCAAAACTTGCCGCCATCCCAGCCGCTGCCAGCCCGAGCAATGCCACAAGCACACGAACAGAGAGCTGATGTTCCCAAAACGGATAGCTTCGCAGCAACAGGAATACACCCATCTGGACTGTCAGCGTGGCAAGCAGGATAGCGCTCGCCGTAGTGGAATTTTCCAGTGCCTGGGGGAGCCAGGACGAGAACGGCAGCTGCGACGATTGCATGGAGGCCGTCGCCAGCAGCATAAACGAGATCAGTGTCGTGTTTTCCCGCCACAGGTGGTGGCTTGCCCACATGGCAAGGAGCAAGCCCACATCACCCAAGCGATATATAAAGAAGGCTTTCGCCGAAATGCCGTACGACGGGCTATTAAGCGCGGGCTCGCGGTGGAAGATAATGAGCCAAAATGAAGCAATTCCCATCATCTCCCAGCCGAGCAGTAATGTTTTAAAACCACTTGAAAAAACTGTCAATCCGTAACCGACGCAAAAAAGCACTGCGGTGCAGACGAAGCGGACCCAATGCTTGTGCCCACGAAATGTTCTGCGACCATTCCAGACGGCCAGGAGCGTCATAGCGAACCCGGTTGTCAGGTAGGCTAGTGCCAAACCGTCAAAATGGAAACTATTCCAAAACATACTCTCATTCAAAAAAGCTATCGACGACCGGTATCATCGGTTAATGCGGCTTCACCAATCACCAGCCACCGATAGCGAATATTTTAATGCACGGCATCTTCTACCGGGCGGCGATCCGGGAACCGACGGTCCGATTTATAAGCAACCATTTCTCCGTTTTTCAAGACCCTGATTTCATGAGAGACCGGATCGGCGACCACCAGGTGCACCCATTCGTTCAACAGCCAATGCGCAGAATTCAGCCGGTAGATCACTTTCAGCACCGTATCGGGAAACTGTTCTACGATGCACAGCAAACGCACGGGTTCGAATCCCATGGTTAGGTCGGCGGGTAAGCCCGTCCGCAAATCGCTCCGGGAGCTGTCGGCTACCCCAAACAGTCCGATCATCTGATCTGTAAGGGTATTCTCTACGTCTGTTCCCACCAGTCCCGTTCGCGAGAAGAAGTATTCGAGATTTGCCGCGCCCAACGAGGGTACCACTGTGTCAAGAACCTTTTCCAATACTTCTCCGTCGGGGTCAAGCGCGAAGTCATATCCATGCCGAAATGCCCGCTGGCCTGTGCCAACGTTCCGGGCCAGCGCCGGCCTGCCGATGATGCAAAGGGAATCCGCCGCATTGGCGACCATAGTCAATGGAATGTGCCCACCGGTTTGATACGGGGAGTTTTGTGAATCCCGGCGCAAGTCAGCCAGTATCCCCTCATAATAACTCCATTCAACGGCCTGCTGCCAAATGGCGAGTACTTCGCTCTTTTCGGTGCCCGGAACCGGTGCGAACAAATCTTGGGGACGGTCCGGAAGTCCGTGAGCGAGCGGCTCCCAATGCTTGTCCAGGCGACCATCCAGTACATCTATTTCCAGCAGCAGCTCGAATAGGATGATATCGTGGAGGGTAATTTGGCCACCATTGGATAAGGCTTTCCGGTCTGCTTCCAAAGTCGCTACCAGCCCGGACCAGCCGCGGTGGGCAAACTGCTGGTCGAAAAGGTATTGTTTGAAAAGCGTTTCATCCCCGACAATAACCGTCAGCAAATCGCTGATCGAGGGACTGGTGTACAAAAGCAGGTTCCGCGCCCGGGGCGTATTGAATGCGCTGACAAAGCTGTTCGATTCTATTTCGCGCATGGAATCGAGAAAGCTCTGTCCGCGTACCGGGAATTTCCAGTCCGAAACACCGTAGTCGAGATAGTTTCCCAAAATCCGGAACAATCTCGGATGGACACGGGCATCCGGATCGGTTTTGTATTGCCTTTGCCAGTTAGCCCTCAGTTTGCCGATCCTTGGCGGAGATTCAGCCGGAAATTTTTTCATTAATATTTTGTCCTGCCATTCAAATGTATTGGCAGCGCCTTTTTTCTCGACGAGCACCCTTTCCAGGACATCCGGTTTCACTCTTTTGGAATTATAGAGCGAGCGGTATTCTTCCAGAGACAGCAAAGCGCGGTAGCCCAGCATTTCGGAGGCTTGCCGCACCGCGTCAAAAAAGTTTTGCCCCTGAAAAGCGCGCAGTGGATTCTGGTAGGTAAATGCCCTTCCCGGCGACAATACCGGCAAAAAATGCTTCAATTCATGCAGTACCGTTTGTTCGTCGAAAGAGTTGTTCGGGACTGTCATGTGCTGAGGCTGCTAGCGTTTTACAAAGTCTGTTTGCCGACCGGAGCAGGGGCAGAAGCCATCTCCGGTTTTCGTTTCTCAAAGGAGCCAAACAGCAATTAAAACGCAATTAAACAAGCCTTAAAAAGCGGTTAAAATTGGTTAAAATGAAGATAATCAGCTTGTAATGTAGCCTCTGGGGTAATGGTTCGCCGTTAGATTTATAAATAGAAGAAATGGGGCGTTAAATGAAACTATTTCTTTAATTTTGTGTTCTACTCTACAATGTTAGTAGATTAATGTTTCATTCTTTAAACCTTCACCATTATGTCACTTCGATTAGGAGATATCGCACCGGACTTTGAAGCAAATACTACTCAGGGACCCATTAAATTCCACGAATGGCTGGGAGATAGCTGGGGCTTGTTGTTCTCTCACCCCGCTGACTTTACTCCCGTTTGTACAACCGAATTGGGTAAAACGGCTCTTTTGAAAGGTGAATTTGAAAAACGCAATGTAAAAGTGCTCGCCGTGAGCGTCGACGATCTGGATTCGCACAATCGCTGGATCCCGGATATCAACGAAGTAAACAATACCGAGGTGAACTTCCCGATCATCGCCGACGAAGGTCGTCAGGTGGCACAGCTATACGATATGATCCATCCGAACGCGAGCGAAAAAGCAACCGTCCGCTCGGTATTCGTGATCGGTCCCGACAAGAAGATCAAGCTTACGCTGACTTACCCTGCATCGACAGGCCGTAACTTCAACGAAATCCTCCGTGTGGTGGATTCGCTCCAACTGACAGCCAACTATTCCGTGGCGACGCCGGCAGACTGGAAAGACGGCGAAGATGTGATCGTCGTGCCTGCGGTAAGCACCGAAGATGCGCAGAAGAAATTTACAAAAGGTTTGAATATCGTCAAGCCGTATTTGCGTTACACCCCGCAGCCAAACAAATAAGTTTGCCTGCACTGAAAAAAGCGGATGTTCCGATCGGGGACATCCGCTTTTTTGTTTCAATTTTCGTTCTCGATAACCTCCTCCGGCACGATCATCTCTTCTCCGTAATAGATCATATGGCGGGCGCCCTGGTAGTAGAACCAGATGGAAAGCGACATCGGAATATGCGCAATATCGTTAAAGTTGAACCACGGGCCAAAACTGAATTTCAGCGCATGGAAACCGGCGGCTATCGCTCCCATAAGGGTCGCAAGGAATATATTTTTGCTTCCTGGGTCCTTCTTCTTTTTGTAAACATAGATTTCAATCATGAAGAGCATCAGGAAGAGGCCGTAGAATGCGTGGACTTCTACAATCCTGAAATCGAGGGTAATGAATGTCAGTATAAAAAAAATGGCCAGCTCCGCATAGTTAAGCCAACCTAAAATGAGGCCATTGCGGCGATGCAGCAGCGGCTTGATATGCCAAATGGCGGCTCTTTCGAACAATGCGACGGCGATCATGCTCGCAAACCAGCCAGGTATTTTACCGACTTTCCCCGTCAGATACAAAAAGCCGTGTCCAAGGACTCCGCCGATGGCCGTTGCGATGGCCATAAAAAGGAAGAAATACTGGATTTGCTTGTACATACGGTGCGCGCGGCCGAGTTTGTTGAGATGGAAAAAGGCATAGATGCACACGGCGGTCATCATCAGGCTGGAAAGCACTGTTGACGGCTCCAAAATGGTTATTCCGAATAGATTTATCTGGTGGACTTTGCTGAAATCTATGACAACATCATTCATGAACAGAAGAGTAAGTTAGCACATAACCGGCCCCGCCGGTTTGCATTCGTATTTCAAAAGTAAGCACAAATGGGGCAGGAACCTGCACGATCCCGGTATTGTCTGCCTTCTTCACCAAAATTGTACCACATATTTCGGGCTGCCGGCCCGACGGGTGTGTATCACCACCCGGCAGGGTTTGGTATCCCGAAAGTACCGATTCGCAGATGAATTCGGGTGAGCCATCTATTATTAAATAATAAGTGTGAAGGATGTTTTTCCTTTGTATTGAGAATTGTATTTAAGAAGGACAGCAGCGAAAGCACCCTCTCTGATTAATTTATAGAAACCATGAACAATCCCTTACTATCAACCGTCAGATTTATTGTTTTGGCGTTATTCCTCGCCACCGCGCACAACTATTCCTTCGCGCAGGTACCTGCACAGGGAAACTCCAAGATTTCAGGAATTGTACTGGATTCAGCTGCCGCCAAAGGTGTTGAGTTTGCCAGTATTGCATTATTCAATGCCGCTGATAACAAAGCGGTTGACGGTACCACTGCCGACGAGAGCGGCAGGTTTGCGATCGCGAAAGTGGCACCGGGTTCCTACAAACTGATGATCTCCTTTATCGGGTACAAAGACAAGGCCGTGAGCGTGAAAGTGGAAAACGGTAAGGATGTGGAGCTCGGATCGATTCGGCTAGCTTCCAGCGTGCAGAATTTGCAGGAGGTAACCATCACGGGTGAAAAATCGTTGGTAGAGGAAAAAGTGGACAGATTGGTTTTTAATGCAGAAAAGGATATTACTTCAAAAGGGGGCGACGCGTCAGATCTGTTGCGTAAGGTGCCGATGCTCTCGGTGGATCTGGATGGTAATGTATCGCTGCGCGGAAGCTCGAATATCAGGGTTTTGATCAATAATAAACCTTCTACCATTATCGCCAGCAATGTTGCCGATGCGTTGAAACAGATTCCGGCCGATATGATCAAATCTGTGGAGGTGATCACTTCGCCATCTGCCAAATATGACGCGGAAGGCTCGGGCGGGATCATTAATATCATTACCAAGAAGAACAACCTGCAAGGGCTGACGCTGAATGTCGATTCGGGCGTCGGGAACCGCGGCTCGAACCTCGGTTTGAACGGAAGCTACCGCAAAGGCAAAATGGGTTTCACGCTTGGCGGGTTCGGTCGCGCTTTTTATAACAAAGCCACTTCGGTACTCGATCAGACGACCTATTCGGGCGGAAGCTCTTTTCTGACCAACCAAAGCTCGACGGCAAAAGACCGCGGCCTGTTCGGACAGTATTCGTTGGGTTGGGATTATGATTTGGGTAAAAATCAGGCATTATCGGCAGGGCTGCGCTACGGGACCCGGAATTTTATCCAGAAACAGGATCTGACTATTAATCAGTTCGAAAACAGCATCCTGAACAACAGCTCATTGCGCAAAGTTGACCGTAAGGATCTTTCGGGAACTGTGGATTTCAATATCGATTACATCCGTACTTTTAAACCGCAACAGGAATGGAGCATTTCGACATTGTACAGCCGTACGGGCCTTACAAACAACTTTAACACTGACATCCTGAATGAATCGGGCTCGGTGGCCAGCAAATTAAAGAACGAAAACAAAAATGAGAACTCGGAGCTGACCCTGCAAACCGATTATCAGACGCCACTGGGTAAAAATCAGTTGCTGGAATTTGGTGCAAAAGGCATTTTCAGAACTGTGAACAGCGATTTTAAATACTTTACAGCCGGCGAATCAGGCGATTTTGTGATGAGTGCAACCAACCCATCGGGCGCATTGAACTATAAACAGAACGTGGCGGCGGGCTATTTTTCCTACACGCTTTCTACCCAAAACAAATACACTTTCAAACTCGGTACGCGCTACGAATACACGGGCATTACGGCCGACATGGGAGAAAACAAGCCGATCGACATCCCCGCTTACGGAAACCTGGTGCCGAGCATCAACGTTTCGAAGGCGCTTTCGGGCAGCACTACTTTGAAAGCGGCTTACAACCGTCGCATTCAGCGCCCGGGTATCCAGCAACTGAACCCAAATGTGAACCTGTCGAACCCGCAGAGTATCAGTACCGGCAATCCCGCACTGAGCCCTGAATTGACAGACAACTTCGAACTCGCATTGAGCACCAATATTAAAAAGACATACATTAATGCTTCGGTTTTTGCGCGGCAGACTAATAATTCGATCACCCAGGTGAGAATGGCGGTGGATACCTTGCAGGGCGCGATCGTTACGACCTATGAAAATATTGGTAAGCAAAAAGCCTACGGAGCCAACATCTTCGCCAATGTGTACCTGACGCCGAAATGGACGCTGAATGGCAGCATCGACATTTTACATTCGTACCTGGAAGGTCAGACAACCGCGCTGGACGGCACTTCCACGGGTGTCAGCAATTCCGGTTTCAACTATGGCGGCCGGTTAATGTCTCAGATTTCACTGCAAAACGGTTGGGGCGTACAGGCATTCGGGTTTTACCGGGGCAAGGAGATCCAGTTGCAGGGAACACGGACGGGTTTCTACCTATATTCGTTAGGGTTCAAAAAGGATTTCGCCAGCAAGAAAGGTAGCATCGGGTTCGCAGCTGAGAACTTTTTGACCAAAGGGGTGCGATTCACCTCCGATCTGACTTCCCCGCAATTCGTGCAAACGGGAGCGACACAACTTTATAACCGCAATTTCAAGGTGACATTCAGCTATTCGATCGGAAAGATGAGTTTCAATGCGCCAAAGAAGAAAACCAAGTCGGTTAACAATACGGATGTTGTAGGAGGCGGCGGCCAGCAAAATTGATTTTACCGGTAGCCGTAGCGCAGGGGCTTTTGCCTCTGCGCTTTTTTTGTGTGTACATTGTAAAACAGATATTACACAGCTAACTTTTTCGTTAATATAGAAAGATATTTTTGTATTTTGTAAATACAATGATACCTTAGGAAAGTTAATTTTCAATCCATGAAGTGGTCATTTGTTATTCAGCAGAAGTTTAAAGCTGCGATTTTGTTGGGAGGGATAATGGCATTGATCATTGGTGCTACGCTAATCTCCCGTTATAACGTGGAGGGGATCGACGAATCGTTTTCATCTATCTACGAGGATCGCCTGGTTCCGGCTACCACTATTCTGTATCTCACTGAAAACCTTTATCGTAAGCGCCTGTCGCTGGAAAATTACCTATATTCAGAAGCGCAGCAGTCGCCCATGCATGTGAAGGCGCAGTTGCGCGCCCGTGACCGGAGCATTGATTCGCTGATCCGGTTGTTCGAGAAGACTTACCTGGTAGATGAGGAAGCGAAGAGTCTTTCGGGTTTTAAAAGTCAGATAGGTGATTACGCAAAGCTGGAAAACCGGGTGCTTGCATTGTGTACGGCCGGGTCTTTTGCGGAGGCAAAGCTGCTGTTTTCAACGCCTGGAAGTACCACATTCGAAAGTACGATTCTAAATCTGAATGAACTGGCAGCAATCCAGTCGACGATAGGGAAGGACCTGGTGAAAGCGTCGAAGGTGAATGTGGCGAGCTTCGGTATTATTTCCTTTTTGCAAATCTCACTCGCAATAGTTACCGGCCTGGTTGTGATTATTTTGATCCGTAACTCGCAGATCATCCAGAAGCCCGCGTCGAATAGTAAGAAAAGCCAATATTTTAACCTAAACTGATAAAAGGAACACCTAAAAAAATAAAAGGTCGGGATTTCCCGACCTTTTATTTTTGGCATATAAGCGGATTATTGGTTCACTTTACGGCCTTTCAATGTCTCCCTCTGATTTTTTACCTGCTTCAACAAATCTTTCTTGACAAAAAGACGGGTGCCGTTGCCGCTCTGGAGGTCGAACGTGCGTTCTTTGTAATCGAATTTGTTGTTGGGAAGCACATCGAGGAAGTAGTTCTGCCCACTCAGGTTGAACTTCATACCCTTTGTATCCTGCTGCGTATCGTCCCATGAAACGTTGATGGTCCCGTCACCAGTGGCCAGTGCGACGCCCGGAGTGAATGGCAGTACGTTAATCGTCTGGATACTTTTTCCGTTGCTCATCGTAATCTGTCCCTCGGGATTTACCTTGATATCGTTGGGGTCGGTCACTTCACGCCGGATGTTGATCGACTTGTCGTTGAAAAACTGAACTTTCGTAAGGGAAATATTGGCAGCTTCCAGGTCGCGACGGAGGTCTTCGGTAAAAACGGTGTAATTCGAGAGAGGAACGGAGTTCATCGTGGTGCAGGCAGAGAACCCGCTGAAAAAGAATACTCCTACAAAAAGTTTTTTAATCAGATTCATGTCAGAAATTGGTGTTCGGCGGAACTGGTTTGGTGATTTTAGTTGAGTTGGTTACCGGTCGCAATATTAGTAAAAAAGCCTTTCACTTACCAGCTGATTGAGCTTTCGTACCACTTGCTAGCGTAGTACTGACAATGTGTCAGCCAGTATGCGTTTTGATTGTTATTGGAACGCATATTTGTGACGCGTATTGCGAAGCGAATTACATTCTTAATATATAAAACAAACGATAGCATAACTATGGAATCAGTGATTCAGGAAAAAGGGAATTTGAGCATTCATACCGAGAACATCTTTCCGATTATCAAGAAATTCCTTTATTCGGACCACGAAATCTTTCTTAGGGAACTCGTTTCCAACGCGGTCGACGCGTCACAAAAGATCAAAAAGCTGGCTTCGTATGGTGAATATAACGGAGAGCTGGGTGATCTTAAAGTAGTTGTCAAACTCGACAAGGATGCCAAAACGATCACGATCAGTGATAATGGTATCGGTATGACAGCAGATGAGATCAAAAAATACATTAACCAGATCGCTTTTTCCGGCGCTACCGAGTTTGTAGAGCAATACAAAGACAAAGGAGAAGGCGACAAAGGTATCATTGGTCATTTTGGTCTGGGTTTCTACTCGGCCTACATGGTAGCTCAGAATGTCGAGATCATTACCAAATCCTACAAGGAAGGGGCTGAGCCGGTGCGCTGGGAATGCGATGGCTCGACAGAGTTTGAAATCTCTCCCGTAGAAAAAGAGGAGCGCGGCACCGAGATTATCCTGCATATTGCCGAGGATTCCGAAGAATTCCTTGATGCACACCGCCTGCGGGGCATTCTGGAAAAGTATGGTAAATTCCTGCCGATCGAAATCGAGTTTGAAGACAAGGTTATCAATAACCCAAGCCCAATCTGGACAAAAAGCCCGTCAGACCTGACAGACGAGGATTACCTGGCATTCTACAAGGAACTTTATCCGTTTGGCGAAGACCCGCTTTTCTGGATCCATTTGAATGTAGATTATCCGTTCAACCTGACAGGTGTTCTGTACTTCCCGAAATTACGCAACGACTTCTCCGGACAACGCGAAAAAATCCAGCTTTACAGCCGCCAGGTGTTCATTACCGACGAAGTGAAGGATATCGTTCCCGACTTCCTTCAACTGCTGCACGGGGTGATCGACTCCCCGGATATTCCGTTGAACGTATCCCGCAGCTACCTGCAAGCAGATGGTAATGTGAAGAAAATCAATGGGTACATTACCCGCAAGGTGGCTGATAAACTGCTTGAAATCTTCAAAAATGACCGGGACGGCTTTGAGAAGAAATTCGATGATATTGGCCTGTTTGTCAAGTACGGCATCATCAGCGATGATAAATTCTACGAAAAAGCGAAAGATTTCTGTCTGCTGAAAAATACCGAAGGCAAGTATTTCACTTTCGAAGAATACCGCGAGCATATCAAGGAAAACCAGACCGATAAGAACGATTCGCTCGTCTGGTTGTATACCACCGATGAGAAGAAGCAGGATGCATTCATTCAGTCTGCCAAAAAGCGTAGCTACGATGTGCTCGTGCTGGCCACCATGATCGACTCGCACTTCATTAATGCGTTGGAGCAAAAGCTGGAAAAAATCAGTATCAAGCGCGTCGACGCCGATACGCTGGATAAATTGGTTGAAAAAGAAGTGAAGCTGGAAAGCATTCTATCTTCGGACGACCAGGAAAAGGTGAAGAAGGTTTTCGAAGGGATTTCTGAAAGTAAAACAGCGCACATCCAGGTGGAGGCCATGCCGGTCGACGAACTGCCGGTAGTGATCACATTCCCCGAGTTCATGCGCCGTATGACCGACATGCAAGCCTCGTCGGGCCAGCGCTCGATGTTTGGTGATATGCCATTGATGTACACGGTTTCACTTAACTCCAATCACCCGCTGATCGGCAAGATCGCCGGTTCGGAGAATGAAGACGAGCAAAAATCGCTGGCAAAGCAGGTTTATGATCTTGCATTGCTCTCGCAGGGAATGCTGTCAGGAAACGATCTGACACGTTTCATTCAAAGAACGGTCAGCACGCTTTGATATAGCGTCTCGTCAATATGCATAAAGCCGCTCATCGAGCGGCTTTATTACTTTATTCTCTTCCTGAAATCAGTTTAAGCTTTAATCTTTCCAGTTCCTCCCATTTCTGCTGCTTGGCCAATGCCGCCTGTTCCGGCCAGCTCGACGGGTCTTGCAGCTGGTACCGTGGGCCGGCTTTTTTGAGGTAACCAGCTGTACGCAATACCGGCGTTTCCATAAGTTGCTCGTAGGTATGAATGCCTGCTTTATTTAAAATCTCTTCAATTTTCGGCCCTATACCTTCAATTACTTTGAGATCGTCGGGCGCGTGATCGGGGCTGATCGTGGGATAAACGGTTTTGGAAGCGTTGGTAGCAATCGGGTAATCCACTGTGGTGTCTGTTAAAGTCCGGAGTTGAGCGAGCTCGTATTTTTTTTCTTCTAATAATTCCTGCAAGTTATCAATTCTCTTTTTGATAATCACTTTTGCCAAAAACCAACCGGCGACAGTTGCGCCAAGCAGCAGCAATGCGATTTCAGCAACTGCTACGGGGAAACTGTCCAAATCGAGCGAAATAGCTGGAAGATTCATTGTTTTGATTGGTAAAAGGCCAATTCGCGTCGGATACGGTTTAGTCTGTATCGTAATTCCCTTGTTTTCTTCATTTCGTAGGTGCTACCAAGCACGAACCCTAGCAGCAGTGCGACACTGATCATGATAATGTGCTGCCAGAAATGCGTGAACTCGATACGGTAGGTTGGAAGGCCAATGTCCCTCAATGAAAGGCTAAACTGTCCTTTTTGAGCAGACATTTCAGGAAGAAGGCCTTGCGAGTCGAACAGCATATCACAGTATTGTTCGATTTTGCATACATGCCAGTAAATGGAACCTGCCATCCAGAATCCCAGGAAAGTCCACCAGAGCGCCTTACTATTGAACATGAGGAACGGGAGTTTAACGGTAGGGAACGTGTGTTTAAACTACCTAAAAATAAGGTTCCGCGGGACAAGATGCAATAGGAGGGGGACTAACATGAAAAAGCCCGGACATTAGCCCGGGCTTTATTATTTAGCGGTTCATCGAGATCAGGAACTCTTCGTTGTTCCGGGTCCCTTTCATATGTTCTAAAAGGAAGTCCATCGATTCCATCGCATTCATGTCCGACATGTGCTTGCGCAGGATCCACACTTTTTTGAGTGTTTCCTTGTCGAGCAGCAGGTCTTCACGACGTGTTCCGGAAGCCATTACGTCGATAGCCGGGAATACGCGTTTGTTCGACAGCTTGCGGTCGAGCTGCAATTCCATGTTACCGGTACCTTTGAATTCTTCAAAGATTACCTCGTCCATTTTGGAACCTGTATCGATCAAGGCCGTAGCGATAATGGTCAGCGAGCCGCCGTGTTCAACATTACGTGCCGCACCGAAGAAGCGTTTCGGCTTGTGCAATGCATTGGCGTCCACACCACCGGAAAGGATTTTACCCGATGATGGAACCACCGTGTTATATGCACGTGCAAGACGCGTGATCGAGTCAAGCAAAATCACCACATCGTGACCGCATTCGACCATTCTTTTGGCTTTTTCCAAAACAATGCTCGCTACTTTCACGTGGCGGTCGGCCTGCTCGTCGAATGTCGATGCGATCACCTCCGCACGCACGCTGCGCTGCATGTCAGTTACCTCTTCCGGGCGTTCGTCGATCAGCAGGATCAGCAGGAATACTTCCGGGTGGTTGCGGGTAATGGCATTGGCGATTTCTTTCAGGAGCACCGTTTTACCGGTCTTTGGCTGCGCAACGATCATACCGCGCTGTCCTTTTCCGATTGGTGCAAAAAGATCGAGAATACGGGTGGAATATTGTTCCGGGCGTGAGCTCAGGCGGAGACATTCGTCGGGAAACAACGGGGTAAGGTATTCAAACGGGATACGGTCGCGGATTTCCTCGGTGGTTTTACCGTTAACCGTCTCCACGCGCAGAAGTGCAAAGTATTTTTCTCCTTCTTTCGGCGGGCGGATCTGACCTTTTACGGTGTCACCGGTTTTCAGACCGAACAATTTGATTTGCGAAGGCGAAACGTAAATATCGTCGGGACTGGCCAGGTAGTTGTAATCCGCAGAGCGAAGGAAGCCGTAGCCGCCATCCTGCATGATTTCCAGCACACCTTCGTTGACGATCAGTCCGTCGAACTCTCTTACGTAATTGTTGTAATTGCGTTTGATCTTCGATGACGGGTCTTCGCGTTGCGGCTGGGGCTGCTGATGCCTTTCCTGGCCTTCTTGCTGGGGACGTGGTTGGCGCTCTTCACGAGGCTGAGCTGTTGCTTCCTGCAATACTACCGCAGGTTTTTCCTCCTGGATATCAGCCTGAATGTCCGCAACGGCTACTTCCGGTTCGGGTGTTGCCTCTGTTTCCACAGGGATTTCTTCCCGGCCCAGGTCGTTGAGGGTGTCATTATCCTCGTCGATTTCAAGCGATGTATCTATATTTTTCGGACGTTCTTCCTGAGGTTTCGGGAATTCCTGACGAACAGGAGTATCGAACAACGGGGTAGAAGAAGGGCCGTTTTGATTGCTATCTTTTTTATTGCGCACAGGGCGATTGTTTCCGCCTTTCACGGAAACGGCCACCGGCGTAGGCTCAACAGGCCTGCGGGCGCGTTTTTTCTTCGGTTCGGCCGAATCGGCTGAGCTGTCATCCGTTTCCGGAGCTTGTACAGCAACGGGTTCTGCAACAGGCGCAGGAGCTCCCTGTTGAGACACAATCCGGTTAATCAGTTCTTTTTTAGGAAGTTTGGCATGATCGGGTATTCCCAGGGAACCCGCTATTTCTCGTAGCTCTGATAAAAGCTTAATGTTTAAATCATCAATTGTAGGCATACAGAAAATGGAAAGTAAAGGGTCACTTTACCAATTGGACAATAAGGTTGTGAATTTAATTGGATATAAACAGGACTGCGCGCCCCGAAGTCACGTGATGGTCATTGATAGGTTGATATGCTTTAATTGCGAAAGCCTGCGCGAAAGGCTTTACTAACTGCAAAACTTTGATGGATCAAATCTGACAATTGTAACTGGTACAAACAGGAAGTATTGACAATAAATCTGCAAGATTTTGAACCTCGATAACGCTGAGATGAGAAGTTACCGCAAGATGGATTTTGGATTTATAAGTCGATACTGACTTGGATGGACGAAGGTAAATATATGTGGTTTAATTTCCAAATATTTAACTTTAAAACCATGCCAACGGTATTGTTATTGCTTTCAAATGCCAAAAAATCTCTGACAAGATGGCAAACTCAATGATTTAACGCGCATTAACATCTTTTGAGCCTTAGTTTTTATGACAGGAAAATCGGATTTTTGCGGGACTATGAATATTGTTGTGGATTCCGGTAATACCTTTTCGAAGATCGGATGGTTCGAAGGGGAAAAACTTATACGATATACGACGCACCTGGAATTCCCGGAACTGATCCGGAACGTCAGGGCGGAACTGCCCGAATACCTCTTTTTTTCGTCGGTCGGAAGAACACAGGAAGAGTTTCAGGAAGCCTTGGGTGAACCGGTTCAGGTGATGGGCCTTACGCCCGAAACGCCGTTGCCGATTACCAAGCAATACGAGACCCCGCAAACCCTCGGCGCCGACCGGATTGCCGCTGCTGCCGGGGCGAATTACCTTTTCCCAAATGAAGATCTGGTAGTGATCGACATGGGGACCTGTATTACTTACGATCTCATCGACCGAAACGCAGTGTTTGAAGGCGGACTAATTTCTCCCGGCGTGCGGATGCGATTCAATGCAATGCATACGTTTACTAAAAGACTTCCACTTTTCGAGCCTGAAAAAGAGCCGGATTTAATCGGAAAAAGCACCCGTCAGGCTATGCAGAGCGGTGTGATGAATGGCACACTTGCTGAAATCGAAGGAATTATTGAACGATACCGACACAATTACCCGACTTTACGCGTAGTATTATGCGGTGGGGATGCTGCTTTTTTTGAAAGTAGCTTGAAACCACCCATCTTTGCGGTGCCGGAATTGGTTTTAATAGGATTGAACAGAATTTTAACATATAATGTCTCTTTACAGTAGAATAGGAATAATCACGCTTGCCATTACACTCGGTTGGAGTTGTACAAATCTTGCAAAAGCACAAGGATTGGGCAATTCTCCGTATTCGTCGCTCGGAATGGGCGAGTTTTACGGGGATGCATATTCCGACAATACTGCAATGGGAGGTTCCGGCGTCAGTACAGCAAACGGGTTCCAGATCAATAACCTGAACCCGGCACTCTGGGTGCGTAACAGGTTTACGACATTGGATGTGGGGCTGATCGGCCAGTATAAAGACATCGCTTCGGGTAATTTAAAACAAGGAAATGCAGGCGGTAACCTTGGGTACCTGTCGCTGTCATTTCCAATCACACCGAAATGGGTTATCGGGGCCAATTTGAAACCTTATAGCTTCATCGACTACGAAAACACATTTACCCGTTCAGTTTCGGGATCGCCTGGGGTCGCACAATATACGGTTTCAGGAAAAGGGGGAGTCAACAAAGCCTCGCTGGTCAACTCATTTCAAATCGGTCGTTATGTGACGCTGGGTCTGGAGAGCAGTTACTTTTTCGGCAATGTGCGCAGATCGTCGGATGTTCTCCTGTATGTCAACGGGGTCCCGTCCGACTACATCGTGAGCCTTAACGAACGCAATACCTATTCGGACGTGGCTTTTCGCGCAGGCGGTGCCGTTCGGATTCCCATTAAGAAAGAAAACAAGCTGAATCTTAATGTAGGGGGTGCATACAGTTTCAGTACTTCACTAAATGCAACCAAAACTACCTCTTTTGAGCTGACGCAAGGCTCATTCCCCGTTGCAGCACCCGATACACTGGAAAATAACCTGGGCGGTTCGATGAAAGTGCCTGAGCAATACCAGGTAGGAGCAAGTCTGGAATGGCCGTTCAAAATGACCGTTTCTGTGGATTACAGTCATCAGTCGTGGTCACAATACAGAGGTTTCGGAAATGTGAATGAGAGTATGAAGGATGTCAACCGCCTGCATGTCGGTGCGGAATATATCCCGCGTTTCGGTTCGATTAATTATTTTGATAATGTTCGTTACCGCGTTGGTTTCAGCACTGGCAACACACCATATGTAGTCGGCATCACCAAAATCAATGATACAAACGTTAGCCTTGGTTTTACTTTCCCAATGGGGCACGGCTTTGCCAACCTGCTCTCAATAGCAATGGTAGCAGGTCAGCGTGGAACGAATTCCGGGGGGGCAATCCGCGAACGATATGGTCGCGTGGTTTTGGGTGTGACGCTTATGGAAAGGTGGTTTGAAAAGCGACGGATCGACTAACGAGTAATCATATGCTTAGAAAAAGCATTCAAAGGTTTTTATCAAAAAAAGGAGATAACCATTTATCTCCTTTTTGTATTCTGGCACTTTGTGTGCTGTCTTTTACTGCTTGTGAATCCAAAAAGGACAAGATAGGAGCGGTATATAACGGACCGGTCGAAATTGTCAATGACCTGGTGGTTAAATACAGTGAGCTGGGCAATATGAAGGTATACGTCAAAACGCCCAGATCGCTTACCTATCAGAATGAAACCCGGGTTTTCCCCGACTCTGTCAACATTAGTTTCTTCGACTCGCTGGGCACGGTCGAGACCACGCTGCGTTCGGACTCGGGCAGGTACGACCGCAATGCAGATCTGTACATTGTAAAGGGGAACGTGCGGGTCGTAAAATTGGAAACACATCAGATCCTGACAACGACAGAGCTTAGCTGGAGTCCCGGAACGCGGAAGGTTTTTACCGACAAAGCATTATCTATTCGAAATACCCGCACGACTGAGATTACCAATGCGGTGGGAATGGACGCCGAGCAGGATTTTTCGCGGATCAAATTGCGGAAAATGACCGGTACAGTCCTTTCAAAGGGCATTTAATCAGGCTTGCATTGGGCCAGTGCCTTGTGTACAAACTCGATCGGGGTGTAAACGCTATCCTTTCCCCATTTCATTGACACAAAGCTGACAATCTCCGCAATTTCAATTTCAGTTAATTTGGGATTTGGAGGCATCGGCCGGCTGAATTTTTTGCCATTCACGATGATCGTATCGCTCATTCCGTACTGAATAATGCAAGCCACGCGCGCCTTATCGGAGATGATCTGCGAACCTGCAATCGGCGGATATAGATTAGACATTCCGTTGCCTTCCATTTGGTGACAGTTGGCACAATGGGTCATGTACAATTGCTGCCCGGTTACGAAATATTGCTCGCTTTTGAGCTCTTCCGAACTCCGGCAGGATGCCAGACCCAGCATCAGGAACGCCAGTATGCGGGCTGGGGTAGCATGGTTACTTTGCAGTAATTTCATTTTTTATATTCAGCCAGTAACCGCTCCATGTCGTTGAGCAACTTCTTTGTTCCCTCCTCGGTGGTGCCATCGTACATCCCGCGTACGTGCTTCTCCTTGTCTACAAGGATGAATGCCCCGCTGTGAATGTAGCCGCCTTGCACTGTCGTATCTTCTTTGGCGGTGGACATATAGTTATTCTGACCTATTTCATAGATTCGGGCCTTGTCACCTGTCAGGAACTGCCATTGCTTGCCTTCCACGCCCAGGTCTTTTGCAAACTTATTCAGTACTGCCGGCGTGTCGTGCTCGGGATCAATGGAGTGGGAGAGGATCATTACATCGGGGTTGCCTTTGTATGCCTGGTAAACCTTCACCATTTGTTTTTTCATAACCGGGCAAATGGTAGGACAGGTCGTGAAGAAAAAGTCGGTCACGTAAATCTTGTTCTCGACGATTTTCTCGGTAACGGTATCGCCGTATTGATTGACGAATGCGAATTTCGGGATGGTGTTATAGATGGTGTCAACAACTTCTTTTCCGTCCACAGTCTTTTTCACCCAGTCGCGCTCTCCCAGGATCGGCAACTTCTTTTCCGAATCGCCACAGCCGGTAACGGCAAAAATAGAAGCAGATAAAAGCAGGGAGTGGAAAAGAATTGATTTTACTTTCGATTTCATAAACAGGTTATTCTAAAAATGTTTTGGCCTCCTGAATCGATTTCAGAGTGGCTTGTTTCACGACCAATATCTTTTCTTTCTCGTTCTCGAAATAAAGAATGGCTTGCTTGGAATCCAATTTTTTGGCTGAATCGCCTCTATACGAATGCATCCAGTCCATCATAAGCTTGTCAGCATCGGCGAGTTTCTGGTTCAAATCAACAGCTTTAATGCGCTGCTCGGCCATTGTATTGCTGCTTACGCCTATATTTTGAAGGCTGTCGATCCCCTGGATTTTCGACGAAAGCTGTGATTTCAGGCTGATAATATCTTCCTGCTTGGGCATTACTTCGTCATGAATTGCCAGGACTTCTGTTTCAAGACCAGCAATTTTTTCCAAATCTTTATCCTTACCACAAGCAAAGCAAAGTGTAATCAGGAACGATAGTAGGACGAGGTATTTCATATAAAATTGGGTTAACCGAATAGGTGTATGTCAATCTCTCAGGATCATTTCGCGTGCGTTGTGCAGCACGGCTTCCGACGGGTTATGCCCGCCGATCATCTGGGCGATTTCCTGTACACGTTCATCGATGGTGAGTTTTTTGATCCTGCTGACAGTCCTGTCAGAGGAATGGTCTTTATATACAAAATAGTGTGCATCGCCGCTGCTGGCGATCTGGTGCAAATGGGTAATGGCGATAATCTGGTGATTTACGGCCATATTTTGCATCATTTTTCCCATTTTTTTAGCGATCTCGCCCGATACGCCGGTATCGATTTCGTCGAAAATAATGGTAGGTAATTTCCGCTTGTCGGCGAGTATATATTTAATAACCATCATGAGCCGGGAAAATTCCCCGCCGGATGCAACTAATTTCAATTCCTGGGGGACGATGCCCTTATTTCCGCTGAAAAGAAAAGTTGCCGAATCGATTCCTGCCGGCGTCGGAGCGGTTTCGTTGATCTGGATGCTAAGCGATGCATTAGGGATGCCCAGTTCATACAACCTGTCCAGAATGAGCGTTTCAATGGCTTTGGTCACCTTTTTGCGCCGGTCCGAAAGTTGTTTGGCGCCTGCAAGCATCTTGGTCTGTGTCTGCGCGACTTTCTTTTCAGCAGCAGCCAGATCTTCGTCCAGATTCATGACGATGCTCAGCTTGCCCTGCAACTGGGCTTCAATGTCGAGCAACTGTCCGACCGCCGATACCTGATGTTTTTTAAGCAATGAATAGATAAGATCCAGCCTTTCCTGGACAACCTCCGTCCGGGCCGAATCCAGTTCCACATTCCCATTTACCTGGTCGATTTCTTCTGCAAGGTCACGGAGCTCGATCAGCGCACTTTGTGCGCGCTGGCGAAGGATATCGTATTCACTAACCAGCCGCGATGCCTGTGTGAGTGAGCCGACCACACTTTTCAGCAAGTCGAGCACCGAATTTTCGGGATTGTCGAGATAAGCGTGGGCCAATTGCAACCGCTCTTTGATCTCCACTGCGTTTTCAAGAATTGTCAGCTCCTGTTCGAGCTTTTCCTGCTCATCGGCTTTCAAGCCTGCATTATTCAGTTCCTGGAAAAGGAACTGGTCATAATCAAACTCTTTGCGAAGCTGATGTGCTTGTTTTTTTAGTTCCTCGAAGGCTTTAACAGCTTCTTTGTAAGCATTAAAATCGGCCTGATATGTTTTTAGCAAATCGGCGTTTTCGGCATAAGAATCCACGACGCGCAACTGGAATTCGTTGTTACCAAGCAATATCGAATCGTGCTGTGAATGCACGTCGAGCAGCTGCATGCCTATTTTTCGTAAGGTTTCCAGGTTGACGGGCGTGTCGTTGATAAACGCCCTTGATTTACCTGCCGCCGAGATTTCGCGCCGGACTATGCACTCTTCCGAAAAATCGAGATTTTCGTCCTCGAAGTTAGGAGCGAGATCGTAACCCGTCAGGTTGAACGTGCCTTCAATGACGCATTTTTCGCTGCTATCGTACAATGATTTCGCATCCGCCCGGTTTCCGAGCAGAAGGCCTATGGCTCCCAGCATAATGGATTTACCGGCACCCGTTTCGCCTGTAATAATGTTCAGGCCGGGATCGGGGGACATTTCTAGGTGCTTTATCAGCGCATAGTTTTTGATCAGTAAATTAGAAAGCATGTCTAATTTAGGCAGCAGATTGCCGGAGATGATGCAACCTGGCTATGATGAAGGGGATCAAGGTCGTCTCCGATACGAATATAGGCATGATCTTGCCAATTAAGAAATATAACGGGAAGTAACCCGGATTTTATAAGGTGGTATGTCTGCTCGCCGGGACAATATTCTTGTCATCGTCGTAAACCAGCTCGTACAAGTCGGAAAGAGGGATGCGGTGGCTGTGGGCACGGGTATCTTTCAAAATAATTTGCGACGCATCTACGGATATTAATCTGCCGAATACCGTATTTCCATTAGACAGGACGGCATTGAGCGTATGTTTTTGCAAAATGTGCTGCTTGCTTATTATCTCGCCGGGTGTGACCCGTATTAATCTTTTACTCATCGATTTTGATCAACTACATAGATAGCCGCTGGTACAGTTGGGTTTTCGAAGGGTCGAGATTAACCAGCAGAGAATAGGCCTGCGCACGTTGTTCCGGCAATCCTTCGATCAATATTCTGTAAAGTTCATCCGATTTGGCATCGAAAAATGAATTGACGACCACACTCGCAGGGCGTAGCTGATTGACTTCTTTGATGGTATTGAGGAATTCCAGGACTTTCGCACGCGTTTCGACCGGATTCTGGGTGGCGACATCCAATCCCTGGCGGTAATATTTATACATGCCTTCCCGGAATGGCGTAAATTGTTGACTTTGAAGGTTTTCAATGAGCCAGTAGCGGTTTTTCGAATCCCCGTTTGAATCCCAGCCGCGCTTATTAGGAGATGAGTTTCTTGCAAGGTTCACAAGGTTGAACGCCTTCTGCACATACGGAGATCCGCCCATTTTGCTGAACGAATCATAGTCGAAAATCAGCGCAATGTTAGCATAGAATGCCAGCATATAGGGAAGCTCTTCGGTATAGCTGTTTTCGTTAAAATAGAGCTGCGTGCTGGGCAAGTAGGTAAATGTGAAATTTTTGTCCACATAGGTAAAAAGCACGGTTTCGTAAGTAGAGCCATACACAGGCCGGGATACCACCAGTTGCGCGTTGCCTTCGTAGCTGCCTTGTGCCAGCGAGCGGGTGAGGTTCACATTGAGCTTGCATTTGATCTTCTCTTCCTTGGCAAACTGATCATTTGTCCAACGGGTGTTATTCAAAAAATCATTCATGTAAGTCTGCAACTGGTTCATCGACTGCGGATCAGTCTTTTGCTGGGCCACCAGTTGCTCGTAGTTGAGATTGACCGTAAACTGGAATTCCTGCGCGTACACGCGTTGCGCGAGCGCCCCGAAAAGCAACGGGATTGTCAGGATCAGTAGTTTTATGCTTCGCTCCATTTGGCTAGTACGATATTAAGAATGTCCTGCGCGACCCCAGCTTTGGATTTAAGATCGAATTGCTGCACATTTTTCTCCTTGTCAATAACGGTTATTTTGTTGGTATCGTGTGCAAAACCTGCGCCGGGGTCATTCAGGGAATTTAATACAATATAATCGAAGTTTTTCCGGGCGAGTTTGTCCTGCGCGTGGCTTAGTTCGTTCTCTGTCTCGAGCGCGAAACCGATGATCAGCTGTCCAGGCTTTTTCTTACCGCCCAACGTTCCGGCAATATCGGTTGTTTTGGCCAGATCCAATGTCATGCTATCGCCCTGCTTCTTGATCTTCTGTTCTGCGACATGTCGCGGCGTATAATCGGCTACCGCCGCTGCGAAGATGACCAGGTCACTCGCTCCGAAATGGTCCTGCGCGGCATTGAACATCTGGCTGGCGGTTTCGACGGCAATTATATGGATGTTTGGATTTGTAGTTTTCAGATCTGTAGGCCCGCTTACGAGCGTTACTTGCGCGCCTGCGGCGGCAAATGCTTCGGCAATGGCGTAGCCCATTTTGCCCGAAGAGCGGTTACTGATGAACCGCACCGGATCAATCGGTTCCACGGTAGGACCGGCAGTGACAAGCACGCGTTTCGGGACGGCAACAGGACGTTTCGCAAAATGACCGGTGATAACTTTCAGAATATTTTCAGGTTCGGCCAGCCGCCCGTCACCAATTAATCCGCTGGCCAATTCCCCGTGCTCGGGGGAAATGAAAAAGTTGCCATAACTGCTCAGCTTTTGAATGTTATGCTGTGTCGAAGGATGCGTGAACATATCCACATCCATAGCGGGAGCAAAAAACACCGGGCACCTGGCTGAGAGGTAAATAGCTGTAAGCAGGTCGTCGCAATGGCCACTGGCGCATTTGGAAAGGGTCTTTGCTGTTGCCGGGGCTATAACGATCAGATCCGCCCAAAGCCCCAGCTCGACATGGTTATTCCATTCGCCCGTTTCATTTTTAGTAAATGAGGTAAGTACGGGGTTTTTGGAAAGGGTCGACAATGTAAGCGGCGTGATAAATTCTGTCGCCGACCGGGTCATCACCACACGCACTTCTGCTTCCGCTTTCACGAGCAGGCGCACTAGTAACGCCGATTTGTAAGCAGCAATACTGCCAGAGACACCCAGTAGTATCTTTTTACCTTTCAGATTCAATTTTATAACGATTTGACGGTAAAGTTAAAATAAAAAAGCCCGCCATCAATCTGATTCATGGCGGGCTTCGGGAAATCGGTTGTATTACTCTTCGCTGGCGTCGCGATAAGCGTGGTAAGTCTTACCTTCGATGAACTCGTCGATTGCAATGCTTCCAGCCTTAGGCATACGCTCGTAAAATTTCGAAATTTCAATTTGCTCTCTGTTTTCAAACACTTCTTCAAGGTTATCAACACCGGAGGCAAATTCGGCCAGTTTGTTGTTCAGCTCTTCTTTCATTTTGCTGGAAATCTGGCGTGCCCTTTTGGAAATGACTGATACGGATTCATACAGGTTACCTGTTACCGCCGCTATCTTGTCTGTATCACGGGTAATGATCGATGGATTCGTTGCCATAATGGTCTGATATAGTTTAAAATTCTAAAACAATATAAATGGTGCCTGCTACTGGCCATTCGGGCCGCTGACAGCCGGTGTGGTCACCTTGGCCGGTTTCGTAGCCGGATCAGGCTGAGATTCTTTGAGTTTTTGACGTTCCGCTTCTGCCTTGGCGATGACTGCGATCTGCTTCTGGCTGTCGTCGTACATCCTTTCTGCGTCACGGTTATATTTGCCTGTCGGATATTTATCTACAAGCTCCTGGTAGAATTTGACAACATCCTGAAATCTTTCTTTTTGCTTGTCGACGAAGCTATTGCTGGCCAGATTGTATTGAGATTCTACTTTCAGGAAAGCGAGTTCTTCGTTGTATTGCGAATCGGGAAAGTCTTTCCGGAAGTTTTCAATGGATATGACTGCCGATTTAAGCGACATTGGATTAAAGTCACTGATCTTGTGATACAGCCTTGCGCGTTCATAAGCTTTTCTTTCCAGCTTGGACCTCAATTCCAGAATATAACGGGTACATTCTTCGCGGAAAGGGCTGTCCGGATAAGTATTGATGAAATCCTGCATGGCCGAAATCGCCGTGAAGGTACTCGTTTGGTCGAGATTATATGGTGAGGAATCCTTGTACAAAGAAAATGCATGCATGTACAAAGCTTCCTGCGCATAATCACTGCGTGCGTAGGTATCGTAAAATTTCTTGAAGAGAAACTGGCTCGTATTATACTGGCTCTGATGGTATTGAGTATAAGCATAATAAAACTGAGCGAGCTCCGACTCGGTACTTCCTTTCAGCAACGGGATCAACTCCTCAAACAGCAGTCCTGCACGGTAGTAGTCCGCCTTTTTGTAGTAGGCCATGGCAGCATCGTATTTCTGCTGATCCGTACCTGTCTTCTGTAACTTGGAGAACTTACTGCAGGAAGTAACAACAAGGATTGCAATGAATAGCAAGAAATAGCTTGCCGGACTGTTTTTTCGCATATTAACTGCAAAGGTAATAAAAAAAAGCTACACCATCCATAACGAATGCGTAGCTGATATAGTGTTATAGATAAGCCTATTGCTGATGGCGGACAAGCATTTTCTTGGTGGCAACTTTTTTGCCATCTACGGACAGCTGGTAGAAATACAAGCCGGTAGCCATATCTCTTGTGTTTACGCGTAATTTGCGTTCGTTTTTGTTCAGTGTAAACTCCTGGATCTGTGAACCAAGCACATTGTAAAAAGTTAATTTCGCATCGCGCAAGCCTGGGGAGATGGTGAAATCTATTTCAGCATATTCACTCGCAGGGTTGGGGTAGACATTTGAAACGGAAATCTTGTCATTAACGAACAGCAGCTCTTCCGCTTTCAACTGAGCTTCCAAAGCCGGAGATTTTTTTTCACCACCTTTTTCGGTGACCTCGACTGCCAAAGTATTGTTCTCGGCCGTACTTGTAGATGCAAAAAGAAACGAAGTGTAGAATCTGTTCAGCGCTTTTGGATTTTGCAAAGTCAGCGGCTTGTAATTTGGCCCGCTGGAAAAGTTGGAGAATCTGATAGGCTGGGGTGCAGGGGCCTTCTTTTTGCCGACTATATTCAGGCGACTTCCCCCAGACACGCTTTGGGCCTGTAACCCTTGAAAACTCAGGGCTAAGGCTAAAATGAAATATATAAAGTGTATAGTTCTTTTCATAGCTGCAATCGGATACTTTTGACTAATGCGTTATGTGTTTTAGCTGAAAAGTACGCTACAAAAATATAGAGAAATAATTGTATATTCAAAATATATTGTGCGAACGGGTAACTTTATTTTTGTATGGTAAAAAATCGTGCCGACAGCTAACCCCGGACACATTTTTGTATTAAACTTATTTTTCCTGCCAGGTCGTCTTGGCCTTCGTTGGTTTCTCTGATATACGCCAGTTGAATCCATCCAGTTGCCTCTCAGCCGGTTTTATTTTGGACGGCGGTATCAGCTTTCCGTCCGGCTTCCCGATGAAAGCGATACGCTGTACGCGATTGTCTTCGAAAAGCAGGTTCATCCTGCCGCATTCGACCCTGTTCAGACCGATACTTTTCTGCTTATCATCTATCGCGTAGTAGGCACTTTCTCCATTGCCGTCAACCAGCACCTGTTTCAGCTTGTTTCCTGTCTGAAAATAGGCGTTGATCGTTCGTCCCTTCACCTGGTTGAATTGCTTTACAATCGTATCTTCGGTGATTACGAACGACTTGCCTTTCAGTAGCATCCGGTTAATCTCATTGCTGACGAGGAATGCGGTGATCGAATCGGCTTCCATCTGGTAATGCTGATCGCTCCACAGGATCGGTTTGCGGAAAAAACGGATAATGGAATCAGCCGTGTCGTATGTGATCGAGTCACATTTTCCCTGGAAATCGGATTTGTAAATGAACACATTCCGGTCACCGATCAGCTTTCGGGTGCTGTCACGTGAATTCTCGTAGGAATAAAGCGTGTCGGCGCGAATGTAAAGCGTGTCATCGGATACCACATTTCTGACATAGGCATGACCGAAAATTTTGGAATATCCTTTTGTTTTCCAGTAGTATCCTTCGTCGCCATTGAGAACCGTTTTATCCTTTTTAGCCACAATAACCACATTCCCTTTCCCCTTGCCGTCATTGGATTTACCATCGACGATCAGTGAATCGGCGGTCAGTGTATACGTTTCATTGTCGACCGTCGTGCGCGTATGAAATGCTGATTGGGTCGACTCGGTATTGTACTGCCCTTTGGTCCCTACAACAGTCCCGTCTTTATTTACGATCTTGGTCTTTCCATTGAAATAAGACCACTTTGTAAGCGAATTATAGAGCAAAGTATCTGTTGTGAGCGTGTACTTTTTATTGACCAGCTTTACGTTTTTATAATACGTGAACTCTTTGGTGGCTGTATTATAAAACCCTTCCTTGCTGGTTAGTACATTCTCTTCGTCGACGGTCCGACCGGGTTGCTTGTAATATGCGATCCCGTTAGCCATATCGTACTCGATTTTTCGGGTCGTAAGCGTTTTTTTGGTGTCTTTAAGGACTGTTTTTCTTCCACTTACAATAGCCAGGCGGGTGTTTCCGTAATAATAGAGCGTATCGCCCGTCACCGTCATTGTGTCACCCTGGACAATTCTGATATTGCCAAAAGCTTCGATCATGTTGGAATTGATGTGTTGGATGGCCAGGTTGCTGTATAAAAGCGCCCCTTTATGCCTGAAAACACCATTTGTAACACGCCGTGAATCGTCTCCTGGAATGTTGATGATTTCCAGCTCATCCGATTTAAGGATCTCAATAAGATCTCCGCTTTCAGGCGACTGCGTTGGAGGTAATGCTTTCTGCGCGAACAGATAAGGCGAAAAAATCAGTAAGGCAAAGAACGTAACCTGAAATATATTTCTTTTGATATTGATGACGCCGAAAAGTTTAAAAGGGTTGCAGGTTTCTGCACTATTTTTTTTCTTCATGTTGCTTTTCTTTCTCTTACCTTTGGCAGTATCCTGTCCTGTTACCATCCGGGCGAAGAGAGTAAATCCATTCTCATTTATTCAAAAGTACATCAAATACGATTCGCAGGTTCATGTTGGATTCGTTTTTAACTTTTATTAACCAACACACGCCGGATCTGAAACACCAGCCGACCTTGCTTGCTGTAAGCGGCGGTATTGATTCGGTGGTAATGACTCATCTATTTCATAATCTGGGACTTCAGGCTGGTATTGCGCATTGTAATTTTGGATTGAGAGGGGAGGAGTCGGACGGCGATGAGGCTTTCGTACGGGAACTTGCGGCTCAATGTAATTTCCCGTTTTTTGTAACCAGGCCGGACGTTAAAGGCGCGGCGAAATCCGGGTCTGTTTCCACACAGATGGCCGCTCGTGAGCTGCGCTATGCGTGGTTCGAAAAAGTGAGGGCGGAATCAGGTTATGAATGGATAGCTACCGCACATCACGCCAATGATTCACTGGAGACTTTGCTGCTTAACCTGGCCCGGGGGACTGGCCCGGCAGGATTGACCGGAATCGCGCCTGTCAATGGTAAGGTGATTCGGCCGTTGCTATTTTCGAACCGGGCAGAAGTCAGCAAGTATGCGGCCGAAAACGGCATTCGCTGGCGGGAAGACCGGACTAATGAGACGGACGACTATCACCGGAACAAAATTCGTCATTACGTGATACCCGTGCTGGCGGAGTTGAATCCTTCTTTGGAAACGACTTTCAATGCTACATCCGAACGGTTAAGGGCTGGCAATGCATTACTGGAAGCGTATCTGCAAAAATGGAAAGAACAGATCATCAAGCACGAAAACGATACCATTCGCATCCCGATCGGTGAGCTGCTGAGTAGTAGTGAGCCGAACTACCGTCTCTGGACCATTTTGCAGGATTTCGGTTTCCAGTACAGCCAGATCAGTGGTATTTTGTCGGTACTTGACGGGATTCCCGGGAGGCGTTTCTTTTCGCCAACACATGCATTACTCATCGACAGGGAATATCTGATCTTAAAAGCGAAGTCGGGAGCTCCCGACCACGAGGAGCTGATCATCGAAGGGCCGGACGCTACATTTGACTGGCAAGGCGAGAGGTTTATCCTAAGTGCCTGTCCAGCAGGGAAGTCTCTTCATTTCGATAGGTCAACAATCATGGTAGATGCTGACAGACTCAAATTTCCGCTTACATTAAGAAAGTGGCGTCAAGGCGACAGCTTCCAGCCGTTTGGAATGGCCGGTAAACGTAAGAAGGTAAGCGATTTGCTGATCGACAACAAAATCGACCGTTTCCGAAAGGAAAAGACCGCGGTGCTGGTTAATGGAAATGGCGACATTATCTGGGTTGTTGGAATCCGTGCAGACGAGCGTTTTAAACTGAGTGATACCTCACAAAGCGCTATCATGATCTCCCTGAATCCCGGTGAAACAAAAATGGTCTGACGTAACCTGACCATTTTTCACGAAATTCTATCGTTTTTGCATGGTCTTTTCATTTAACGGATTCAGAAATGTTAGTTAATCGGGGCTAAACTTCCCATGTGCAACCAAGGTCGCCATAACCCAGATCATCCGCATAAATCAGAATGATATTCGGCTGTTGATTGGGTTGGCTGACGGGTCGGGCCGAAGCGGTTACTCCGCATGGGAATATGGCGATAAAAAGGAATCTGAGCATAGTGGCTAGAATGTTGTTATGTCTAATGAAAATTCGTCGTTATTCCTGTTCAGCGAATATTTAAGCCTTTCTGTCAATCGTTTCACTTGCGGATGCTCTTTACTATAGCGGGATAGGAGGGCTCAAGAGATTCGGCCCGACCAGGCATTGCAACTAGTGTTCGACTCATAATGAATTACTTACAATAAATCGGAACAAAATCTCCAAAAATTTCTTGCGCTTATGGTGAATAACTGTACCTTTGCACCATGAATCGCGTACGGCGAATCATTTAGAGAGATGGCAGAGTGGTCGATTGCGACGGTCTTGAAAACCGTTGACTGTAACAGGTCCGGGGGTTCGAATCCCTCTCTCTCTGCAGGACATGATGTCAAAACATTCAAAAACCCCGTTTAAACGCTTTAAACGGGGTTTTTGCATTTTTGGGCTACACCAAAAAATGCAAGAATTCCCAATGAAAATGTAGGGTATCGTGGAAGTAACAAAAATGCAAAAAAACTTCCACAGCATATCGACTAACTGGCTGATCAAAAGATGTTTATACACTAAACATCTTTACTTTCAAGTGTAACAATTCGATTTTTGTTCATCTTAAACATTTTGTAACATGTTAGAAACAAGCTTCGGGTTGATTTTCTTTTTGAAAAAGCCCAAACCAGAATTGCCAGATGGAATGCGCTATCTCTACTGCCGGGTTACCGTCAACGGCATTCCCAAGGACATCTCTACAAAACGCATCTGGCATCCATCCAAGTGGAGTGTCAGCGCTGGCCGGGCAACAGGAAACAAGGAGGACACCAAAACTTTGAATGCCTACCTCGATACGCTAACCTCCAAAATTTACGAGGCAAAGCGATCCCTGATTGAGGCGAACAAAGAGGTGACATCGGAAGCGATCAAGAATATTCTTCTCGGCAGAACGGAAGGCGGGAAAACTATCCTGCCCATTTTTCGCGAGCACAACGATCAAATTGCCACTTTAATCGGAGCCGATTTTGCGCCTGGCACACTGGAGCGATATGAGACTTGCATGAAACATACCCGCGACTTCATTAAGTGGAAGTACCAGGCAGACGACTTTGAAATTAGGAAGCTGGACTATGAATTCATATCGCAATACGAATTCTGGCTGAAGGCAGTTAAAAAGATCAGTCATAACACGACGATGAAGTACTTAGCTAACTTCAAGAAGATAGTTCTTCTGTGTGTAAAAAGAGGATGGCTGCAACGTGATCCATTCTATGCCTTCAAATTTTCGAAACGGGAGGTTGACCGGCAAGCATTGACCGAAGCCGAGTTGAAGAAAGTGTGGGAGAAAGATATGGGTGACGGCCGCCTTGCTCTTGTCAAGGACATCTTTTTATTCTGCTGCTACACCGGGCTTGCCTATGCCGATATATATAAGTTGAAGCGAACAGAAATCGCGGAAGGGATTGATGGAGAAAAATGGATCACAACCAAGCGCCAGAAGACAGACACTCCATCCCGGATCCCAATCCTACCGATGGCCCTGGAAATTATGGAGAAGTATGAAGATCATCCTCAATGTGAGAATGAAAACAGGGTGTTGCCTGTGCTTTCCAATCAGAAGATGAATGCCTACTTGAAGGAGATCGCGGATTTGTGTGGGATTAAGAAGAATATCACGTTTCACCTTGCTCGGCATACCTTCGCTACCACAGTGACTTTGACCAATGGAGTGCCCATTGAGAGCGTTTCGAAGATGCTGGGGCACAGGAATATTAAGACTACTCAGCAGTATGCGAAGATTGTGGATCGGAAGATTAGTGACGATATGGCGAGGTTGAAGCAAATATTGTTGAAATAGGCATCACATGCGGCACGCAGGGCATAAAATCCTGTGGGCCGAAACGTCCGTACGGGTTCGATTCCCGTCCCCGGTACTGATGAAGGAGTTACGAGCAATCGCAGCTCCTTTTTTACTTCAATCCTTTTCCTTGCCAAACATTTGCCAAACAATCGATGTTCTGCAAATGATTTCACTTGAATCTACATGACATCGAACAGACAAATTTCAATTTCCATTTCGGCATACGTACCAAGACGACCCACTCTCAATCGGCGTTCATTAACAAAAGATCCTGATGGACGCTTGATGCTGTTCTAGGAATTCTTCGACGCAAGGGCAAATGAACAGTTGTACCGTATCCGGCCTATCAACTACATATTTGTTAATTGGTGAACCTTGTTAAAGTGTTACGGAACAGGTCTGTGATATTTTTATGATTGATTGTGGAGATGGATATACCGGAGTAAACTTCATTAATACTTTTCACGAGCGTCCTCAGTGAGGTCAGAACTAACCGATTAGTCTTGATTGCCTCCGCAACTGCGTCACAATCGTCATGACTGCGAATATATTTGTCAAATACCTCATAACCCTTCGTTGACTTAGGCAATAAATCATCGATGACTTAATCATGTTATGATAACGAGCATACTGACCCGTTGTATCAATTGCCACCACCTGATCTCCAACATTGCCATCGCTGTCAGCATCCGTCTTCATGCCCGTGTCCTTGGATGTACTATCCACACTTTGCGATGCTTCTGGGGTCATTTTCCTCAATCCAATCCATTGTCTAATTTCATCATCTGGCTATGAATGCCAGTAGCAGCCCCACAACTCCGACTTTATCTACGGTACTTGAATCGGTCCAGAAGTTCTTTTTGTCGCGGTTTTCAGGAAGTTGATTACCTGAAACAGGTTTTTCGGCCATTGTCAAACGAGAGATGCGGAGCTTGACAATCATTGCTTAAATTACAACCTTAATCATCTTATATCCAAGCTGAACGAACGCTGATTCACTAACACCAGCCAAAGATAGTGCCTATCAACACGGCGGCACTGGCAACATCATGACGAAGCTTATAATTCTGAGCAATCTACTTTAGCGCTTCCATTTCCAGACGTCTTCGACATCTTAAAATGGGAATTTCTTTATTAAAATTTTCTCGAACAGCCGAAACAATTTCCTTCTCGTGGTCGTCTGAAATATCACATCCCAGTATAACCTCTGCAACAGACTCATCCGAAAATTTCTTAGCCCGATCAGTTTGAGACTCAATTCGAGCAGTCAGAAATCTGTATTCAGACTCATTCTTCCACGCTGTCGTCTTCTTGAAGAACCCAGATGCAATTTCTTGGCCACTATACTCCTTTAGTGGATCGTAATCTAATAATGAATCCGAATAAACAACTTTGCCATAAAGACCCATCATATCCCTACTTAGTTCATTGGTGCTAAATCCAATGCAAAACCCTTTATGTTTATCACCATAGCGCTCCCAAACCTCATCTTCGAGAACTTTGTCTGTGAGGCTTAGGACGCCAAAGATGTCGTAGTCGTCGGCATTAGCCTGCGTTACCCAAAGCCCCTTCTGGAAGTAGCCGACGGGGTCAGCTTGAATTTCACGAAATTTTACATCCAGCATGGTCTTTTTGAACTTTCTCGTTGCATCGGGGTAAATTTGCGAAACGTAATCCCACCAGTGACGGTAAGCGTCATACGAGAGTAGACGATCTATAACAACTTTCGAAGGCTGCCGTAAATCTTCATGGTCATTCAATGTGAACGGATGAGCAAACCAAAGCTCCTTGTCAGTGAAAATTTTCCGATGATATAAGTCTGCCCATGATCGAAATTTGTACACAGTTTGTGGCACTTCGCCAAGAGTATCTGGAACAAATTCTGTGTTTTCTACGGATTTAACATACATAAGCGTGACAGGAATACCAATTAAACTGATTTCGTCTTCTCCTCCATCATTGAAAGTGCTCCGGCCCCAACGAGGTAAATCAGACTTAGAATAAAACAAACACCGCTGATCACGATAATAAAAAGACCTTGCATTACGGGCTCATAAAACTCATGGCTCACAGGCTGCCTTTTTGTTTGAACAATCCACGAATCGACTAGCGCCGTAGGATAAGCCAGCGCATTGAAGGAGAGGCCTATTCCTGAAAACACCAGTGCCAATATCATCATTGCCCAACTTATGATTAACAGCAGTTTAGAATATATGCTTGCCTGGTTGAAATTGATGATCTTCTCAGAGAAAGTGACAGAAAAAATCAGCATCGCTGTTAACAACGAGATCATTTGCTTAACAAGGTCTTTAATCTCGCCGTAACCATACTTGATAAAATAATCTGCATCGTCGAACCCAGGGAGTACCTTCGGATCAGAGGGATTAACTTCGTAATCGATTAGCAACACTCCGAGAAGGTCATTGGAACACCCAACAACCGCGATGATTACTGGTATGGAAACTCCGACGCCAAAATAGGTGTTTTTTGAAATCTTTGCCATTTGCTTTGAGTAAAAATGTGATACAGACTCTACTCGGGTTCAATAACTTCAAATGTGCCATTCTCATAAATTGTGTCCTTTGCAGCTATGTAGCTTACCTTGTAAGTAGCTCGACCCAGTTGCAAAGCGTTGCCAGGAGTAAAATAGATTGATGCCTGCCCCTTTTCATCGGTGGTGGTGCGCGATCGAAACATGTTCGAATTCTCAGGCGTAAACCCCTCAACTGAAAATTCGATGCGCGTTCCTTTGCTGGGCAGCGCCGAATCCGCCTTTGCGTTCGCAATTAGTTGGATTTCATCACGAAAGCCTCTTGCTACACCAAACTTGTTTTTATCAGTTGTCAAAGCCGTTGGATATGACGGACGCAATTGGAAGCCCACCTGAATTTTCGGAACATTGGGAACTGTTACCGTTAAGATGTGATTGCCCTTATTCACCGTCGCTCTAATACGAGCAACGGCATAAAACCCATTAGTTAGGGTATCCTTCCTAATCTGCGAACTTGTGTATTCTGACTTATCGTTTTCGATAAAAACTCCCTCAGTTGTAGAGAATGTCACTGTAGAGCTTTTTTTATCCGGCAACGTCTCAAACGAAACCTTTACCTCTAACAAGTCTTTCCCGTTGGCAGGAACTCCAATTGACGGAGACAACGTCACAGTTGGCAACTTGCTTTCACTTTTCTTCTTCATATATTCTTCCACGTCGTAGCACGATGTGAATGCAACCGCAGAAAAAAGTAAGTATAATTTCGCTTTCATATTACTTAAGTCCAAGCGTGGTGATTATTCCTCCTAGTAAATCTTGCAACTTTATATCAAGTGTAAGAGCTAAATATGACGTGGCTTTGATTGATTTACTATCGCTCAAAAGTAGGTTGGGATGTATTTCGTTAAAGAACATTGCCCCATAAGAAACCCGTAGTGCATCAAAGGGCTGGAAGCCGACACCGAGTACTAAATTGTTGTTTCCTACTAAGTCATCCCTTACATTGTCCTTTGCGAAACTATTGATGGTTACTCCTCCCATGATTGACCATCGTTGCCATGCAAGAGGCTGGTAAGATTTGAAAGGTATGTCCGGATCGATAGGACGAAAATGGTAGTATACAGAAAACAAAAGGCTCACTTCGCGATCATACTTTTTTTTGCCGACCTTAAATTGCCCGGCCATAACGCCAATTTGTGGGATTAAGCGCTGCGTCAAACGTTTATCAAGTGATGATGACACGGTCGAAAAGTGGTATTCCTCGGGTGTGTAAACATCTCCCTGCTTCCAGGTAACCTTTACTGTATACGGACGTTCAGGCAAAAGTGGATTAACTCGTAAGTACACAAAATCAGAAGATGGTTTCGAAGGCTCTATTTGAATAACTTCATCAAGTATCTTTTTCTTTTTTAGGAAATTTATTGTCGATAATTCTAAGCTCATTAAAACCGCTGGTGGCGTCGCTTTCGTAATGCCAGGAATTTCCTCAGTGAATACATCAGTTACTGTCTCTTCCCGGGTTTTTTCGTCAACAGTGCCTTGGTTGAGGGTTTGGACTTTCGATGTCGTCTTTACTGTTCTCGTTTTGTTCCCTAACGGCGTAGCTTTAGCGCCCTTCGAAAGCCGTTTTATCTTGATATAAAAGCTCTTATCGAAAGGTGCAGTTTCTTTTGCAATTTTTAAGACGGAATCAATTTCTATTACTTTCAGCTCTGTATACCCCAAATCTTTTGTCTCCTTAGTCGTACCTTTCGATTCCTTCTTATTTTGGGCACAAACAATCGTGTGGTTTGAAATAAAACCAACTATAGCGAGGAGACCGCAGATTGCCCTGATATAACAATGAGGTGCTACGAGCAAACGTAGTAAAGGAACTTTCATATCGGAGGGATTTATTTTGGAGATCTTGCTAGTCGAATATATCTAATTTCAGTTGTACCTGTTTGAGAAGATAGGTTTACTTCTGAAAAACTTATTTAACGGACAAATGTGCTGCTTGTCACAACGTGCAACTTTCCTCAAACCAACTTTAGCTTTGTTTCACTTGACCCACAATTAAGACCAACCCAAAAACTTAACCGGGTGCTTGCTATTACAAATAGCGTCTCAGAAAATCCCAATTCCAAAGATATCTTTCCGTTTTCGAAACGCGAATTCCTCTGCTTCAAGAGAAAGATATTCACGGGGCGCGCAAGCGTTTAACAAGAAGTAAAGACTCTAGCGACTACCTGCTGTATAGTGTTCCGCACCGGCAATGCTCAGGGACGTCATTAGCCGCTATACGCTCGATGTTTGGCCATTCAAGCCTCAAAACGACGGGGATATATCTGAATTGTCAGAAAATACACTTGATGATTACAACGAAAAAATCGTCCTCTATCTCCACCTCAAAGCAGGGCGCATACCAATACAATTCACGGCTCTTTTAATGACGAGTAATCCAGCTCTTATTAACCGCTTAATAAGAATATAATTATTCTTAGTTTTCATTGTCAACTATTTTGATTTTGTTGTATAAATTATATGCTAGGATAATTTCCTTATCACTGCTACCCTTCAAATAATTAATCTTCAGGATCATATGCCTTCTGGAATAAAGCCAACAGTGTACTTACTTAAATCCGAAGTCGGGTCACCAGCAGATGTTTTCAAGGATTCATCCCGTCTTAGGTCAAAGGAATCTCACGGTGTATCCCTCTTCTACAAGAATAGTCCTACCCACCCACCTAAATGGGCTCCTTTTCTAAGCGACAATTTTGAAGTCGACCAGGGAAACTTCAAAAATGCGTCTGCATATGCGGCAATAGTAATGAAGGTAGACAACAGGTTTTTTGTTATCCCTCTTGGTATGGGCGTACACCTGGTCGACATGACAAAGATTGAATACAATTTTGGATTGAAAATTGCTATCAATTGTATTCCAAAGGATGAGATACGGCAGATGGATCTAACTACTCCGGAAGCCAACTCGCAAAAAACAAAAAAACAAGCCGTTAGAAGTTCTACAACTGAGGAGTTCGGGGTGAACAAACAAAAAGATATTCTGCGAGGGGTGGTTGGCAAACTTCCCGAAAATCATGTATTCGGTGAACGTATAGAGGGGAAAGACAGCGTAAGGACATCCAAGACTATTTCTTCTGTGGAAGATTTGCAAAATCTCTGTAGCCGTTTACTGCTTGAAAGTAATAAAGACAGCTATAAGACCGACTTTCCATGGATAGACAACATGGCGATAATCAATGATCCGACCGTTCTTGAAAACCTGTATTCCGATCTAGTCGCAGCGATTAAAAATAACACGACTGACAATATTTCTTTATCGGCACCAGAATTTGTTGACAATTTGTATGATTACGAGGGATTCGTATTTACTGGCAACGGCAAACGCCGGAGTGGAAAAGACGCTTATCCTTTTCCAACTATTGAAAATGTCATAGGTGAAATAGGAACTGAGGGGATAAATGATCTAGGCCGTGACGCGCTCTTCAAAACACACAAGGTCTGTCTACGCGATGCCGACGGTAACTATCATTTTAACTGGCCGCTTTATAGGTGCCTCAATTGGGAAATAGAAAAAGATGGGTCGAAATTCATTTTATCTGAAGGCCATTGGTATCGTATTGAATCAAATTTTTACAATCAAGTTACTCAGTACTTCAATTCACACTTCCAATCGAATTTGGGACTTCCGCTAGTACCGGCAGATATCAAAAGAGAATCCGACTATAATGCTCACGCATGCGAGACAAATCCAGACAATTTTCTCTTTGATCTTGGTCATCCATCCGCGAGAACAAAATTTTTCGGACAAGATAAAAACGAGTTCTGCGATATTTTCGACTCTTCAGGTAAAAGATTCGTTCATGTTAAGCCTGGCAAAAACTCTCCCGACATAAGCCACCTTCTAAGGCAAGGAGTATTTAGCGGTCGATCTTTAAAACTAACCCCCGAAACAGCTTCGACACTAGTTCAACATCTCAACGACTATGGCTGTGCACCAGGGATAATATCGCTACCTTTTTCACCTAACGAGTATAAAGTTGTGTTTGCCCTCATTTTGGAAAGCAATCAAAGGCTAGATATCCCATTTTTCAGCAAGGCGAGCTTTATGGACGCTTCGCAATTTTCACTTGAAATCATTGGGTATGAAGTTCAATTTGGCTATCTCATCAAAGACATTCCAATTCTAGCTGCCGAGGAAGAAGTGTAATCAGACTAATCGCTATAAAAAACTATGCAGGTTATTTGCCTAGAAGAAGCAGCCATTTATGAGTTATTTGATCAGATAGTCGAAATGCTGAGAGCTACCCAATCGGAACGGTTAGAAAGGAGGCTTCCAGAGGGATCAGGCCATGCAGCTTTTAAATATCAAATTGAAAACCATTCTTCAAAAGCTCCAGGACGAAGGAAAAACTACGCCTTCCCAACAGCAGAAAAAGTAATCCTGTATGACCGCACCTCCATCGAGGCATAACATTTGGTCGACTCGGCGAAAATTCTTACTTTCAGTTACTGACTTGCCTCCCCGAAGCTGGTTCATGCAAGGACTACATAGTGGAAGCGAAAAAAATAATTGAGCAACATGCTTAGACTTTCTTGCATAACACCCTTCGAATGAATTCATTTGATAAATTCCAGGCAATCACAGATAAATTTGCCTCTGTCACTGACCATGCCGCGAGGTTAACAACACGATTCGACGCAATTGCTAGGTTTAACACCGTTTTACCGAAAGACAACTTCTCAAATTTTGCGTTTACCGCAAAATCGCATGCCATTGCCGGATTGGCAAATCTAGGAGACCTAAGAGACATAGCATTGACCAATCCCTTTACGTCAAACATACACGGGTCTGGAATAACAGCGTTATCGAGTGAGAAGAAATATCCTTGGGCCGAGCCAACGAACTATCCTGCACTAGCGGTATCCAGCAAACCAAGCTGGATGTCAATCGATCAACCAAACTGGGCGACATCAGCAGTAACCGCTAATTCATTATCATCCCCGTTTGCGAAAAGCTTTGCGACAGATTTATTCCCAAAGCATTCCGTATTGTCGCAGCTTCTGGGAAAAACTTCGGAGCTTGACACGGGTTTGTCGACTAAGTCTTTATTGCATACGATAAATCCAGCTACTGCGGTCGCTTCATCATCGTTGTTGGGAGATTACAAATCATTTCCGTCAGCAACATTCAACGCTTATGACAAGTATTCACCCGTTGCAGTATTAGATCCCTTGAAGTCTGCTGCTGCTTGGACTAATCCTTCCAAATCAATTGGGGAATCAATTGATCCATTAAAGCGGGCACTCGAATCCAATTATTTAACGGCGTCAATCTCGTCGTCATTTGTTGTAAAGGGCTTTGCTACAACACAGCTATCCTCGCCAATCACCCAGTTGAGAGCCCTACGGGCAACACTTTGGGATGCGAGCTCGCCGGTTTTCAACTTGACAGAGAAATCTTCTTTTTTTTCCGGTCAGCACTTGAAAGACTTGGGAAGAGCAGGTGTTTTAACTATGCTCGCAGCTATTCCAGCGACCACGATTGCCGACATCAACATCATTTCAAACAGTCAAGCAAGGCTTACAGCGGTCGCCAGCGATTTGTTAAAAGGTTACCATTCCAACATCGGGTCTTTTACTTCGAGATTAGATATCGAGACAGAAAATCGCTACTTAAAACTGAGCGCGTTACCACACGTTCTAGGCAAGCAGACATTCGAATTCACAACCGCCGCAATAGCTAACCAAAGATGGGACGCAATCGAGGAATTTAGCAGACTTAATAGCGAAGTAGTTGAAATCACCGAAACAGCTATTGCTGACGATGGCCGTCTTCATGAAATCATCGATCGTGTAAAAGCACTAATCGAACATGCCAAGTCTATAATTGGCCATCATCTTACTTCTCCGACGAGCTGGTTCTGCGTCTTGATGTTGTTACACACCTACTTCATGGATATTCATCAGTATATGGATTTCCTTACTTCGGAAGAGGCCGCCACTAAGGAAGATATCGTGACGATCAAAAACGAAATTGAGCAACTGAAAGCCGTTTTTACGGAACAAGAATATTCAGTTGCTGTACACTCCTGTACAGTTTATTTGAAACCCAAGGATAAGGGTAAAAGATTGGGCAAGATCGCTTCTGGAACCCGCATGGTCGTGTTGGACACTCACAAAAAGTGGGTCTATGTGAGTTTTCAGGACGATGAAGACAATTTCGATCGAACTGGTTGGATCTTAAAAAAATACGTCCGTAAGATCGACGCGAACCGTGGACGAGGTAAAACGATCAAAACTTATTCAACTCAGAACAAATTGATCAAGTAGTGTATAATTGTGATTATTTACAGCGTCTTAAAACTCGACATACGCGTACACCTGACGCTACCGCTTCATCTATCAACGGCGACTTTCAATTCTACCTTCGTCACGATGTACTCACAATTACCGAAAAGTAATTTTTAACAACCGGTAGATAACAATATTAGCGGTAATTTGTACTTTAGAATCCCATTAAACCTCCTCGATCTACTATGAATAAATTTATACCTCGCCACCATTCACTTGTCCTGTACTGGACTCACTTCGCTTTCAGCAGCCTGTTCCCACCTGCATCCAAAATTTCTCATTTTTAGAATCATATTCAGATATTCAGTTGTATTCACCGACTACCTAATAACCTCTGAGAGTCGATGACTCATACTATTCTTTCAAGGCTGGCACAACCAGACTCTTGAGTTTACTATCGAGGCGTCGATTTTCAAACAAGAAACAAAGTGAACGGTTTATGATTAGCTGAACGCCAATTAGCTGTAAACATTTTAACTGACCTAACCTATCATATGGAATTTGAAGAGCTTATTCAAGACACGCTTTCGGACAACATTGTAGTCTTCGAAAGGATTAAATCTGAACTGCAAAACGCCAGAACGCAGATACTTGTTGCGATGTCATGGTTTACCGACCAAGACCTTTTTAATGTCTTGGAGGAAAAGGCGCGCGAAGAAATTGAGATATCCATTATACTTTCGGATCAGCAGGACAACTACAAACTCGATTTTGATTCACTTCAACGTATTGGAGTTGAGGTAATTAGGGTCAAAAATGTCGGATGGGGCCTGATGCACCAAAAATTCTGCATCGTCGACCGTGAATTGGTTATAGCAGGCTCATATAACTGGAGTGTAAATGCAAGAACAAACAATCACGAATCTGTTATTGTCACGAATTTACCGAAGACAGTATCTGAATATATAACTATCTTCGATGATATCAGGACTCGTGCCAAAAGGTTAGCAAGCGGTGAAACAATTGTTGAGATGGACAGCTCACTATTAGAACCCCGTCCAACATCCAATCCAAAGATAGCAGCAGAGTTAAAATCCTCAAAAACCCCAAGTTTTGAAGAGCAGTCGATCATTGAATTTAAAGCTGTTCTAGATTCTCTCATAGACTCAGAAGTCGCAAATTTTGATCAAGACATGCTGAAAAATATTGGCTACACTCGATGCAAGGCCAATAGCGGTGATTGTCAAATAATTCCACAAGCGATGGACAGCCTATATCATAACTTTATCAATGATGTAGATGTTGTGGAAGAGAAAAAGAAGCGACTATATAACAAAATACATGAACAGCAGAAACTGGTTATCGCCACTGTTGAAACGAATACGGAATTCGAAACTCGAAAAAAAAGAGACAACTCCGTCTTCATAGCAGAGTCTGCACAACAGGATATTGAAAAATTGGATAAAGAGATAGAGAAATTGACTGTCGAAAGCGAGCTAGTATTTGACACAAATATTCCGTTCCTGGAATCCGAAATAAGTGACTTAAAACGAAAAATATCTGAAAGCAAAATTGATTTTGTAAGACCACCTATCAACTGGCCTAGTTTTGGATTATGTTTGTTAATGATAATTCCACTAGCACTATACATTTTCGTATTTTATTCGTCAGTGGCATATATCTTCGTTTTCTCGAAACAGGACGTTCGGGAGCAACTTGCAAAGTCAATATCTTTTGAGATGCCAGAAGTATTTGATCCAAACGCCTTAACGAAGGTGATGGACAAGGGTATGGGAGGCATATTATTTCTATTTCTATTTGTTTCAATTCCGTTAGTATTAGGAACAATAAACTTGTTCAATTATAAAGCTCCGTCCAAAGGAGATGCCGAAAGTAGCAATGTCTTACTGAGGGCTTGGCGGACAATAGTTTCTAGCCAAGGAATTCTACTGATCCTCGTTGTTGATATATTTATTGCCTTCAAGGTGTCAAAAAATATAAATCAGATTGAATATTTAACTAATACAACAAATAAGGAGCTTAGCGGACTAGATTTATTGACAACCGACAATTTTTGGCTAGTATTCGTTCTAGGGTCACTAGGAGTGTATCTGTTCAAAGCAGTAGCAAGAAGATTCTTTGACCTGCTCGAAGAGAGAAATCCTAGTCTACGGGAACAGAAGAACAAAATACAGATAGCTCAATATGAACAAGCGATCGATGAAAAAAACAGCAAGATCAATGATCTAAAAATCAACGCGGCGGAAATACGTGTAGCGATTTCTCAAAGAAATCTTGAACGAAAATCAAAAGTATCGTTTTTACGCGAAGTGCCTATAAAACTAAACGATGCTATTGCAGAACTAAACCAAGACTTGATCAGATTTAAGGAGAGGATAACAAATTTATCTAGTATTTATCTGAGTCAGATTGATAACGACAAAATTCCGATATCAGTAGATGCGCTTCATGATAGAATTAATATTTTCCTTGAAGGTTGGAGTAAGTATTTGCATGAAGTTTTTTCAACTCTAATTGCTGAAAGAAAAACACAGGAAGCTATAACTGAAGTCGATAGATGGAAGCTAATAAAGTCAATTAAGCACAAAGAGATTTAATTTCATTATGAGTAAAAAATTTATTACGAACTTTTTTTTGGCGTTATCGCTACTCGGGTGTGGACGAGGAAAACCTGGAACAGAGGAATCTAATCCGGCATCGAAGCCGAGTGAAGTCTTAATCAATAGTTACAATGTACTTCTCGTCCCCGACCTATCAAATAGAATCAATCCCCAAATTCATCCCAAGCCAGTTCATGACACAATACTTTTGAATTCTTTCGTGGACAATATCAGGCAGTTCCTCACAATTGGCAACAGAAAAATGAATCAAAACGATGTCTTCACAATTGACTTCATGAATCGAGGAGTCCTGAGTTCGGGCATTGTCAACGCGAAAGATATGCAGATTAGTTTTGACAAGTTTGGAAACAGGCAACGCGATCGGTCCGATTATATCAGGGTTCAGCTTGTGAACGATCAAGGGAAACTAAAGAGAGAACTTGCTGCCTTATATAAATATTCTTTAAAAAATAATTCGGGCTCCGATATCTGGACGTATTTCGACCAGACAATTCATGAATCTTTAATTAATCGTCCCATAAAAGTGGAGAAAATTAGCCCAACGACGACGACAAGAGTCATCATGAAGAACATGGCGATAATTCTAACGGATGGTTACATAGAGAACAAAAACCAGACACCAGGGTATTCTTTGAGATATTCAGTCATTGACAAAGCAAGGATTGATTACAACAAGACCGGTGGTAGCATAGATCAATTCATCGCAAAGAATCCTCAATATCAAATTAAACCGACGTCGACCTCCTTGAAAGGACTTAGCGTTATGGTCGTGGAGTTTACGGACAGGTCAAGGAATCCACAAGGTGTTGCTATGAAGCATCCAAATGATTATCAGATAATGAGAGCGATTTGGAAAAAGTGGCTTCTCGATTCTGGTGCGGATGCATGTGAAGTTTATGAAGCTGTTAAGCAACCCAATGAGTTCATAGCAAATTTCATAAGATTTGTCCAGGCAGGTGAGCGCCAATAAAATATTGCATAGTTAACAACGAATACGCGATCAGATTATGAGGGCATTCAAGGAGATTACGAACGATTTAATACAATGACGCCAAGCGACCTCGCGAGCAATTTTTTAGCCTTTCTAAAAAATCTCAAAGAACAACAAGCGATTAAGAATTGGCGATTTACTGGAAGCAGCGATATTCGATATAACACTCCCATAGGACCTTGGCAGGAAGACGGATTTCTATTTCATAACCTAACACCCTCATATTCATACATTCTACGAAGCGTTATTCGACCCGCGGACGGAGTCTATAAGATCGTGATTGAATCTGTAAACTTGGAGGGGCAGTTGTATAACATTGACCTTACGAAAAAGAAGACTCACTTACAACAGAATAGCGAATCTCACTTACTTGAATCCTATGATATGACCATTGGTCATGGTAGGACAAGTCGAGAAACGGTTCGGGAAGCGTTCGAAAAGTTTGGGTACTACGGCAATGAGATTTCCGTCCTTAGCGATACCCAGCAAGATTGGGAAGCATTTACTGCCGATCTGCTTAATTGGGCAATCAAGAGGGAAAGGGTTAAAGCGAGCATTAAAGATGAGAAGCCTCCATTCGATGCGGAAAGGAAAACAGCGAGTTATATAGTGAGCCATAACAACAAATTGAATTCCCCATTGAACCAAATACTATACGGCCCGCCCGGGACTGGAAAGACTTATTTGACGATTGAAAAGGCAGTGGCGATTGTCGATGGACTGGATGATGAGGACCTGGCTGGCAAAACCCGGGAAGATCTTAAAAGCCGCTTTGAGGAACGGAAGCAAATGGGGCAGATTGTGTTTTGTACCTTCCATCAAAGCATGTCTTACGAAGATTTTATTGAAGGGATTAAACCCGTGCTTGGTCAGGAGGTTTCCGAAGATAACATAAGCTATCGAATTGAAGACGGCATTTTTAAACGGCTATGTGTCAGAGCGACTTATGAATTAAAGATATCTGGATCCCCACGGACCGGCCAGGAATTATCCGAAATTGAAAAGTTTAATGCTGTTTATGAAGAATTCTTATCGCAAGTAGAGGACAAACTTGCAACTGGACAAGCGGTAGAATTACAATCGATCACCGGATTAAAATTGTACATCACGGATATCTCAGAGCTTCTTAATTTGAGAATAAAGCACGACGGTGAAGTCCGCGAAAGGCCATATATAGTATCACGTCAACGATTAATAAAACTCTTTACTTATTTCGAAAGTATTGACGCGATAAAAAACGTCCATAAAGACATTCGAGGTGTGATCGGCGGCGCAAACACTACGGCTTATTGGGCAGTTCTGTCTGAATTATACAAGATAGCGAAAACCAAGAGCGGACAGCCCCAGGGAATAAATCAGGAGAAAGAATCTGAGGTTGACTATGAAACAATGAAGCTTTTAAACTCCGATGGCCCAGTAGTTGGAAGTAATATTTCTTCGAAGCGGTTTCTTATCATCATCGACGAAATCAACCGCGGCAACGTCTCTCAAATATTCGGCGAGCTGATCAGTCTGATCGAAGACGATAAGCGCCTCGGCGCTTCTGAGTATCTAGAAGCCCTCTTGCCATATAGCAAGGAGAAGTTCGGCGTTCCTTCTAATTTGTACATTATCGGTACAATGAACACCGCCGATCGGAGCGTCGAAGCGTTGGATACGGCGTTACGACGCCGGTTCAGTTTCCAGGAGATTTCCCCTAATCCAGAAGTGCTGGAAAACGAGGTAGAAGGTTTCCCATTGAAGGATATTCTGAAAACTATCAACAAACGAATCGAAAAGCTACTTGACCGAGACCATCTTATTGGGCATAGCTATTTTTTGGCTATTCATAACCTCTTCGATCTCAAACTCACCTTTCAAAACAAAATCATCCCGCTGTTGCAGGAGTATTTTTTTGGAGACTACGGGAAGATCGGACTAGTTCTTGGTCAGGGGTTTATTAATGTCGAGGAAGTATCAGAGCCAAACCTATTTGCTAAATTTGACTATTCGGATACCGAGGCATTCAGCGAGCGGCCGGTTTATACCTTGCAAAACGCTTCTGCCATGTCTGACGAGGCTTTTGTGAACGCATTGAAACTATTAATGAATAAATAGTTTGCGAAGCCGGAACAAGCATATCACAGTCTTTGAGCATCAGTGCCTTCGTTTGAACGACCGGTGCGAAGACATTGTCTTTGATCAATCTAAACTCCACGCATTACAGTCATTCTATGGAACCGGTGTGCCTTATTTTTCGCTGATTCATCATGGCGTTCGGTTTAATGAGCACGTGGGAGTGATACAGGTCGGAGATCTGGTTGTAGAAATACTGCCCAAGGCCGATCGACGCAATAACCAGTCAGAAGATGAGGCAAAATGGCGGAAGGTCCTGATTGGCATGTTGCTCGAAGTGGACGCTTTCAATCTCCATGCGCCCACAAGCGCCGCATTGCACCTGAAAGCGAATTCTGTCCTGGATTTATTTTTCCAGCTTTTTATTAGCGAAGTTGAATATCTCTTACATAGCGGATTGGTGAAAAAGTATCGCCGAAAAGAAGGGAATGTCACGGCTCTGAAAGGGAATCTAATCTTCGGCAAGCACATTCAGCAAAACCTGACACATCAGGAGCGGTTTTATGTTGGCCACACCGTTTATGATCCGCAACACAAGCTTCATGCGATCGTTTACAAGACCATCCGGCTGTTGAAACACATCAACACGAGCGCCGATCTGCATAGCCATATCGGCAATTTGCTGCTAGGCTTCCCTGAAATGGCCGACATATCTGTATCGGCAAAGACGTTTGAAACGGTTACTTATAACAGGAAAACGGAGCCCTATCGAAAGTGCATTGAAATAGCCCGTCTGATTCTACTCCAATATCATCCTGACGTAACGAGGGGGCGCAATCACGTGCTGGCGCTGATGTTCGATATGAATCTGCTCTGGGAAAAATTTGTATACAAGAGCCTGAGAAAACATATTAGGCCGGAAACTACAATCACCGTTCAGAGTTCGAAGTCGTTCTGGAAGCCTGACCGGGGAATGCATTCACGAATCAGACCTGACATTGTGATTGATCAGAACACGGAGCATTGCATGGTGATCGATACCAAATGGAAGAATCTGAACGGATCGAACCCATCGCCAGACGATCTTCGGCAGATGTATGTGTACCATCAGTATTTTGGCGCGAAACGGGTCGGGATGATTTATCCGGGTCCGGTGCCATCCCGGGTAGCGGGCGTTTACCTGCCTACCAAGGTACAGGATGCCAGCCTGCAATGCTCGCTAATAGGAATTTGTGTTGATACGGATTTGAGGCGCTGGCAAAAGGCCATTTACAATGAAGTGGCAAAGTGGTCTGAAAACTAAAAAGGACTGCCTCCGCAGTCCTCCATTTTCAAACTTTTTCTCCCATCTTCTCGAAACCTTCCCAAAGCACTTTCAAATCAAAGAGCGCCGACTTTTCCGCTGTATCAAACGGAATGTCCGAATGATAAAGCGCCAGATCGTGGACCATCCTCAGCGAATGCGCCAGCTCCTTGCAGCCTTGACATTCGATGAGGTACCAAAACTCGGCTTGTGAATCTGTCAGCGGTGCGCTGAAGTTTGATGCGTGATGTGCATCGGGTGTTGTGTTGACTGACTGATCGTTCGAGTCGACACCTGGACCATTTGAAGTTCGCATTTCCTAAATGGATGATGGTGAATAAACGAGGAGAGGTCACTGCGAACTTCATCAAAGCAGGGCTATGATAGGTCTCGGGACTTTCACCCGTATGCCTCTCCAAGACCACTTTTCAAACCTAAACTGTAACATAAGCACCTCAAAATTTTAATAAAGTTCGCAGGGCAAATATAGAGGAAAGATTTGATTCATGGCAGGTCAATGAACGATCGGTAGCTCCGGCCATACGCTCACGTACAAATGAAAAGCGGCCACCCAAAGGCAGCCGTTACTTCAAACTTTATGGCAATGCGCAGATTCATATTCATGCAAACAAATGCATTTGAGTCCCTTCTTGTCCGATTGTATCTACCCGTGCTTCCGAATCTTCCTCTGAGCGGTCCAGAACTTCGCCGACGGTTACCTGGCCGTTCATGAGCATCGGAAGCAACCAATCGCGAAGGGAGGCGAGTTGTTGGTTTTGTAATTTATTATTCAAAATTCGCTCATAAAAACTTGCCGTTCTTTGACCGAACAAATCAATTGTATCTCTCGCGGGTATAACTGCGCTAGTCAGTTTGAAGTCATTTGATACTAAGGCATCAAAAACAGACCCAGCAGCTTTGACTTTCATATACTGTATCAAATTGACACAAAACTGATGTAAAAAGTAATAGTTTATACCTGGCTTGGTTGTCACTGCATAACAAGATTGATTCATCGCCATATCGGTTGACGCAATATTGATATTCCCAACAGTTCCCCGAGCAGTTATAAAAATAGTTCCCTTCGGATAGAGTCTACTGCTGCAACTAGCTAGTCCCACTTCTGTAATGTGGCTCTCAGTGTAGGTTGCGAAAACAGATTTTTCATAATCTTTCGGCGTAAAAAAAGGAATTGCGCCATTCCAATACTCCGGAACCTCTTTTCGGGGAGTCCCTCCACCAAGTAGATTGCCAATATCTTCCAGTGTTCCCACTTCCCAGCCCTGCGGAATCTCTTTTTTCAGAACCTCATCATAAAACATCTTACCGCCAGAAGATTTGTAGGGCTCGCCATCTTCATTGGGAAAATCAAACTGCACAAACCAATAGTCGTACAGGGTTTTAGCCATCTGTTCCAGCTCGGCATTGATACGGTTGTTGAGTAATATCTTGTCGTCTAGGGATTTAAGTAGTTCAACGATTTTCGCTTGATTTTCCAACGAGGGAATGCTTATTGGGAAATTAGACATTTCTGTTATTGGAATTCTGTCAACCGTCGCCCCACGAATCGTATTCGAGACAATTGTTTGTTGAAAAGCGGGAGACAAATAGAAGTACAATAAATACTCAGGTAGGACTAAACTCCTGTTTGGCCTTAACAATCCCATCCTTCTTCCAAGACATGCATCAATACCTTTTGGCATTAGCGCGGCCTCACCTAATCGAGTTTCATAAGAGAATAGTAGATCCCCCGGTTCCGGAGTAACTCTTTTCGTCCATTTTCTAAGATCCTCGAAACTAAGATGCGCAGACTTTGATAGGTCGAGTCGCCCCTTTTCTAAACTTGAAATACTAAGAAAATATGGCCCAGACTCAGTTTTCAACGGAGTGGCATGTGGCCCATCGTATATTTGGGCAATATCGGCGATCGTCAGCATTCTATTATCCATTAAACCTTAGTTGAGATAGCTCTTTTTGAATTTTAGCATCCAAAAGACTGCTATGGCTAAACAAAGCTTTAAGTCTCTCTTCAAAACCCTCGATCTTGGCATTGAACTCGTCCACGGAAATAGCAAGATGATCAATCTTAACCTCAAAATACTGTCCTGCGCCGAAACTGTAATTTTTCTCCTTTACCTGCTTCTTAGTTACGACGACAGAAAGATCATCCGCAGCTTGGCGGTTATTAAAAGTATCAACAATGCGCGCTTCTTCGGCCCTGGTAAGCACAGTTCGCTGGTTCTTACCTTCTTTTACAGTGTCGCCCAATTTGCTGGCATCCATCAGTACAATGTGCTCGCTATCGGCGGTCTTGTCAATAAACAAAACCGAAACATTGGTACCTGTGCTGGCAAAAATATTGCTAGGCATACTTACTACACCACGCAGCCAGCCCTTATCCACCAGCCGCTCCCGTATTTTCTTTTCAATACCACTCTGCGCGGTGATAAAGCCCGTCGGCACAACAACCGCGGCTTTACCTGTATCATTCAGGCTATGAATAATGTGCTGGATAAAAAGCAGGTAAATTGCCATCGACTCCTTCTTTGCTTTGGGCACGTTAGGTATCCCAGCAAAAAAGCGCTCCTTGAAACTGTCTTTTTCAAGATCGTCCCTGAAATCAGAGAAATCCAGTTTGAAGGGTGGATTGGAGACGATATAGTCAAACTTTTGCTTTTCCAAATAGAATGGCTGCGAAATGGTATTCGTCTTGATTACATTCGGAATGCTATGTGTGAGATTATTGAGAATCAGGTTAAGTCGGAGCATGGTGCTCGACTTTTGGGAAATGTCCTCCGAATAAATGGTGCATTTGTCTTCGCCAATCTTGTGCGCCAACGACATTAATAGCGACCCCGATCCTACACTGGGATCGTAGCATTTCTTGTTGCCCTTCTCGTCCTCAGCCACGAGGATATTCGCAATAATGCGGGCGACGGCATTAGGCGTATAGTATTCAGCGTATTTCCCGCCGCTGTCGCTGTTGTAATCTTTAATGAGGTATTCGAAAATATCCTTGAAGAAGTCGTATTTCTCGTCAAAGTAAGTGTCAAAGCTTTCTTCAAAGCTGAACTCGAACAGCTTGTTAATTAATGCCCTGCAAAATGCATCTCGCTGCGAAGAGTCGGTAATAAAATTGCTAAGCTCGTCAAACAGTTTGTCCTTAGCACCGGTGGAGGATTTAATAGAAAACACGTCAGCATTTTCTACGCTGATATCCCGCAGTGTATCATCAAATGTTTTAGCAAAATCACCTGTGTTCTGGATGTTGTACAAGTAGGTGATGAGCTGATGCGGTTTGAGGCGCGGGACGTTCTCATCGAGCAAGTCCATCAGCAATTCGCGTTCGCCGATGGACATTGCTTCCAGTTGCTCGTTAAAAGTCTTGCTATCTCCTAGTTCCGGTTTGAGCTTTTTGATCTCATACCGAAACTTATCATTGAGAAATTTATAAAGAAAAACCTGGGAAATGATCTTGAACTCGTTGCCGTCATTACCCAAACCATAGTTGGCACAAACACTTTTCAGGTTGTCTATCAGCTGCTTGGTTTTGGTAGTGTAGGTAATATCTAATGTCATTGTTAATAATGCGGGTGGTATAAATTGAAATACTCCTTGGAAATAAGTGTGGTGATGTTTTTGCGAGTCGGCGTATCCAGGTCTAGCTTTTCCTGTTGAACAAATTGCTCGGCTACCAGTCTCAGCACATAGCGGTCGAACAGTGCTTCATTCGCCAGGAAATCCTCCTGACCTTCGAGCTTTGTGTCCACTTCCGTCTTTACAACCGTCAGCGCGCGGTGCAGCTGCATCTCTTTACTATTCAATCCTCCTTTCTCTGTCAAGCGCTTATGGATGCGTGCATACTTCTCGTCGTTGCTGTATTTGGCTTTCAGCAGGGCGTTTCTACGATTCAACTCTTTGGCCTGGTCGTAAATTCTGCGCAGCAAAGGTAAGTTCGCTACCAACTCTTCCTGCGTGGTCTCCGTAATATTTTTCTTTTTGAAGATCCGCTCCAATTCTTCTCGTAGGGTTACAAACTGCGGGTCCTGCTGGTCGAAGTTGTCCTGCAATGCTGTTCTGGTCTTGCGCAATTGCTCTTTGAGCTCATCGGCAAGCCGCAATTCCTCTTCACCGACTTTGATAAACTGGAACACGATATCTTCCAGGGCCGCGGCGAGCAGATTTTGGGTAGCCGTATCATTGCCGATGTTCTCGATGAAGTTGAGGTTATCCAGGCGGTTTTGCGCTTCGATCAGCAATCGGTTCAGCACTTCGAAATTCACAAGCTCGCCCATTCCTTCATAGCCATTGATGGCGATCATGTTTTTGAGCTCCTTCGCAGTCCGTAATGCCTTCACCAGTTCCAGCAACTCGCTCTTATCGGTCAGTTGCGCGATCTGCTGCGAGAATATCTCCTTGTTTTCGGTATCATAATGAAAGAGCGTTTCCTTGATCTTGTTCAACTCTTCCCTGATCTCCTGCTCCGATTTGAAAAGATGGTTATAAAACTCCGCTTCATCGCCCAGCTGATCCTGCAACTCCTGGAAGTAAAGCTGGTTCGTACGGTCGAATGCCTTGGAAATATCCGCGAAGTCTACCACATACCCGTATTTATAGGTTTTGTAAGGACGGTTCACACGCGTGAGCGTTTGCAGTAGGTTGTGATCCTGTATGACGCGTGCCAGGTACAATTTCTTCAACCGCTTTGCATCAAAGCCGGTAAGCAGCATATTGTATACAAACAGGATGTCCACTTTCGCCGCCTTATAAGCTTTGATCAGCTCCTTGCGGATCGTCTTGTCATTCTCATCATGCAGGATCAATGCTGCGGTGAGCATCTTCCTGGGCCGTTTTCCATAAGGCACAAACGGCTCAGCCGCCATACGCACCAGATTTTCGGCGTAGATTTCCTGGGTGCCATACTGTTCCTCAAACAACCGGAACAGCATTTTGGCTTGCTTGGAAGAATCGCAAACCACCATAGCGCCTAAGCTATCGTCCCGCCAGTAATCCCTAAAATCTTGCAAGTCCTGCGTGATGTAATTCAGCAAACCACTGGCAAATTTTCTATCCGCATACACATCCGACGCTTTGATATCCCCCTCCCGCAGTTTGATCTGCTGCATCAAATCCTTCATTTCCATTTTGAAAGAAGCCCGGATATCTTCCCGGATCAATCGCAGGGTGTATCCGTCGGCAATGGAGCGGTTGTAATAGTATTTATGGAAGTAATTGCCAAACAGCAATTTGGAATCGTACTCCTTGGCCACTTCACGCAACAGCGGCGTGCCGGTGAGAGCAATCAGCACGGCCGATCTGTCGGAGTTGATCAGGTTAGCCAGGTAATTTCCTTTGGGATTGTAGCTCCGGTGTGCTTCATCCAGGAAGTAAATGCGCTGCGTGTTGATATCGTACTCAGGCAAATCCTTAGCCACCGCGTCCTCGCTGAACTTCTGAATGTTTACGACCGTGATTTCCGCTCGTCCGCTGTGATTTTTAATGGCACCAATGATTTGCAGATCGTCAATAAAGTCCGCCTTTGAATTCACTTGGTTCACCTTCAACCCACGATTGGAAAACTCGGTGCTGGCCTGAATGAGCAAATCCAGACGGTCCACCACGAAGTAGAACTTGGGAATGATTTGCTGGCGCTGATAATAGTCCGTCAGGTGCTTCACATTGTAATAAGCCAAGGCCGTTTTCCCCGAACCTTGCGTGTGCCAGACAATCCCTTTCCGCTTTCCCTCGCTCAACCTCGTTGAAATAGCCATGGTAGCAAAAATCTGAGGATAGCGCATAATGTGCTTCTGCAAGCCGGTTTCTTCTTTTACGTACGCAATGGCATAGCGCAGCATGAATTGCAATCGCTCCCGGCTGAAAAGGCTGGTGAGAATACGATTAGTGGGTGTATTGAGCTCCTTGTTGGTTTTAAACTCAGGGCTATGCTTGATCACTTGCAGGCTATTGTCCCTCAATACGCTGTTTTCAAGCTGTTCGTCAATGTTGAGAAACTTATGACGAACAGGAAAATCCTCGTCCTCCCGGAAATAGTTGAAATTCAGGTCAGCGTAGGCGGATGTGGCATAAAATGCACCAAACACCGGTTCAACAATTCCATCTTCATACTCCATATTATTGGAGAACACCATGAGTTGGGTAATGTTGGCAAAGCGACGAAACCGTTTGTTTTTGAAACGAGCATTAATGCGGCTCCGCTCGGCTAATATGCCTTCTTTGTTGTGGGGCTTTTTGACTTCGATAAATGCGAGCGGCATCCCATTGATTAAAATGGTGATGTCCGGCCGGAACTCCTCATCGCCGTTTTGGGCGGTCAGCTCAGCAGTTACATGAAAACTGTTGTTATCGAAATTTTCAAAGTCGATCAGCTTAATGCCCGACTTCGCTGTAATCCGGTCATAAAATTTCTGGCCAAGGTCCTCATAGTCCAATTCCAGACTCAGCTCATCCAGCACGCGGACGATTTCTTCCCTGCTGATTTCACCTCCATTGATCTTGAAGACGCTTTCGATGAAGATGCTTTCGAAGATGTTGGTATCTATCCTTCTTTTTTGTTGATCGAAAGGGATGTACTCATATCCCAACTTCATCAGGTGAAGGATGGCAGGTATTTTGACGCGTGAGTTTTCGTTGAAGGGCATTGAGTTATTATTCAATTTACACTTTTAGCTGTTTGTCCAGTTCGATAACTGATCCATTGTTTCATCCGTCTGAGTAGAGTTAAGTTTTCCTTGAATCCTCAGTTATGCGGTTAGAATCTTTTTTAGATCTTTAAAACTTGTTACTGCAACCTATGCAAGATACTAGGAAGCCAACTGTTTTCCTTGTTTCAAGGTCACCGAGAGTTAAATCTTCCAGTACACCTAATATTCAACTTTATTGGATTCCTCCTTTAACAAGTCGTCGCAGCAAACTTTTGCCCTTTTGCCGGAAATGTATCTGCCTCTATGACGAACTTAACTGTTGACACCACTTGATTTCCTCACTCACCCCATGTAACTTATGGTTAAAAACTATGCAACACTCCTATTTCAAAATCCGTGATCCCTGGAATTTTAGACCTCACAAGTTCGAGATTGGCACTCCTTTCATCCGAAGTTCTTTTCATGACAATCACTTTCTTTCAAAGCTCTACGATTTGAAAGAGCGGGAGTTTTCCGATTTCTATCATTTCCATCTCCGGCATCATATCCAGTATTTCTGTGATGGGGAACAAGATTTTCATATCCATGTGTCCGAGCTCGTCTCAACGAGGATCGCACATTTCAAGATTTTAGATCCATTCTCCCGAAAAGCTCTTCGCACCAAATTGCAGATAGAGAGGCTTAAAGGCTTTCAAAAGTTCCTGGTCTCGATAGATCAGTGGAACTCCTCAAAAACGTTGGAACTAATAATTGCCGAAAAAAGTGAAGAACTCGAAGATCTGAAGAAGCAGATTCACAAACTCCAAAACGAACTACAAAGCTTACGTCAATATGAGTCGAGCACGAAAATCGATATATGTGAAAAGCATCTGCCCACATTCATTAATCTTCTTCATCAATTACAAGGTTTGACTCTGCCAGATGGCCGGAAGCTATTTACCTTTCAAGGGCAAAGTGCCTGGTACAAGCTGCTCAGCAAGTACTTCAGTCACAACGGAAACTCGATTCCAATCGAAACCGCTCGAAACTATTTCCCAATCAAAGAGCCTGAAATCCATGGCAAGGGCACACAAGTACCCACTGATTTACAACACTTTAAAATCAACTTGATCAAGTCTGGCACGAGTAAGTCATGACCAGCTCCTAAGTTTGGTCATTGAAATCAGCCCTCCCCCGTTCATTTTTGCAAGCAGCCGGCGGCCTTCATGCCGGGATGTTTCACAATAAACTTGCAGAACAATGAATGTAGAGATGATCACCAGGGAAGATCTGCAAAACCTGAAAAATGAAATCATTGCAGAGCTCAAATCAATCCTTTCGCAGGATAAGCCCTCAGAGGGCACCTGGCTCAGAAGCGCGCAGGTAAGAAAGATGCTGAGCATCTCGCCGGGCACCTTGCAGAACCTTCGCATCCAGGGGCTTCTTCGGTTCACCAAGATCGGTGGATGCTTCTTTTACAGCCAGCGGGACATCGCTGCCATGCTCAATCAAAACGGCTCCAAGAGATGAAAAGGTCCAGCAATGCAAGTGCTGCCATGGACATGGCGGCACTTGAAGCAGTCAAATCCGACGACCGGCTCAACTGCTATCACATCAGCCTTTACACCGCGCTTCTTTACTACGGCAAAGGGATCAGGCAATTCCCGTTTCACGCAAGCCGCAGGAAGTTGATGGGCTTTTCAAGGATCAAATCCGGGGCGACTTATCATAAGTGTTTGCGGGAGCTGATCAGCTACGGCTACCTGAGCTACGACCCTTCTTTTCACCCGCAACTCGGAAGTCGTATAGTGCTTACCGGAACAACTGCTACCTCCGATGCTGATCGATGAGAAGCTTCTGATTGAGCTCTTCGAGCAGAAGGACCGAAAACGCAGGGAGGCCTTATTTGAGCTTTTTCCAGACGAGCTACTAGCCAGACTCACGCGAGCCAGGATCGCCGATCTAATCAACGCGAAACTAGCCAGGCCAGGACTTGTCACTGCGGATGATGTGCGCTATTGCCGGTTTTACTTCAAGGACAAGAAACACTTGGGGGCGATCAGGCCTGTAGAAAAGCCCAAACCTAGGCCGGATCATTCAGCAGGCAGTGGAGACAGTCCACTCAGCACCTTCAAGGTAACCGATCCGGATGGAATCAAACTAGAAGATCAATTTACGTTCAAATCAAAACATTCTAACAAACAATGAAAAAAGAATTTCACTTCATCGTGCAGGCCAAGGGCGGCGTAGGCAAAAGCCTGCATACCTACCTGAGGGCGCTTTCCCAGGCCGGCAGCACTTCCCTTTTTGTTGACCTTGACAGCTCAACAAAAACTTCTTCCAGACAACTTGCCTTCTTAGGGCAGGACCGGTTTGAAGCTTTCTCTTTGCTTGACAACCGCGAAAGGCTCATGCGGGACCTTTTTATCGGCTACGTGGAAAGCCTGGCAGATAGCCCCTTTGACAAAGTGTTTATGGATTTCGGAGCGCCGGAAAGTGAACAATTGCCCGCTTTGATCACGCGTGACATCGATTTAAAGGAGTGGTGTGACGAGCTGGGGATCAAGGCCATATTCCATATCATCATCGGTGGCGGCGGAGCATACCTGGCCAGTATACAGTTTCTGGAAAAGATGCGGGCA
>NZ_JASATN010000011.1:0-265219 GCF_038440355.1 Dyadobacter sp. OTU695 | reverse complement strand
CCTCTTTACCTGAAAAACCGGGGAACACTCCATTGGTACCGCACTGCCAGAATGCGGATCACGATAATAACAATGGCGGAAGAGATGAATGTGGTATTTCTTTCAACGCCCAATTCGCTTAGCAGCAGGTAAAAACACGCGCCGGTAAAACAGGCGGTCGCATACACTTCTTTTCTGTAAATGATGGGAATTTCATTCGTCATCATATCACGGATCACCCCACCCATCGTGGCCGTAAAAACGCCCATAATCACAGCGATTTCCGGCCTTACGCCTAAATGCAATGCCTTTTCTGTGCCTACTAGGGTAAACAGCGCGATCCCGAAAGTATCGAACAGGAACAGCGTTTTCCGCAATCTCAGCAGAAATTTGTAAAAAATGAATGTAACCAGAATGCCCAGGATAATGGCGTGGATAATGGTAATATCGTTGATCCACACCAATGGATAACTTCCCAGCAACACATCGCGGAGCGTACCGCCGCCGATGGACGAAATAAAGGCTGTGAAGCTCGCACCAAACCAATCCTGGTGCTTTTGATCCTTCACAGCCAATGCGCCGGAAATCGCAAATGCGAACGTACCGACGATCTCTAATATGTATTGAATACTCATCCCGGCGATCGTTAGACGGCTACCGGGGCCTTGATCCCCGGCCATGGGTTATAGTTCCGGAGTTCGAAATCCTCAAATTTGAAGTCCAGCACATCCTTTATTTCCGGGTTCAAAATCATCTGCGGCAACTCGCGTGGTTCGCGGCTGAGTTGCGTTTCCACCTGTTCCAAATGATTCAGGTAGATGTGAGTATCGCCGCCAGTCCAGACGAAATCGCCCAGATCGAGGCCGCATTCCTGCGCGATCATCATCGTCAGCAACGCATAGCTCGCGATATTGAATGGTACCCCAAGGAACACATCTGCGCTGCGCTGGTAAAGCTGGCAGGAAAGTTTACCCTTCGTCTCGCCAGCTTCGGTATCCGGCGGCGCCACGTAAAACTGGAACAATGCATGGCACGGATGCAGCTTCATTTCCGGCAATTCCGCCGGGTTCCATGCCGACACGATAATGCGGCGGGAGTCCGGAGAATTTTTAAGTTGTTTCAAAACTTCCTTCAACTGGTCGACAGACTTGCCGTCCGCACCCTGCCAGCTCCGCCATTGCTTGCCGTAAACCGGTCCGAGGTCGCCGTTTTCATCGGCCCATTCATCCCAGATCGACACGCCGTGGTCTTTCAGATATTGGATATTGGTATCGCCCTGCAAAAACCACAATAACTCGTAAATGATCGATTTGGTGTGTACCTTTTTGGTGGTTACCAGCGGAAAACCCTTTTTGAGGTCGAAACGCATCTGGTAGCCAAAAACGCTGATCGTGCCCGTGCCGGTGCGGTCGGTTTTCCTGACGCCCTCTTTGAGAATGTGGCGCAGCAGGTCGTGGTATTGTTGCATGCTGATCTATTTAAACTGAGGCGATTTCAACGTCGTAAGTAATGGTTGCCAGCGCTTCCAGCTGGGCCGTTGCGGAACAGTATTTTTCCATCGAAAGACCTATCGCACGGTTGATCTTGCTTTCATCGAGGTTGTTACCTGCGAATTTGAACGTCAAATGGATCTTGCGGAATGGCTTGCGCTGCGTATCCGGTTCCTGCTCGCGGTCGCCGTCGGCCACAATGCGAAAATCGGTGATTTCCTGGCGCTGCTTTTTCAGGATCAGCACCACATCGATAGCGCTGCAACTTGCGAGGCCCATCAGCAACAGCTCCATCGGCCTCACGCCGAGGTTCTGGCCGCCAATCTCGGGCGAGCCGTCGGTATGTACTTTTACTTCGGAGGAACCGGTGCCTTCAAAATGGAAGGCGTCATCTACGCGGACTAGTTCTACTTTCATAATGCTTGTCCCTTTCAGAGACCATGTTTATTATAATCTTTTACTTCAATATGGTGCGAAGCTCCTGCTTCGTGCCCGCTATTCGGAGGCCTCTGGCCGACATGCCCACCGGCACGTATAATCTCTAAAGCTTTTGCAACCGGCCAAAGTTCAAATATACTTGATCGGTATGGAATCGGCTAGATTAACACTATATTCGTTTCCGGAAATCCGGCCAGAAAGGTGGAATGCCCATGGAATGGCACGAGTATTTTGAAGGAAAACAACACATCAAAACACCGAAAACCATGTGGAAGGAAGAAGACAACAAACTCAAAAAAAGCTATTCGTTCAAGGATTTCCGCGAAGCTTTTGCCTTTATGAACAAAGTGGCCGATGTTGTAAACGGAATGGACCATCATCCCTACTGGACAAATATGTACAATAAGGTTAGTTTTGAATTGAATACCCACGATGCCGGTGACGTCGTAACCGAAAAGGACCACAAGCTGGCCTCGGCGATCGACCGGATTTATAACGCATGAAACTTTATATAGTACCCACGCCCATCGGCAACCTCGAAGACATTACATTAAGGGCTATCAATGTGCTGAAAAGCGTTGATGTGGTCCTGGCAGAAGATACCCGTACGTCCGGGAACCTGCTCAAACATCTTGGCATTTCAAAGCCCTTACACAGCTATCACATTCATAACGAGCACCAGACGGTCGCCCGCGTAGTGGAACGTATTCGCAAGGGCGAGACGATGGCACTCGTGTCCGATGCCGGCACACCCGCCGTTTCCGACCCGGGTTTTCTGCTCGTGCGCGCGTGTATACGCGAGGGCGTGCCTGTGGAATGCCTGCCCGGGCCGACCGCATTCGTACCCGCATTGGTCAACTCCGGCCTGCCGAACGATCGTTTCACATTCGAAGGCTTTCTACCCCATAAAAAAGGGCGGCAAACACGGCTGCAAAACCTGGCTAACGAGGAGCGGACGATGGTTTTCTATGAATCGCCGCACCGATTGGTAAAGGCATTGCTGCAATTTGCCGAGCATTTCGGCGCCGACAGGCAGGTCTGTGTTTCGAGGGAATTGAGTAAAATGTTTGAGGAAAACGTGCGTGGGACTGTTACAGAAGTCATCGCCCATTTTGGAGACAAACCGGTAAAAGGCGAAATTGTGATCGTAGTGGCCGGCAAGGCAGATGACAAAAGAAAATCCGACGAAGATGAGGATTAACCGTTTCATTAAAAATATGCATTTCCCCTCCTGTTCAAGGCAAAGCCGGTCTGTATTCCAATGGCATTTGCTGCGGTTATCAATGCTGGTATGCCTTTTCTGGCTTGCAACACCTGTCGTTTCCAAGGCGCAGTTCGGGATACTAAGCCCTACCGCAAAAATCAGTCTCGTTACCATCGCGCCGGGCCAGGAGCTTTACTCCGGCTTCGGGCATAGCGTACTCTGGGTTTACGATCCGGCGACAGGCGTCGACCGTGCGTTCAATTATGGCACATTCAGCTTTCAGGAAGGTAATTTTTATGTAAAATTCCTCAGAGGGACATTGCCTTACAGCGTTTCCGTTTCGCCGCTTTCCTATCAAGTCGCGCATTATCAGGAAGAAAACCGCTCCATTTCCGAGCAGGTTTTAAATCTTTCCATTCCTCAAAAGCAGAGGCTTTATAACTTTCTCGAAAACAATTACCTGCCTGAGAACCGGGAATATCAGTACAAATTTTTCTACGACAACTGCGCCACCCGCATGACCGTCGCATTGAAAGCGGCCGTAGGCGACAGCCTGATTTACAACGGGTATACCAAAGAAAAACTGAGCTTCCGCCAGTGGATAGACCGTTATGCATTCAAGCAAAACCCCTGGGCAGACTTTGGAATGGACCTGGCCATAGGCGCACCATCCGACGAGATTGCAACACCCGAGCAAGCGACTTTCCTGCCAGATAACCTCGCAGCTGCATTTGCCGATGCGAAAGTTAAAACGCCCGCTGGCACTGCACCGCTCGTTTCCGAAACCCGGGAAATATTCAAAGCGGCCGCGTTTCCGCCCCCCAGTCCGCTTACACCAACGGTCGTTTTCTGGTCGCTCGCTACCCTGACGCTGGCATTTACCTACTGGCAGATCAGGGTCAACAATCTCAATTTTGTCTTTGATAAAATACTTTTCGGCATTGCCGGTCTTGCCGGATGGATCATATTACTGCTTTGGTTCGGGACCAATCACGGTGTTACCGCCTATAACTACGATATACTCTGGGCATTTCCGCTCTGGATGCCGCTTATTTTTTTCCTTTCGAAAGATCGGAAACCCGGTTGGTTTCAGTATATGTTGATCTTTTATGCATTTCTCTTACTTTGCGCGACGGGCAATCTCGCAAAGCACAACCTGGTGCTGATACCCATCCTGGCGATGCTGATCATCAGGGTTTACTATATGAACAATTCACTTTCAAAAATAAAGGTAATTGAGTATGGATCTGGAGTTGCTGACACAAAAAACCATTGAAATAGTTAGGCAGGCGTCCTCATTTATCCAGCAGGAAGCAGCCCTTTTTTCCCGTGATAAAATCGAGTATAAAGACCTAAACAACCTGGTTTCTTACGTCGATAAAGAAGCCGAAAAACTGTTGGTAGCCGGCTTGCAGGAACTCCTTCCCGAAGCCAGCTTCATTACTGAGGAAGGCACCACCGGACAGGAGCCTGATCCTGCCGCGCTGAACTGGATCATCGATCCGCTTGACGGCACTACTAATTTCATTCACGGAATTCCTGTGTATTGCGTGAGCGTAGGCCTTGCGCGCGGGAAAGAGTTGCTTTTGGGCGTGATCCACGAACCGAGCCTGAACGAAATGTTCTACGGCTGGCAAGGCGGCGGAGCATGGTGTAACGGGAAGAATATCAGGATATCGACTGTTCCACAGTTGGCCGATGCGCTGGTCGCAACCGGTTTCCCTTACTACCGTTTCGAAAAACAAAAACGCTACATGTATATCCTCGAATTGCTCATGCAAAAAACGCACGGTATTCGCCGGATGGGCGCCGCAGCGGTAGATTTGGCATACGTAGCAGCGGGCCGTTTCGACGGTTTTTACGAATACAACCTGAACTCCTGGGATATGGCCGCCGGAACGCTGCTCATTAAGGAAGCCGGCGGCATTGTAACGGACTTCCAAGGCGGCGATAATTACCTTTTCGGAGGCGACATCATCGCAGCAGCCCCCGGCGCGCATCCCGAGCTCGTTCAGGTCATTAGTGAGAATTTCTGAGTGACGGCGGCCATTGGCTAAGAAGTCAGAGAGTTGAGAGGTCGGGAAGTCAAGAGGTCAGGAAAGTCAGGTAGTCAGAAGGGCCGGTCACTTGTTTACAAATTCGTTCATTAACTCATTAACTCATTCAATCATTATAATTACCACCACTATGGACTTAAACGAACTCCGCTATCCGATCGGCGAATTTCAGTCACAGGAAAGCTATTCAGTGTCCGAGATCAAATCGAATATTCAGATTATCAGCGCATTGCCTTCGAAGTTTATTAACCTGCTGGGCAATTGGGACGATCATCGGCTGGATACGCCCTACCGCCCCGACGGCTGGACTGTCAGGCAGTTGATCCACCACGTGGCAGACAGCCATATCAATGCGTACACCCGTTGCAGGCTGGCCATGACGGAGGATAACCCGGTGATCAAGCCTTACGAAGAGCATTTGTGGGCCGAGCTGCCGGATGCGAAAACGGCACAGGTTGAACTGTCGCTGCAATTGCTGCGATACGTGCACTTACGGTGGGTATTACTGCTCAACTCACTGGATGAAAACGATCTGGCAAGAACCTATTTTCACCCTGGTTCCCAAAAATCGTTCCGCCTCGACGAAGTGATCGCAAACTATGCGTGGCATAGCGAGCACCATTACCAGCATGCATTCAGGCTGGCGCAGCGGAACAATTGGCAGTAAAATACCGTTAGAAAGGCATGGAGCAGCAAATCATCATTTGGGTATTGTTTCTGATCGCGGCCGGTTACATGGGCTGGCGGATCTGGAAAGCATTCGACCGGCGCAACAGCGGCGGATGCGCCAAAGGGTGTGGCTGCGCCGCGGATAAAGTGAGTTCGGTTAAAATCAAATAATGTTTGTTTTGAAATGTATAAATTTACGTTTCGAGACGTAGGAGGCCCCGCCGGGGCCTTTTTTATTGGCCAAACCGCTTGCTACAAACAGGGAACCGCTCTGCGGTTCCGTCTTCGCGTTTCAATCGGCAGGAGTCAAAGCAGGCAGCGGCGACCAAACATATTTGCACAACGCGATGCCAGAGGCGTCTCCTGTGTAGAGGCTCCGGCGGGGCCTCTTATTGACCAAACCGCTTGCTACAAACAGGGAACCGCTCTGCGGTTGCGTCTTCGCTTTTTCAATCGGCGGGAATCAAAGCAAGGCAGTGGCGACCAGACATATTGCACAACGCGATGCCAGAGGCATCTCCTGTTTGTAGGAAAAACCGGCGTCCCAACACGACAAAAGGCCCCAGCGGGGCCTCCTGTCGCACGAACAATATTTTAATCTTACAATTTCCCCGCTTTAATCTCGTCTACAACGGCGGGATCGAGCAAGGTGGATGTATCGCCCAAATTGCTCACATCTCCTTCCGAAATCTTTCTCAGAATACGGCGCATGATCTTGCCGGAACGCGTTTTCGGCAGACCTGAAACAAACTGAACCTTATCAGGCTTCGCGATCGGACCGATAATGCGGGAAACGGTGGCTGAAATGTCCTTTCTGAACATTTCGGGATCCTCCGGCGTATGCTCGGTGATCACGTACGCGTAAATGCCCTGCCCTTTGATGTCGTGCGGGTAACCGACCACGGCCGATTCTACTACGCCAAGGTGCATATTGATTGCATTCTCCACCTCGGCAGTGCCGATACGGTGGCCGGATACGTTCAATACGTCGTCGACGCGACCGGTAATGCGGTAGTACCCATCCTCGTCGCGCAAGCAGCCGTCACCGGTAAAATACATGCCCGGATAAGTCGAGAAGTAGGTTTGACGGCAACGCTCGTGGTCGCCGTAGGTAGTGCGGATTATACCCGGCCACGGGAACTTGATACAAAGGTTACCGCTCACGCCATTTCCTTCGATTTCCTTGCCGCTTTCATCCACAAGCACCGGCTGAATTCCCGGTAGTGGCAATGTAGCAAATGTCGGTTTCTCAGGTGTAATGCCGGCCAACGGGGAAATCATGATACCGCCGTTTTCCGTCTGCCACCAGGTGTCGACCAGCGGGCATTGATCGCCGCCGATGTTGGTTTTGTACCAATGCCATGCTTCCTCATTGATAGGCTCTCCAACTGAACCCAATTTTTTCAAAGAAGAGAAATCATGCCCTTTTACATAGTCCAGACCAAAGCCCATCAGCGAACGAATGGCAGTTGGTGCGGTATAAAGGATATTAACCTTATGTCTTTCAACGATTTTCCAGAAACGGCTTGCATCCGGGTAGGTAGGCACTCCTTCGAACACGACCGTAGTGGCACCGTAGCAAAGCGGACCGTACACGATGTAGCTGTGCCCGGTGATCCAGCCAATATCGGCGGTACAGAAATGCACTTCGCCGGGTTCGTACTGGAATACATTCGCAAATGTGTAAGTGGCGTAGACCATATAGCCTCCGCAGGTATGCACAACCCCTTTCGGCTTACCGGTTGAACCGGATGTGTAGAGGATGAAAAGCATATCTTCGGCATCCATCGGCTCGGCAGGGCATACTGAATTTACCTGCTTCACCTCGTCCTCCCACCACAGGTCGCGGCCTTTAAGCATGTGTACCGGTGTACGGGTACGCGTAAGCACGATCACCTTTTTCACGGTCGAGCATTGTACCAATGCCTCGTCCACAGTGTCCTTCATCGGGATCACTTTCGAGCCACGGAAAGCGCCGTCGGAAGTGATGACCATCGAACATTCGGCGTCGTTGATACGGTCGGCGATGGATTTGGCGGAAAAACCTCCAAAAACTACCGAATGCACTGCGCCTATGCGTGCACAGGCGAGCACGGCAATCGCCAGCTCAGGCACCATTGGCAGATATATACAAACGCGGTCGCCCTTTTGCACACCATGCTTTTTGAGCACATTGGCGACACGGCAGACTTGTTCAAACAAAACGCGGTAAGTGAGCGTCACCGCCTGGTCTTCGGGATTATTGGGCTCCCAGATAATCGCTGGCTGATCGCCGCGCTCGGCAAGGTGACGGTCGAGGGCGTTTTCGGTGATGTTCATCACACCGCCTTCGAACCATTTTGTACGTGCTTCCTGAAAGTCCCAGCTAAGCACTTTTTTCCACGGTTTACGCCATTGAAATTGTTGGGCCACTTCTGCCCAGAAACCTTCGGGATCCTCTACACTTTGTTGGTAAGCAACCTTGTACTCTTCAAAGGTCTTAATTCTCATGATAAATAAAGGTTTTAACAGGAAATTTAGGATTTGACTGCCAAGTTATAATTTTCATTTGGTTAGTCCTACTTGCACAGAAACTGTATTACGGACACTTGAAGGCCATTTTATTGATAATCAATCGATAGTAAAAAGTCGATAACTGTTATCATTCTAATAATATTTCAAATTCGGTCCGTTGAGTCCCGGTATTGTATGCGCTCGGCAAAAAGATGTACTTTCGGGCTTCGAATTAGTTGACCAAATGAGCAAAGGGCAAGAATTGGCTGCGGAACCTGGCGCACACCAGGGATTAACGGCTGCGGAGATCGCATTCATCCGCGAGCATTTGTACGATAACCCCGGCGAACTGATCTTGAAAGCCGGCAAGTTCAAAGGGTTGGATGTGAAGAAACTGGCGGCTCAGATCCAGTCGCGGCAGAAGGCCTTGAAAAAGCTGCCTGAATGGTCGGCTAATGAAAAACTGATCTTCCCGCCTGCTTTGTCCGTCGAACAATGCTCTTCGGAGGCGACGGCGCATTACAAAGCAGGAATTGTTTCGGGCAATACGCTGATCGATATTACCGGCGGCATGGGTATCGACTGTTACTATATGAGTGCCAGTTTCACGAAAGCCCACTATTTTGAACAACAACCCGAGGTAGCGTCCACTGCCGAATACAACTTCGCGCAGCTGGGCGCATCACGCATACAGGTACACGCAGGCGAGTCGCTTGTTGCATTGCGGGATGGTTTGACAGCCGACTGGCTCTATGCCGATCCCGCCCGCCGTGATGCCAATAAGGAAAAAGTAGTACGCCTCGCCGATTGCACACCCGACGTGGCGGGAAACAGCGGGTTGCTTTTGAATGCGGCCCCGCATATTTTAATCAAAACTTCTCCCCTGCTGGACATCGATCTTGCTTCCAAAGAGCTTCAAAAACTCAAAGAAGTACACATAATAGGCTATGAGCAGGAATGCAAGGAATTGCTATTTGTCCTCGACCGCGAAATGCCCGGGCAGAATTTCAAAATAAAAGTCCGCATTGTGGATTCAGTCGGTCGCCCCCTCCACCAGCTCGATTTCGACCGGGAGGAAGAGCGGTCGGCCGTGGTTGGATATGCCAAACCGTCAGGCTATTTATATGAACCTCACGCCGCGGTGCTGAAAGCTGGCGCGTTCAAAACAGTAGCTTCCAGATTTAATTTACAGAAACTGGCCATGCATAGTCAGCTCTATACTTCGGAAAGTTATGTTGAAGACTTCCCGGGCCGCAGTTTCAAAATACTGGCGATTTGCAAGCCCGACATCCGCGAAATATCACAACACATCCCGGGCGACAAGGCGAACATTACCACCCGCAATTTCCCCGCAAAACCCGAAGAATTAAGAAAGAAGTGGAAACTGAAAGATGGTGGCGGCCATTATTTGTTCGCCACCACCCTCGCCGATCAGTCGAAAGTTGTGATCGTTTGCGTAAAGCCTATTTGAGATAGGTTTCTTCGTAGATTTTTTCGGAATAACCCAGTGTCAGCGCTTTGCCGTTTTCGTCTTCGATTACCGGGCGTTTAATGGCCGTAGGATTCGATGACAGCAGTTTTGCAGCAGATTTCGCATCGGTAACTTTTGCTTTTTCTTCCTCGCTAAGCTCCTTCCAGGTCGTTGAAGCTTTGTTCAAAACTTTGTCCCAGGGAAACTCGCTGAACCAGCTGCTTACTTTTTCCGGACTAATGCCGTCCTTCCGGTAATCGTAAAACTGGTAAGGCACCTTGTTTTTGTCGAGCCAGGTACGGGCTTTTTTAATGGTATCGCAATTCGGGATTCCGTAAAGGGTCAACATAAATCTACTCAGAAAATGACGTGATATTAAACTTCGGTAACTGCGGCTTCTTCCACAATCTTGTCCGAATCATGCATTTTCTGATCATCGAGCTCGCCTTCCCAACGTGCGATAACGGCTGTTGCCAGGCAGTTACCGGTCACATTCACCGAAGTACGTGCCATATCCATTAGTTCGTCGATCCCCATAATCAGCAATACAGGCCATTCGGGCATGCCAAAGTTAGCGATCGCGCCCAACAATATCACCAAAGTAGCGCGTGGGATACCGGCTACGCCTTTACTGGTAAGCATTAGTAACAATACCATGGTAAACTGCTGCCCGAGCGACATTTCCGTACCGGTCGCCTGCGCTACGAACACCGTCGCCAGGGCCAGATACAATGTGGAGCCGTCGAGGTTGAAGCTATAACCCGTTGGCATTACAAAAGATACGATCTGCCTTGGTACGCCGAACTTCTCCATTTTCTCCATCGCCTTGGGTAATGCCGATTCGGAACTCGTCGTGGCGAATGCAATGGAAACCGGTTCGAAAATCGCTTTGGCAAATTTGATGACGGGGATCCTGGCAATCATCGCTATCGGCACGAACACGATCAGGATGAAGACGATCAGCGCACAATATAATGTAGCAAGGAGCAACGCGAGGTTTTTCAAAACGTCGATACCCATATGGCCTACCGTTTCCGCGATGGCCGCACCCACGCCGATAGGCGCGAAATACATGATGATTTTGGTGAATTTGAACATCACCTCGGCCAGCAATTCGACGCCGTGCACGAATTTCTCTTTCTTCACCGAAGGCAGTAATGCAAGGCTGATACCGAAAAGCACGCTGAAAACGACGATTTGCAACACTTCACCGTGGTAAATCGACTTGGCTACGTTTTCCGGGAAGGAATGCAGCACGATTTCCTGCCAGGTTTGCTGGTTCACTTTGGGCAAAGTCGCATTCAGGCTTTCGGGAGGGATAATGCCCACACCAGGCTTGAACCAGTTGGCAAATACCAGCCCGATGACCAGCGCAAATGTCGTAACGACTTCAAAATACAAAAGCGATTTCCAGCCCATGCGACCTACCTGTTTCAGATCGGAATGGCCGGCGATACCGGTTACGAGCGTCGCGAAAAGCAACGGCGCGATCACCGTTTTGATCATCTGAAGAAATATCTGCCGCAGGAAGTGCAGTTCGGTGCCCATTTTCGGAAAGTCATACCCGATTTCCGTTCCCACAAGCATCGAGATCAGGATCGAAGTGGTGAGATTCCTTTTCAGGACCGCGTACACGATCAGGCTTGCCAGTGCCAGCCAGCGGAGGCCAATGAGCACACTATCAGACAACGGCAGGATATCATAAGCACTTAAAACGGAGGCTATCGCGGCAATGGTAACCAGCACGATATTGATAATGGTAATCTTGCTCTTCATACAGGGAATTTGGTATTCTAAAATAGTTTGTAACGGTAAACTTATAAAAAATCAAATTAAGCACAGCCAGTTCCGCCAATGCATTCACACAAAAAGCAGAATCAATATTCTGTTTTGAATAATAAAAGTGAAATATTGTATTAAACAGAAGCGTATTTATAAAATAAACAACTGTTTGCGGTAAGCTCGGAAAAGTATTGGACAAATGCAAAATGCCGGAAACTCGGCGACACGCCGGCAGACTCTGAAAGGCGAATTTTTGCCCAATTTGGCACAAAATTTGAAACCTCCAATATTACCCCGGCATTAAATCTTATCACCCAGGCCCGTCGGAACGGCCGCCGGGACTTCTTCCGGACCAAAACATGACCCAAGTCCTTGGTTCCGGTTCGTAAAATTGATATGTTCGGAAAATCCATACCCAAAACATAACTCTGCCAGACATGAGAAGTATCCTGATTGCCATCGATTTTTCGGAAAATGCCGAGCGCGCATTGGCCGCAGCAAAACTGATTGCCGAAAAAGACGTGACGGAACTCCTGATCCTCCACGCCTATCAACCCTATATTGCCGATGTGAATGTTACCCCAGGTAACGTAATGCCCGGCATCGGTGGCGCCGATTTCCTGACGATGACTACCGAACTGGAAGACGAGTTTCATAAACGGCTGGACGAATATGCTACCAATCTGGTAGCGGAAGGGTATAACGCGAAGGCCATATGGGCACTCGGCAGCGTGCAGTCGGCCATCGAAGAGGCCATCGACGACCATGTGCCTGACATGATCGTGATCGGGCGGACCGGTACAGGGGGTTTTCTGGACAAACTGATCGGCAGTTCCGCAACGCATATCGCACTGAATTCCCCTTGCCCCGTGCTGGTGGTACCGCCGCAGGCAGAGCTTACGAAGTTTAAGAAAGTTGTATACGCCACCCAGTTCGAATACGAGGAGAATAACATTTTGCGGGAGGTTTTTGTGCTGATGAACCATCTTGGGGCAGACCTTACCTTATTGAAAATCAGTTCGGATACACAGCCTGACATTCAGCCTGATAACCAGTACATTGCCGATATCCGGTCTCATTTCACGATCCGCGACGGCCAGATCGTGATCCGGGAAGCGAAGCATGTGCTCGATGGCATAGAAGCGTATTGCGACGAGGTGCAGGCGGATCTGCTGATCATGTCGACCCGTGAACGATCGTTTATTGAAGAATATCTGATCAATCCCAGCATTACGCGTAAACTCGTGATCAATACACACGTACCTTTGCTGGTGTTTCACCTCAAATAACGAATGGTTTGAACGGGACAGAAAGCAGCAAGTCCGCCGGGGGCGGCTTCGCCAGGAATGGCGGCAAAAAATCCAGGAAATACCGTAAGCGTGGCCTGCTCACTTCGCCGGGCACGCTTACATATATCGGTCCGGACATTGCCCTGAAGACGAAGATCCGCCGGATACGCTATAACGAGCATTCATTTAAAGAAGAAGACGTAAAGTCACTCGACGAATGTCGCCCGGAGAACGACGGGCAGAACCACATTACCTGGCTCAATGTGGATGGTATCCATGAAATGCCATTGATCGAAAAGTTGGGAAAATTTTACCATCTGCACCCGCTGCTGCTGGAAGACGTCGTCAATACCGAACACAAACCGAAACTGGAGTTATACGACTCGGGTCATTTGTTTCTGACCCTAAAAATGCTCCACGTTGATTCGGAATCCCCTATCAGCATCTCCTCCGAGCATGTAAGTTTTGTATTGGGCAAAAACTACGTGCTATCGTTCCAGGAGGAGCTCACTTCCGATATTTTCACCACCGTCGAAAACCGACTGGAAGCATCCGTAGGCAAAACCCGCCGAAATGGCCCCGATTACCTGCTTTTTGCATTGATAGACGTGGTGGTGGATAACTACTTTATTGTGCTGGAAAAGCTGGGCGATGCGCTGGATGCTACCGAAGACCAGGTGATCCGCGGCGTGCAGGAGCTTTCGCTCAAAGACATGTACGCGTTGAAGCGCGAGTTGACGCTGGCGCGGAGGCTGATCTGGCCATTGCGCGATATGATCAACCAACTGATCCGCGAGGACAATGCACAGATCAGCAAAGATGTAATCCCCTATTACCGCGACCTTTACGACCACATCATGCAGGTACTCGACACCATCGACTCCTACCGCGAATTGGTGGCAAGCCTTGTGGATGTACACTTATCGACGATCAGTAACCGGATGAACCAGGTAATGAAAACGCTGACGATCTTCTCGGCCGTTTTCATGCCCCTGACGTTTATCGTGGGTATTTACGGGATGAATTTCGAGTTTATGCCGGAGCTGAAAGAACCTTATGGCTACTATTACGTATGGGGACTGATGGTGGCCGTAACGATAGGGATGATATTTTACTTCAAAACTAAAAAATGGATGTAGATTGATACCTTTGTGCTCTGATTAACGAGCATTGGAATGAGTCTTACCGTCAATACATCCCCTATTGTAACCACACAAGCCCAATATATCCTGACCGACAGCCGCCAGGTTTCTTTCCCAGGCCAGAGTATCTTTTTTGCCATCAGAGGCGAGCGCCACGACGGACACCGCTTCCTGCCAGAGCTTTACGAGGCAGGCATTCGGGAATTTGTCGTGGAAGAGGCCGCATTCACCGGCGAGCTGCGCGAAACGGCTGCCGCGTGGGACGACGCGCAAATCTGGGTCGTAGCTTCGAGTATCAGGGCATTGCAGCAATTGGTGGCCTCCAAAAGGAAGCAGTTCGATATTCCTGTGGTAGGCATTGCAGGAAGTAATGGCAAAACCATCGTGAAGGAATGGCTTGTGCAGCTTTTGTCGCCCGGTCGTAGCATTGTCGCCAGTCCGAAAAGCTATAATTCGCAGATCGGCGTGCCGCTTTCGGTGTGGAACCTGAGTAAGGAACATTCTCTCGCCATTTTTGAAGCGGGTATTTCCAAAGCGCACGAAATGGAATACCTGCAACCGGTGATGCAGCCCACTGTCGGCATTTTCACCAACATCGGTCCGGCCCATGACGACGGTTTCAGAAGCCGGAAACAGAAGATCACCGAAAAGCTGCGGCTTTTTACAAAGGTCAAAAAACTCATTTACCGGAAAGATTACCATGAGATCGACGAGGAGATCAGCCTGATCCTGAAACCGGTGAATGCATTCCTCGAAACACTCAGCTGGGGAAGCAACTATTCCGGCTCGCACGTGCAGGTGAGCTTTACCCCGCAAAAAGACAAAACCGTCATTTCCCTCACCGGAAAGCTCGGCAACCATGTTTTCGAAACCGGTTTCCGCGACGACGCGTCACTCGAAAACCTGACGCATTGCATCGTTTTCCTGCTCGATTTCGGGCTGGAACCAGCCGTGATCCAGGAAAGGGTGCTGCTGCTCAAACCCGTTTCCATGCGTTTGGAGCTTAAAGAGGGCATTAACCACTCCTACATCATCGACGACGCTTACAATAATGATTTGCAAGGGCTGTCGATGGCGCTCAACTTCCTTGCCCAGCAAGAACAGCGCGCCCGCAAAACCGTCATTCTTTCGGATGTGCTTCAAACCGGCCAGACGCCCCTTGAGCTATACAAAATGGTGTCCCGTCTCCTAAGCGAAAAAGGCATCGACCGGCTAATCGGTATTGGCAGGCAAATCAGCAGCCAGGCTGCGTTATTCGACATTCCCGAGCTGGAATTTTACGATGATACCGATAGTTTTCTCAAAACATTCGCTTTCCACACCCTCGCGGACACGCTTGTGCTCGTAAAGGGCGCCAGACCGTTTTCTTTTGAGAAAATCGTGCACCGCATCCAGCAGAAGGCGCACGGCACCGTGCTTGAAATCAATCTCGACGCATTAGTACATAACCTGAACTACTACCGCGCAAAAGCGGGACAGGGCACGAAGATTATGGCGATGGTGAAGGCATTCGCTTACGGCAGCGGAAGCTCGGAAGTAGCCGCATTGCTCCAATACCACCGCGTCGATTACCTCGGCGTGGCCTATACCGATGAGGGCGTCATCCTCCGTCAAAGCGGCATCACTTTACCTATTATGGTGATGAACGCGACATTGCCGACATTCGACCTGCTGTGGCAGTACAAGCTCGAACCCGAAATTTACAGCCGCCGTATCCTCACCGACTGGATCGAATACATTTCCAGAAAAGGCGAACCGTCCAATACGCCGTCAGTGCATTTGAAACTCGACACCGGCATGCACCGGTTAGGTTTCGTGAAAGACGATTACGAATGGTTACTAGCGCAACTCCGCCAGAATCCCGCATTGAAAGTGGCGAGTATTTTCTCTCATTTGGTCGGTGCCGATGAAGGCGTTCACAATGAGTTTTCAAGGAAACAATATGCGCAGTTCATGGAAGGTGCCGGGCTGATCGAGCAGGCTTTGGGGTATGAAACCGTTAAACATATCCTCAATTCGGCCGGAATCGTACGTTTCCCGGAATACCGCCTGGATATGGTGCGGCTGGGTATCGGGCTGTATGGCGTAGAGGCGACCGGGCAGGACCAGCGTTCACTGCAATCGGTAGGTACGTTAAAAACCATTGTGTCACAGGTCAAATACCTGACCTCGGGCGAAACGGTAGGATACAGCCGCAAAGGCGTCGTCGACCACGATTCGGCTATCGCCACGCTGGCCATCGGCTATGCGGACGGTTATGACCGCGGGCTGGGCAATGGCGTGGGGAAAGTGTGGGTAAATGGCACGCTATGCCCTACTATCGGCAATGTATGCATGGATATGACGATGATCGACGTCACCCACGCCCAGGTAGAAGAAGGGGATGAAGTGATCGTTTTCGGTAAGGAGGTCCCGATTACGGAACTCGCGAAAACCATCAACACCATCCCCTATGAGATCCTGACGGGCATCGGCGACCGCGTCAAGCGTGTATTTTTCAAGGAATAAGCACTATTGGCCGGTTTCGGCCTGTGGCGCTACTTCGGCATCGTCAGATTCGGGAGTAGCGCTTTTTTCTTGCGCTTTGGCTTCTATCCGGCGGTCTTCTTCTTCAAACAAATGGACCGCCATTACCTGATCAAGGGTAACGTCGTAGAATGCCTGGTGGATATTCAGCGGTTCGCTGCCCTCCTCGATCTCGCATTTGATATAATTACCATCTTCCTGCAATTCGTAAGCATTCACATTGTCTTTCAGGCTGTAATACAAAATATGTATCGCTTCCTGGCGTACGCGCGGATCCACGAGTTTGAAAAGGGATTCAATCCTTTTGTCGAAACTGCGCACCATGGCATCGGCACTACCTCCGTAAACCAACGGGTTACCGTTTTGATGGAAGTAAAAAATGCGTGAGTGTTCCAAAAAGTCGCCCACGAGCGAGCGAACGGTAATGTTTTCGCTCAGCCCTTTACGTTGCGGCCGCAGGCAGCACATGCCGCGGACGATCAGTTTAATCGGTACACCTGCCTCGGAAGCCTTATATAGCTCATAAATCGTGTCACGGTCTTCCAGGGAGTTTATTTTAATGCAAATACCACTTTTCAAACCGGCTTTCGCATTCTCCGCCTCCTGCTGGATCAGCTCAATCAGTTTCGCCCGCATGTAACGCGGCGCCGTGATCAGGTTCTGATATTCGGAAGGGATCGAATGGCCCGTGATAACATTAAAGAACTCTGAAATATCGTGGGTATACTCCTCATTCGACGTCAGAAGACCCGTGTCGGTGTACAGTCGGGAAGTATCTTCATTATAGTTACCGCTCGACAAATGCGCATAACGCAATACCCGGTTGCCTTCGTTGCGAACAATCAGCAACAGCTTGGTGTGCGTTTTGAGTAACCCAATACCATATATCACGAAACAGCCCGCTTTTTGCAGTCGTTGCGCCTCTTTAATATTGTTTTCTTCATCAAAACGCGCCTTCACCTCGAATAATACCGCCACGTGCTTGCCATTCTCGGCCGCGTGCAGAAGTGCTTCTGTTACACGCGAGTTTTTCGCGAGCCGGTAGATCGTCAGTTTAATGGATAACACCTTCGGATCCTCCGCCGCTTGTTCGAGCAACTGCAATACCGGTTCGAAGTTGTTATAGGGATGGTGCAAAAGAATATCCCGTTCACGCATTACCTCGAAAATATCGGGGATACGCTCACGCTCGAGCCCCAGCGGCGGTACCGGCGGGTGTATCGGGGGGATTTGGTCTTTGAACTCCGGATGTTTGATAATGCCCCAAAGCGCCGTAAAATCGATCAGCACGTCGGTCATGAACACGTTATGGTCGTCGATTTCCCACCGCTTTTTGATGAGGTTGAGCAAATCCGGGTTTACGTCCGGTTCGATCGACACCTGCACTACCCTTCCCAAACGACGGCTTTTGATCTTCTGCTTGATCTCGTCAATGAAATCCGCTTCGATATCGTCGCTTTCTTCCAGGGTAAAGTCTCCGTTACGGATAATGCGGAACAGGTTCGTCGAAACGATGTCGACATTTCTGTACAGCTTATTAATATGCGCCTTGGCGATGTTTTCGATAGGTAAAAACAGCAGTTCATCCTCCCGCTCAATCACATAAAAACGAGGCAGGTTTGGCGGCAACTGTACAAATGAAAGCTTTCTGTCTTCCTCCGAGGTAGTACCTTTCACCTGCGTAATGACGCCAAGGATCAGGACTTTGGCGAGCAGGACGGGAAATGCGTGGGTATAGTCGAAGAGCATCGGCGTAAGCATCGGGTAAACCGTGCGGTCGAAATATTCTTCCACGGCAATGTGCTCTTCGCCGGTAATTTCATCCATTCCAATAATGCGGAACCCGTGATTTGCGAAAAGCGGCATCAGTTGGTCCTTGTAGCATTCGTTTTGCCGGCGCACAAAATCATGCACTTCCTTCATCAGGAGCTTGCGGAAAGGAATTTCACGCAGTCCCGAATAATCGAGGCGTTCTTTGCCGAAATCGAGGTAATTGTAAAGGCTACCAACGCGTATCGTGAAGAATTCGTCGAGGTTGGACGAGGTAATGGCCAGAAATTTGAGGCGGTCGAACAAGTTACGCTCTTCGTTGGTGGCCTGGTCAAGCACGCGGTCATTGAACTTCATCCAGCTCAGATCCCTGCTGATCAGGTCGCTTTGCTGCATTTGGGTATTTGCCTTTTCCGACGGCGAACTGACTGCCTTGCCGTCTTCTGCCGCCGCCGGTTCTTTGGGGCTTTTGAAGAGCGCGAACAAATTGGTCAGTTTGCTTCTTTTTTCGTTGCTATATATGGGGTCGGATGAGCCGGACATGACGTTATGCTATTAAAAAGGTGTATCAGGATGGCAATAAAAATTCAACGAATCTAAACAATCTATTGTTTTCGGGCCGATGAAGTTTGTGTTAAATTTTCGTTCCAAAAAGAAACGGATGACCGTGAATCACAGCCATCCGTTTCAATATTGCGGTTTAAGCTAATGGCTACACGTCGACGCGGGCGTACTTGGCGTTCTTCTCGATGAAGTCGCGGCGAGGGGCTACTTCGTCACCCATCAGCATTGAGAACAGGTGATCCGCCTCGGCAGCTGATTCGACAGAAACCTGTTTCAAGCTTCTGTGCTCGGGGTTCATCGTAGTTTGCCATAGCTGCTCGGCATTCATTTCACCAAGACCTTTGTAACGTTGTACGTTCACCGAGTCTTCCTTACCGCCCGATATTTCACGAACCGCTTCTTCGCGCTGTTGCTCGGTCCAGCAGTAACGCTCTTCCTTACCCTTTTTCACAAGGTATAGCGGAGGCTGGGCAATGTAGATATAGCCATTGTCGATCAGGATCTTCATATAACGGAAGAAGAAAGTCAGGATCAGTGTACGGATGTGGCTACCGTCGATATCCGCATCGGTCATGATGACGATCTTATGGTAACGCAACTTGTCGATATTCAATGCACGCTCGTCACCATCCTTACCAATCTGCACACCCATCGCGGTGAACATATTCTTGATCTCTTCGTTTTCGTAGATCTTGTATTCCTGTGCTTTCTCCACGTTGAGGATCTTACCACGCAATGGCAGGATAGCCTGGTAGGCACGGTTACGGCCTTGTTTGGCAGTACCACCCGCCGAGTCCCCTTCCACGAGGTACAGTTCGCACACGTTCGGGTCGGTTTCGGAGCAGTCGGAAAGCTTACCGGGCAAGCCTGTTCCCGTGAGGATATTCTTGCGCTGTACCATTTCGCGCGCCTTTTTCGCGGCGATACGTGCTTTCGCGGCAAGGATCACCTTGTCGATGATCACACGGGCCTCTTTCGGGTGCTCGTCGAGATAAGTATCGAGCATTTCCGCTACCACCTGGCTCACCGCACCGGTTACTTCGCTATTTCCGAGCTTAGTTTTAGTCTGCCCTTCAAACTGAGGTTCCTGCACTTTGATCGAGATCACCGCGGTAAGTCCCTCGCGGAAGTCGTCCCCGCTAATCTCCACTTTTTCTTTGGCCAGGATACCCGACTTTTCTGCGTAGTTTTTCAGCGTACGCGTCAATGCGGCGCGGAAACCGGAAACGTGGGTACCACCTTCGATGGTATTGATATTGTTCACGTACGAGAACACGTTCTCGCTGTATGAAGTGTTGTACATCATCGCTACTTCCACCGGAATGGAACCCTTATCGCTTTCCATATGGATCGGCTCGGGGATCAATGGCTGGCGGGTAGCGTCCAGATAAGTCACGAATTCGTTCAGACCTACTTCGGAGTAGAATTCTTCACCCCGGAATTTACCATCTTCGTCTTCCTCACGCTTATCTTCCAGTGTAATGCGGATGCCCTTATTCAGGTACGACAACTCGCGTAAACGGGTGGCTACCGTTTCGTATTTAAATTCCGTTACCGTGAAAATCGTCGCGTCAGGCAGGAAGTGGATGATCGTACCGGTTTTATCCGAATCACCGATCACACGGGTCGAATAGAGCGGTTTACCTTCACTGAATTCCTGCTCGAATATTTTACCTTCGCGGTGCACTTCTGCACGCAGGTGAATAGACAGCGCGTTCACACAGGATACCCCTACCCCGTGCAAACCACCGGAAACCTTATAAGTGTCTTTGTCAAATTTACCACCGGCGTGAAGAACGGTAAGTACCACCTCCAAAGCAGATTTGTTCTCTTTGGGGTGCATTCCGGTGGGGATACCTCGACCATTGTCTTTAACAGTGACCGAATTATTTTTTTCTATCGTAACATTGATGGTGTCGCAGTAGCCTGCCATCGCCTCATCAATGGAGTTGTCAACGACCTCCCAAATCAAGTGGTGCACCCCTTTGAAGCCAGTGTCACCGATATACATCGCCGGACGTTTACGAACGGCCTCTAAACCTTCAAGAACCTGGATATTTTCAGCTGAGTAGCTGTTTACTTCTAGCACTGCTTCGTTTGACATATAGTTTGTTTTACACTTGGATAAAAAGAACCATTATCTGGCTTTTTAAGCACGTAAAGATACGAATTTTTTATGGTTTTACCTAGCAAAATCTGTCGCAAACCTGCCATTGGGCGCGCCTTTCGGGGCGAATCCCAGCCAGGAGACGCCGGAGGTCGAAATATGATATTTCTGTGTTCATGAATTAGGCCCGAGTGGCAACATTGTCTGTTATCCAGCGCCGATGCCTGGTTAATATCCGGTGAAGGAAGCTATTTCAGCACGTAACCGTGGGCGGTACAAACGAGCGTTCTTCCCAGCCGGTAGAATGTCTTCTCTCCCGAGCCCGAGACGTCCAATATACCCAGATCGTAAGTGCCGGGATCCAGGTCTTTCTCCCGTAGCAAAGTATTGAAACCGTTTTTGTAGTAATTACCGGTCGTGATAATATTCTTCCGGGTTTCCACTTTCGGATTCGCGTTGATAAGGGAAATGATGCCGGTAGACGTATCTCTCATGACCAGGAAACGATCGTCCCAAAAGTGTTTCCTCGGAGGCGATTCATTACTGGAAACGAAGTAGAAGACAATGTCGTCATTACCTTCACGCATGATACGGTGGATATCCCAGGTTTCGATATACAGTCCCTCATCCACCACCGCCCCTGTCACCGCGAACATCGAATCCAGCTCCTTCCTTTCCACAACAGCTTCGGGAAGCCAGAAATAACCCTTTTCATAGCCCGGAAAGAGGTAAAACCTTCCATAATTCACAATCGACCGCTCGACAGAATACATGCTGCGGTTATTGCGCCAGTTGTAAATGTCGGCCAGATAAGTCGTTTTCTTGGCTGCGACAGCACCGGTAAACCGGTAATGCGAATAGGCCCAGTAAAAAATGCTCAGCGACAGAACGGTTACGTAGACCCATTTCCTGCGGAAAAAGTCGGTGTAGAACACGAGAAATATATAGAAAATGGCCGTCGAAAGTGAGGCATAAAGCTGAAACCGGCTCGCGATGGTAGTCCCTGCCCAGGACCGGAAAACTGCAATTACCGTACTGGAAATAAAAATGAATGCAAAAAGTGTCAGCAGTTCGATCGTTCCGGGCTTGATTGGCTCGGGCTTTTTGAAATATATACTCGCAACACGGCGCGTTACCAGCACCATGCACCCTACAATCACCAGGCCCCAAATGGCCGAGACGAGCTCCGGCATAGCCCAAAGGGACATTGCAGAGCCCACAAAACCAAAGAGCGACGAAAAGAACATAAGGGCATTGTTAGGCAAATTCCCCGCCTGCCCCGACTCGTAACCCGCCAGGTAAACACTCAGGCAAAGGAACATGAAAACAGCGGTCATGATCGCCCTGCGGAAATCCTTATGGCACAGAAAGAAGAATATGATTGCCGGAAAGGAGAGAATCCCGTTGCCATGGGTAAAAGTGGCCAGAAAACAGCACAGCATCGCGCCGTAAAACGCAGGCTTGGTACCCCGTGAAACGAGAATGATAGCCGTAACCGTAAAAGCCGTAAGATAGGAATGCTGCATCCCTGTCAATGCCCAGGTAGACACCTCGTGATACAGCGGATGAAAGAACAGAAAAGGAACCGGGACGAAATAATACAGCGGCAGGTTTGCCTTGCGAAAGTTGAGATAAAGAAAGTAAAAGATATAGGTTAGGTTGAGCGACACCAGCAAGATATAGAAGCGAAGGTGCAGACGACCGGTTAACACGTAATCAATCAGGGAAATAAATCGCGGTACGACCGCCTTGTGGTCGTTAAAAGTGAGGAACATTTCCCCGATCAGACCCGTAAAACCTACTTTACCGCCGGAAATGGCATGGATGAACTGAATAAAAAGGAAATCGTCCTGAAAAGGAAAATCGACAGAGAAATGGAAATTATAAAGAATAAATAACAGTATAACGGTACAAATGGCGACAATCGGCAAGAATCGAAGCATGGTTTAGGCTGTAACGTATATTGATGTGATAGATTCAGGATTCCATGTAAGCAAATCTAAATTATTAACGCCGCTAATCACCGCATATGATTTACTTTTCTTAGCAACCGGAAAAACGCCAAATTAATTGTTGTAAAATACAAAGAGCGGAAGACAATTCTCCCGCCCGTTGTATAAATAATTAACAACCATGCCTTCTCAGGCTTACATTTTCTCCAATGGATGGTCTTTCAGGAGCTGGTCCGGCGAATAAAAATCCTTTTTGCTCTCGGTTGCTGCGCGTACCTGCTTCACTTTCTCAGGCGAAATCGCCGATCCTTTGTTTCCGAAAGAATTTCGCACGTAGGTTAGTACCGCCGCCACTTCATCGTCTTTCAGCAAACCTGCAAACGGCGTCATAGGTACTTGCCCCGGGTATTTCTTGTCATTTACCTCAATCGGCCCAAGCAAGCCCTTCAATGCAATCTTGATCAGCCGCTCGTCGCTGCCGTTAACCCAGGGGCCCGCAAGTGGCGGAAAACCGGATGCTTCCAAACCTTTGCCGTCGGGCTGGTGACAGGTCGTGCAATAACCTTCCTTCGAATAAATCTGGCGCCCCTGATTGAACAGGATCAGGTCTTTGCCTTTAAGGCTGGTAGTGGCGACACTCTGTTTCTCCCTTTTCACGTTCTCACCTTTCAAATGCGCCACCGCTGCTTCGTACGCATGGATCGTCCAGTCATCGAGTTCCATCTTTTTGGCTTCGGCCAGGATGGGCAATCCTTTTTCTTTACCGATCCAGGATGCCGCTACAATGGCCATCAACCGCACGCGGCTGTTCTCGTCGCGCGCCGCCTGCATCAGCAGATCCGCCTGATCAGGCACCTGGTGACCGGTATAGCGCACTACCTGCACTGCCGCGGCACGCGCGTGGTAATCTTTGGCTTTCAATACCTGTTTTAAAAGCTTCTGATCAACTTTGTCTATTCCCCAGCTTACCCAGAGCCCTTCCAGCAAATGATGTTCGTAACGCGGATCGTTTTTATCGAGCTTCGCCACCCAGGCATTTAGCTTGGCCAGCACCTGCGAGGCGTCGCGGCCACGTAATTCGCGGCGGGTGCGGTAGCGGGTGCGGTATTCTGGAAGTTTAAGGTTATCCAAAAGCTCTTCAATGCTGGCACCATCCACCTTCGCAGGCGTCACGAGCGGGCGAGACGGGTAGGTAATGCGGTAGATACGTCCGTGTGAGTGGTCACGCAAGGGGTCACGCGCATTGTGCTGCATGTGCCCGATGAGGATGTTATGCCAGTCGATCACGTACAACGATCCGTCCGGGGCGAATTCCATGTCCACGGGGCGGAAATTGCGGTCTTCGCTTACCACCAGGTCCTGGCGGTGATGGCTCTTGTATCCCGTACCTTCGTCGGTAAGGGTGTGTTCCTTCGTTCCAAGGAAGCCGATGGTGTTATTAATCAGAAAATCACCCTGTATATCGTCCGGAAAATGACGGCTCGATACAAATTCGAGGCCCGAGGTAGGACGAACGCGGTGTTTGTCCTCCACCAGCTGCACCGATTTGTGGGTCGCTTCGCCATAGCGTGGTAAAACGCTGCCTGGCAGCATCCAGCGGACATCGGGGCTAGATGTTTCAGCAAAAAATGGCTGGCCCCAATCGTCGAATGCAATACCCCACGGGTTCGGAATCGAAAGCTGCGCGGTGCGTTCAAGCTTTTTCAATTGCGGCGCATAGCGATAGAAACCGCCATTCGTAGCGCGGACAGGTCCATACGATGTCTCCACATTCGTATGCAGAAAAACACCCTCGCCCGAGTAGATGGCACCCGATGGATCCACCGTAAATGCATGGCTGTTGTGGTGCGTGTCGTGATCGTCGAAACCGCTCAGCAGAATTTCCTCCTTGTCAGCTTTGCCGTCGCCGTTGGTATCGGTCAGCAATTTCAGGTTGGTCCCCTGCGAAACGTAGACACCTTCCTTAGCGATTTCAAAACCCAGTGGCAAATGCAGGCCATCGGCGAAAACGCTTTGCTTATCGGCCTTACCATCGTTGTTGGTATCTTCAAAAATGATGATCTTATCGTTCGGCTTCGAATCTCCGGGCTTGTAATGCGGATAACTCGGCATAGTGGCAACCCAAAGGCGGCCCTTATTATCAAACGACATCTGCATGGGTTTCGCCAAATCAGGAAACTCCTGTTCCGAAGCAAAAAGCTCGATTTTATAGCCTTCCGGTACTTTCAGCTTCGCTAATGCGTCGTTTCCGTACAAGTAAGTGAGGCTACCATTTTTTTCAGGGTTAAAATTGGTTTTGACCTGAGGCAGTGCTCTCGTATTCTTGTCTGCAACTGCCAGATCTGTTTTCTCTCCTTTCGAAGCGGCCAGCCAAATCGCCTGGTCGCGGATATCGGTCAATTGGCGGATCTTCTCAATTTCGGCAGGGTAGTTATCCGGCCCGAAAGGGTTATAGCGGCGACCATAAACGTGTACGCCGTTCGGGATTTTGAAATCGTTGTGCCACATCCAATTCTTTTCATTCACAGCCTCATGCACTAATTCCCGGCTTTTAGCTTTTGCAGCCGTTTTTCCGAAAATTTTATCTACCAGAAGCACACCCAGTTTCTTATACCCCTCCGCATTCAGCTGTGATCCGTCGATCGTAAGGTCCTCTTTCGTTTCAGCGTACCACTTTTGAGAAGGGGCAAATGCGTCCACAAAAAGAATTTTGTTCTGATCAGCAACTTCCTTCATTGCTTTCGTATACAAAAGGAGGTTTTCATTCTCCTTCTTGCCATTCGGCAGGTCATACTTAGCGGAGAGGTCTTCAAAAGCGATCGGCGAAACGATCACCAGTTGCGGTGCCGAGGTACCGTTGTATTTCTGCTTTAAAGTCCATTTAATGAATGCATCAAGCTCTGCCTTGTAGTTGGCAAGGCCCGCTTTTCCTTCAAAAGACTCATTATACCCAAAAAACGAAATAATCACGTCGGTTTTCAGGCGGGTGAGCCATTGGTCGGGTGTATCGAAGTGGCCTTCGCTTTCGGACGGGTTCGCCAGCTCGGTCTGAAACTTTTCAGCTCCGGGGAAAGCCCAGGGAGTGTTGCGGCTTGCGTGCGGGCGGAATCCCGGCGTATCGCCGCCGTCGCACATGTTGCGGATAACGAGGTTATCGTCCGGATAACGTACATACAATTCCGTTTCGAAATTGTCGTAATTCATCATCCGCGAACCGAGGTTATTGCCAATCAGGGAGATGTGCGTTCCCTTGCCGATTTTGACCGGTGCAGGTTGGTTCAACTGAAACGCGCTGAATCCAATGACTGCCAGTCCAAATGCAATGAGCGATAAATAAACGCTGATTTTCTTGGGTTTAGACATTTGAAAAGATTTTAGGTTGGGTTTTTAGGTAGCGTTATATGGAATTATTTGGCTTCACGGTAAGGTACCTGGATGTCCATTTTGCCCTTCCATTCTTTCGGGATTTTCAGCCCGAGTTCATCATGGATCGCATTGATAACCAAGCGCTGGAATGGTTCGAGCCGGAAATCCTCCGGGTGGCCCAGGGTTGTCATAAACACTTTTCCGCCGAACGAGTTGGTACCGGTCCAGGCCACAGGGTTTTCGATCGCTTCTTTATCCGGGTTCACTGATTTACCCATCAGCAGCCAGGTAGAGCCTTTGGTAGGGTAATCGGGCAACACGCGGTACAGCCACGATCGGACGTGGAACGGGCCTGTCACGTCTGTAAGAATCGGATTTTTGGCTTGCTCGGGAATCACCGTCACATCGGTGCTGCTGTTATGTCCATAATGCGTGTGCTTGGCCGCTCCGCCCCATCCCGGAGGCGCATTCAGTGCAAACTCACCGAAAGCGTTCCATTTTTCACTTTCATGGCCTTTCGGAAAATTGAATGCGTGCGTGGTGGTACGAAAACCCATGACCGGCTTGCCGGATTTCAGATAAGCCTCAATATGCGCCAGCTGATCCGTTGGTAATTGACGCCAGCGGAGATAAAAAACCGCGAGGTCGGCGTCTTTCAATGCTTCGAGACCAGGGATATTCTTTTCGCTGTTATGGTCGGGATATGCTTTGAGCACGATCGTACGCATACCGTAATTCTTTTCGAGCTCTGCGGCAACGATCGGCAGCGTTTCTTCGCCGCTGTACTCATGATCGCCCGTAACGAAGACAACCAGCGGTTTGCCGCCCATCGGTTTGCCGCCCGCTTTTTTGTCTTTTTGGGAAGACTGGGCGTCCGCAAGATGCGCGCCGGCCACCACTGCAAAAGCCGTAAAAAGGAGGCAAATGCAGAACTGTTTCAATTTCATCATGAAAGGATTAAAGTTCAAGCTTGTGAGTAAAGGGATATATTGGGAAGACTGTTTAATGCAATTTTTCCCCTAGTTAATTATAAACGAAATATCATGCATCCTGTGTTGTCCTGTTCCGGGAACACAAATGGGACAATCGTGATGGCCAGAAGCAATGAATCGCCTCACTGATCACAAAAACCTGAATCCAAGCTGAGCGAAAATCGAAACAAAAATAAAAAAACCGGACTGTATCCGGCACGTTCGCTTTCATTAAGGTGTATTTTCATCAAACTGTCAAATCCGGACAATCTTCAACAGCTTATTATTCCTGAAGATTAGCTCATGTTGTTGCAAGGCAACAGTATCGCCCGAAAAATCCAAGTAGTCAAAAAAAGGATATTGTCTGACACATTTCTCAATTTGACTCTTAGAGAAATTAGCCGTATTAACAATGCAGACAATCGCTGCCAGCTCGTCTTCCGTTCTTCTGTAACCATCTTGCATGTTGGCAATCGCGACCGCCTGATCTATAATGACGTATCCTTCACCCGCCATCACGAGCAACAGTACAAGTCCGGCCAGAATACCAAAAATCGATTTCTGCTTTCTATTGAAAAATATTTTCATATTTTTTCACAATTATCAAAAAGCCTGAAGACAAGCAGTGTTTTGCTCCGCTCCTTATCCAATTAATAAAGATCCTTGCATCGATCATTCCTGTAAATGCTCTTTCAACTCTTCTTTTAACGCATTATAATGCCTCAATTTATGCGCAATAATGTCCTTCTCCGTAATTCGCGGCCGAGTATTGCGCGGAGGATCGTAATCACCTCCGACCACGGTTATCTGAATCGTATCGCCGGGTCGTAATTCCGTTGTTAGCCAATCCACATGCAGGTCGTCGGCACTATTGAGCCCACTTATCGTAATGTTTAGCTCCTCCGCAGAGTCATCTCTCCGGCGCAGGGCATTCAAAATACAGGTTACTACATAGTTATCTACGCCTAAACCCGCGCGGATCGACTGTTCGCCATTTATCTTGACTTCAAATCCATATCCCATTGTCAATGTATTGAGCTTTTGTAAAACCATTCATCGAATTATCTTCAAACGTCGAGTCTCATAAAAGGCTGTAAGAAGTATAGAATCCTGTCGAGGGGCATAGCCCAAAATCTCATGATTCGCAATAAATGGAAGATCCGAATGCTCATGTAACTTTGCCCCCCTGATAGAACTACCCCATTTTCAAGCATTTGACTATCCAATAAGCAAATTTGAACTTCCCACTTCATTGCCCTCTCAGAATTACAGACTTGAAAAGCAAAAATTACAGATAACATCTATTTAACCATCCTGGTAAAGGTAAAATGAGTGAATATCGCCATAAGGTAGGCGATGTTTACAATGGAAGTTACTTCACGAGTCTGACAGCCCGCAGAAGAAATGAATAGCTATGCGGATTGAATTACCCAACGGATCACAAAAACCTGAATCCAAGTGTGACCGAAAACCGCGAAAGATCCACGCTATCATCCTTCGAAAGGTGAAGCGTTTCCGTGCTGAATTCGGTTTTGCGTTGAAGGCGGTAAATGGCACCCATCATGGCGGTGCCGGTAAGATTAAGGGCGAATTTGGGACTGAGGGGCTGCTCAATACCTACGCTGACGCCCCAGTTCATGGTTTTGCCTGAAAATGTGAATTTCTGCGCCCCTACCACACTTTTATTTTCATAGGGCTGGTAGCCAAGCAACAGGGAGGTAAGGATGGCAGTTTTGCCGTTTTTCAGAAAGGACCGGTGGATCAGTGCACCGCTCAGATGCTGGATGGTCACCTTTTCACTTTGCACGCTATCCATTTTAGCGCTCCCCTTGTACATTTCATAACGCAGGCCAAAGCCCACGTGCTTCCAGGGAAACCAGGCAACATCGCCACCGAATGCAATACCGGATTTGAGATCCTTAAGATACTGCTGTTCGTCGTGGCTTACGACCATGCCCGCACGAAACAAACGATAAGCATAGCCGCCATTCAGGCCGACGCTCCAACGCGGATGGCTGGCGTCCTTTGTACGCACCGCAGGTTTTGAAGGTTTATCCATCACCTCTTCGCGCTCTTTTCTCCATTCGGTAATGGAAGCTTCCTGGGCGCTAGCGCTGTGTGCGAGCATACCCGAAATCAGTAACAAAGCGGCAAACGATCTGATCATTATCTGCGGAACGCGGCGTTTTTTGAGAACCCAAAACTACTATTTTCGAACCATATTAAGCTTTCGAGCATTCAGAAATTGTCAGATCGCAGCTTTAACACCGGCTTTTTTCAGCTTTTCAATGATAAAAACACCCAATGCCCTACCCTGCGCCTGGCCGTTCTCGATGGCATCACGGTAATGAATGCCACCGTAAAGACGCGAAATAGCGGCTTCCTCCGATGCCTGCCGGAATGATTTGAAGTCTCTCGTCGGTAATTCGAATATCACTTCGGTATCGTCGCGGAAGGCGAAATTTTCGCCCAGCAAAAACGTGAGCGTTTCCGCGACGGCTGTCGAAATCACGCTGTGGCCGCTCGTGTATTCAGGGAATGGCGGCGTTTGCAACAGCGGCTGCCATTGAGGATCGATCATGCGGTTAATGGCCGTCTCGGGCCGCACACGGCTGCTCCGGTACTTCTCGTCCCAGCAACTGATAAAGGCGTCCATCAGCGTCGCGGCTACGAGCGAATGGACCATAATGCCTTTGTCGAGGTCCAGATTGGCTTTGGTAGTCGCGATACCGGTAATGTTCATCCAGTGCCCGCCAGGACTGATTTTCTTGAAACCGATATTCATATGCCCGGAGGTATTGATCGCAAACGGGTTGCAGTCCCAATAGGAGGCAATGAAGCGCTGTTGTTCCGTCAGATTTTTACCTACATCATAAACCTCTTTTGCCAGCTTGTGGAAAGTACTGGTACTGTCCTTGCTGAATTCCACCGGCGGCTTCGGCACGAACTGATTGCAGGAATCGATCAGCACGGGGCGGATCGTTTTCCAATGCGGTTCAACCCCCTCGATATAACCCGGCGGGGTCGGGTACCAATATGCGTCGCCTTTCTTCGGACGGTACCGCAGGCGTGTGCTGAGTTTGAGATAACCGTCAGTGGATGCGTCGGCAGCGACTTTCTTGGCCACATCCTGTGCCACGGCAATCGACTTATCGATGGTCGCCTGCGAATGTCCTTCTCCCAATAATGCGATGATCAGCTTCTTCTGATCTTCTTCCAGCATGTACCCCGAGGGGATAATAAGCCGCCCCGTTTCCAGGATGCAATACAATGCCGCGATCTGGTAGTCATAATCCTTCGTACCGATCGCAACAGGGTTAATGCTTTTTGTAAAAACCGTCGGGGCTACGATCTGCCGGTTGTTCAAAGCTACGATCTCGTGTGCACCCAGGAGGCAATAAGTGTAAAAGCGGCTCGCCGCGGGTGGGTTCACCACGTCGTGGATCATCACCATCGTTACCGAAAATACTGCCGGCTGCAAATGCCTGCGCAGTTCCTCTCTGGCAGGTTTGGCAAAAACAGATTGGGTAAAAATCAAAAAGAGGAGACAGATCCGATGCATTACTTCCTGGAATTTTTATAAAACTGCAATGGCTCATTGAATGCGCCAATAACTATAAATGGCTGGTTACCGATATTGACCTGCACAGCCGATTTCACGTCCCCGCTTACCGACATTCCCGTTTCCGGCTGTTCTACGAAACGGAACCCTCCTTTGCCGTCGCCTGCAAAAAGACTACCGTAGCTGGCATCCATACTGCCTAGTTTGAGGCGGTTATCGGTTTTGTTACCTAAAAGGAGCAGGTCCGTTTGTCCGTCATAATTGTAGTCTCCGGACAAAATCGCGCATATAGGCGCGAATTGTGCACGTGCGGGCATCACGAACTTTTCAAACTTACCGTTACGGTTCATGAAGCACACGGTGTGAAGCTCGCGCGCTTCCAGTTTGCCTGCCTTTGCCAGCTCGGCGTTAGGAATCACATCGGGCATGGTCGCATTGGCGTAGTCGCGGTAGAAGGAAAACTTCTTGCGCATCGGGTAGATCTGGTCGTTCAGCTCGTCGCGGCTAACAAACGGGTAGGATTTACCCTGTATATAAAAGTTGAAAAAGGGATCGATGGAGCCATTTTTGTCGAAATCCGCGAAGTATAGTTCGGCGGGCTCTTTTTCAGACGCTTTGATCTGCGAATTCAATCCAAGGTTACCGGCTGCTATATCAGGTTTCTCGTCGCCATCCAGGTCTTCTATTTTGAGGGTATTCCAAAAACCGCTCTCCTCGTTTTTAAAATAGTCGGCTGTTTTATCCTCAAAATCCTTTCCGTTGTAGGTAAAAACTTTTATGGGCATCATTTCACCGGCGATCACGAGTTCTGCTTTACCGTCCCCGTTGAGATCTCCCCATTGTGCGTCGGTCACCATCCCAATCCTGAAAAACGGTGATTCGCGGGTTTCGAACCGGCCTTTACCGTCATTTACCAGTAAATACGAAGCAGGTGCCTCAGGATAACGACCGGGGATAATGCGGCCGCCGACGAAGAGATCGAGGTCGCCATCTTTGTCAAAATCGAACGGGCGAACGCACGACTTGCTGCTAGCCTTCATATTCGGCACCGAAAGTACCGACAAGCTCAGACCGCCCTTGCCGTCGCCCAGATAAACCTCGTCCTGCAGCGACACGGTATTCGGCTCAAAAAGCGAATAACCGCCTTTCGCAACATATAAATCATCAAACCCATCGCCGTTGGCGTCAAAAAACACAGCCGCGGAAATTGCGGACGTATTCTCATCGCCGATTGCGAAACCGGGCATTTCAAGGAATGCGCCGTCCTTCTGTTGCAGCCATATTTTGGCCTGCTTGTTCTGGTCGCCGCTTACGAAAATATCGTCCAGACCATCCTTGTTCACATCGCCTTTCGCCACCACCGGGCCTGTTTGCGAATACATCGAGAGCATCAGCGGCTGCCGTTTGAAATCATTTTCACTGAACCCCTCGTGCTGATAGGCAATCGCCGGGGCCTGCTTTTGAAATACTACATTTGGAATGCTTGCCTTACCGCCTTTCTCAACCTTTTTCCCGCTTTTTTCCACCAGCAGCAACTGGTTACCTTTCACATTTTCGAGAAGCTGGACCGTACCATCCGGCCAGAGGATTTTAACGGTATCGACTACCGCTAACTCGCCCAAGCCAAAATGCAAACGTAATGGTGTGCACGAGAGGTAACCGCGGTTCGGGCTCACTTCCTGGTATTGAAGCCTTCCTTTCGCTCTGATATAAACCCTCGCTCCTATTCCGCCGGCATTCGCTCCGTTCTGTTTCAATTTCAATTGCAGCCAGTTGATATTCTTTGCCTCGCTGGCCGTATTTTGGTATACAAATGCAGGTTCATTGATATTGTTCACAACGAGGTCAAGATCGCCATCGTTGTCCAGATCCGCATACACGGCGCCACTGGATACCGACGCATGTTCAAGTCCCCAGGGCTGCTGCATTTTCGAAAAGGTGAGATCGCCGTTGTTCTTGAAAATGTAGTTGGCCAGCGCTGTGGACGGCATAGCTTTCACGAGGTCCATGAGTTGAAACGGCTCCTTATCGACCGCCCTTTTGATCTTATAGTCACCCCAGTATTTGAGAAAATCTTTATTGGTATAATCTCTCAGATAGCCATTTGAAACGAACAGGTCCTTGAAACCATCATTGTCGAAATCGGCGAAAAGTGGCGTCCAGCTCCAATCTGTATTGGAAACGCCGGCAAACTGCGCGATCTCGCTAAAAGTGCCGTCGCCATTGTTGAGCTGCAACATATTGCGCATGTACTGCTTTTGCAGATCCTGCCTGACCATCAGTTCAAAGGATTCGTAGTTCTCCTGCAATTGCAGCAATTTCTGGCGCTGATTATCCTCGGGCAACATATCCAGCGACATAATATCCGGCAGTCCGTCGTTGTTGAAATCGGCGATATCGATACCCATCGAGAACTGCGCCAGATGCCGGAAATACTGACGGGTTACATCTTTGAACGTACCGTCATGGTTGTTGATATATAGATAATCGGGTTCGTTATAGTCATTGGTAACGTAGATATCCTGCCAGCCGTCCTGGTTCACATCCGCGATCGCAATGCCGAGTCCGAATGTGAGGGGATACTGGTGAATGCCTGCCTTTTGAGTAACTTCTACGAAATGATTTTTCTGGTTTTCAAAAAGCTTGTTACCTGCGAGCTCGTCCGTTTGCGTGCGGAATTTGGCGAGCTCCATATTGTCGATCTTCTTGGTGGTATGGTTGAGCAACATCATGTCCAGATCGCCATCGTTGTCGTAATCAAAGAAAGCGGCCTGGGTGCTATACGAGATATTGTCCAACCCATATTCCTTCGCCTGCTCGACGAACCGGAGGTTACCCTGATTGATAAAAAGCTGGTTTTTGCGGTCTTCGTCCTTCACTTTGCCGGAATAGCAGATATGGATATCAAGCAGGCCATCGCCATTCACATCGGCCATGGTCACACCCGTTTTCCAGCCGCCTTTCCGCCCTTCAAGTCCTTTGCCTGCCGAGGAGGTAATGTCTTTGAACTTCATCTTTTCCCCTTTCGCGCCCAGGTTCAGATAAAGCTTATTGGAACCCATATTGGACGTAAAAAAAAGGTCGTCGAACCCGTCGTTATTGATATCGCCCACCGCTACGCCGCCGCCGTTGTAATAGTATTCGTAGGACATCACATTCTGATTCTCGGTTTCGCTGATGGGGTTCACGAAATCGATCCCCGTCTGCTTGCCTTCGAGCAGTCGGAACAAGTGGCCCTGCGCCCTGACGTCGGTGAAATGTAATGTCAGCAGTAAAATGGCAGGCAGGTAAAAAAGGCGACCCTTGTGATTCATTGAAAGTGCAGTACCGATTTAGAAAGGAAGATTTACTACTAAAATAAAAAACTTCAACCAAAAGTTGAAGTTAAAACTTAGTGCAGTGATTCAAGAAGAAAGCGCTAAGAAAAATAATATTTCTTAGCGCTTTCGTATTATTTATTTGTCCCACCAAACTCTGGACACCCAGTTGTCGCCACTTGCCAGGCGCCCAATGGCATCCTTGTAGTTAGCGCTATTCTGAGTTGCCTCGGTGGTTGGGTAAGGCTGGCGACGCGGGATGGTCCCGTTCGAGAAGTTACCCACGTAGTTGATCGGCGTCAAGACAGGGAAACCTGAACGCTTCCAGTTGCTCCATGCTTCCACGAAGTTAAACTGAATACCGGTAGTAGCCCAGTATTGTTCGTTGATCTGCTTCAATGCATTGGCAGCATCCAATGGATGCGCAGCCGCATAGGCATCGGCAGTTGCAGCGTCGATCACAGCCGCGGCGCCATATTTGCCCACAGATTGGATCCCCGCAGAAAGACCGTTTTTATAATGCGCAGCCGCTGTTCCACCTACCGCAAATCCACGGGTTACAGCTTCTGCCAGCAACAATTCGGTTTGAGCGTAGCTCAGCACAAAAATCGGCCCGCTTCTTGAACGGTAAATGCCAGCTGGACGAGAATATTTGCCGATCGGTGTTACATCGCCGCCGGTACCGGTTCCACCGGGGTAACCTGCCGACTTGGTAATGTCGGTTGCACCGCCGTTCATATCGTAGCCGTTTGGCAGACCCAGCTGATTGGCAGGCGTAGCGTCACCAGCAATGGTAATGCTTTGGTTGGCCGCGAGACCAGCCGCAGGCACTTCGGCGATCTTACCTAAACGTGGGTCGTTGCCCGCTTTCAGGTAGTCGATCATCACTTTGCTCCATCTTACCTGATAAATATCCGCAGGCGTCGACAGTGCAGCGCCGTTACCATTGGTATAGCCATTCGCATCGTCCATTACAATGTAGGCATCGTCTGCCACACTGGTGAACACACCGCCTGCCGCTGCCTTCTCCGCATAGGTTTTAGCAGTAGCTAGATCAGCTTTGGTGAGGCGCATAGCCAGTTTCAGCATCAGGGAGTAGCCGTACTTCTTCCATTTCGAGATATCACCTTTGTATCCTGCAAACGAATCGTTGGCTGGAATAGCAGCAGCAGGATTCAATGCAGCTACGGCAGCATCCAGGCGAGTCAGAAGCGATTTGTAGATACTTTCCTGGGTATCGTAAACAGGCAGCGTGATGCCTGATTTCGCCTGCAACGCCTGCGTATAAGGAATGTCGCCGTAAATATCGGTGATCGTCGCGAGCGCCTGTACCTGCATGATGATGGCGACGTTGGTCAGATTCACCAGGGCTGGCTTATCCTTCGTCAACTGTTCCATTTCATAAGCGAGGCTGGCAGCACGGTAGCCGGTATTCCAAGAGCTTGCCAGGTAGGAGTTCGTATTGCTCGAAATCACATACTTGTCGGCATTGGAATAATAGTTGGCTGCACCAGAAGTTGTGGAAGACAAAATCTGTACCCACATGCTTTGGAAAAGGATCGTACCGTTGTAACCTGCTGTTGCATTCGCATGATTGAACTGAACGGATGGCAATAGCAGGTTCGGATCGAACGTTTCACCCGACGCCTTGGTAGGGTCGGTGTTCAGTTCATCGAATTTGTCCGTACAAGCCAAAGGAAGCAGGCCTGCGAGGACGATCATATTGATTATTTTCTTTTTCATATTAATGCTCATTTGAACTTGAAGGCTACGTTAACACCATAATTGCGCGTGGCAGGCAAGCTGGTACCTTCGATACCCGAGTATTTCAGGTTAGCGCCAAAAGTAGCTTCCGGATCGATATTCTTCGCTTTCTTCATGAAATAGAACAGGTTCCGAGAAACCAGGGAGATATTCACCGCGCGGATCAAAGGCCATTTTTCCAACATTTTCGCAGGTAGGCTGTAACCCAATGTTACCTGGCGCAGTTTGATGAAGTCGCCGTCCACCACGCTGATAGCCGTTACGTTGTTGGCTAGCCCGGTATAATATTTCTCCGCAGTGGCGGTCACTGTATTTGCCGCGCCGCTCTCTGTTACTCCAGTTGTAATGCCACCCTCACGGCCTACCAGGGTTTCTTTGGCCAAACCACGACGGTAAGCGTAGTTCTCGGTAGCAGAAAGGATGTTATTTCCGAAGTTGTAATCTACGAGGAACGAAAGGTTCACGTCACCCAGGCGGATGTCGTTGTTCAAACCACCATAAAGTGTAGGCAGCACAGTACCGTAGTTTTTCAACTCACCCCTGACCGGAATGCCGAATTCATCCACGATGATCTGGCCATTCGACGCATATTTGTAGTCGTAAGCACGGATCTGCGGACCTGCTTCGCCCACTACGAACGCTGTAACAGCATTACCCAGCGTTGCACGGTTGGAGCCGAGTGTGATCGGGTTGTTGTCAGCATCTGTTTCCAGGATTTTGTTTTTAACCGAGGTAAGGTTGAAAGATGCATTCCATTCGAATTTGGAAGTTTTGACAGGCGAACCAGTCAGCATCAATTCCAGACCACGGTTTTGAGTGGAACCCGTGCCAACTACACCAGTCAGGTAACCGGTAGCGCTGCTGTAAGTTGCCGGCATGATTTCATTCTTGGTTTTCTGGCTGTAATAGGATGCGTCCAAGCCCAGACGGTTTCCGAAGAATTTCAATTCCAAACCAAATTCAAGCTCTGATTTGGTGAAAGGTTTGAGAAACAGGTTAGGCAACGCATCGGGGAAACTTCCGGTAGGTATACCTGTAATCGGATTTCCGACACTATAATACTGGCTTGTCTGATAAGGGTCGAATTCTCCGCTGGTACGGGCGTAAGAGGCGCGAACTTTACCGAAGCTCAGGTTCGACACATTCAGCATGTCGGTAAAGATGAATGCACCCGTTACCGAAGGTGTGAAGATGCTTCTGTTTGCGCTGGGCAGCGATGAGAAAACGTCGTAACGACCGGTTGTACTCAGGTTAAGGATACCTTTGTAACCCAGGTCAACACTATAATAGGCTGACTGAACCTCTTTATTTGCCACTTCGTAATTACGGTTGAAGTTCACCACGTTGTTCCAGCTATACAGGTAAGGCAATACAAACGGGCTACCGCCAACGCTTACTTTCTCATACCAGTTTTTACGAACGTTTGCTCCCGCAATCGCATCAAGCGAAATGTCACCGAAGGTTTTGTTGATACCCACCAAACCGTCAATGTTCATTTCGGTACGTTGTGCATTGGACAACTCATCCAATCCGCCTTTTGCTCCATTTGAATAGGCAGTTCCCCATGGAGTCACTTTGAAAATGCGGTCATTGGCATTGTCATATCCGATACGTGCCTGGGCATAAATCCAGTCAGCAAACTGGTATTTCGTCGCCACCGCCGTGATCAATCTTTTGCGATCCACATCGTTCACAAACTGGTTGGTTACAAAATACGGGTTAGTAACGTATTCATCATCCGAGAACACGATTTCCCTTCCGGTTGTAGGGTCGTACCCCGGAGACAGGATGCGCTGATCGATGTTCGTGGCTAGGAACATACCATTGTTAGCGTTCATCGGACCATCACTAAGGATTGGCTTACCCTTGATGTCCTCAATGATGTAGTTAGCCATCACATTCACGCTCAATTTTTTGGTAATGTTCTGGTCAGCAGTCAGGTTGAAAGTTCTTCTCTTCAACCCGCTGTTCTCGATGATCGATTTGTTGTCCAGATTGGCCAATGACAAGCGGAATGAACCATTGTCGCCACCTTTGCTTACCGAAACACTATTGGTAAAGTTGCTACCATTTCGATAGAAGTGCTTCACATTGTCTTTCTGAGCAGAGTATTTATAAGTTTTGCCATCGAACTGGACAATGTCCGAGCCGTCCAGTTTCGCGCCCCAGCTCATACGAGCAGTTTGCTGCGCCAATGCGGTGGTAGTAGGTTTCTGGCCACCGATACCTTGTCCGTATTCATATTGGAAATCGGTCATATCGCGTGGTGCGTCAAGCGAGTAGTTTAGGTTATAATCCACCGAAAAATCGCCCTTTTTGCCTGATTTGGTTTTAATCAGGATTACACCGTTCGTAGCACGTGTACCGTAAAGACCCGAAGCAGCCTGACCTTTCAGAACAGTCATCGACTCGATATCGTCCGGGTTGAGATTACCCAAACCGTCACCACCATCGGCACCACCCCATTCACCGGCGCTACCACGCTGCGTATTATCCATAGGCACACCATTGATAACGATCAGCGGTGCACCACCTGAGTTCATACTTGGCATACCCCGCATCAAAATCTTGGCAGTACCACCAGGACCGCCGCTCGTTCCTTTTACGTTCAAACCCGCCACACGGCCGGCCAGCGAGTTACCCACGTTCGTTTCTCTTGCTTTGGTCATCAAGTCACCACCAATAGTAGTCACTGCATAACCCAGCTTACGTGCCTCTTTTGATACACCAAGAGCCGTCACAACTACTTCTTCAAGATTCGCCACGTCGGGCACCATCTTGATGTCCACCGTACTGCGGCTTCCAACAGCCATTTCCTGCTTCAAATAGCCGATTGAGCTAAATACCAGCACATCTGCATCCTTTACCCCTGCGAGCGAAAAGTTACCGTCCGCATCCGCGTTGGTACCCCGCGTCGTTCCTTTCACCGTTACTGAGACACCAGGGAGTCCCTGGTCTTTTTCATCGATGACCTTACCAGTAACAGTCCGTTCCTGAGCAAAGGAGGTCAACGATGCAAAAAGCAGAAATAGCCCCAGGGGGATAATCCCTTTCCCCAGGACCATGCGTAGCTTTTCTTTCATAGGTCGATAAATTAGTAAATTTTAAATAGGTTAAATTTGGTAAAGACCGAATAATTGCGAAGCAAAAACCGGTTGATGGCAAATATCATCAAATAATTTATAATTAAATAATTTTAAAAACGATTTGTATTTAGGTTATATTTTTAATATTCCTTTAATAAATATAAAAAACCTTTTACGAATAAAACGGATGTCTACGACCGAGCGAATCCGGTTACTTTAACATTTGAATTTGCCGGTATCTTCTGCTCTTTATATACGAAATCCACAAAAAAATGCCCGGAAACCACTACCAGCAGCTTTCGGGCATTTGAAGAATTTTAATCAAAAATTAATTTTTCACCTCCTGAAACGATAACTGATCAAGGGTGCATTGTTAACGCCCCCCACCAGATAGGGTGCGCCGTTTGCCCGTAAAATGGTCAACGCGCGAACGTCGCCCTGCACGTAAAAGCCACTTTTATATTGAGGCAAATAATTGAATTTCAAAGCATTCACATTTGAAAACACTTGCACTAAACCGGCGTCGTTCTTTCCTATTCTTACCCGGGTCTGCCTCGTGTTTCCCCCCAACACAATATCCGGCTTTCCGTCCCCATCCATGTCGTGAACGACAATCGCATGTACCGGTGCGAATTGCGCTTCAACCGGCAAGGCGCGAAAAACCAGTTTACCATTCACATTTTCAAGGATACCAGTCCGGTACTCGTTGACGAAGAACTTCTTAGCTTCTTTCAGCTTACCGGCCGGCAGCATATCGGACAGCACAGCTTTGGAATAGCTGACATAATCAGGATACTTCTTTTTTAATGAAGGGATCTGGTCGAGCAATTCGTCGCGGCTTGCATAAGGGTATTGCTTGCCGTCCTCGTTCAGGGCCACAACGGGAACGATCCTGTCGAGGTTATCGAAATCAGCTGCATACAGCTCCAAACCGCCGGGAGAAGTCACATTCCATTGCCAGTTAGTACCCATATTTCCAACCACAAAATCGGTATCGCCATCCCCGTCGAGATCGGCGGGGTGCAATACATTCCAGCAGCCGCTCAGGTCAGCAGTCCCCCATTTCTTACTCAAATCGATCAATTTACCCTTACCATTGCCAAAAATCCTGACCGGCATCCAGTCGGCAGTTAATATCAGCTCGGGAAATCCATCCTTTTCGAGATCCCGGAAGACCGCATCTGTGATCATACCCGCATTTCGAAGCTCCGGGGCGCGGCTTCCGGTTTCGTCCGAAAATCCGGCTTTACCATTATTAACCATCAGCACACCTCCGGGACTTTCCGGAAAACGGCCGGGTGTTACCCTCGAACCGAGAAAAATATCCAGGTCACCGTCCTTATCCACGTCCCCGGCAGCGACAACGGAGGCATTGGGCGCAACAGCCGGAAATGGCGCCTTCCTGAAATCACCTTTCTCATTCAGGTACAGCCGCGGCATTAGCAGCGGGTCACCCGCATTGAGCTCGTAACCGGCACTCGTCACGAGCAAATCCTGGTCCCCGTCGCCATCGGCATCGAAAAACTCCGCATCTGCATCTTCAAAGGCGGCATCGGCCTCGAAAGCAGCCTGCGGCAACTTTTGGAATGCACCGTTCCTGCTCACAAACAACGCGCCCGACTGGCCCCTCGCGCCCCCGATGTAAATATCATCGGCACCATCGCCGTTAAGGTCTTTTTGGGCCAAATGCGGGCCCTGGTAGCTCAGCATGGCAGGTAGCAGCGTCTGAATGCGGAAATCGTTGCGCGCATCCTCCGTGTGGGTAAAGTCGATGAGCGTAGCGGGCTCCCATAACGGTCCCGGACCGGCCGGAGCGTCGGCAGCCTTTCGGGCATCCGCATACCGGAGCGTTACCTCTTTCCCGCTTATCACCTTCAATACCTGCCGGCTGCCATCCGACCACGTTACAATCAGCGAATCGCCCAGCGGATTGCCGCCCAGCGGACTGCCGCCCAGCGGACTGCCGCCCAAACCGAAATGCAGCGCGTCCCACTGAGCCGACTGAAACCCGCGAACGGGAATAAAATTCCGGGTTTGTGTAAGCGAATCGCTATATAAAGTAACCTTTGCGCCTGCCAGGTAAGCATATTTGGGCGATGACAGTCTGACACGCAAAGATGCATTGGCACCAGGCATCTTCTCGGCGTTATTGCGGTAAATGAACGCTTTCTGGCTGACATTGTTCGTCGCCAGGTCCAGGTCGCCGTCGTTATCGAGGTCGGCATAGATTGCGCCATTCGACTGGTTATTCTTTTCAAAACCCCATTCCCTGTTTTTTTTCGTAAACGTCAGGTTTTTCTGGTTCTGGTAAATATAATCCGGCTCGTTGATCGGCGGCATCTGGGCGATGATCTCCATTTGCTTGGGCGCGTCGCCTCCTTGATTGCTCTGAACTTGTTTATCGGCCGAGTATTTCAGGAATTCCATGTTGGTATAGTCCCGGGCATAGCCATTTGAAATGAATATGTCGTTCCAGCCGTCGTTATCGAAGTCGGCCATTAGTGCCGCCCAGCTCCAGTCGGTATTCGAAATGCCTGCCAGCTGGCCTATTTCACTAAAAACAGGCACACCATTAGGCTTAGTACCACTATTGAGCTGTAACATATTGCGCATACTCTGGTCATGAAAACCCGCGCGGAGCAGTTGCTGGTATTTGTCGTAGTTGTCGTCGCCGGATGTCAGTTTAATGCGTTCGTTGCCTGCCGGGAGCATATCCAGCGTTAAAACATCCATCAGCCCGTCGTTGTTTACGTCGGCGGCATCGGTACCCATCGAGTACAGTGATACGTGACCCATTGCTTCCCGGATCACTTCTTTAAACTTCCCGTTCTTTTCGTTCAGATAGAGGTAATCGTTCTCGTTGTAGTCGTTGGCAATGTAAAGGTCCTGCCAGCCGTCATTGTTGAAATCGTTGACATTCACTCCCAAGCCAAAGCTGAGTACATTGGAAACGATCCCGGCCGAATCGGTCACATTTACAAATTTTCCGCCATCATTGCGGAGCAGCTTGTTGCCATATGCCTCGTTGCGCTGCTGGCGGTAGTCTGCGAGCAAGTTGCTGAACCCCGCGTATTTCTGCAGGGAATGGTTAAGCAGGAAACAGTCGGTATCCCCGTCACGGTCGTAATCGAAGAAAACGGTTTGCGTCGTGTACGAAGCGTCGTTCAGGCCGTATTCGGCAGCTTTCTCTGTAAAAGTCGGGATGCCATCGGCCGTTTTCCCATTGTTGACATACAATACCTTCGTACGCAGCCTCGGGTCCTGCGCACCTGCGCGGCTCACGAAAATATCCACCCACCCGTCGTCATTGATATCCACCACCGACACGCCCGTTTTCCAGCCCTCATTCAGGCCTGTTCCGGACTTTTCCGAAACGTCCTCAAATTCCATGTCGCCGCGGTTGAGGTACAGTTTATTAGCCACCATATTGCCGGTGAAGTACAAATCGATCAGCCCGTCGTTATTGAAATCTGCCGCCGCAACACCCCCGCCGTTATAGAAATAGCCATACCGCAGCACGTTGTTTTCTTCATCCTCATCGATATAATTGTTAAAATCGACGCCGGTCTTGCCCGCATCGAGGAGGGTGAACAGGGTATCGTCCTGCTTGCAGCCGGATACGAGAACGAGCAGTAGTAGAAATTTTCGCATGGGTCGATATGGTATTGCAAAAAGGCAGACGTGAGGTCTGCCTTTTTGCTTAAAAGATATAGTTCAAAAATTCGGGATCAGGGCTTATCCCACCACAGGCGGGTGCTGGATTTATCCTCGCCACCGAGTTTGGTAATCGCGTCTTTTAGAGCAGCAGCATTTGTTTGCTGCTCGCCAATCACGAAAGGCGTTCTCCTTAATACCGCATCTTTGGGGGTATCAGGGTTTTCCGAATTTATACGTGCATAAAGTTTTGGATAGCCAGTTCTACGATATTCGGCCCAAGCTTCGTGACCATTTGGATAGTTTGCCAGCCATTTTTGCGTAATGATCTGTTCGAGTTGCTTGGTTGGGTCTGCGGAGAATTTTACCGGAATATCCGACAAAGGGGGAGATTTCGAGAAATCGGACAATGCCACCGGAGCGGTCGTTCCATTGATATAGGTGGTAATTGCGGCTGCATCGGTAATGCCCCACTGCTTCAAGGCCGTTTCAATACCTTTTTCATAGAATTCCTTTGCAGTACCGGTTCCCATATTCCAACCTTTCCAAGCCCCCTCAGCTTTCAGGAAATAAGCCTCTGAAGCATACATGATCGCAAAAGGATTCGTTGCCTGTACTGCCGGTAAAAAAATGTCGGCTACATTGGAAGTTGCATTAGCCTTATTCTCTGGTGCTTCGAGCTGTCCCTGCGTATATCCGTTCCTCAATCCTTTAAATGAATTGGTAGTACCCGGAACCGGTGCGTAAAATTTACTGATCCGGGGATCTGCGTAGCCCTTCAAAACACTTTCCATAGCTGCGCTCATTCGAAATTCATTCCAAGCCGTAGCCTGATTCATCGGATTGAATGAATTGGCATTCACTTTCAAAAATGCATCATCCGCATTTGTTGCCAGAGTACCGCCTGCAACAGCCGCTTCCGCTTCCGTTTTCGCCAACGCTGGTTCAACTTTGGACATACGCATGGCGATCCGCAAACGCAATGTATTGGCAAACAAAATCCATTTGTTTACATCCCCCGCATAAATCTGGTCTACAGTACCAAAAATCGTTGTGCCTTTAAGGCCCTCCAAGGTTGCTGTCGAAGTCTTAAGCGTTGCTAGAAAGTCCTTGTAAATAGATTCCTGTGAGTCGTAGGGAACAGATGCCTCACCACTGCCTACTTTGGAATAAGGAATCGGCCCCCAATAGTCAGTTCTCGGAAGATACATATATACCTTCCAGATATTTGCCATCGCAAATTTCCCTGCATTTTCATATTTCCCACCAGGTCCTGTATTTTCAAGGACTCCAAGCAGAGCGGGGACGGCTGTTCCGTAAAAACCGTTCCATGCTCCATTAAGCCAGTTCCCCACCATTACGTTTCGATCGGAGGCGAAGTTCTGAGCTATATTCGCAAAATACTGGCCCTGCAAGTCGGCAAAAAGACTTTGGTAAGTCTGCCAGCTTGCCTGAATAGAGCGGTATTGCGCGGCTGCAAATGCATTTTCCGTTCCTGACTCATCCAGCGAAGTCAGTTTAGTTTTATTTGTATTGATCTCCTCAAAATTATCCGTACAGGAATAGGTTCCTACTGCCACGGTCGCAAGGAGAGCGAATGAAATTAATTTATAGCTCCTTCTCATTTGCTTCAGATTTACAATTTTTAGAATGTCAGGTTAAGATTCAAGCCCAGTGAGCGTGTGGAAGGCATCGAAAAAGACTCTAATCCCACCGTCGTATTCGCGGAACCCGCAACCAGTTCAGGATCGAATCCTTTTGCCTTATTCATCAGGAAAAATAAGTTACGGCCGACAACGAAGAGCGAAGCGCTCTGAAAAGGTGACTTTCCGAGAATTTTCTGTGGAAGACTGAAACCCAGCGTCGCTTCCCGCAACCTGATATTGGATGCGCTATAAGCAAAAGCCTCCCCTATAGGCGCATTACGCCCTCCAACAGCTTTCCAGTAAATTTCTGCTGTGGTTGAAACTGTATTCTTGCTGCCGTCAGCCTGTACCCCATCGACGACCATACCGTCACGTCCGGCCAGGGTTTCCTTTGTCACGCCGTCAGCATAAATAACTGCGTTGGTGAAGGAGGTCACAATACCCCCGATTCGACCGCTGACGAGGAAGCTCAAATTGAAGCCTTTATAGCTAAATCGATTGGTGATACCACCTGTCCATTTCGGCCGTGCTGTTCCAAGGGAAACGGTCGTCCCGGGCGTCACCAAAGGCACTCCTTTATCACTCACCTTAATGCGGCCCTGCTCGTCCCGCTGGAAACCCCGGCTATAAATTTGACCCAAGGCTTTTCCTTCTTCCGCCTGCATAAAATTCATAAAGTCATTAGTAAGCGGGAGTATTGAGAGCCTGTCCGACAACTTGATAACTTTGTTGATGTTCCTCGCGTAATTCAAGTCAATATTCCAGGAGAAGTCGCCATTTCTTATCGGAACAACATTAAATGTAACCTCGACGCCTTTATTCTGAACATTTCCGGCATTGATATACTCAGAACTCCATCCCGACGCTGGCGATAGCGCAACCTTGAACAACTGGTTCTTTGAATTACTATTATACAAAGTCAGGTCAAAACCGATGCGGCTTTGCAAAAACTTAGCTTCCAGACCTATTTCCCGTGCAGTTGTCAATTCCGGCTTCAATCCTGGAAAAGGTTTAACATTGTCACGAACAATGTATCCGGTGTTTCCGCCCGCTATATAAGAGTAAGTCTGGGTCAAAAGATATGGAGCCGCATCATTACCGGTAAGGGCATAACTTCCTCTTATTTTCGCGAAAGAAATGGCTTGCGGAAGCTCAAAAAGGCTAGTCAACACCGCCGCAGCGCCCACGGACGGGAAAAAATAAGATTGATTGGCAGTCGGTAGTGTTGACGACCAGTCGTTCCTAGCCGAGGCGGAAATTGTCAACGCATCTTTCCAGATCAAATCAGCCGAGGCAAAAACACCCTGCTTGCGGGTTTGTGCAACGGACCGGTTAGTGACCGAGTTTCGTGCATTGGTAGTAACAAAAAGATTATCCCGGTTGAGGCCATTATTCAAAGTCTGATGGTTCACATAATCTCGTTTGAGGATATTACCGCCTATTGTAGCGTCCAGCTTGAAATCTTCACTGAACTGTTTGCTTACCAATCCGAACAAATCGAGGTTAAGCTCCGAATTATCCCGCCAATTCGTCTGATAATCTCCAAAATCCGCAATCGTATAAGTATTGGTATACCATTTACCTTCAAACTTGTCGATGTACTTATCATATCCGGCACGTCCCATCAGTGTGAACCACGGCGTAATCTTGTAATTCAGAGAGGTAAACCCGTAGACTCTATCCCTATTATCCAGGGCAAGCACTCTATTCTTTATCCAGTAAGGGTTCTGCCCACCGTTAGAGCCGGGATTCCAATAATTTTGCAATGTCTTACCAGTCTTTGGATCCACATATTCGAAATCTTTGGCTTGTTCCAACGATATACTTCTTGGCAACCTTAGAATATGGCGCTGCAGGTTAGCAAACGCCTCTCCCGTCTGCTGCCTGTTCTCTATTTTTTCACTCAGATAAGTGACCTTACCGTCAAAGCTGAGTTTGCTTGTGATCTGACTTGACAGGCGAAAATTGAAGTTATGACGACTCAACTTGTTGTTCGAAACAATGCCTTTCGCAGCGGTATTGGTATAAGAAAAATACGTCTGAACTTTCTCATTGCCGGCCGTGAGCGCGACGGAATTTGCGATAGACGTTCCGGTTGAATAGAAATCCTTGTAAGAATTGGGCTGAGGTGAATAGGCATAAGTCTTTCCCTTATTGTCTGGATCAGGCCCCCATGCAGGAACCTGTTGCCCCTCCATTTTAGCGCCCCAGCTAAATTCACTGCCGGCAGCAGCCTTACCTTCTACACCCTGGCCGTATACGTTCTGAAAATCCTGTAATTCCATGGCGCGCTCCATCTGGAAAGTGCTGTTTACGCTTACGCCTATTCCTTTTCTTACTGCTCCCTTCTTAGTCGTAATAAGTAATGCCCCATTGGCAGCACGGCTACCATACAATGCTGTCGCAGATGCTCCCCTCAATACGTTTATCGATTCGATATCGTCTGGGTTGATACTGGAAATGCCGTCGCTTACGTCACGGCCGCCGTTTGCATTGCCAGGCGTAAAATTCGAGTTATCGGCAGGGCTGAAATTCGAGTTATCGATCGGAACCCCATCCACTACGATCAGTGCCTGGTTATTTCCTGTAATCGATCGGTCTCCCCTCAAAACAACACGGGTAGACCCTCCCACCCCTGACGACGACCGAACGATATCCAGACCTGCCACGCGACCGGATAACGAGTTGGCCACGTTTAGTTCGCGTGCTTTGGAGAAGTTATCAGTGTTGATCATCTGGGTCGCATAGCTGAGCGTCTTCTGCTCTTTACTGATACCCAGCGCAGTGACAACCACTTCACCCAAGTTACGCACATCGGCATCCATGGACACCGTAACGTTCGTCATGTTCGCCGACACTGCCACTTCCTTGGACGTATAGCCCACAGAAGAAATAATGAGCGTTGCAGCTCCACTGATATTCAAACTGAAATTACCCTCCGCATCCGTATTCGTCCCCCTCGTAGTCCCTTTGACCAGGACGTTGGCACCAGGAAGCCCGGCCCCGTTCTCATCGTTCACCTTACCGGTAACCTGCCGGTCTTGGGCGTATGATGTGTTAAGAAATAGCACTACAGACAGAAATGTCAGCAGCACAAACTGTAAAGCTTTGCTCATAGGTAAGTTGGGTTTATTTGGAATTCTTAGAAATTTAAACCTATTAACACAAATAAGCAACTTATTCGCTTCTTTTTAATTGTACTAAACTAATATTTCGGATAAACGGCATTTAAAAGCATTTAAAATGCCAATTTTCAATCATCTTAAAATATTATTTGTCTTACATACATTTATTAGGACGCCCCGGATTTGGCTGCGTGCTCGAAACACAAATGCGTATTCGATGTTTTTATTTTCCACCGACAAAATTGAAAGGTCACATATTTTGTCTACAAAAAACACAATTATGACAACAAGGGAGTACTGCACACCGAGGGTGACACCGGACGCCAACTAGTATAAAAGCAAGATGAAGAATGAATAGGCTACTCGTATTTGCGCCACGCGCCCAGGATCGCACCCGTGAGTGCGTACACGATAACGCTCACGCCGCCATTGATGAGCGAGAGGGCTAATGGCCTCATCGAAAACATGTCCTTCACGATCGTTTCGAACAATACGAAGACAATGCCGAACAAAAGCCCGATGAGAAAACCCGTGATGAGAGATTTGACGGGGACCTTAGTGAATATCCAGGCCATGGTGTAGGCCATGAAGGAGGTGGAGACTATACTGGCAAGGTAAGGGACCGGGCTGGTGGCCGACTTGATCTGCTCCATTGTGAAGCCATTCAATGCCATCCATTGTTCTGAAAAAATGCCATACCACAACGCTGGCACTATCTGACCTATCACTACGCATACTAGCACGGCCCAAAGATTGACAGATTGTTTTCTCATTGTGTTGAGTGTTTTATTCAGTCATCGAAAGGTACTCCCCGGCCCAAATATAAGAGGTTTCAGATATAATTGTGCTTTTTATTCATCGGATATAACAAATTCGATATTACGCTTCAAACCGGCGTATTTGGCCCTTTTGACGGGCGATCTGCGGAATATTTCGCGAAATACTTCTTCGGTAATCTCCCGCCAGTCGCCATTCGAAAAGCCGGCAAGTTCCTGAGGTAAATTGAATTGTGGGGTCGTGTGCGGACGCGCGAAACGGTTCCATGGACAGACGTCCTGACAAATGTCACAGCCAAAGATCCAATTGTTAAATTTCCCTCTTACTTCCTCGGGGATGGCCTCCTTTAATTCGATTGTATAATAGCTGATGCATTTGCTTCCATCGACTACGAAAGGACCTGTGATGGCGTCAGTCGGGCAAGCGTCAATACATTTAGTACACGTACCGCAATAATCACCGGTGGCGCTGTCGGGAGCGAGGTCCAGGTCGCAGATGATTTCTCCGATGAAGAAAAAGCTGCCCATTTCGCGGTTGAGCAAATTGGAATGCTTGCCGATCCATCCCAAACCGCTTTTTGCAGCCCACACCTTGTCCATTACCGGCGCCGAATCGACGAAAATGCGACCGTTTACTTCTCCTACCTCTTCCTGAATGGCCATAAGCAGCGCGCTCAGTTTTTCCTTTAATATATAATGGTAATCGGTGCCGTAAGCGTATTTGGAAAGTTTGAGGTCGTCGTCACCTTCCGGGAGGCGTTCTTCGGGATAATAATTAAGCAGGACGGAGATCACACTCTTAGCACCTTCAACGAGTTTGGTCGGATCGAGGCGCTTGTCGAAGTGATTGGCCATGTAGGCCATGGCACCGTGGTGATTCAGTGACAGCCACTTATCGAGTCGCGGAGCTTCGCTTTCGAGGAACTCTGCCTTTGAGATACCACAAAAATCAAAGCCACTTTCAAGCGCTTTTGCCTTGATAAACCGACTCCTCTCCTGCCTTACGATATCTGCTGCCGTCATATTGCAAAGTTACAAATTGATTGTAAAATGCCATCTTGTCAGTAATTTAGCCGTGGCAAAGTAATTTAGGAGTAAAATGGCTGTTGCAAAAAGACACGTAACTGCGAAAAACCATGCCAGAAAATACAGAATTCAACATAGATCAAGACAAAAATTACGAAATGAACGAGGATAAAGCTTCATTGGAAACTGACAATCTGGTAAACGAAGAAAATTCCGAAATTTCCAACAATGTACCCCTGGACAATGCAGGCCAGGAGATTACGGGTGACGCGCCCTCCGGCGCGGCACCCAAAGCGGATCCGCTGGACGCTGCGAAGGCTGAAATTGCCGAGTTGAAAGACAAATACCTGCGCCTTTATGCAGATTTTGAAAATTTCCGCCGCCGCACAGCCAAGGAAAAACTGGAAATGATCTCGGGAGCGAGCGCCGATACGGTGAAACTTATCCTTCCGATCGTTGACGATTTTGAACGCGCCAAAGTTTCTTTTGATTCTTCTACCGAGATTGAAGCATTGAAAGAAGGCGTGGACCTGATTTACACCAAACTTTACAAAGCCCTCGAATCCAAAGGCCTGAAAGCCATGGAATCCAAAGGCGCTGATTTCGACGCCGAACTCCATGAATCCATCGCGCAGTTCCCCGCTCCGTCGGAAGATCTGAAAGGAAAGGTGATCGATGAAATTGAAAAAGGTTATTACCTGAACGACAAGGTTATTCGTTACGCCAAAGTAATCGTAGGCGCCTAATGCCCTCAACCTTCCTTACGGGATACATCAGTAATTAAAAATGGCAAAGAAAAGAGATTATTACGAAGTCCTTGGCGTGGATCGCGGCGCCTCCGCGGATGAAATCAAAAAGGCTTACCGCAAGCTCGCGATCAAGTTCCACCCGGACAAGAATCCCGACGATCCTACGGCGGAGGACAAATTCAAAGAGGCGGCAGAGGCATATAGCATCCTGAGCGACGACAACAAACGTCAGCGTTACGACCAGTTCGGGCACGCCGGTGTGGGCGGCGCTTCCGGCGGAGGGGCAGGCGGCTTTGGCGGCGGCTTCACGATGGATGACATTTTCTCACAATTCGGGGATATTTTCGGGGATAGCAGCCCATTCGGGGATATTTTCGGCCGCCAGGGCGGAAACGGCCGGCGCGTCCGGAGAGGCTCCGATCTTCGCATCAAGCTGAAACTGAACCTTGAAGAGGTTGCGAATGGTGTTGAGAAGAAAATTAAGGTAAAAAGACACGTTACCTGTAACACCTGCGGCGGCAATGGCGCGAAAAACGGCACGTCGCTGACCAACTGTAACGGCTGTAACGGAACAGGGCAGGTGCGCAAGGTGGTGAGCACAATGCTTGGCCAGATGGTTTCGACCACGACTTGCCCTACCTGTAATGGAGATGGCAAGATCATCAGCGAACGTTGCGACTCCTGCGCGGGCGAAGGACGCCTGCTGCAAGACGACCTGATCACGCTGAATATCCCGGGTGGCGTTGCGGAAGGCATGCAGCTCTCGATGTCGGGCAAAGGAAACGTTCCTGCGCGCGGAGGTGTCGCGGGCGACCTGCTGATCGTCATCGAGGAAGAGGAGGATGCATTGCTGAAAAGAGACGGCAATAATGTGATATTCGATATGCATTTGAGCTTTGTCGATGCGGCACTTGGCACCTCGGTTGAAATACCCACCATTGACGGAAAGGCGCGCATTAATATCGAGTCTGGAACACAAGCCGGCAAGATTCTGCGCCTGAAAGGCAAAGGTATCAAAGACCTGAATGGATATGGAAAAGGTGACCAGCTGGTGCATATTAATGTATGGACGCCCCAGCAACTGACTTCGGACGAGCGTTCGACGCTTGAATCGCTCCGTCACTCGCCGAACTTCCAGCCGAAACCAGGCAAGAATGAAAAGGGCTTTTTTGATAAAATGAAAGACTTCTTCCATTGATCATGCCTGTTCAATAAATATTACAAAAGAGCTGCTTCGTAACCGGAGCGGCTCTTTTTGCTTGACACCAATAGCGGCGATCCGCATTCATCATCAATCATTCACAACCAAAACAATACGCAATGAAATCTCTGTTGCTTTCCGGCGCATTACTTTGCCCGGGACTGGTAGCCGCACAAACCGCGTCTTCCACCGGGACGCCCTCCACCGTTACCTTTGCCACCTACAACGTGAGTATGGAGGCTGAAAACTACTTCCCGCGAGGCACGCCGGGCAATTCAGAAAAGGTATTGATCAAGGAACTTGCTTCCGGCTCCAACCCGCAAATCAAAAACATCGCGCAGATTATCAAGACCGTGCGACCGGACGTGATTTTGCTCAACGAGTTCGATTACATCAAAAACCCGCAGGAAGGTGTGGCGCAGTTTGTGAAGGCTTATCTGAAAGAAGATTCGAATGGCGCGAAAGGCATCGACTATCCTTACTACTACTATTCCACGGTCAACACGGGCCAGCCGACGCCTTATGACCTCGACCGGAACGGCAAAAAGGAACAATATGGCTCCGACGCCTGGGGGTTCGGCAATTACCCCGGCCAGTACGGAATGGTACTTCTGTCGCGCTTCCCGATCGATGCCAAAGCGGTACGGACATTCCAGCATTTCAAATGGAAGGACATGCCTGATGCATTAAAAACCACCACCGAAGACGGCGCCGAATGGTACGCCCCGGAGGCTTGGGCGCAATTCCCGCTTTCTTCGAAATCGCATTGGGACATACCCGTGAAAGTAGGCAACAAAACCATCCACGTCCTCGCCAGCCACCCTACCCCGCCCTCGTTCGACGGCAAAGAGGACCGCAACGGCAAGCGTAACCACGACGAAATCCGCTTCTGGAACGATTACATTACCCAAGGCAAGGGAAACTACATTTATGATGACAACGGCAAAAAAGGCGGCCTTGCCCCGAATGCATCATTCGTCTTACTGGGCGACCAGAATGCATCGCCTGACGAAGGCAATGCAATTCCTGACGGTATCCGGCAGCTGATCAATAACTCAGCTATAAACGGCGGCACTGCCCCAGCCAGCCAAGGCGGCGCCGAGCATTCTCCCACCAATGCATTTGCCAAAAACCACACCGCATTCTGGCGCATGCGCGCGGATTACGTGCTACCCTCCCGCAAGGGTTTTCAAATCGTCGACAGCGGTGTTTTCTGGCCTGCGAAGGGCGAGCCGATGGCCGAGCTGGTGGAAAAGCGGGAGTCGAGCTCGGATCATCGGTTGGTTTGGGTTAGGTTAAAGGTTGAATAAAACATACCCGTCAAAAACGAAAGCGGTCCCGGAGTTTCCGGGACCGCTTTCGTTTTTGACGTCTTTTTCTTTTCTATTACTGCCCTCCACCATACATATTAAACGCAGCCAGATGCTTCTGGAAGATCGCTTCATATTTCTTCGCGGCGGCTTCCTGCTTCGCGTCGCGGCACTCCTGTACGATCACTTGCATGATGTATAGATAAACATTGCTGTCGCGGCGGCGGGTGGTCGAATTGTTCTTTGCCCAGGTTAATACTTCGTCGGCGCGGTGGGCCATTGTTTCAGCGATTTCAAGTGCTTTCTTGCTTTCGCCCAGGTCGAACAACGGGCCTATAAAGTTGGCCGAGAACTGGTCGTATGGAATGCTCTTGTCGGGCATCGTGGTCAGTGAGCGCTCAATGGCCTTTTTCGCTTCTTCCTTGCGACCGTCTGCGATGAGCTGGCCCGTAAGGCGCAGGAATGCAATGCGCGCTGTCGCCACGGGTGAGCCGAGGTACGTATTGTCATAATAAGTGTTCGAATTATCGAGATCGCGCCAGAACATCTTGTTCATCAGATTATTGTACATCACGTCGGCATTCACGTAACCATCACTTGCACCCGGCACTTTCACCGGCAGCAGGCGGTAGGCATAGCCTTCCAGCTGCATGTATTCTTTCAGGTTCAGGTAGCTCGATCCGCCCAGGGTTGATGAGAAGTAAATAGGACGTTTCCAATCGTTGGAAGCGATGATATCGAGCATGATCAGGTCAGATTTGTACAAATCACCTTTACCGATCGTCCAGCTGATCGAATCGCTCACGAATGGAACGAGGTCGCTTTTGATGATATTCATCTTTTTCACAGCCTCGGCATCCACCGGCAGGAACAATACCGACGACGGCAGAATCGAGGTCATATCACCGCTGGTCAAAGGTACCTGGATAGCCTTATTTTCCTGTTTTACCAGTCCGAGATATTCTTTCAGGTTGATACCCGCTTTCACACTCGGTATTTCATAGAATGGAACAATATCGTTCTTTCCAAATGCGTAGTTGTTCTTGTCGAGCGAGATCGGTAGCGCTTCCGATTTGTAGGTGCGACGTTTCATCTGGTCGATATACCAGTCGGTACCCAAAAGGCTCAGGTTACATACACGTACGTCTGTACGGAAGCCTTCCACTTCCTGCACGTACCACAATGGGAAAGTGTCGTTATCGCCACCTGTGAAAAGGATCGCATTCGGCGCGCAGGAGTTGAGCAGGTTTTTAGCAAAATCAACCGAGTGGTAACGGTGGTCGCGGTTGTGGTTATCCCAGCCTTTGGTACCCATAATAACCGGTACTACCAGACCAAGGGCGGTCGCAACGCCCGCACGGGCCGTACCGCTTTTTACAAACTTGCCGATCGCATCCGCAATGGCAATAACGCCGTAGCCGATCCAGATACAGAAGATATAGAAAGAACCTACATAGATATAGTCACGCTCGCGTGGCTCGGTCGGCGGGGAATTGAGGTAAACGACCAACGCCACGCCGGTCAGGATAAATAACAGTCCCAAAACCAGCAAATCGCGTTTCTGCCGGAAATAGCAAATCACAATACCGAACAATCCGAGCAGGAACGGCAACATAAAGTAGTTGTCGTGCGCCTTGTTTTTTGCGATAGGCTCAGGGTATTTTGTAGAAACATCCCACGGCGTCATATTACCTGCGCCTTCTTCATCGCTTTCACGCCCAACGAAGTTCCAGAGGAAATACCGCCAGTACATGTGGCCGATCTGGTAGGAGAACATGAAAGAGAGGTTATGCGACATGGTCGGTTTCTGACCTTCCGCCAAACCGGTCATTTGCATGTATAATTGCGGGTGGCCTGGCTGCGTGCTGTACATACGCGGGAGCAGCATATTGGCCCCTGGTTCGTATTCGTATTCAGGGCGGTAATCATAAATCGCGTATTTGCCATCCTGCTTGCGGTACATAGGCGCACCACGTTTCTGGCTTACCGGACGCGACACGAATGACGGCCCGTACAACAACGGACGACTGCCATATTGCTCACGTTTCAGGTAAGAAACGAAACTCAGTACGTCGTTCGGATTGTTTTCGTTAATGGGCGGGTTGTATTCGGCACGTACCAGTACCATCAGGTAGCTGGCGTATCCGATCAATACAAATGCGAGTGAAAGCAAGCTGGTATTGAGCAGCACATTGCCTTTCTTTTGGGAAAAACGGATTCCCCAGATCAACGAACCGATAAACAATATGATGAAAAAGATCACCCCCGATTTGTAGGGCAACCCCAAAGTATTTACGAAGAATATTTCAAATTTACCTGCTACGCTCGGCAGGCCAGGAATGATACCCGAGTTGATGATCCCCAAAACAACCAGACCACCAACAAATGCAAGAATACCTCCTAAAACACTGGTTTTCTCGTATTTTTTGAAATAATAAACCAGTGCAAGCGCAGGGATTGTTACAAGGTTCAACAAGTGAACACCGATAGAAAGCCCTACCAGATAGGCGATCAGGATCAGCCAGCGGTTCTCGGCCGCAGGATCCTGGATACGCTCCCATTTGAACACGGCCCAGATGACGATAGCTGTAAAGAAGGACGACAATCCATAAACCTCGGCCTCTACTGCCGAAAACCAGAACGAATCGGACCAGGTATAAGCCAGTGCACCGACGATACCGGCACCCATTACAAGAAGCGTATCCGCTTGGGTAAGCTCTTCGTCGCTTTTAGCAACCAGCTTGCGAACCAGCAAGGTAATGGTCCAGAATAGGAAGAGGATCGTAAATGCGCTGCTCAATACAGACACCATGTTGACCCAGTATGCCACTTTCAGCAGGTCACCTAATGCGAAAAGAGAGAAAATACGGCCGATCAGCAGGAAGAAAGGAGCGCCGGGAGGGTGAGGAACCTGCAATTTGAATGCACAGGCTATAAATTCCCCGCAATCCCAAAAGCTGGCAGTACGTTCGACTGTAAGGGCGTATGTGATGAATGCAATAGCAAAGACAATCCAACCCGTAAGGTTGTTGGTACGGTTGAAACGGGTCATCTGAAAGACGGTAAATTTGAAAAAGTTATATGCACAATGCGCAAAGATGGCGACTCTTTTTGAGCAGTTCTATCAATGATCGGCCAAAATTAGCAAAATAACCACAACAGCAACGGTTTGGGAATCTTAAAAAACGTTAAAGGGGACTTCGGCTTTCAGACTTCGGCTATCGAACTTTTGCTTTGGCAAAGCCCAAGTCAGTTGCAAACATGCTCAAAGCCGACAGCCGAAGTCATTTGTAAAATATCCACTTCACCAATTCCCTGTAACTTACTTTTTTCCCGTACATGAGAATGCCGACCCGGTAAATGCGGGCGGCGATCCAGGTGGTGCCCATAAAACCCAGTATCAGCAGTATCATCGACAGTACCAACTCCCAAGCCGGTACACCGAAGGGGATCCGCACCATCATGATGATCGGTGATGTGAACGGGATAATGGATGTCCAGAACGCCAGCGTGCCATCGGGGTCGCGGAGAACGAATTGGGCAAAAACGAAGGAGAAAATAATGGGCAAAGTAATAGGAAGCATGAATTGCTGGGTATCGGCGTCGTTGTCCACGGCCGCTCCCACCGCTCCGAACAACGCGCTGTAAAGCAAATAGCCACCCAGGTAATAGAAAAGGAAGCACCCGACGATCAGGGGAATATTGAGGCTTCCGACAGCGTTGAGCACCTCAGTTACCGGGTTTTCGACGTTACCGGCCGCTGCGGCCTGCGCGGGCATTTGCGCTTTCTGCATTTCTTTCGCTACCTGCACAGATTCTTTGGACATCCTGCCACCGATAATGGCCGTCGTAGCGCTCGTCACCGCGGCAGTAAGCAATATCCACAATACAAACTGGGTTAAACCCACCAATGCCACGCCGATAATCTTGCCAAGCATCAAATGGAACGGCTTCACGGACGAAATAATCACTTCCACGATCCGGCTGGTCTTTTCCTCGGTGATCCCGCGCATGACCTGCGTGCCGTAAATGAATACCGACATATAGATCAGGAATGCACAAATGCCGCCAATTACGGTCGCCGCTCCGGAATTGCTCGTTTTTTCGCCTTCCTCGCTCAGGCTGATCGTTTCGGAACTGACATTTACGCGAGAATCTTCCAGAATTTGGTGCGTTATGCCCGCCTCTGCCAGTTTAATGTCTTCAATTTCCTTCTCAATAACTTTCTCAATGTCCGATTTCAAATCCAGGCTCACATTCTTGGCTGCGTAAATCCGCACGCTCTTCGGCGCCTTGATCACATTCGCGGGAATATAAACGAGCGCATTGGCTTCGCTGGACGGGAACGCTGCTTTCGCAGAGTCGATGCTTTTGTTGATAAATTGAAATTTCAGCGTTTCAGAATCTTTGAATTTCTTTCCGAACAGCCCGCTTTCGTCGAGCACCTGTACTGTTTTGGTATCGATCGAACTCATCGCTACCCAGAATACGGTCCCGTAGAAAGCCCCAAAAAGCAGCGGTCCCAGCAGCGTCATAATCAGGAACGACTTCTTTTTGACCCTTACCAGGTATTCTCTTCTAATAACCAGAAATATATTTCGCATGGGTTTCGGATTAATCACTGTGAATGGAATGCGCTACGCCTCCGGAACTTCATTGACGGCCTTCATAAAAATTTCGCTCATGGTCGGAATGTTCTCACCAAAAGCGCGGATCTCGACCTTTGACAGCAGATTGAGCAGCAATGCATTGGCGTTCGTGTCACCATCCAGATGAATATTGGAGCGGATGTAGCCGTCTTCGGTTATTTTTTGGTCGAGTATCTGGTAAATCGGGTCCAGTTCATCGAGATGTCCTTTGTATTCAACAAAATAAGTATGCGTCTTGAATTGCTCCTTGATCTCCCTTTTGGGACCGTCGAGTACCTTGCGCGACTTATGGATCAACGCAATATGATCGCAGAGCTCCTCCACGGTTTCCATTCTATGGGTGGAAAAAATAATGGTACTGCCCTTTTGTTTCAGTTCCAGAATTTCATCGCGGATGAGATTGGCGTTGATCGGGTCGAAACCGGAGAATGGTTCGTCGAGAATGATCAGATCAGGCTCGTGCAGGACGGTCGAAACGAACTGCACCTTTTGCTGCATTCCCTTCGATAGGTCGCCGATCGTCTTATCCCACCAGGTTTTGATGTCAAATTTAATAAACCAGGTTTTCAGCTTCTCCATCGCCTCCTTTTGCGAAAGGCCTTTGAGCTGCGCAAGATAAAGCAGCTGCTCTCCCACCTTCATTTTTTTGTAAAGTCCGCGCTCCTCTGGCAGATAACCGATCCTCGAAATATGGTCGGGGTTAAGCGGAACACCGTCGAACAACACTTGTCCGCTATCAGGGCCGGTGATCTGGTTGATAATGCGGATCAGCGACGTTTTTCCCGCCCCGTTCGGCCCCAAAAGCCCGAAAATGCAGCCCTTGGGAATAGATACGCTGACGTTGTCCAGGGCGGTATGGCTGGAATATTCTTTCGTTACATTCCTTACCTCTATGATGTTCATAAATCTCTAAACGGTGTAAACGCAAATATGCGAAGTAATTTCCCGGCGCGCGGCAACCACAAGTATAAAAGCCTCATTTGGCTGATCAAAGGCAAAAATAAAAAGCGGGCGGAATAATCCGCCCGCTTCGCCCGGAACATGTCCGTTAATATTTAAGCGTATTTTTCGCGGATCTGGAAAAGAACCCAGAAACCGAGAAGACCGCCCACTATAAAGCCCAGTAGGTACAATTGAATAAGATTGCTTATCAGGCCTAGCAGCAATGCGTAATAAAGCAAGTTCCAACCAGCCCTTTTGCGCGCTTTAAGCGGTGAAAAGGCCATCAGATACATCACCAGCGTTACGATACCGATTGCGATACCTACGTAAGCGTTGAATGCAATACCCGCCGTAACCCCCCCCATCCCTAATACCGCGCCACCTAAGCCCAACGCCGTGAGCAAGCCCAGTATGCCGATAACAGAAAGCACCAGGATAATGTAAGGACCATATTGCACGAGAAATTCCTTAACACTCTCTGAAAATGGCGGAAATTTTTGAAGGAAAATTGGCTCGAGTTCCTTCTCGAGAAGTAGTTTAGATTCCATAGACGGGGGATTTTTTAGCTGAGTTTCAAATTATTAATTTATAAAACTAAAACAAAATCCGGGAACCCGATCCCCACGATCCAGTAAGCGTTCCAACTGTTTATTTAGCGGCCTTGCACCAATTTTCAACCGACACCCGCGGGCTAATCTTCGGGATAAGGCACGTACACGAAACCCGAAAACTCCCCGATCAGCGCAAACAGGCAGCAGAATTCTTCCGGATTTTTGTAATTCTCCGTAAAAAGCAGCACCGATTCTTCCCCGATGAGCTTGCGGTCGACAAATTCCTGAAGATAAGACGCTTTGTAAACATAATTATTCGTCAGCTCGCTCGAATCGAAAAGCAGCACTCCCAGATCGACCTCGTTGTTGGTTACGGCAAAAATCGGGTAGTCTGAAAACCCGCGTTTGCGGATCTGGTATGAAGCCTCTTTAAGCTGGTCGGCGACCTTGACAAAATCCTGCGATATATATCCCATCAATTTCTGATTCAAATCCGGAGAATTCGCATCATCCATCAGGGTGTTTTCATTGCTGTTGTTGATCATATTTGTAATATGCTGTATGCAGTAGGCTGTAAGCTATAAGCTATAAGCTATAAGCAGTAGGCTGTAAGCTAATTGCCCAATCAGTACAGATAAGTTTAATTGTTAAAAAATACATAAAGCTTAAAGCCTAAGGCTTACGGCTTAAAGCCCCTTCACATTCTCGCCGCCAGCAGCAACGTCAGATCCTTATACCTCATATTAAAGCTGCGGGCTATGTGGGAATTGGTGAGGGTGCCTTTGTGGCAATACACTCCTTTCATAAACCAACGATTGGCATAAATCATTTCTTCTATTCCGCCAATTGTACCCGTTTGCAGCAAAAATGGCAAAAATACATTGCTAAGCGCCGTGCTCGCCGTGTGCGCCACGCGCGACGGGATGTTGGGTACGCAATAGTGAATGACTTCATTATACTTGAAAATCGGGTTCTTGTGCGTCGTCATACGCGAGGTTTCAAACGACCCGCCCTGATCGATGCTCACGTCGATAATCACTGAACCCGGTTTCAGCTTCGATACCATTTCTCGTGTTACCACCATCGGGCTCAGGCCGTTTTCGGCGCGCATGGTACCGATCACCACATCTGCGCGGCCTATTGCCTCCGCCAGCGTTTCGGAATCGATAATGGACGTGTACAGGTTTTGCCCGATCGAGTATTTCAACCTTTGCAGGCGATAAATATGTTTGTCAAAAACCTTCACGTCCGCGCCCAGGCTCAGGGCAGCGCGTGTAGCATACTCCGCTACCGTGCCTGCTCCCAGGATCACAATCTTCGTCGGCGGCACGCCGGTAATGCCCCCGAGGATAACGCCCCGGCCGCCATTCGGTGTGGACAGATATTCGGCTGCAATCAGCAGCACGGTGCTGCCGGCGATCTCGCCCATGGCCCGGATAATGGGCTTCCCTCCCACCTTGTCCTCGATCAGCTCATAGCCGATGCCCGTTATTTTCAGTTCATTGAGTTTTTCAAAATACTGCTTTTCCAAAGCGGGAAGGTTGAGCGCGGAAATCAGCGTCGTACCAGATTTTACATAACCAAACTCCTCTTCCACCAGCGGTTCCACTTTCAGGATCACATTGGCCTGGTACACCTCTTTGGGGCTGCTGACGATCTTCGCGCCTGCCTCACTGTATTCATGGTCGGAGAGGTTGGCTCCTTTGCCTGCGTCCTTCTCTACCCATACTTCATGCCCGTTCCTGACCAGGATAGCCACCGCGTCGGGCGTGAGCGCGATGCGGTTTTCCTGTAACGAAACCTCCCTCGGCAAGCCGATATGCAGTGAGTTCTGGTCCTTCCGGACGGCCATTAATGATTCCTGGGGGTACAGCACCGACTGCTTGGCGAGCTCTTCAAAACCGGTAATCTGAGGTTGTGCCATTGACTAGCAAAATGAAAGTGAAACTGTAACTAACTAAATGTGACCTCTTATACCCTGGTAACTTCCAATATTCTCATGCCACTCTCATCTGCTTCCAGATGCAGCTGCATATAATTGAGCGGCCAAAGGCTCTCCACCTTACCCGGCCATTCGACAAAGCAGAAATCCCCCGAATCGAAATACTCTTCCACGCCCATGTCCAGGGCTTCCGTTTCGTCCTTAATCCTGTAAAAATCAAAATGATAGATTGTTCTGCCCCCCGCGTCATATTCATTCACCAGCGAGAAAGTGGGGCTCTGCACGTGCGTGGTAACCCCGAGATGGCTGCACAATGCCTTGATGAGCGTCGTTTTACCGGCTCCCATCTGGCCTTCGAAGAGCCAGACGGGCGTTTCCGCACCAAGCCCCAAAAGTGCTTCGGATACGCGTCCAAGCTCGTCGAGTTCTTTAAAACGAATAACCGTGGGTTGTCCAATCATGTTACAAAAATACACAATTTGGAAAAACCCGCGGTAATTTTATGCCTTCTACGGCATCAGACTTTCCATTCTTTACGCATCGGGCGGCCCAGAAGCTGGCTGGCTTTTTTATCCCCTTCGAAATCTTCCTTAACCGGATCCCATTTCAGCGAACGCCCCAACCCGTACGCGATGTTGCCGATGTTGCAAACCGATGCTGTCCTGTGCCCGGTTTCTACGTCACAAATAGGCGGCTTCCTTGTCCGGATCGCATTCAGGAAGTCCTTGTAATGGTTGGTACTAACGTAAACGCCGGCATCACCCTCATTAAAGACCTTTTCTTTCAACGGCTCCGGCGTCGTTCTCAGCTCTCCGCGTGCTACGAAAACCTCGCCGTCGGAGCCGACGAAATGGCAATGCTGCTTGCCTTCCATCGGGCGGTGTACGATCTCTGCGCCATTAGCATATTTATAGACCAAACCTTTGCCAGGTTCGGAATACACCAGTTCAGTGGGTCCGCTGGCATCCATATTCAGTCCCCATTGCGCGATGTCGAACATGTGCGCACCCCAGTCGGTCATACCTCCTCCGCCAAACTCGACGTAATCGCGCCATTTAGGCCAAAACTTGGCATCCATAGTCGGCGCGAGCTCATTATTGTAAGGCCTTTCAATGGTATTAGGCCCCATCCACAGCTCCCAGTCGAGTCCTTCTGGCTTTGTTTCGCCCTGCAAGTCCCACACTTTTGGCGGCCCGCCTACATTTACATACACTTTTTTCACTGTTCCGATGGTGCCGCTCCGTACCAGTTGCACCGCTTTTGTGAATTCCGGCGCCGAACGCTGCATGCTTCCGGTCTGGAACACGCGGTTATGCTTTCGGGTGGCATTCACCATAGCCCGCCCCTCCCTAACCGTCAAGGAAAGGGGCTTTTCGCAATAAATATCCTTTCCCGCCTCGGCCGCGCGTACCGACATCGCTGCATGCCAATGATCCGGCGCCGCAATGACCACAGCATCAATATCCTTTCTCGAAAGCAGCTCCCGGAAGTCTTTGATACCCGTCGCAGCCTTATAAGTACCCTCTCCGAGCTTTTCTGAATACCATTTGTTGGTCGCATGCACAAACGTATCCTGCTTGATCGCGTAAACGTCCGAGGCGGCAATAATGCGCGTTTCCTGCGTATCCAGGAAGCGGTTGCGCAAACCGCCACTCTGCCGCCCGCAGCCGATAAAACCCAGCGTGACCATATCGCTAGGCGCCCGGTAACCTCGCCCGAGCACATGCCGGGGCACGATCATGAAGGAAGAAACAACGGCACCTGCTTTCAGGAAATCGCGGCGGCTCAAACGTTCAGTGTTCATATTTTTTCAGGAATTTGTACTATTTAAATTTAAATTAAAGGCCGAAGTAAGTGATTCTACTGAGTAATGGAGTCTTATATTCAATTACATTCAACTTCCTAAACCACAGCGTTATGATCAGACTACTACTGGCGTTTGCCCTGGCGATCGCATTGCCCACAGGCGTGCAGCATGCCGGTGCCCAGGTCACTCAGCGCAACATTTTAGCACAGAAATACACGCAAAGCGCATTCAGCGAAGCCCTGATTCCGATTGACAAATGGACACCATATCCTAAAACTCCCGAAGAATGGCGCAGCAAAACCGACCCGGCCGAACTCGCCCGAATCCTCAAAGCAGGTGAAGACGCGCTCGAAAAGCCCATTCCGCTGGTTACCGCAAGCCTTCTGCTCGACTTCACCCGCAGTGGCGATCGCGAACGCCACGCAGCGGCTTCGTTCGGGCGAAGGAATCAATTAATGGCCCTTGTGCTGGCCGAAGTGGTGGAAGACAAAGACCGGTTCATGGAGGCCATTTTGAACTCCGTATGGGCCATTTGCGAAGAAACTTACTGGGGCGTACCCGCGCATTTGAACACACAAAAGGCCAAAAATGGCCTCCCCGACGTGCAGGACCCGACGGTCGATCTGTTTGGCGCAGAAACGGCCGGAGTACTCGCACTCACGGACTATTTTCTGGGCTCAAAACTGGATAAAATGTCCCCGCTCGTCAGGCCGCGCATTTATTTTGAAACCAATAGAAAGATATTCGAACCGCTGAAAGACGCCAAACGCTACACCTGGCTGAGCACCAACAACCCTGTCAATAACTGGAACCCATGGATCGTTTCCAACCTACTCATCGCCGATCTTCTGCTGGAAAAAGATGCCCAAAAGCGCAGGGATAATGCCTATCAGTATATGGTGTTCCTCGACCGGTATTTCAACAGTCTGGGCGATGACGGCGGCTGCGACGAAGGACCTAGCTACTGGTTTGCCGCCGGCGCAAGTGCCTACGACGCCCTCGCGATCCTCGAAAGCGCTACCAATGGGAAAATCAATATTTACGACCACGACCTGGTCCGTAAAATGGCCGCCTATATTTATAAAGTCCATATCGCCAACGACTATTTCGTCAATTTCGCCGACGCCGATCCCAAACTCAAACCGGACGGGCTAATGCTCTACCGGTTTGGGAAGGCCGTTCAGGACCCGGAACTGACGGCATTTGGCGAATGGGCTTACGGCCAGTTTGGCTCGATAACCGGGGGTAATGGCTACCAGCGTCCAAGGAAGGTCTGGAACCTGATCACTACTTCGGAATTGAAGCAGGATCAGGCGAAAACATACAAACCCGTTACGCAATCCTGGCTTTCCGATATTGAAGTACTCACCGCACGTTCCGGCAATGGCCTGTACCTCGCTACACACGCCGGCCACAATGCAGAAAGTCACAACCACAATGACGTCGGCGATTTTATTGTGTATGCCGATGGCGAACCGGTGATTGTCGATGCCGGCCGCGGTAACTATACGGCACGGACGTTTTCTTCTAAAAGGTACGAGCTCTGGTTTACGCAATCGAAATACCATAACCTGCCGATCATTAACGGGATCGGGCAGCCTGCCGGAAAGCAGTTCAATGCGAGAAACGTCAAAAGCACTCTCTCCGAACAGGAAGCTTCGCTGGCGATGGACATTGCTCCGGCTTATCCGCAGGAAGCGGGCGTACAAAACTGGAACCGCCTGGTAAAGCTCAATCGTAGTAAAAATGCCGTCGAAATATCCGATGATTACGCCCTCAGACAGAAACCCGACTCATTGCAGCAAATATTTATGACTGTTTGCAAAGTCGATACCGGCACGCCAGGCAAAATCATCCTGACGACCTCCGGTAAAAAAACAGTCTCGCTCACTTATGATCCGAAGACCTGGACCGTTTCCACGGAACTCCCTTCCACCGAAGGCATGGAATACAACAGTTTCAAAACCAAATGGGACGGCAACCCGGTCACCCGCATTGTACTCACGAGCAGAGTATTAAAATCCAAAGGCAAACATCGTTTTATCATTACCAAATCCTGAACAAACCCATGAGCCTATCGCGCAGAGAATTCCTCATTAATAGTGCCCTCGCCGGCAGTATAATCCCTTCACTGACACACGAATCGCTCGGAAACCCGACGAGCAGGGTGGCAGACGACCTGAAAGTCAATATTTTTTCTAAACACCTGCAATTCCTGAATTACCAGGATATGGCGGAAGTGGCCAAAGAGCTTGGTTTCGATGGTATCGATCTGACTGTACGCCCCAAAGGCCATGTGCTGCCCGAAAAAGTAGAAACCGACCTTCCGCTCGCCGTCGAAGCGATGAAGAAAGTAGGGCTTGCGCCGCAAATGTTTTGTACGGCTGTGGAAGATGCCGCGAACCCGGTTGACAAAAAACTGCTTGAAACGGCGGCAAAACTAGGTTTCAAATATTACCGCATGAACTGGTACCGCTATGACGAACAAAAAGCGATTCCAGAGCAGCTCGGTGAGTTCGGTACTAAAATGGCGGGATTGAGTCAGCTCAATGATAAACTGGGTATTCACGGTTGTTACCAGAACCATTCGGGGAGGATGGTAGGTGCATCGATGTTCGAGATCTGGCAAATCCTTCAGAAAGCCAATCCCAAAACAATGGGAGCGCAATACGACATCCGCCACGCCACTGTCGAAGGCGGGCTTTCCTGGCAGACGGGTTTCAACCTGATCCGTCCGCACATCAAGACGATCGTTATCAAGGATTTTTATTGGGAAAAGAATAATAGTGGTAAATGGGCTGTGAAAAGTGTGCCGTTGGGAGAAGGGATGGTGGATTTTAAAACCTATTTTAAACTGCTGAAAGACCTGAAAGTGGATGTACCGATCTGCCTTCACCTTGAATATCCGCTGGGCGGGGCCGATCAGGGTGCGTTCCAAATTACGGTGGACAAAAAAGTGGTTTTCGATGCCATGAAACGCGATTTGCAAAAGCTGAAAGAACTCTGGGCAGCTGCTTAACCAACTTTCAGGCCGCATGCCATGAAACTAACACCCATCCTACTGTGGGCTGCATTATCCGGTTTTGTGATCAGCACACAGTCAACCGACCAGAACTGGCCGGAATACAATGGTAATGGCGCCCGCAGTCATTATTCAGCTTTGAGCCAGATCACCAGAGATAATGTAACGCAACTCAAAGTCGCGTGGACGTACGCGTCCGGCGGTGCGGATACGGCACGCAACCGGACGCAAATGCAATGCAATCCCATCGTGATTGACGGCATTCTGTATGGTGTTTCGGCGGGAACACAGGCATTCGCGTTGAATGCAGCCACGGGACAGCAAATCTGGAAAACCGATATTACCGACAATGGCGGTACTACCAGTCGCGGAGTTACATATTGGTCAGACGGCAGGGAAAATCGCATTTTTTTCGGGGCTGGAAAATGGATTTATGCATTGAATGCGGCCGACGGCTCTTTGATACGAACCTTTGGCGAAAATGGCCGGATAAATCTTAAAAACGGGATCGAGCGCCCCGGTGCGGATGACTATGTGACACCCAACACGCCCAATACGATTTATAAAAACCTGCTGATCACCGGAGCGAGGGTTAACGAGTCCGAAACAGCGCTCCTCGGGGATGTACGTGCGTATGATGTGCGTACGGGCAAGCTGGCATGGACGTTCCGCACGATTCCGGCCAAAGGCGAATTCGGATCCGAAACGTGGCCTGCCAATGCGCGGGAGCATTTCGGGGGCGCCAATGCCTGGGCAGGTATGGCCATCGACCGCGCCCGCGGGATCGTTTACATTCCCACTGGTTCGGCCGCCTATGATTTTTACGGGGGTAACCGGCCGGGCAATAACCTTTTTGCCAACTGCCTCATCGCACTCGATGCCGCAACCGGCAAACGTTTGTGGCATTACCAGCTCGTGCACCACGACATCTGGGACCGCGACCCGCCCTGCCCGCCAAACCTGGTGACCGTCACGCACCAGGGCAAGCGCGTAGATGCGGTCGTGCAGGTGACCAAGCAAGGTTACGTATTCGTTCTCGACAGGGTTACCGGAAAACCGCTGTTCCCGATCCGGGAGACAGCGTTTAATTTCCCGGCCATCGAAGGCGAAAAAGTAAGCGCTACGCAGCCTGTTCCCACATTACCAGTCCCATTTACCCGGCAGACATTCACTTCAAAAGATTTCAATGCATTTGTCGCGGACCGCGATTCGCTCACCGAATTGCTTTCCAAAGCGAAAACCGGCAGCGCCTACATTCCCATCACGTCCAGCATGACGATCTTCTACCCCGGCACGGACGGCGGCGCACAATGGGGAGGAGCCGCGACCGATCCAGGCGGTATAATGTACGTCCCGGCCAAGGAAATCCCGGTTTATACGTCACTTATCAAAAAAGAAATCCCTAAAAACACGACAGGCGTAACCGGCGCCGAACTTTACCAAATCAACTGCGCTGCCTGCCATGGAGCCGATAAAATGGGTAACCACGATGGCTCCTACCCTTCGCTCGCGAACCTGGAAAAACGTTTGAAACCCGTCCAGATTGAGGCGATTTTGAAGAATGGCCGGGGAATGATGCCGTCATTTACGCACATTTCGGAAGCAGAGCGAAGTGCAATCATCGCGTACCTTACCAATCAGGAACGTCAGGAAAGCATTACGATTAATTCCAAAACCCAGGTTCCCTACCAGCATACCGGCTACAACCGCTGGTACGACCGGAATGGCTATCCGGTAAGTCAGCCGCCCTGGGGCACATTAACGGCCATCGACCTGAACACCGGCCAGCGGAAATGGCAGGTACCGCTCGGCGAATACAAAGAACTGACCGCCAAAGGCATTCCACCCACGGGCACTGATAACTACGGAGGTCCGCTGGTAACTGCAAGCGGCCTGATATTCATCGCCGCCAGCCGCGACGAGCAGTTCAGGGCGTTCGATAAGGAAACGGGTAAAATATTGTGGCAAGCTGCGTTACCGGCAGCTGGTTACGCTTCGGCAAGTACTTATTCAGTGAATGGGAAGCAATATGTCGTCATAGCCTGTGGTGGCGGAAAGTTGAATACCAAATCCGGCGACCGGTATGTGGCGTTTGCGTTGCCGTAAGGGTATTCCGAGCCAAAATCTCAAACATCAATCCTTAACAACCTGCACGGGTTTCTTGCTCAGTTTTCGTGGAAGGTTACCTTTGTGCCAAAGCAAAATTTAAAACTATGCCTTCAAAAATTCTTAATGTCGGTTTAATCGGTTTCGGTTTGTCGGGGCGATATTTCCATTCGCCTTTCCTGAGTACCAACCCGAATTTCAAGATCAAAACGGTGGTCGAAAGGTCCAAAAACGAAGCGCAGGAATTTGACCCGACGATCGATAATACGCGGTCAGTGGAAGAGCTACTCAGTGACGAGGCCATCGACCTGGTTTTCATATGCACACCCAACGACACACATTTCCAATACGCGATGGACGCGCTCGAAAACGGTAAGCACGTCGTAATCGAAAAGCCCTTTTCGGCCACCGAAGAGGAAGCCCGCGAGTTGGTGAAACTCGCAAAAGAAAAAGGTCTGGTGCTGACCGCTTACCAAAACCGCCGCTGGGATTCTGACTTCCTTACGATCAAAAAACTGCTTGGTGAAGGAAAATTGGGCGATATTATCGAATACGAATGCCGGTACGACCGCTACCGCGAGGCTGTGGCCGGTTCATGGAAAGAACGTGCCGTTCCCGTGGGCGGCAATGTTTACAACCTCGGCCCGCATTTGATCGACCAGGCATTGGTACTGTTCGGCGAGCCTGAAACGGTGACGGCAGATATACGAATTGTCCGTCCCAACAGCGAAATCGATGATTATTTCGACATTCGCCTCGGTTATGCCGACAAATCGGTAATCGTAAAATCGAGCCTGATGGTGTATGAAAACCATTTGCGCTATGTGCTGCACGGCACGAAAGGGTCATTCATCAAAGGCGGCCTTGATCCGCAGGAAGAGACTTTGCGCAAGAACGTGCTGCCTACCGAAAAGCCGTGGGGCTTGGAGCCCGAAGATCGCTGGGGCAAGCTTTACAGCGCCGCATTTACGGGGATTGTGGAAAGTGAAGCCGGCGACTATATGCCGTTTTACCAAAATGTTTACGACGCCGTCGTGAATGGTGCCGAACTGGCTGTGAAGCCGGAAGAGGTTTTACGCACCTGCCGGGTCATCGACCTGGCATTCCAGAGCAGCAGCGAAAAGAAAGTAATGGCTTATTAACCGTCGCCATAAACAAGCAAAAGGCAGCCCGAAAGTCCGGACTGCCTTTTTTGTTGCCTATTAGCAGGTCGCTATTATTTGATAACGGCTGTTACCTGACGTTTTGTCTCAGTTGAGATCGCGAATGGCTTTGTAGAGATTTCGCTGCCATTGTTGATTACGAAGCTGTAATTTCCGTCTGCAAGATTCGACAGGTCGAAAATCTTAGTGTAGTTTTCAGACTTAGGGATCGATGTGCTGTAAACGATTGTTCCTGTGTAGTCTTTGATAACCAGTGAAGATCTTTCTTTCACGTTTTCAAGAGACAGCTTGAATTTCAATTCTGCGCCCGAAACCAGCTCGATAGAAGCGCTGTTTTCTTTTACTTTATCAGCAGCGATTGAAAGATTTGCAGTTGATACTCCCACCAAAACTGCGATTGTCAAGATAGTTTTTTTCATTTTATTTTTAATGTTTAATGTCTGATTCAATGTTACCAATTTGTACTTTTCAGGCATTTACCTGTTTAAGCTCTTAAAGCGACTGTTCGTTATCGATTTTTGCTCTTTGGACATTACAAAGGTATCCAACATTGTGATTAAAAGTCAATAAGACCGATTTAGACAAGCCAAAGTTCTTTTTTCAATGATCTATAAATATTGGAATAGTTATATGATTATAGGAAAAATACAGCAAGTCGTTTGAAATCTGCCAGTATCATTGGAATAGTACAATTGTAATATTTTGCACTTTTTGAATATTTTTAAACAGTATACTCAGTTAGTAGGATTTACCACGAAGGCACCGCAGCGGCCGCGAATAGACACGAACCTCTTTGACTTAGTGTCAATTCGCGCTTTCCGAAACAAAAATATCATTACCATTTAAAGTATTTCCGAACGTCAGCCGTCTGCCAATCTGTAATAGTTCAAAAAGTCCGTTTGTCGCAGAAAAAGCCAAATATCATCCAAACCGTCACATCCTATGGCAAGCAATTGCTGGGATTCATCCGGCAACGCGTCAATACCGATGAGGATGCCGAGGACATTTTGCAGGATGTTTGGTACCAGCTTAGCACCGTTCCGGAGATAGAGGCGATCGAGCAGATGAGTAGCTGGCTGTACCGCGTGGCACGTAACCGGATCATCGACAAATACCGTAAACAGAAGCCGGAATCGCTCGAAGATTTTGGCTATGAAGACGAGGATGGCGAATTCCATTTCAAGGACATCCTACTTGCCGACGACAATACACCTGAATCCGCCTATTTGAAAGACCTTTTCTGGGAACAACTCAACATTGCCCTGGACGAACTTCCGGAAAACCAGCGGCAAGTGTTTATATGGAACGAACTCGAAGACCAGACCTTTCAGGAGATCGCCGATCGTACCGGAGAAAATATCAAAACCTTAATTTCCCGTAAACGCTACGCGGTCCGCCATCTTCGCGAACGGCTCGAAAGTGTGTACCGGGAGTTTGTAAATTATTAAATTTGTCGACCATGATGAACCCGCAAAACAGAGGTAGAAGATTTCGGCTTGCGCTGCCGGTTTTTATCCTGATCGCAGCACTCGCCTTCGGAGCAATTGTGCAATGGCTTTGGAATGCCATTCTGCCCGCTGCGGCCAACTTTAACCCTATCAGCTACTGGCAGGCGGTAGGTTTGTTCGTTTTATGCAAGGTACTCTTCGGAGGTTTCAGAGGGCCGGGCCATCACCCGTACCACAACAAATGGGAGCGGTTCAACCGGCGTTTCGGCCGCGGACGTCGCGAAGAGATCCTCGCGTGGAAAAACAAATGGATGCAAATGACCGACGAAGAGCGTATCAAGTTCCGCCAGGAAATGTGGAACCGGCGAAGGAAGCCACCCGAAAACATATGATAGTCACTAACCCGGCCCGCAAGCCGGGTTTTATTTTTCCTACCACTTTAAAGTAATTTCTTTCGCCGGACGTCTGTAATCATGTAGCCGCAAATTGGCACATATTATCATCGAACCAGACAACAAAGACCATGTTCATCGTCATTCTAAAAACAATAGGGGCTGCGGTCCTGGCAGGACTGTTCTTCTTCGCGCTTCCTTTTCTGATTTTTAAGGTATTCTTTTTCTTTCTGTTTTTCGGCTTGATTTTCAGATTTATAGCTAGAAGGCGATACCGCAGATGGCGCCGCTACCATGCCAGCTTCTACGACTATCCCCACGGCGATTTTGGCGAACGCCCGAGGGAATACCTTGCCGACCCGTTCGGTTATTCGCCTCAAAAAGTATAAACAATGCATATTCATTCATCAAACAATTCATCAACTATTATGTGTGATAACAGATTCGGACGTCGCGGCTTTGGAATGCGCCACGACCATTTTGGCAGGCCATTCGGCCCGCAGCGCGAGTTTCGCGTACCCGTTAACATTGTCAAAAACGACACGAGCTACGAAATGCTCATATTCGCGCCCGACCGCAGCAAGGAGGATTTTAAAATCAACGTCCAGGGATTGGAACTTACCATTTCCTATGAGCTCAAAGATAACCTGGGCGAGAAGCGCAACTGGATAAGACAGGAATTCAGCAAAAGCTCGTTCCAGCGGACGTTCATGATCGATACTACCGTCGATACCAAAAACATCAGCGCCCAGTATAACAACGGCATCCTGCAACTGACGCTGCCGATCGTACCCGGCTCGGAGAAACCTGCACAGGAAATCGATGTAAACTAGGATTATTTCAAAAACTTCATCAACTAAGAAAGCCCCTGCGTCTTCGCAGGGGCTTTTCTGATTACAAACGCTTAACAAATACTGGTTTTAACTAACCAAAATCATTTATACGCAGGGTCCTGTGTGAGCGTAGCTGTTCCCGCCTTGTATGACCGGTCGATTGCCTCCTGGGGAATCGGGAAAAATTCGTTTTTGCCTTTGGTGAACACAGCTCCCTTTTTGTAAACTCTTTTGTTGGCTTCAACGGCCACATACGCATTTAATACCTCGGCGGCAATTCCCCAACGCTGCAAGTCGAAGAAACGGTGGCCTTCCATCGCGAATTCAAGGCGACTTTCGAAACGGACCGCTTTACGCGCGGTAGCCGCATCTGTCCACGGCTGGTCATAAGTTTTAATCACATAGTTTGCGGCCGGCTCATTCAGTACGGTATAATCATCCCTGGATTTTGAGCCTTGAACAGCCTTTTTCACAAATCCAGCAGGATTAGCGGCCCGTGTGCGGATCTGGTTTACCAGTTTCCGGGCATTTTCCAGGTTACCCAGCTCCACGTCGCATTCAGCAAGCCAGAGCAGGATCATACCGTATCGCATAATGCGATAGTTATTGCTGGAAAGGTTACCCCAGCCATTGATACCAAAACCTGCCTTCTCGGAAATGTGCTTCTTCGGAGAATAAGGACCAGCATAAGTCTGGTCGCGGATAAAGTCGCTGCCGTGGATTTTAAAATCCTTAAAAAGAATACCTCTGCGGCCGACCGTCTGGTCCAGACGGGGATCGAGTGGGCCCGTGTGAGGCTCAAAAGGATCGGAATACTTCAGACCCTGGTCGTTTTTCACATCGCTGTCGTTAAAATTATCCAGCAAAGGCAACCCGGTAGCACTGGTTTTGAATGCATTTACCAGGTTTTGAGAAGGCTGGTAGAATCCGCAGCAACCCCATGGGTCAATGTATGGGTGGGCCAGACCGACACCTGCATCCGCGGCATCGCCCGACGCGCTGGAAACCGCGTACTGAATTTCGAAGATCGATTCAGCATTGTTACGGGTGGCGATCAGGAAGTTATCCTCAAACTTTGGAGCAAGCGAAAACTTACCGGATGCGATAATTTGCTCCAAAATAGGCTTGGCTTTTTGCAAAACAGCTACATTAGCAGCCCCGGTAGTAACATTCCATCCCTGATACATATAAGCCTTAGCCAGGAATGCCAATGCGGCCCATTTCGTAGGGCGTCCCACCTGCGACTGTGCTTCCGGAAGACCTTCCGACGCAGCCTTGAAATCGGCCTCGATCATAGGCCACACGTCCTTATCGTTCGGGATCTTGGTACTTTCAAGATCGTCTAGTTTGTAAACCGTCTCATCGATGTAAGGAATCGTTTTCCACATTTTTTTAGCTTCGAAATGGAAAAGTCCGCGCAGGAATCGCGCTTCGGCGATGATCTGCTTTCTGCGTGCGTCACTCACCTCCGGCACCTCGGCCAAAGTGTTGATCACATCATTCGTACGGGCAATCCCTTTGTACAATCCGCGCCATTTGTTTTTAATGTGGTTGTTCGTAGGTTGAAAGTCCCATTTCTCAATAAACGACTCCTCTGGCTGATCACCTGCATCGGTGCCCTTATAAGAGTCATCGGAAGCAATCCCGCCAAAAACCCAGCTCTGGATGTCGTTGTTCCACGGATCCTGGCCATCGAGGCCCTGCCCGTCTATCATGGCGTAAGCGCCCACGAGCAAGCCTTCTACACCTGATGGAGTCTTAAGAGCCGTTGGGCTGTATTGTCCTTGCGGATCGCGGCTTAGGAACGAGTCTTTGCAAGCCGAGACAATCCCGATTGCCAGACCCACCGACAGCGTGTATTTTACAAGTCTTGAATTCATATATGTTGAATTTTTGAGATCAGAAGAAAAACCGGTTATCAGAATGATACGTTAAGGCCGAGCAGGAATGTCCGTGACACTGGCATATAGCCGCCGTCGAATCCAAGCGTACGGTCCTCACCAGTCTGGATTTCAGGATTCAAACCGGTGTACTTGCTGACTGTGAACATATTCTGTCCCTGTACATAGATCTGCGCATTGCTGAAACCGATCTTCGCAGCAACCGGTTTAGGCAAGGAGTAAGTTAGCTGCACGTTTTTCAGGCGGAAATAAGTGCCCTTTTCTACAAAGTAGCTCGATGGACGGCTACTGATCTGGTCGTCAGCGTCCATGATAGGCACAGTACCTTCTTTGTGATTTGGCTGCCAGGCGTCATACAATGCACGTTTAGCGCGGTTACCCTGGAAGGTATTGAAATCCGTGAAATAACGCAGGTAGCTGAATATCTCATTACCCACCACACCATTACCGAAAACAGTCAGATCGAAAGCCTTATAACCGATATTCAAATTCACACCATAAACAAAATCGGGGTGCGGGTTACCGATAACAGTCCGGTCATCATCGGTGATTTTACCATCATTATTAATATCCGCAATTTTGAACTTGCCTGCTTTGTTGTAGGAGCCGTAAGGTGCCCAGGCCTTCGCCTCTTCATCGGACTGGAAGATACCCAGCACTTTATAACCGTAGTAGGACGAGATTGGCAGCCCCGCCTGTGTGAGCGTCACCGCGGGCACACGTGAACCTGCACCGAAATACTTGGTATTCTCACTCTCGTCGAGCTTGTCAACCGTGTTGCGGTACATCGAATAGTTCACAGAAGCACCGTAACGCAGTTCGCCTTTCATGGCGGTGTTGCGGTATGAAAGCCCCAGGTCGATACCCTTGTTCGTCATCTGGCCTACGTTGAAAGAAGGCGCATTCGCATCGCCCGCTGTAAACGTGATAGGCGTCGAGAAAAGCATGTCGGTAGTTTTCCTGTTCCAAAAGTCCAATTCGAGGGTTAATGCGTCGTTCAGGAAAGTCGCATCGAGACCGATGTTATTGGATGTGGTGGTTTCCCATTTCGCATTCGGGTTCCCAAAGGAAGACGCATCATAGCCGATGGTAGGCTGGCTTCCCGAACCGTCGATCGGATATCCCGCATGGAAAATGTCTGCACGGTAAGTGGTATAGGCATTATAGTCCCCGATTTTCTGGTTTCCGGTTTTACCCCAGCCATAGCGCAGTTTCATGTCGTTGATAAAGCTTACCGATTTCATGAAGTTTTCATCCGACAACCTCCAACCCACGCTGAATGCGGGAAACACCGCATTTCTCGAAGCCTGCTGAAAACGGGAAGACGCGTCGTTACGGAGGATGAACTGGAACAGATACTTGTCTGCAAAAGCGTAGTTGACCTTTCCGAATTGTGAGTACAGGCTATAATCCCTGTTCACACCACCATAGTTGGTCGCTTTCGTCGCATCACCGAGGTTCAGGTAATTGATAATGGATGGTATTTCAAATGCATAACCTGAACGGGAAGCACCGAACTCCTCAGCGAACTCCCGGATAGCTTCCACGCCGATGTACGCGTCCACTTTATGGTTTGTACCAAAATTGTGGGAGTAACTTAAAGTATTCGTCCAAACCCATTGATATGAATAGTAATCGGTAGCAGTCGAACCGTTGTTGAAGCTACCTTCCACATATTCAGGGTTAGCACGACCTATATAGCGGCCACGCTGACTAACACCGTCGATACCCAGACTCGTTTTAACGGTCAGGTTTGGAATAATGTCGAACTCCCCGTATACGTTACCGAATGCACGCAGGCGGTAAGTGCGGTTATCCTTTTCACGAAACAACGTCGCGTAAGGGTTCGAGTTATTACCGAGGTTCAAACCGCGGGAACCTGCGAAATTGCCTTTGATATCATAAATAGGCAGCAATGGATGGTGCTTATAGGCCCCTGATACGGCGTTTTGTTCCTGGTTGTTCCCAAAACCTCCTTTTCTGTTGTCAAACGATACCGCAAGGTTCTCTCCTACCCGGAAACGCTTATTATTGGTCGAGAACTCGGTGTTCGCGCGGATGGTGTAACGGTCGTATCCGATGAATTTCACTACACCGTCCTGACTGAAATAACCCACTGACAATGCATAACGGCTGTTTTCAGTACCGCCGGTTGCCGATAGCTGATAATTTTGAATGGGTGCTGTTGAAGTAAGTTCTCTCCACCAATTGGTATCGGCCGCTTTGGTGATCGCATAAATGTTACCAGGCACGAGCGAATACTTCGCCGGATCGACGTCCGGTGTACCTTCTTTGCCTTTGCTTGGAAATACGTAATCCGGTATCGTAACCTCACCATTCGGGCCGTAGGTGTACTGGCCGTGCGAAGGTGTTTTACCCGCGTATTTGTCTGCCAGATAGAGGTATTCACCCAATTCCTTGGCATTCAACGCCTCTACTTCTTTATAGGCTTTTTGTGTTCCATAATAAGCATTGAATGAAATCACCGGCTTACCGACCTTACCTCTTTTGGTAGTGATGATCACAACGCCGTTTGCCGCGCGCGATCCATAAATGGAAGCTGACGACGCATCTTTCAGGATCTGGATCGTTTCGATGTCGTTCGGGTTAAGGTTACCCTGGTTTTCGGTTGGTACGCCGTCGATGATGAACAGCGGGTCGTTGTTACCGATCGTACCGAACCCCCGTATACGTACCGTTGCATTTCCACCCGGCGTTGCATCGTTGACGATGTTCAAACCCGACGCACGGCCTTGTAATTGCTGTGCGAAAGTAGTTGCCGGAACAGATTGAAGATCCTTCGCATTTACGGTCGTTACCGAGCCGGTAATGTCGCGCCGCGACTGCGAACCGTAACCGGTCACGATCACTTCTTCCAGCGCGCTGACGTCGCTGGTCATCGACACGTCGATTACCGTCCGGTTGCCAATCGCCACATCTTTGGCTGTGTAACCGATAAATGAAAAGACCAGTACCTGGGCGCTGGAAGGCACTTTAATGGAATATTTGCCGTCCGCGTCCGTAGTGACGCCAATAGTCGACGAACCTTTGAGTGTGACAGAAGCTCCCGGTAAGCTGGAACCGGACTGCTCATCCATAACCTTTCCGGTGATGGTGATATCCTGTGAAAAAGCTGTCAGAGAGATAAGGAACAGAAGCACGCAAAAAACCGGCCTGCGTCCCAGGTGAAGGTAGTTTTGTTTCATCGTATTTAGTTAGGTTAATATAGATTCCACCCAAAAATATTCATTTGACATCATTAAATAATCTAATATTTACAAAATATATTCAATCAAATATATAATTGTACTTTTTCATTTATAAAGGGTAGCAGGAATTGAGTTTTTCTAAGAAAAAGCGGCGATCAGGATGCGATTTTAATCTAATTTTAATCTGCTCTGAATTAAGTGTCAACATTACAAATAACACAAAATCAGCATATTATAGTAAATTAATAGTTACAAAAAATCATCCCAGTACCCTCAGTAGACAGACAAAATATCTATTACAGGACGAGAAAGTTATTTGATTGAATATCTAAATTAATTTATATAATTAATTTAGATATAAACATTTAATGGTCAGGTAAAAACGACCACAAATTGGAAAATTTATATTTCAACAAAAAAGCCGCTGTGATCCTGAACCGGGCAAAATGCCCATCGATCACAGCGGCTTGCTTGGTGTTAGCAATCTATTTCAACTCTCTCTTATTTCCCTTTGAGTCCGTGACAGTTACGGCCGAAACATAGTCGGGCAGAAACAATGCGTGACTCGATTGGGACAGGAACGACGAGCCGTAACCAGGCTCCTCCCGCCTTGATTTTCCATTCTTTAAACGTAGTAACACCGAAGTTTCGCCGGTAGCAAGCCCCACTTTACGCATCGGCCTGGCAGCCTGATGAAAGCGTAGCAGGTCACGGTTTTGCGAAGTAACCGAAAGCCATTTGCCATCGGACGAAGCCAGGCGCACCAGCCCCTTCATATTGCCATTAGCCATGTAGCCACTTTCCGAAATACTAAGCGGGCGGAAACCACCTTTACCATCGCCCTTCAGGACAAGCCCATACATGGCATCGTACCGCCCCACCGATACCTCTGAGCCGTAATCGTTTCCTGAAAGCATCAGATCGAGGTTCCCATCCTGATCAAAATCGTCCGCGATCATTCCAAAAAGAGGGGCAAACTGCGCCTGAACAGGCAATTCACGGATGGCAAACTTGCCTCCACCGAGATTTTCTACGTAACTGCTTTTCATCCATGTGGCCGACAAATGCAATGCATCTTTCAACTCCTCCGGTTTCAGGATATCTCCCAATGCCGATTCTGCAAATTTGCCGTACTCCTGAAAACGCTGGCGCACCTGGATCACCTGCTTACCCATGTCGTCGCGCGTGTTGTAGGGAAATTCCTTGTAAGTGTCATCCTGCGCCTTGTAAAAGACAGTCGGAATCGCATCGAAATACCCGTCATTATTAAAATCCTTCGCATACACGCTCACGGGACGGCTTTCCGAAGCTCTGCTAAGCGTATTCATGCCCAGGTTTCCGCCGATGTAATCCATATCCCCGTCGTTGTCGAAATCCCCCGCAACGAGGCTTCCCCACCACCCTTTCTTCGCTTCCAGGCCGGTAGTGACTTTTTTGAATTTACCTTTTTCGTTTTTCAGGAATGTCAGAGGCATCCATTCTCCTGCGAGTAAAAGGTCCGTCCAGCCGTCGTTGTCGTAATCGGTCCAAAGTGCATCACAAACCAATCCGATACCCGCCAGTTCGGAGGCTGCAACCGATGTGACATTTGAAAACCGTACCGTCGCGCCATTGGAATCGTTGCGTAAGAGGTAGCTCGACACCGGCTTCGGATATTTACCAGATTCCACCCTGCCGCCGACAAACAAATCCAGATCGCCGTCGCGATCGAAATCGACGGCTTTTACACAAGAACCGTTGACGAGGAATGCAGGTAATGCAGCCATATCACGCGTAAAATGCCCCTTCCCATCGTTCAGGTACAATGCATTTTTCAATGCATCGGAGCCCTCCTTGAGTTCATAGCTGCCGCTGACAATATAAAGATCCAGATCCTGATCGCGATCGGCATCGAAAAGTAGTACACCCATGTCTTCTGATGTCTTTTCAAAACCTTCCGGCCCTGGCAACAGATCTGCAACGGTAAATTTCCCATCGGGCCGTTGAAGCAAAAAACGGCCTTTGTGCAGATAGGCACCTCCCACAAACACATCCTCTAGCCCATCGCCATTCACGTCTCCTGCCGCAAGTGCCGGCCCGAATTGCGACATCTTGTGCGGTAGCAATTTTTGGACGTTAAAATCGATAACATCCATTTCCTCATGCCGGTAGGATACATTTAGATCGGCCGTAATATCTGTAAAAATCGGGCTCGCCGCAGGCGTGGCAGGCGCCGGGGCCATTGAGGCATCCTTCTCGTTCACAACCAGCAACTGGTTAGCGCTTACGTTTTTGAGCACCTGGCTTTTGCCCCCCGGCCAGGTAACCTTCACCTGCAAGACTTTTTCCTTGCCCAGCCCAAAATGCAAAACCGGTTCGACAGTCGACAAGTATCCGCGGTAAGGCGAGTTCTCGGCGACCTGCTTTCTCCCGTCCGGGTATGTAATTTCCGCAATGGCACCGATCCCCGCATTGTTGTAACGATCTCCTTTAAACGCAATGCGCAGGTAATTGCTTTCCGCCGGCCTCAGCTGGACACTATTATTGCGGTAAACCAATGCCGAGTCGTTGATATTGTTGACGACATAATCCAGGTCACCGTCGTTATCCAGATCGGCATAGGCCGCTCCGTTCGAAAATCCGGGAGTTTCAATACCCCAATCGCTGGTAACGTCGTCGAAGGCAAGGTTACCTTTATTTTTGAATGCAAAATTCCGGACCCGGACGCTGGGTATGTAATCTAGCATCATCATTGGCGCCATAATGCTCGATACTTCGTTTCGATAAGCAATGAAATCGAGGTCGGTAATGTCCCTTGGGAAGCCGTTGGTAATGATGATATCGCGAAGGCCGTCATTATCAAAATCGGTAACCATGGGCGTCCAGCTCCAATCCGTTTCCGCAATGCCGCTGAGCAGCCCTATTTCACTGAAAACCGGCGACTTACCGTCCCGGGTTGAGCTTCCCATATTTAGCTGAAAGGTGTTTCTGGCCACCTGGTACTGGTAACCAAAAAGATCGTTGTTCTGATAAGTCACGTAGCTGTTCGCAGGCGTCATCATTTTTTTGCGGCGGTTGGTCGCCGGCATCATATCAACAGCCACTACGTCTACCAGTCCGTCATTGTTGATATCGGCCACATCGTTGCCCATCGCCGAATGCGAGGTATGCTTGAAATAAGTTGCGGCCTGGTCCGTAAACGTACCATTACCGTTGTTGATGTAGAGTATGTCGTTGGTGAGGTAATCGTTCGTAATGTACACGTCCTTCCAGCCATCCTGGTTCACGTCCGTCACATTGATCCCCAAACTGTAACCTTCGATCAGGATTCCCGCTTCTTTGGATACGTTCGTAAAAACCGGATGATTCGTCTCTGAGTCCCAGTCATTCCGGTAGAGCCTGTCCGTGCGGCGCGACGAGCCGTCGACGATCTTTTTGTGGTATTTATTGGGAAAGTTATTGTCATCCATTTCATTGACGATCAGGAACAGATCCAGGTCGCCGTCATTGTCATAGTCGAAAAACGCCGCATTCGTTGTGTGCGTAGTGTCCGCGATCCCGTATTCCTTAGCCATCTCTTTGAAAACCGGCACTTTATCCTTGCCCAGTCCCTGGTTTACATAGAGCAGGTTTTCGCGTTGCTGTGCCACCTCACGTACGGATGCACACACGTAGATGTCCAACAATTTGTCATTATTAATATCTACCAAAGCCACGCCGGTCGACCATTTGTTCTCTGGTGCAACACGGGCTTTTTCGGTCACATCTTCGAATTTGAAATCTCCTCTATTCAAATACAACTTGTTGGGGACCGTATTGCCGGTAAAGTACACATCGGTCAGGCTATCGTTATTGAAGTCGCCCAGCGCCACGCCTCCTCCGTTGTAGACATACTCAAACGCCAGGATATTCATCGTATCATTTTCGGCGATTCGATTGGAGAAGCGGATACCTGTTTCGTCGGCAGGCAGTTCAGTGAAAGTTTTGAGTTCTTTTTTGCAGGATACAAGCAGGGCAGTTCCTACTAATAAAGGAAATAAGCGCTTAACGAACATTAGCGAGGTGCAATAAGTTGACGGAATCAGGATACTCGAAATTAACAAAAGGAGATGGTAAATAAATACCATCTCCCATAAATTAGTCAGGTTTGAAATGCTTAGAAACCAGGGTTCTGTTTCAGGACGTCCGCACCTTGAATGTCTATCTGGCTTTGCGGTATTGGTAGTAGTTCGTATTTAGCTGCAAACTTCGCGTTGCCCAATGCTCCTGTGAGTTGTTTCGATTCGAAAGTCAGGTATGCATTCAATTCCTTTTCGGCAACACCCCAGCGCACGAGGTCGAAGAACCGGTGGCCTTCCAGGTTAAGTTCCAGTTTTCTTTCAAAACGGACTGCTGCACGTGCCACCTCTTTGTCTGTCCAGGCAGCTTTGTAAGTACCGATCACATATTTCGCCGCAGGGGCGCCGCCTTTCTTCACAAAACCATCAGGATTTGCCGCGCGGGTACGCACCATATTCACATACTCGCGGGCCTTTTCCAATGTTCCGGCCTCAACTTCTGCCTCTGCCGCCATCAGGAGCACATCGGCAAAGCGGATCACCGTGTAGTTGATTGCCGTGTAGCCGGGTGTCCAAGAGCTGTTGTCTTGCAAAGAACCTACGTCCGTTTTGTAATAAGCATACTTTTTGGGGCTGTAAGGACCGCCATTTGCCTGATTACGGATCCAGTCGGCTCCTGGGTGATCGATCCAGTCGAGAAATGGAATACCGCGACGTCCGACCGAGTGATCGAGGCGAGGATCGAGATTACCGGCGTCAGGGGTGAATTTGTCTTTGGAAAGCAAACCCATATCCGATACCACAGCATTCTTATCCGCGTTGTATGAACCATCCAGCAATGGCAAACCGTCAGCATTCGTACGGTGCGAATTGACCATTTCGAAGCTTGGCTGGAAGAAACCGCAGCAGTTACCAGGGCCATTCGCGCCTGTGTTATAAGGCCAGTTAAGGTCAAATTCAGGGTTCGCATTGTTTACACTACCCGTATTGGCCGCTGCCTGTACGGCAAATACCGACTCCGTGTTGTTGTCGTTCGAAGCACGGAATACGTCGGCATATTTCGGCACCAGCGCATATTTTTTACCGTTGGTAGTCTGTCCGTTAGCGATGACCTGATCGAACAGTGTTTTGGCCTCAGTGTATTTCTTTTGATACAAATACGTTTTGGCCAGATAAGATGCTGCCGCCCATTTATTGGCGCGTCCTACTGCATCCTGCGTTGCCGGCAGATTATCAAACGCGAACTTGAAATCCGCCTCGATTTTCGGCCAGAGGTCTGCATCGTTTTTCACCTTTTCGATACCCGTGCCATAATCCACTGATTCGTCAACATAGGGCGTATTACCATATGTCTTTTTAAGCTCGAAATAGTAATGCGCGCGCAGGAAACGTGCCTCGGCAGAAACTCTCGTCTTGGTTGCATCTGTAACATCGGCATCTGCCTTAGCTACGAGGCGCAGCACGGCATTGGCGCGTGAAATCCCTTCATAGTTACCCTGCCACTTTTCAGCTATAACCCCTTGAGTGCTCAGGTATTCGTAACGCTGGATCGGGTTGATGTCGCTGTAATCGCCGGGGTCGGTGCCTTTGTTAGCATCGCCGCCGCGGATACTTCCCCAAACCCAGTTGCTCGGACTAGCCATCCGGCCGCCCGCTCCCTTGCCGTTGATCTGGCCGTATACTGCGATCAGCGCTCCTTCCAGTCCTTTTGTGGATGTAAGAAGCCCTTCACTTACCGCGCCTGTCGCCGGCTTTTCCAGAAAACTTTCTTTACAGGAGAAGAACACCGTCATCAAAGCGGTGATTATCACCATACTATTTGTTAATATTTTTTTCATCGGTTCAGAATATTAATGATTCATTCAATGTAGAAACAGCCTGTTTTGGATTTAGAAACCAAGGTTCACACCAAAAACCCAGCTCCTTGTTACAGGATAGTTACCTACATCGATCCCGAATTGCGTATCTGCATTGCCACCTACACCTGGGTCAAGTCCCTGATATTTGGAGATCGTGAAAATGTTGTTGGCTGAGGCATAAAGTCTCAGTTTCTGCATTTTCAACTTGGAGAGCAATGTTTTTGGCAGGTTATAGCCCAGCGAGATGTTCTGCATTCTCACATAATTGCCGTTTTCCACGTAGAACGAGTTGGCTTGCGTGTTGGTACTGAAATTAGAAGCGCTCTCGAAAATGGGAATAGTAGCACCCGTGTTCGACGGCGTCCATGAGTCTTTCACCCTTTCGCTAATGGCTGCACCGGCAAAAGAAGGATAGAAATCAGTGAACCATCTTGAAGCGTTAAAAATCTTGTTGCCTACCGAGGTGTACATGTAAGTTTCTATCTCGAAGTTCATATAAGTCAGTTTCAGGTTCAAACCGCCTGTGAATTTCGGAACCGGGCTACCCAGATACGTGCGGTCGTCGGCATTGATGAGGTTGTCGCCATTGATATCCTCGTAACGGAAGCGGCCAATACCTTTTCCATCCTGAGCCGGCGCGCGGTCCACTTCTTCCTGAGACTGGAATAGGCCTGATACCTTATAGCCATAGAATGCTGAAAGCGAATAGCCCAGTTGGTTACGGATGGGTTGCAAACCGCGGTAACCCGGGTTGATACCCGCCAGGTATTTATCTCCGCCAAGGTCACCGATCTCATTTTTGAGAACACTACCCGTTACATTCAACTCGTAACCTAGCTTGCTGCCGGCTTTGCCTTTTGTGATGATCTGGAAGTCGATACCTTTATTGGTAATGGTTCCCGCATTTACGTATGGGGGCGTCGCACCCGAGCCTACAACGGCGGCTACACCTTTCTGGAAGAGCAGGTCTTTGGAATCTTTCTGCCACAAATCGAGGATCACATCCAGTCTGCCATTGAAAAATGTCGCATCAAAACCGATATTTTTGGTTACGCTGGTTTCCCATTTCGCATCCGCATTGCCGAGTTTGCTACGGTAGTATCCCTCAGCAGCACTGGTGTTGGAGCCCGTAATATCATATGCGGATGTTCCGATACCCGCCGAATACAAGCTGTACTGGTTGTCGGGACGTACCGCATTGGAGTTCCCCATTGTACCATAACCTCCGCGTATCTTCAGGTCGCTCAGGAAAGTGATTCCTTTCATGAAGTTTTCTGAAGTAACGCGCCATGCCACCGACACCGCCGGGAATACCCCGTACCGGTTAGCCGCACCGAAGCGTGAAGAACCGTCACGACGTAACACCCCGGAAACAATGTACCGGTCATTGAATATGTAGTTCAAACGGCCGAACAGCGAGTAGAACGTCACCCCATTGTTGAGCTGACTGTTGGTCACCTTCGACGATACGTTGGACATGTTCACATAGTTGATGTCGTTCGAGAACGGGTTCAGACCGGAGGCCTGCAAATCGCGGCTTACGCCGGTATTCAATGCTTCCTGACCTACCAAAACATCCAGATTATGCAAACCGAATGTCTTCCGGTATTGCGCGGTGTTGGTAAATGTCCATGCAAAGCGGTATCCAGAACCTTCGCCGTAGCCGACTGCCGAGTTGTTTTCGGAGTTTTCGTATTGGCGGCGTGAATAGTTCCAGTAAGTATAGTTGTTATACTGGCCTCCAAGGCTTGACCGTAAGGTCAGGTTTTCGATCGGATCGAATTCCAGGTATACATTACCAAAGCCGTTCGCATTGAAGGCGTTATTGTTTTTCATACCATCCCTGGTAGCCACCGGGTTTCTCGGGTTGTTGAAACCTTTTGCCGCCGTTCCTGCGTAGCCGCCAAACTCGTCGTAAACAGGAATAATCGAAGGCATACGGAACGCGCTTAGAATGTCGTTTTCGTCATTCGCCACACCCTGGCCGTTATTCGCTCCGCCGATACCCAGCACCTGGCGATACGTACCCTGAATGTTCTCTCCGAATCTCAGGTTTTTGAGGATATTAAACTCGGTATTAACCCGGAAAGTGTAACGTTTGAAGCTGTTATTCAAAAGAATACCCTGTTGATCCTGCAAACCCAATCCGACAAAGTAACGGCCATTTTCACCACCTCCTGAGAAGCCCAGCGAATGGCGGGTTACAGGTGCTGTGCGTGTGATCGCATCATACCAGTCCGTACCTGCACGATTTGCTCTTACCACCTGATAAACCGATCCTGCCGTAGGGTCAACGTTGTATTTTTTGCGTTCTGCTGCCAGATCGACATTACCGGTAACACCATACGTTCCGCCCACCATGAGGTAGTCGGGAATCACTGGCGTTGCCCCGGTACCGAACTGCGGGTGCGTCCAGTTTTTGTCGCCCGGCTTCCAGCCTGAATTGCGGAATGCATTCCAGGTCCAGTCGGCGAAGTCCGTCGGGTTCATCATTTTCTGTCCACTTCCAGGGGTTGTAAAACCAACCAGACCATCATAAGTAACGCTCAGCTTTCTGTTGCGGGTCCCTTTCTTGGTCGTATAAACGACGACGCCCGCTGCGGCGCGCGCTCCATAAATAGATGCTGCGGCTGCATCCTTCAATACGGTGGTCTGGTCGATATCGTCCGGGTTCAGAAAATCGGTCGAACCTACTGGAACCCCGTCCACAATGTACAATGGTTCGTTGGCTTCAAAAGAACCGAAGCCGCGTACGCGGATCTGGCTGTTGGTACCGGGCTGACCGTTCGTAATCACCGTCACACCCGCCACACGGCCCTGCAACTGCTGCTCGACGTTTCCGGATGGAACGGCCGTGAGGTCTTTGGCTTTTACAAGCGCTACCGAACCGGAAGTTTCACGGCGTTTATCGGTCGTATAACCGGTAACAACCACTTCTTCCAACGCCGATACGTCGTCTTCCATTTTCACGTCGATCACCGACTGGTTACCCACGACGATCTCTTTTGTTTTGTAGCCGACAAAGCTGATGACAAGCACATCTTTGTCCGATCTGACATTTACTGCAAAACGTCCTTCTGCATCCGTATTCGACCCGATCTGCGTACCCTTAATCAGAATGGTAGCTCCGGGGATTCCTGTGCCAGCGGGATCTGACACAACGCCGGTCACTCTTCGATCCTGTGCAATAGCTGTAAAAACAGTCAGAAATAGAAGGAGGAGAGTGAAGCAATCCCGCCTGGGATTTTTGTAGATTATTTTCATATTCCCTAGTTAGGTTAATAATTATTAGGCATAGTAAATTTATCACTATTTAATCAAATAATTATACAGATAAAATACATGATTTTAATTTTTGACAGAATAGTGCTAAAAATGGATAAAATAATGTCACATTATATCACCAACGGTTACACACCTATTTAAAGCAAAAAACGCCCTTTAATCGTTTAAGGAAACCTATATTGTACGATATTATCCTATTTTATTTAAAAAAGAGTTACAAAAGTGCCGTGCGCACCGGTGCATTTGCGCGCGCGGCCGTTGGCACTCACAAAGAAGTGAGTGCCATAACCATCAGTTACGGCATCCGCTATACGCAAAAGAGTGGATTTATTCGTCGCGTTTCCAGTCGGCGGGAAGAAGGTTTGAGAAACGGTCGTTGCCGAGATCGCCGGCAATCTCGAAACCCATGGGCATTACCACCCAGCCTTGCGGTGTGGTGACCATGTATCCTTGCGGAAGGGTGATCTGGGTATAAGCGTAGGGCATATCGGCATAGGGCGACCTGCCATGCCTGTTCATATTAAATACTTCCAGCTGGGTAAGCGAAACCACCAGCCGCTCGTTAGGCAATTCGCCCGGCCGCACCAGCCGCATACCCCGCACGGGTTCTATCCGGTTATGAATGTGATTGGCAATCGTATTATATCCATTAACACTCCTGACGGATTTGAAAATCCTAAGCGAATCGGGAATGGCCTGGAATACTTTGAAACCCTGCTCTTGCAAGCTGTCGGCCACCATGCTGGTCAGCAAGTGTTTCAGGGACCCTTTGTAGGCCTCCTTCTGGTTGGCCCGCCACAGTTTGCGCTGCGCATCGTCTTTGGGTACGAGAAGTTCAAACCTTGTGGCACCGCCATAATACACCTTGCCGTTGAAATAATCGAAATCATCCAGATCCTGGTGAATGCGGTAACCCAATGCATAATTTTCAATGATCAGCGGTTGGGTTGTCTGAGCGCCAAGATGCCCGTCGTCGTCTTCCGAAATCCGCAATGCTTCGGGGTTAAGCACTTTACACAACTTGCTGAATTTGCCTCTTCCCAGCAATTCGCGGATAATGATCTTCAAATGCTTCTCACGCTTTTTATTCTTTTTTGCTACGATCGTTACCCCTTTCAGTTCCTGTCCTTCCCGTAGTTTGAAAACAACCGTTTTGGCGCCCGGCTGCTCGAAGCGGAGCGTCTGCTTAACGGTTTCATAGCCAAGAAATGATACTACAAGTTCCAGGTTTCCAACCGCCAGATTCGGTAGGCGATAGTTCCCATTTTCGTCGGAGTTAGTTCCTATGGTAGAATTATTGATAAAAACATTGGCGAATGGCAGCGGTTTACCGGTTTTTTCGTCGGTAACCTTGCCGCTGAGTGTAACAGTTCCCGCCTGCTGCGCGTAGGCGCCCGCATGCATGAGCACAGCCAGGGCCAATATCAATAAGCAACGGGTAAGGGATATGCAGTTCAAAACCGGGCGCATCAAATATTCAAAGCTTTAAACCTCAAAGATAAATGAGGAGTTTGTAAAGTTTGAAACGATACTCAAAATACCCTGCGAACGTTGCATATCCCTTTCACTTACGGCTTCGTTTTCAGCGTCGCGCTCTTCTTGGACGAGGCCAGTGAATTCTCCGAGGTAATCTCAGCGAAAATGATTGAAGTCACATTTTTGCCTTTCGGCGCCGTGATCGGCACTTTCATGATATAATTCCGAAGCTCGGCATCATATTTCTGAGCGCCCGCCGGTACGGTCGCGAGAAGCGTCTGTGATCCGGTGGCCGTTGGTGCCGAGTAGACTCTAAACTCTTTGACGGCCACTTCCGAGGTATATTCGATATTCACAGTTACAGTACTGAGCGAATCTACCGTCGTTGTAGTCTGCAACACGCCAGCCGCGTTGTAAACCTTCGCGTCACCCAGCCAGACCACCGCTATTTGTGCCACTTTTCCATTGCTGACCAGCAGGTCCTCGAACAAATCGGGCTCTTTATAGCAGCCTGTGAGCAGCAACGTCGCCATCAGACAGGCAAGGATATATTTCAAAATCAGTTTCATAATATTTCAGTTAGAGATAAATCTACTTGTTGATCAGCCACATGGTTGCTTCGGGGTCTTTCTGGTTGGCGAGCACAGTCTTGGAGTTACGGGTAATCTCCGAATCGGGGTATTTCATGCGCTGGATGCGTTTGCCTTGCAAATCGGGGTTTGGATTGGCAGGCATCGGGAAATCGAGGTAATCGTATTTGCGGACATCCGTCCAGATGTCGCCTACCAGCAACATGGATTTGAATTTCTCCTTGATAATATGCTGCGCAGTCAATTTCGAAGCTCCTACGTTGATCCTCGCATCTTTCAGGAATTGATCGATGTCGGCCTCTTCAACCCCCACTTTCTTCATATTGGCAGAAATCATTTCCAGATATGCCGTATACCCGGCCGCGGACGTACCGGTGCCGCCATGCTGGATCAGCCGCGCCTCGGCCTCGATTCCTCTCAACTCCGAATAGGACATCATGACCAGCGGCGAATCGATATTCGAATGCCATGCTTTGTTGTTCAGATCGACCGTCGAGCCGCTGCCGGAGCCCGGTATTACGCCGGAATAGACGGTCTGGTTATTCTTGATCCCTATCACTTTCGATAAACGAGGGTCGGCAATGCCCTGCGTAGTGCCATTGAAAAGATCTACGATCGTATTCGTAAAGGTAACAGAGAGGTTTCCCGTAGTATTCGGAATCGCTACTTTACTGTACCAGGGACTTAGGTTTTTGGAATTATACTGTAATTGAAAATCATCCGCATTGTCCTTCATGCCCTTTTCCAGTGCAGCCAGTGCGTTTTCGGCGGCTTGCTGGGGATTCCGCAACGAGCCGTGCCACAAATAACGGGCCCGCAATGAATGGGCCAGGCGGGTCCATTTCCCAAGATCGCCCTGGTAAATAAGGTCGTCCTGTCCGGGTTTAACACCCGCGTTTCCGCTAAGTTCCGTCACCGCCTCGTCCAGCAGCTTGAAGATTATCGCATAGACCTGCTCCTGCGTGTCATATGCAGGGGAAAAGTTCTTCTGATCGGCCTGGGTGTAAGGTATGTTCTCCCAATTGACCGTCGCCAGGCCTAGGTTATAGGCCGTCAGTACCTTTGCAATGCCGACATAAGCCGGGGCGCCCTCGTCCTGCCCCTTTTTGATAATCACATTGAGCTGCGGCAAGGCATACAGGTAGAGGTTCGACCAGCCCAGGGTATTGTCCGTTTCGGCATAAGTATCGATCCCGTTGGCGCCTAATGCACTGCCAAGCTGCTGGGCATACTGGCAGGCGACGTAAGCCTGCTGAAAACTTGCCTCAGCCGTGTAAAACTGTGCGGTCGGAAGCAGTTCCTGCATCGTAGCATCGCCTTTAAGGGTTTCGTCCGTATTGACGTCCAGAAACTTGTCACAGCCCGTCAGCAGCAAGGCCAGCAGCGGCAGCATTTTGAATATAGGTCTGATATTTTTCATGTTTTCCTAGAAATTAACATTGATACCCAACTGAAAACTGCGCGTTGCCGGGTTGTTCCGCCCCACAAAACCGATGATATTGGTACCGGAGCCAAATGTGAGTGCTTCCGGATCATACCCGCGGAAAGGTGTATTCAGGAAAAGGTTGGTACCTGTAAAATTGAACCGCACGCCGCCTTTGAAAACAGATTTGGCCAATGTCGCCTTTGGTATCGCATAGGAAAGGCTCACCGTCCTCAGCCGGAACCAGGAGCCATCCTGGATATTTAACTGCGCCGAGTTGCCCATGTAGCGCGCAGTGGATGGGTTATAGAACGAATCGTCGAGGATAACCGCCTTGGTATTGGGTACATAGGTCACTGAATTATCGGCGCCTTTTTGCTCTACTACCCCTTTAAATACAACCTGCTCATAACGTCTTTCGGTGATCTTGATCGACCCCGCGCGGAATGCATTACGCTCGCCCAGGTCGACTACGTCGCCGCCCTGTCGCCATTCGAGCAGGAACGAGAGGCCTAATCCCCGGTAATTGAAGGTATTGGTTAAACCGGCGGTCCAGTCGGGCAGCGCATTACCCCATGGGACTGTCACCTGGCTCGTAAGCGGCAGGCCATTTGCCTGGATGAGTAACTGACCGTCGGGAGCGCGCAAATAATCGAGCCCCCAGAGTTCTCCCAGCTTGCTGCCTTCCCTCACCTTCAAAACGCCCCGGCTACCATTATCGAAATAGGAGATTTCTTCGAGCTCATCCGGCATTTCGATTACTTTGCCCGACATTTTTGTAAAATTCAACGATATATCCCAGGTGAAACGGGCCGTTGTCACGGGTTTGAAAGTGGCTAGTAATTCGACCCCTTTGTTACGGATCAAACCGATATTGGTATAATAAAATGAATAGCCCGAGACATTGGAAACCGGCGCGCGGACGATCTGGTCTTTACTATCCATCGTAAAATAGGTAGCGTCGAGCATGAGCCGGTTCCTGAAAAAGCGCAGCTCGGTGCCGAATTCAATGGAAGTGGTCCGTTCCGGTTTGAGGTTATCCGCCGCGGTGGTAGAGCGCCTGACATAACCGGGTACCGTATTGCCAAAGGGAAAGTTGTCGGCCAGCTCATAATACACGCCTATCACGTACGGGTCCGTACCCTTGCCCACCTGTGCCCATGAAGCGCGCAGTTTTCCGTAGCTGAGAATATTGTTTTTGGGAAGATTTTCCGTAAAAATATAGCCGGCGCTGAATGAGGGGTAGAAGAATGAATTATTTGCCTTGGGGAGCGTCGAAACAATGTCGTTCCTGCCCGTGGCGTTCAGATAGAGCATTTCCTTATAACTCAGTTTGGCATCCGCAAAGAAGCTCACGATCCGGTATTGCAGGGGCGAATAGAAGCGCCTTTGCTGGTTGCGGTAGCTGCTGATCTCGTCGGTAAACGGCGCTTTCCAGCCTTCTCCCCTTTCGTAATAGCTGTCGGGGCGCTTGCTCCCGACCACCGAGTTGCCGACCATCAATGAGCCATTCCAGTTCTCGTTGAACTGCTTCGTGGCCGTTACATATAAATTGGAGTTGATTTCGCGGTAATTGATGTTTTCCTTGATCAGAAAGCCCTTCACCGCCGTACCGACATCAAAAGTACTGTCCACCTGGCGCTTTCGCCGCTCGTTAAAAGCGTCCATGGTCAGCTGATATTTGGCAGTAAGCCAGTCGGTCATATTGTAGTTCAAGGTAAGATCGGCGATGTAGCGGTTAACGGCGTCTATCCTTGGGCTCTTTTTGACGAGATAAACCGGGTTATCCGTAAAACCGGGCAGAAGGTTCTTGTAAGACCCGTCGGGATTCAGGTAATCGTTGACATCGTAGGTATTCGGCCAGTACGACAAAGCACTGAACACCGATTTATCACCGGCGGGCGGACGTTTGCCACCCGAGCGTATGTAGTTGAACGAACCGGAAGCCGAGAACCGCCTGGTAAAATTGTACGTCCCGGCGATCTTGGCGGAAGTCCTTTCGAAATAGGTGGCTGGCACGATCCCCTGCTGGTAATTATGTCCCGCGGAGACGTAAATGTTGCCTTTTTCACTTCCTTTGGTCAGGGTGATATTGTTGTTGGTGCGAAAACCGGTCTGGTAAAACCCGCGGAAGTTGTCATAAATGTGGTCGGTGGTGTTACCGATAACCGACGGCCCGAACGACTGATAGGGAGTCCGCTGGCGCACTTCGGTAGGCGAAATAAACTCCCCGAAACGCCCTTGCAGGAAGCGGGTCTGAATATCCGGCGATTTGCCTAGCACATCAATACCTCCTGACAGCGAAACCGAAACATTCAGCTTACCGGCTTTGCCGCGTTTGGTAGTGATGATAATCGCTCCATTGGAAGCCCGCAAACCGTAAAGCGCCGTCGCAGCGGGGCCTTTGAGGACTGAAATGCTTTCGACATCGTCTGGGTTAATGTCGGCCGCCCGGTTGGTATTCGCAAACTGTTCCGAGGCTCCCGGCGAAGCCGATCCTGCGCTGGGCAACGGATTTCCGGCCGTGGTGGCGTTGCTGATGATAATGCCGTCGATGACGAACAGCGGCTGGTTATCGGCGCTGCCGCTGAGCGAGGTAATGCCCCTCAGAATGATATTTACCCCTGCACCAGGCGCACCACCCGAACCGGTGATCACCGCTCCGGCGATCTTCCCCTGCAAGGCGCCAACCATATTCGGATTCCCCGATTCCCGGATCTCATCGGCCCGGATGGACTGCACTGAATAGCCGATCGCACGCTTCTCCTGCGTCTGCCCGAGGGCGGTTACCACCACCTCATCGAGCATCGAAACATCGGGTTCCAGCTGCACATCGACATGTTCACGCTGGTTTCCCAGTACTAGTTCCTTCCGTTTGAAACCGATAAAACTGAATACCAATGTTTCGCGAGGTCCTACCTGAATGGAGTACCCGCCCTTCTCGTCGGTTAAGGTACCCTGTGAGGTCCCTTTGATACTTACATTCACGCCTGGGATCTCAACACCGTCCTTGTCGGTTACCTTTCCCGAAACAGAACCATTTTGCGCCCGTGCCGCATCCCAGCAAATGGCCATTGCGAAGCACAATAACATGAAGTTGTTGTGAAGTAGTTTTTTCATCATCAGTTAGCTAGGTGTCGTTATATGATACCTGTAATTTACAATTCGTTCTTCAAAAAGTATCACTTCAAGTCTCAATAAGACAACAAAAGGTAACATATTGATTAGCCAGCGGTACAATATCACTTATCCACTGCCTGGCATAGTTTCCCAATTTCTACCTCAAAAAATATTATTACTAGAAAAATAGTTTGTTAACTATAAAAATAGTTTTAATATTTACGACATGGAACTTGAAAAGCTGACCAATAAAGAGGAAGAAGTAATGCAGGTGCTATGGAAGCTGGGCGCCGCATTTGTGAAAGACATGCTTCCGCTTTTCACTGAACCGAAGCTGCATTACAATACTGTTTCGACCATTATCCGGAACCTGGAAGAAAAGGGTTATGTAGCGCACCGGCAATTCGGGAATACCTATGAATATTTTCCGGTTGTGAAGCAGGAAGATTACCAGAACCATTTTGTGTTGGGCAAAGTCGTCGGAGGCTATTTCAACCATTCTTACAAAGATCTGGTGGCTTATTTCGCAAAACAGGAAAAAGTAACACCGGACGATCTGCGCGAGATTATCCGGATGATTGAAGAAGGAGAATAACGTATTTGGATGTATCACATTAATCCGCCGACTTTATGCTGATCCCTTACCTCATGAAAGTCAGTCTGGTACTGGCTGTACTGACATTGGCCTACCGCTGGCTGATCCAGTTTGAAACGTTTTCTAAACTGAACCGCGTGCTGCTGTGGCTGAATGTAGCTGCTGCTTGGACATTACCCCTAGTATCGCTGCCGAGCTGGGGGCCGGTAGAAGTGCAAAATGAGTTTCACCAAAGCATTCCCAAAGTTGTGGGGAAGCTTCCCCTGCTGGCCAAACCGATCGCTACGATACAGTCGTCCTCTTTTGAGGCAACGCTACAAAACGCAGCACCTTCCATGTCGGCGGTTGATTGGATACTAATGGTATATTTCGCTGGCGTAATCATTCTCGCTGCCCGATTGCTTTTTCAGATAAGCCAATTGTTCATTGTAATTGCAAAAGGACGGGCAGAACAATGTGTCGATGGCACTTCCATTCTGCATATCAGCGGCTCAGCACCTTATTCCTTTTTCCAATGGATCATACTCGACCCATCGAAGCACTCGGAGTCGGAATTGAACAATATTATTGCCCACGAAACCGAGCACGTCCGGCAATGGCACAGTGCCGATCTTTTGCTGGTTGAATTACAACGGATCTGCCTATGGTTTAACCCCTTGGCCTGGATTCATCAAAGACTGGTGCAGGAAAACCTCGAATACCTCGCCGACCGCGCTGTGCTGGATAATGGTTTTGAGAGAAAGGTGTACCAATATAATCTACTCAAGGCGGTGATGCGTACGCGAGAGCTGCCTTTGACCAATTCTTTTGCCCAGTCGCTGCTTAAAAAACGCGTTAAGATGATGAACAGAAAGCCGTCGCATTACCTGGTGTGGGGCAAATATTTAAGCGTGCTGGCGTTGGTTTACATTTCGTCAGCTTTTGTAGCGCCGTATCGCGACCAGATCGTGGAACTGGCGCCGGTGAAAATTCGGCCGTTTGTTCAACCGCTGATTGGGGAAGTGATCGTAAATGCAAAGCCAACCGATTCTGCCAAAACCGGGAACGAGAAAGCAATCGAAAGCAATACTCAAAAACACGTCGAAACAATCGCACCTAACCCTGCTGTCAACGACACCGCTCAAACTCTCTCCGAACAGAAGTCAACAAAAGGGGTATTGATCGTCAAACAGACTTTGTACTGGGCAATTACCCCGTTAATGACCTGGGAAGACATTAACGAAATAAAAGCTGCTATTGAAAAATTCGGGCAGAATTTCCAGATCAACAGAATACAATTCGATCCTTTGCAGAAGTATATCACCGCAGTATCGGTACGTATCGACACAAAAGGGGATTATGGTGCAGGCGAGGAACATAGCGAAAGTGAGTTTGGGCCGATGAAAGGTTACTCCGGATACATTTCCGGATATGGACATGGAATGGGACAGCTTCCACCAAATCCGCTTCTTAAAGAGATGGAGCAGGATTATCAGAAAGCGCTTGCCATTGCGAAGGAATATGAAGTAGCCCATTTTGAATACAAACTTGGCCAGAGCTTGGGAGGCCACACGACCTCTACATTCACCCGCCAACTTCTCAATGGGCCATTGGCTGATCGATTTTTTACCAAAGAGGGATTCGGCAAATCGGCTGATAACACCTTGCGAATTTCTGAATATCACAAAAATGCCACATTCTACCTGAATACCAGTCCTTCAACATTCGTGGAACTTAACGAGGTTCCGTTTTCCAAGTTTGAGCGTATCAGCCTGCTCGAAGACAATGCACGACGAAAATACATTGTTGTATACACCAAATAACAGAAGGCGGCCCATTCGAGCCGCCTTCGCATTTATATACCTTAAATAAGGACTATTTCAAATTCAACTCCTCGCCGATTGCCTTTACCTTCTCTTTCAACGAAGCATAAACGCTGTCGAAATCTTCGTTCTTTTCCAGCGCGGCGCGTACGCCCACGTAGAATTTGATCTTCGGCTCCGTACCGGATGGGCGGCAAGTGAACTTCGTGCCGTCCTCGGTGAAGAACTGCAATACGTTCGATGGTTCGATCCCCATTTCGCCCGATGGAATGGAAGCGGTGTTGCCCGATTTGAAATCAGTTGTGGTTAATGCTTTGTAATCGTCCATCCTCACAACCGGCGAACCTGCAATGCTTTTGGGCGGGTTAGTGCGGAAATCGGCCATCATTTGCTGAATTTCATCGGCGCCTGACTTGCCTTTTTTGGTGAGCGAGATCAGTCCTTCGTAATAGAAACCAAACTGTTTGTAGATTTCCATCAGCATGTCGAAAAGGCTCAGGCCCTTATCTTTCGCATAGGCCGTCAGCTCGGCGATCATCGCGCATGAGGCGATTGCATCCTTGTCGCGTACAGCGTCGCCGATCAGATAACCGTAGCTTTCTTCACCCCCACCGATGAATTGCTCCTTACCTTCTTTTTCGCGGATAACCTGCGCAATGTATTTGAAACCGGTCAGCGTGTTGTAGCATTTCACGTCGTAGGCCGCCGCCATTTTGTCGATCAGGTCGGTAGTAACGATGGTCTTACACACGAACTGGGTTCCAGTGAGCTTTCCGGCATCTTTCCATGCATTCAGGAGATAATAAATGAGCACGCTCGCCGTCTGGTTTCCGTTCAGCAACTGGATTTCACCATGGTGGTTTTTCACCGCGATCCCTACGCGATCCGAATCGGGATCTGTACCCATTACCAGGTCCGCGTCAATCTCCTTCGCCTTTTCAACGGCCTTAGACATCGCTTCGCTTTCCTCAGGGTTAGGATAAACTACCGTCGGAAACTGGCCGTTACCTTTTGGTTCTGCCTGCTCTTCAATGATTGTTACCGCTTCAAAACCCATCTTGGCCAGCAACTGCGGCACGAGCGTCACGCCGGTACCGTGCAATGGCGTATAAACGATTTTGAGGCCTTTCTGACGCTCTAATGCTCCTTTCGAGATCGAAAGCGACAGAATATGGTTAATATATTTCTCATCCACCTCGGCACCGATTTTGGTAATTTTCGAGCTGTCGCCGTCAAATTTCACCTGGTCGATCGACTGGATGGCATTTACTTCGTTGATAATGTTGGTATCGTGCGGGGCAACTACCTGCGAACCATCGTTCCAGTAGGCTTTATAGCCGTTATATTCTTTCGGGTTGTGCGAAGCCGTTACTACTACCCCGCTTTTACAACCCAGCAAACGGATCGCGAAGGAAAGTTCCGGCGTAGGGCGCAGGCCCTCGAAAAGATAAACCGAAATGCCGTTGGCAGAGAAAATATCCGAAATGATCTTCGCAAACTCATCCGATTTGATACGGCTGTCGTAAGCCACCGCCACGCTTTTTTCTTCGTTCGGGAAGGCTTTGTTGAGGTAATTCGCCAATCCCTGTGTGGCTGTACCCACCGTGTACCGGTTCATACGGTTGGAACCAATGCCTATCAGCCCTCTCAAACCGCCTGTTCCGAATTCGAGGTCTTTGTAAAACGCATCCGTCAGTTCAGTATCGTTACCTTCATCGATCAGTTGTTGAATGGATTGTTTCGTATCGATATCATAATCACCGTTGAGCCAGCTGCTCACTTTGGTCATCACATTCGGTTCCAATTTTGCAGTCATAATCAGTTAAATAGAATTTATTAAGAGAATTAAAAATGTATGTGCTGTCCTTATTTACCGATTTCCAGCGGTTCCTTTTCGACGGCGGAAAACGACTCTTTCGCGGTTTTATGGATCAATTCGGCTACCAGGCCAGTCCAGCCCGTCTGATGGCTTGCGCCGCAGCCGCGACCATTATCCCCATGGAAATATTCGTAAAAGAGAACGTGGTCATTAAAATTAGGGTCCTTCTGCATTTTCTCGTCGTGGCCGTACACCGCGCGTTTTCCTTCTGAATCCTTCTTGAAAATATCGATCAACCGGCAGGCAATCGCCATCGCTGCGTCCTTGATCGTCGTGAGGTTACCGGAATTGGTCGGGTATTCGATCATGAAATCCTCGCCGTAGTAGCTGTGGAATTTCATCAGAGAGTCAAAAATGAGGTAGTTAAGCGGGAACCAGATCGGCCCGCGCCAGTTGGAGTTACCGCCCATAATGTCGGTCAATGCCTCCGCCGGTGTGTAATCGACCTGCAATACTTCCCCATTGATGTAGAATTTGTAAGGGTTCTCTTCGTGGTATTTGGACAATGCGCGCACGCCGTAGTCCGAGAGAAACTCACTTTCGTCGAGCATCCGTTTCATGATCATCTTCATCCGGTGTCCACGCAGGATCGAAAGCAACCTGTTTTCTCCTTTCCCTGATTCAAACCAGCGGGAAATCAGACGGGCGAGATCGGGACGGTTGGCCAATACCCATTCAACGCGCCGTTTGAATACCGGCATTTTGTCCAGATTCTGTGGATCGAGTATTTCAACTGCGAAAAGTGGTATTAGCCCTACGATCGAACGTACTTTCAAAAGAATACTCTGACCATTCGGAATATGAATCACGTCATAATAGAACTGATCCTCTTCATCCCAGAGACTGATCGACTGGCTCTTTCCTCCAATGGACTCCATCGCACCCGCAATATGTAGGAAGTGTTCGAAGAATTTGGAAGCCATATCCTGGTAAACCGGGTGTACCAGCGCTATTTCCACCGAAATGCGAAGCATATTCAAAGTGTACATCGCCATCCAGCCCGTCGCATCAGCCTGTTGCAGCTTGCCGCCGAAAGGCATGGGCGTCGAGCGGTCGAATACGCCGATATTATCAAGTCCCAGAAAGCCTCCGCTGAAAATATTGTTGCCGGTATCGTCCTTCTGGTTAACCCACCACGTGAAGTTCAGGAGTAGCTTATGGAATATTTTTTCCAAAAATTCAATATCCCCTACGCCATTATTCTGCTCCCGGTCGATTTCGTAGACTTTCCATGTTGCCCAGCCGTGTACCGGTGGGTTTACGTCCGAGAAATTCCACTCGTATGCGGGTATCTGCCCGTTGGGGTGCATGTAGTACTCGCGCAGGAGGATTTCGAGCTGCCTTTTGGCAAAATCGGCGTCGACCCTGGCCAACGGCACACAGTGAAAAGCCAGATCCCAGGCCGCGAACCACGGGTACTCCCATTTATCGGGCATGGAAATGATATTGGCGGCGTACAAATGCTTCCAGCCCGAGTTTCGTCCCCATTTCCTGCCCTGGTTGGGCCCTGGCTGGGCAGGATCGCCTTTCAGCCATTCGTATACATTATAATAATAGAACTGCTTGCTCCAGAGCATTCCGGCGTACGATTGCCGCTGGATCGAGCGAAGGTCGCTGTCAGTCACGTCCCCCTGCAAATCGTTATAAAACTCGTCGGCCTCGCGGATCCTTTTATTGAACAAGTCTTCAAAACCACCGAAGGGTTCCGAAATCGAATGGTTCACAAAACGCAGGCGAAAAGTAGCGCTCTCGCCACCTTTGATGGTTTTGGTAAAACGCGCCGCAGCTTTTGTACCGATGTTGTTCGGATTAACTGTATTCGATTTCTGGCCGCTTACAATATAATCGTTGATACCGTCTTTCGGATAAGCCGTATTGTTGGCCGTTCCGTAAAGCTTTTTAAAGTTAGTCTCATTCTCGCAGAACAGCAGTTCATCCGCACCGTCGAGGTACAGGTTATACTTCCCGTGTTTCCGGTGCGTCACTTCTATCAGCCGGTTGGAAATACCGTTCATGATCGGCTTGTAGTTGAACGCCTCGTACCCCCACGACCAGGTGTTCCGGAACATGATTTGCGGCAGCACGGTGATCGGCGCGTCGTTGGCACCGCGGTTAAAAACCGTCACTTTCATGAGGATATCCTGCTCGTCGGCCTTGGCGTGCTCGATGAAGATATCGAAGTATTCGTCGTTGTCGAACACCCCCGTATCCATGATCTCGTATTCCGGGTCCTGCTTGCCGCGGCGCCCGTTTTCCTGTCGCAGTTTGTCATAGGGAAATGGCTGCTGCGGGTATTTATAGAGCATTTTGGTATACGAATGTGTAGGCGTACTATCGAGGTAATAGTACATTTCCTTCACATCTTCTCCGTGATTCGACTCCCGGTTAGTAAGGCCGAAAATACGCTCTTTCAGTATCTTGTCTTTATGGTTCCAAAATCCGAACGAAAGACATATATGTTGCTTGTTGTCAGAAAAACCACCGATTCCGTCTTCGCCCCAGCGGTATGCTTTGGACAGGGCCATTTCGTGGGTAATGTAGTTCCAGGCGTCGCCGTTCCCACTATAATCCTCCCGTACCGTACCCCATTGACGCTCCGACAGGTAAGGTCCCCACTTCTTCCATCCCTTGTTTTCTTTCTGAAGACTTAACCTAACTTTTTCAGCTCCTTGTGCCATTAATCCGTCAATTTTTCGAAAGGAATGAATTTCAATAATTACCCAATTTAGAAAACCGGTTTCCAAAAACACCAGAAACCGGAAGAAAATTGAAAAAATTTAAGCGCTCATAAATTACTCATAATGAGCCATCACAAGTAACCCGCGCCCACTTACGATCAGGATACGGGATGATCGATTAGGGCAACATCATAGGATACCTCGCCTGCAAAAAAGGCGGTCAGAGCCGCAGCCCGCTGCGAAGTTTCAACCAGTAACGGATGGCGTTCGGCGTGCAGGAGCTCCTCCACATCCGAGACATACTCCTTGAACATCAACGGATTGGGAAGTTTATAAAATTGGCCGTCGGTGGATTTGAGTACCGGCACCGGGGTCACCTTGCCTTCCGCATTTAAAAGGCCATATCGGCGTCTTGCTTCGACATATGCTTCGTCGGTTGGGTCAAAAACAATGTGCTCAACCGGTTTATCGGTTGTCAGGCCGGCAGCGATTTGCTTATCGAGCGTTTCGAGCAATGCGCGAAGCGCCCACGTTTGCTTACCCGAGCGTATGCGCTCGCGGAGTGATTGGCGGACCAGGTATGTCAATGCCTGTGTCACGTTCAGCCCTATTTCAGCCATTTGTTTGAAAATGAAGGAAGTAGGCGACATTCCAGGAATTGTGTTCGGGTCATGGAGCAGGATTGTGCCGTTTTCGGTGAGGAATCCGTCAATCCGTACACACGCGTTGATGCCCAGTTGCTGGAACACGCTGGCGATCATCTGCTGGATTTCCTGGTTCTTTTCCAGGGTTGTATCCACGGGAATGCGCTTACGGCTGGCGCCGGGCTTATATTTTGCATTAAAATCAAAGACCTTCACCATTTTGATCACCTCGCTCGGCGGCAATGCGAGCGGAGAACCGTCGTCGAACTGGATACAGCCGCAGGAAAATTCCTGCCCATTCACAAATTCTTCAACCAGTACCTGGTCCTCGGCATTGGAACTACTCAGCAGCACGTGGTTATTTCCTTCCGAGAAGTAGATTTCCAGCTCGCTGATCAGCGTCGTAGGATGATAGATCGTTTTTCCGCTCAACACGACCGGAAAACCAATTCCTTCGTCCAGATTAGCTATTTTTTGTCCCCAGGCCAGTTTTTCAGCCTCGTCAAACTCTTTCCAGGTATCCGCATCCAGCTCGATCTGGAAAAAGCATTGATTAACGGCGGATACGAACTCTTCCAGCGAATCGTCCTTCACAATGGCAACGCCGATAGACGAGCCCTGATGTGGTGCCTTGATCACCAGGGGCAGCCCAAGGTGTTTTTTCAATACCTGGAAAAGCAGCGGGTAATCTTTAGGTATCCACTGGTTATAGCGGAGCGTCCAGCTCTTCTTTTCCTGCCCGTTGACAAGGGCGATCATTTCGTTTTGTAATATCTTATCGATACCCACAGCAGAGCCCATTAAACCGGGACCGCTATATGGGATTTTGTACCATTCGAGTAGGCCCTGAATGGCCCCGTCCTCGCAATCAGGACCATGCATGGCCAGGAACGCGAAGTCGAAATAGTCCTTGAATTCGGAAGGAGCTATCAGCTTACCGGTTTCGGCGGGTACTCCGGCCGCGGCGAGTTCAGGAAAGGACTCGATATAAGTTTTGAAGCCATCTTTTTGAATGCCGGGAGCAGGGTAAAAATCGCGGATTTCAGTCGAATACATCAGCTCTTTTTGCAGCAGGATAAATCTCCCAAAGCTGTCCACAAAAACCGGTACCGGCTCAAAAAGTGACTTATCGAGGTATTCAAATGCTGTTTTACCGCCTGCAAATGATATTTCCCGTTCGCGGGAAGGGCCTCCAAAAAAAATTCCGATACGCATGTTAACAATCCTGATTAATGCATTCCAATGATGCCCGCAATATAAGCGACTAATCGGGAGGAATCAATTTATGGTTAGTTACCGCGGCGATTAAAACGCAAAAAGCAGCTTCCCGTACAGGAAACTGCTTTTGACCAATATCGGATATAAGTTTTCCGCTATTATGCCAGCTCGGGCACATTCGAGGAAACAACCTTATTAATGTAGGGTACAGCTTTGCGGATCGATTCTTCCAGACCGGCCCGGAAAGTCATTGCGCTCATCGGGCAGCTCTGGCAGGAGCCTTGCAGTTCCAGCTTCACAGTCAGGTCGTCCGTCAGCTCCACCAATTTCACATCGCCTCCGTCTGCGTGCAAGTAAGGACGCACCGTTTCGAGCGCCTGCTCGATCAATTCTATGGTTTTTTCTTTTGAATCCATTGTTAAAAAGTCTGTCTGCTAAGATGCAAGATTATATCCAAAAAATCAAATCATTCAGTTACTAACTGCTAAACCTGGATTTCGACAGGCTGCGTCCTGGCCTTCGACGCGTTCCGGATCGCCACCTGCTGCGCCAGTGCTTCCGCAGCATCCATAAACGCATCATTGACGATCGGATTAGTATTCATTACCGCCGGACGACCTTCGTCCCCAGCCTCTCTAATGCTTTGTACCAATGGGATCTGGCCCAACAAAGGCACTTCGAATTTATCCGCCAGCGACTGCCCGCCTCCTTTTCCAAAAATATGGTATTGGTGATCGGGCAGCTCTTCGGGTGTAAACCAAGCCATATTTTCGATTACGCCCAGAATCGGTACATTGATCTGCGGCTGTTTGAACATCGACAATCCTTTTACGGCATCGGCCAATGCTACTTTCTGAGGCGTCGTCACCACCACTGCACCGGTTACCGGGACGGTTTGTACGAGCGTCAGGTGAATATCGCTGGTGCCGGGAGGCAAATCGATCAGCAGGTAATCCAGGTCGCCCCAGTCGGTATCGCCAAAAAACTGGCGTAACGCCTGGCTGGCCATCGGTCCTCTCCACACCACCGCACTATCGGGGGGCGTCAGGAAGCCGATCGACATCATTTTAATACCGTACTGCCTGATCGGGTTGATATAGTTTTTGCCGTCTTTGGGCGTGATCGTCGGCTGCATATCCTCCGCTCCGAACATCAACGGAATTGAGGGTCCAAAAATATCCGCATCGATGATGCCTACTTTCGCGCCTGAACGGTGCAACGCCATCGCGAGGTTTGCCGTAACAGTCGATTTGCCTACTCCACCCTTTCCGGAAGAGATCGCGATCACGTTTTTCACGCCTGGAATTAAAGGGCCTGTGTGACGGGTCGTAGTTACATTTGCCGTGAGCTTGATAATCACCTCCACATCCGGGCTCAGATGCTCATGGATTGCATTTTCGCAATTCTTTTTGATCAGTTCTTTAAGAGGGCAAGCGGGGGTGGTGAGTACTACTGTAAACCGCACCTGGTTTACGCCTATTTCTATATCCTGGATCATACCGAGCGTCACCAGATCTTTTTTGAGATCGGGTTCTTCCACAGTACTCAATGCCTGCAATACTTTCTCTTTATTGATTGTAAATTCTCCCATTATGATGGCTGGTACTATGACTTAATACTATGCAACACGAAATGTACCCAATGAGTTTGTCACATTCCCGGAAATTGTCCGATCCTTCGCTCCACTTCCTCCATTTCTGCCGACACATCCACATTTCTGGATATCGCATTGAGCTTGCTCCACAACGATTTCAGCATTTTAAGATGTCCGGACGTAAAACCATGCAGCGGGCGATGTGCCAGGCTATCCCGCACTGATGCCCATTCCTTCATGAATTTCAATGCCTCCGGTTCCATATAGGTCTGGACAAATGCATTGAAAATGTAATCTTCCGCAACAGCGCTCGGGTGAATCAGATCTTCCTTATAAAACCGGTAATCTCTCAACTCGTCGATCATGATCTCATACGACGGAAAGTAATCCACGTGCTTGTATTTCTCCGAAAGCCGGTGAGCTACGAGCCGTAATGTCGATTTACTCACCTGATTGAGCGCAAGCGTGTCACGCGTGTGGCGCACGGGGCTTACGGTGAGCAGAATGCGCAACTTGCGGTTATAGGGTATCAACTTCTGGATTAACTGCTCGAATGCGATCGTAATCTGATCGAAATGGAGGAGCTCCTTAATGAAACGATCACTGGGAACCTTATGGCAGTTGCCGACGATCAGGTTTGTCTTCCGGTGCCTGTACGCATATGCGGTACCCAATGTTATCACCAGCAAATCCGCCTCCGCCAAATATTCACGGATTTCATCAAGCTGATCCGAAAGCTGGGCATCCAGCGCGGCCTGACCCGTAGCCCATTGCGATGAGTGGAAATCGTGGTGCAGCCAGATTTGGTCGGAATTTTGCAGGAACAATGCCGGATTGGGCCTTTTCCCTTCCACCGCACTGTCCAGTATTTTACAGATCGTCAGCGGGTTAAACACCGTACCCAATGGGTTATTAAGTACATCGAACTTATACCCCGCCAGCTGGCCTCCCAATACTTCGGCAAAACACGAGCCGATCGTTAATGTTTTAGTTTGATGGTCAATCTTCGAATCAGGGGCAACCAGGGCAACTTCCGTACTCAACTTTATCTCCTTCATTATATAAAAAACAACAAGCGGGCCACAAAATTAAGCATGAAACCTCAGGATTTCACTAAATGCTGGCGTTTAGCAATTTATAATTTGGTGTAAAGGGATTTTTTATATGTTTGAGGGAGATCTCAAACACACTATAATATAATAGTCACCTTATGCAGGAGAAGCATTACCCGTACACCTCCACTAACACAGATTTCCGTTACGAGTTTGAGAGCATTAGTACCCAAAAGACGGTTAAAAAGGTAGTCAGAATCACCCGGACCGACGTGTCAAACGTCTTTAATCTAGCCCTTTTCGACATTCTTAATGACGGGACCCTGTCCGACATTTCGGAATCCCGAAATAGCGATTTGAAAATGGTACTGGCAACTGTATTTCATATCATCAACGACTTTTATACGCAAAAACCAGGTGCGTATTTGTTGTTTAGGGGAAGCGACTCACGTCGGCACAGACTCTACAGCATTGCCATTGCAAGAGAATTTAACCAAATTTCTGAGCGTTTTATAATACATGGCCTCAAAAATGATACGTTGTACCCTTACGCTCAGAACTGTCAATTTGACTTTTACGTAATCGAACAAAAACTATGAAAGGGACGAGAAAAGTACTTGAAGAAATCAGCACAAAAGAAGAAAGTTTTGTGCAAAGAAAATTGGATGAAGCCAATGCCTTGCTGCGCAGGATGGATATATCTGTTTTTGAAAACAAAATCGATCCAAAAAGAAAGAATGAAAGACAATAGGCCTGGACTTAATCGAATTTTGAGCTTTGGCTGCCTGGCCATATTTGTTTCGGTGACAAGCTGCGCCCAGCCAGCGAAAAGCCCGCCATTAACTGCGAAGCACGAATTCGCCCCCACCCCTTCCTGGCAGGACGAATTCAACTACACGGGCAAGCCCGACGCGGCCAAGTGGGGCTACGACCTGGGCGATCACGGCTGGGGCAATAACGAGCTGGAAAACTATACGGACAAGATTGAAAATGCAAAGGTGGAGAACGGCAATCTGGTGATTACGGCCATTAAGGAGCGGTCGGGTAAGCAGCAATACAGCTCGGCACGCCTGGTTTCGAAGGGCAAAGGAGACTTTCTATATGGAAAGTTCGAAATCAGGGCAAAGTTACCAAAGGGACGCGGGACATGGCCTGCGATTTGGATGCTGGCCAGCGGTAAGGATTATGGCAACAAAGGCTGGCCGGACAATGGCGAGATCGATATCATGGAGCACGTCGGGTTCGATCAGGACCGCCTGCACGGCAACATCCATACAAAGGCATTCAACCACGCGATCAAAACTAATAAGGGCAACAATATCGTAGTAAAAGGGCTCTCCGAGGATTTTCACGCGTACACCTGCGAATGGACGCCCGAAACGGTGACGATCCTCGTCGATGGCAATGCCTATTTTACATTCAAAAAAGAAGCAGGTTATCGGTGGCCCGAATGGCCGTTCGACAAGCCTTTTCATTTAATTTTAAACATCGCCGTGGGTGGCAACTGGGGCGGGCAAAAGGGCGTGGATGACAGCATTTTCCCACAAAAAATGGAGATCGACTACGTGCGTGTTTACCCGCTCGTGACGAAGTAACGGCTTTGAAAATCCAGTGCACGGAAGTATCTTGCACCATGGATCATTTCGTTGTTTCGGCCAGGAAGTATCGTCCCGTCACCTTTGATTCGGTGGTAGGGCAGTCGCACATCACTACCACTTTAAAGAATGCCATTCGCACCAATCATTTAGCACAAGCTTTCCTTTTCTGTGGTCCCCGCGGTGTAGGCAAGACCACTTGCGCGCGCATTTTGGCGAAAACAATCAACTGCCAGAACCTGGGCGACGATGTGGAGGCTTGCGGCGAATGCGAGTCTTGCGTGAGCTTCCAGAACAACGCTTCTTTCAATATCCACGAACTCGATGCGGCTTCCAACAACTCGGTGGAAGACATCCGTAATCTGATCGACCAGGTGCGATACCCGCCCCAGACCGGGAAATACAAGATCTATATCATCGACGAGGTGCACATGCTGTCGCAGGCTGCATTCAATGCGTTTTTGAAAACATTGGAAGAGCCGCCTTCCTATGCGATTTTCATCCTCGCAACGACGGAAAAGCACAAAATACTGCCCACGATCCTTTCGCGCTGCCAGATTTTCGACTTCAACAGGATCCAGTCGAAGGACATTGCGCACCACCTTGCGGATATTGCTCAAAAGGAAGGTATTAACGCCGAGCATGAAGCCCTGGAACTGATCGGCCAGAAAGCCGACGGCGGTTTGCGGGATGCTCTTTCGATGTTCGACCTGAATGTTACGTTTTCCACCAATAACCACCTCACTTACGCGGCGGTGCTGGAAAACCTGCATATCCTCGATTACGATTATTATTTCAAAATCACCGACGCGCTTACTGCGGGTAGCATTGCACGCTCGCTGATACTCTTTGATGAAATTTTAAGGAAGGGGTTCGATGGACACCTGTTTGTGATCGGCCTTCTGGAACACTTCCGGAATCTGCTCGTTTGCAAAGACCCGGCGACGGTTACCTTATTGCAGGTTTCCGAATCGGCTGAGCGGAAATACCTCGAACAGTCGCTCATGGCAGATTTGAGTTTTCTGCTGTCGGCGCTAAGCATTACGGGGCAATGCGATATCAATTATAAATCGGCGAAAAACCAGCGGCTACATGTGGAGCTCTGTTTGATGAAACTCGCCAATTTACCCCAGATTCTTCAACTTCATTCTCTTGCCGCCGTTGATGAAACGGCAAAAAAAAAAGTTGAGCCTCAACAATCCCTGAACAATCCGGCCACTGTCGCACCTCAACCTGCCGCGCCCGCCAATAGCCAGTCATCCAATGGAAGCCACCACGCACAAGCCGTTGGGCAACCCTCGGCAGCGCCTCAACAAGCCGCCGTGCAGCAGACCGCGTCTTCGCGGCTTAAAAACACAATTTCACTCACAGCCTCGCTAACTCCTCCTGCTCAGGCAGCAAAAGAGGCTGCAAAACCGACGGTTGAATACACGGCTGCTTCAAACAACACTAAAAAAGAGGAACTTACCCTCGCGAACCTGCAACGCTTTTGGTATGAATTCTCCCAGAAGCGCCTCCAGGCAGGCAATTCAACAACCGAGCAAATCACCCTGAACCGGGAAATTCAGCTGAACGGTATGACAATCGAAATCGCGCTGGATAATGATCACCAGCAGGATGCGGTAATGAATGTGCGGTATGAATTGCTGGGTTTTCTGAAATCGCGACTCGATGCACCCAAACTGGATATCAATCCCCGTGTTGCGCCCCAGGAGGTGAACAGACTACCTTACACGCCTGCCGAGAAATTCAATTTTATGGCGGAAAAGAACCCTTACCTGCTGGAATTAAAGCAGGCATTAGGGCTGGATGTGGATTTTTAGATACCCGTAGATTTCTCTTTCCTGAAAATTTCATGGAGCCGCAGGACTTGCGGTATCAGCTCAGAAGCATCGTCGTTGTACACGATATAGTCCGCTATTTCCCGCCGGGATTCGTCGGATACCTGTCGCTCGATAATCGCCCTGATCTCCTGTTCAGTGCGCTTATCCCGCTGCAATATCCTTTGAATGCGCAGTTCGACAGGCGCCTCCACCACAACGACGTAATCGACGGCATTGGCCTGACCGGCCTTTGCCATAATGGCAGCCTCTTTCACAACATAGTGCAATCCAGTATGCTGAGCCACCCATTCCTTGGTATCCCGGAGCACAACAGGGTGAATGATAGCGTTCAGCGCTTTCAGCAACGGCTCGTTATTGAACACACTGGACGCCACAAACCGGGTATTATAAAGCCCCGCGCTATCATAAGCTTCCGGTCCGAGTAAGGCTACAACTTTTTCGCGGATTTCCGGATCGTGATTGGTAAGCCATTTGGCCCGGCTGTCGGCATAGTAAACAGGGACATCAAGGCATTCAAAAAGCCTGCAAACCATACTCTTGCCGGAACCGATACCTCCGGTAACACCTATCAGAAGTGGAAGCTCCATGGAATTGTTGGTTAAAGGCTATTGCTGCGGTGGTGCGCTGAGGAACTGCGCGACTTCGAAGCTCACGTACACGTCGCGGTGGCTCACTTCCACAAGCGGGGAAACCGGCAACGGTATAGGCAGACTTTCGTCGTAATTGTTCTGAATTTTCGGTGTCGGTACGCGGACCTTGATCGTATCCGGGTAAGATTTGATCTGCGATACCGGGCCGTCTACTGAGATAAGCGAGGGTGATACATTGATAAAGCTCGAAATCACATATCCTTCGCGGATGTCAATCCCGGTGCTATCGACACGGATAGGGATGATCTTTCTGATTTTGGGCTCAAAACTAAGTTCAAAAGTATCTGCTACCACATAGTTGACGTGTAGGTTCGGGAACATTTCCGTGATCTGTTCCGTAAGCGTGGTGGAGTTAATAAAGTTAGCCACATTCGGATTTTGAACGCGGTATACCACCGGATTGGCATTGAAATTCAACCAGGATTTTTGAAGCAGTGTCCAGCCGTCCCCCGTTACATTCACCGAAATCCTTTTGGGAAGCGGCTGCATCGGCACATAAGCCGAATTATCGTATTCAATCGACAACGGATAATTCAGTTTAAGAGAATAATTGTCCTTGTTGAGGACATTCATTAACCAAAAAAAGGACGCTGCAAGCAAGCATCCTATAAACGTCTTGATCCTGTTCTGGTTGGGTGGGACTTGACTCACAACAATTTTGAAAATGCATGCATTGGCGGCAATGCATGCCGTTCATGATTAGTTTTACCCGGCGATGGTACGCGAAATGGCGGATTTGTCAACCGTCAGTTTGACACCTTTGTCCAACTCAAGCGTAACCGTAGCGTCCTCTACCGTATAGATCCTGGCATGGATTCCACCGATTGTCACTACCTGATCGCCTTTTTTCAGATTGTTAAGCAATTCTTTTTGCTCTTTTTGCTTTTTCTGCTGGGGACGGATCATGAAAAAGTAGAATACCCCGATGATACCGACCCACATTACGACCTGGTAAATCATGCCTTGTGAGCCGCCGGCTGCCTGTGCTAAAATAGAAAAATTCATTGTAGTAGATGGGTTGTATAAATGTTTTACGAAGTGCTGCGACGCAACGGTTACTTATTTGCCGTTACCGAATCTGCTGCTGCTGGCTGAGGAGCTGCATTCACAATACCTTTCAGCCTTAATTCTATATTTGCCGGTTCCGTATTGGCATAAACAGTGATGGTCTTTACCTGAGGACCAGCCTTGTGTTTGCTATCGAAACGGACCTTGATGCTCGAAGTTTGCTTCGGCCCGATCGGGTCTTTGGGCCATTCGGGCGTTGTACACCCGCATGAAGAGCTGATATTATTGAGAATCAGCGGGTATTCACCATCGTTGCGGAATTTGAATTCGTGTTCCACAATGGCGCCTTCCTGGATCGTGCCGAAGTTATATTCCGTGCTATCGATCAAAGCAAAAACAGGCAGTTTCGAATTTGCCTGTTTTTGCTCGCCGTTCTTTTCATTTTTGGAGCAACCGGAAAAAGCAACAGCTAATCCCAGAAACGCGAAAAGAGCTATTTTTTTCATAAATGTTATTCGCTGGCCTGGCCTTTGATCTGTGCCATGAGGCGGTCTACATCTTCCAAAAGCTTTTCGGCTTTTTCGCGTGCATCGTTCACAACACGTTCGCCTTCCGTTCTGGAAAAATTATCAGGCTGATCCTTTTTGTCCACCAGGTCCTGAATGACTTCTTGCAGTTTTTCCCGGTATTTCGAGAGTCTGTATGTGAGTTGTGTCCTCAGAACTTCTCCTTTGTCGGGAGCGTACAGGATACCCAATGCCGCGCCGGTGGCACAGCCCGTCAGGAATGCGATTAAACTATTACTGGTTTTACTCATGATTTCTGCTGTTTTTTTGCTGCAAACGGGTGTCAGCTCATTTATTTATAATGGCCTCCAAAAATTGTTCCAATATACCCGGCCACAATTTCGTCAGCTTTTACTTATTATCAATCAATCCGCGCCCGCTTTTTCTGATCACGCCTTCCTTCGCAAGTTTGACCGAAAGCACGTCCAGGACGCCGTTCACAAACTTACCACTTTTTGGGGTACTGTACCTTTTTGCGATCTCAATAAACTCGTTGATGGTGACTTTCACCGGGATACCCGGGAAATGGATGAGTTCCGCGAGGGCCGTTTTGAGGATAATAAGGTCCACGAGTGCGATCCTTTCCAGTTCCCAGTTTTTCAGCTGGTCTTCCAGATAAATATCATATTGGTCGCTTTCCTTCACGACGATTTTGCAAAGTTCTTCCACAAATGCCCTATCCTCTTCCCAATCCTTGGTAAGCGGCGCTAGCTGGAATGTGTGGGCAGAATCGGCAGTACGCAAAGTTTTGATCGCAAGGCTGCGGATCAGTTCGCTGTGGTCTGCCCAATAAAGATCGCGTTGTTCGAGGTAATCGAGCGATACCTCGTGTTTGAGGATAACCTGGCGCAGAATGTGCTGGATAATCTCCTGGTCTTCCTCCGGCGTATGTGTCGCCGATTTACAATATGCTTCGTAAGTTTCGTCCTTTCTCAATGCCTCCCGGTAAATCTTCCGGATCAGGTTCATTTCGTTAGTCCAGTTGATGCCGCTGCGGATTATCTCCTCTTCAAGCGGTTTATCTTCCTGCAAAACCTTGATCACCCGGTTGCTATCCAGTCCCGATTCTTTGGGAAATGGCGCCTCCGGATCTTCGTACCTGCGCTCGCGGTCGATTTTTGACTGGTGTGAAAGTTCGATCAGCATCGACAGGATCCTGATGAAGTCAACATAAATCGTTTCCGTCTCATTCAAAACCCTCCTAACGAGTTTTTCTCCATCCGAACTAGTCTGCCGGTTGTATGCCTCATAGGCCGTTCGGGCCACTCGCAATACCCGATCGGGAATTTCTTCGTCTTCGTTGGGCTTGCCATTCTTGATGAATTCGTCTAGTGTCATATTCGCCAGTCGCTTCATTCCCGAGAGTTTTTTCTTGTCCTGAAACTCCATGGAGTTGAGGTCTGGTGCAAATGCCTCTTCGATATGGTCGAGTGCCAGTAAACGGTTCGCATCGGCTGTGAGCTGCCGCGCATAAAGTGCCTGAACCGCCTTGGTTCTTAGTAATCTTCTATTCAGCATAAGCCGGAATACTATTTGGATAAAAGGTACAGTAAATCAAAGAACGTATCTGCATGTATTGCAGGGGCCATTCTGTGCGTACCCTGCATGGGATGTTTTTAAAATCGACCGCAAAATTAGACTATTTTGTTCACAATCGGAAAATTGAAGCCCGTCCTTTTAATTTTGCAACGTTTTGGTAAAATAGGATGTTGCTCAGAAAGCGTCCTGCGCCATCGACAAAAATCTGAACAGGTGAAAGCACTAAAATCCCTAAACAAATATTTGTGGAAATATAAATGGTACCTCATTCTGGGTATCATTTTTACGATCATATCCAATCTTTTCGGCATTATCCCTGCCCAACTGGTGCGTTACGCGCTCGACCTGGTGATCGAAACACTCGACATTTACTACCTCTTCAATGGCGTATCGCTTCAAAGCGAGATGTATGACATTTTCGCGTTCAGCATCCTGCTCTACGGCTTTTTGATCCTGCTGATGGCGTTGCTAAAAGGAATATTCCTTTTTCTGGTACGGCAAACGATCATCGTCATGTCCCGCCACATCGAATTCGAACTCAAAAACGACATCTACCAGCATTACCAGACGCTTCCAGCCGCATTCTTCCGCCGTCACAGCACAGGCGACCTCATGGCGCGGATCTCGGAAGACGTGAGCAACGTCCGCATTTACGTCGGCCCGGCGCTCATGTACGGCATTAACCTGATCGTGCTGTTCTTCCTCGTCATATCCTATATGATCTCGGTAAGCCCCAAGCTGACCCTCTATGTGTTACTGCCACTGCCTGTTCTTTCGATAAGCGTTTACGTGGTCAACAGCATGATAATGAAACGTTCGCAGGAAATTCAGAAGCAGCTTTCGGCACTTTCAACCTACGTACAGGAAGCATTTTCGGGCATACGCGTGATCAAATCCTTTGTCCAGGAGGGCCGTTCTTTTACCAATTTCCAAAAGGAGGCGGAAGTATTCAAAAACAAGTCGCTGGGCCTTACAAAAGTCGATGCGTTCTTCTATCCTATCATTCTCCTTTTGATCGGCCTGAGCAACATCCTGGTCATTTTTATCGGCGGTCAGGAAATCATCAACGGCCGCCTCACGCCGGGTAATATCACCGAATTTATATTGTACGTCAATATCCTTACCTGGCCGGTAATGGCATTGGGATGGACAACCAGCCAGATCCAGCGCGCCGCGTCGTCTCAACTCCGCATCAACGAGTTTTTGAATGAAAAAACGACGCTCGTTTCTGAGAAAAACATCAGCAGGCCGCTGAACGGAAAAGTTACTTTTCGTCACGTGGGCTTTGTTTACCCCGATTCGGGCATTAAAGCATTACATGATTTCGATTTGACGATAGACGCAGGCGAAAGCGTAGCGATCCTCGGCACGACCGGTTCCGGAAAAAGCACGCTGGCGCATTTGCTATGCCGGCTTTACGATCCCACCGAAGGCCAGATTCTCATCGACGACATTCCGATGAAGGACTACGATGTCCATGGTTACCGTCGCCAGATCGGCTACGTGCCGCAAGATGTGTTCCTGTTCTCGGACAGCATTCAGAACAACGTGCGGTTCGGCACCGAGGACATGCCTTTTGAACGGATCGAGCAGGCTGTGAAAGACGCAGATCTCTACAACAACATCAAAGACTTCCCGCAGGGGTACGAAACCATGCTCGGCGAACGAGGCATTACCCTCTCAGGCGGCCAAAAGCAACGGCTGTCAATCGCACGCGCCATCGCCCGCGACCCCAAAATCCTTGTCCTCGACGACTGTCTTTCAGCTGTCGACACCAATACCGAAAACATTATTCTCAACAACATGAAGCGGATTATGGACCAACGTACCTCCGTGATCATTTCCCACCGCGTCTCCTCCGCCAAACTCGCCGACAAAATTGTGGTACTGGACGACGGTCACATTGTTGAGCAAGGAACCCACACGGAGCTTATGGCGCTAAATGGGGCTTATAAGGAGCTATATGAGAAGCAATTGATTTCAGAAGAGGTGTAGAAGCGACGTCCTTTTGGATTGCAATATTGATTGATTAACTTTGAATAATCATAAAAAGCTAATCTATCACGCTATGCAACACACCATCAAAATCGATATCCTCAACGAAAAGGCGCTCGATCTTTTAAAGAACCTTGAAAATCTAAACCTGATTCGTCTGCACGAAAGCACCCTGCAAATTAAGGACACAAGCGCCATACGTTTCCTGAAAGGCAAAATGACCAAGCAACCGATCGAAGAAGTTGAACGTCAATTAAAGGAATTGCGCGGCAAATGAATCAGGCCTATCTCTGGGACACAAATATCGCCATTTACTATGTTCAACAACATCTTCCGCCTTACGCGGAAAAGGTGGTAGATGAGCTTGCCCAAAACGCGCGAATATGTTTTTCAGTAATCACCGAAATAGAGCTTTTTAGTTGGAAAACAGCCACCCAATTTGACCTTGATTTGGTCAATTTATTTGTAGACTTATCACTCTCATTTGAACTCCAAAAGGATATTAGGAAAAAAGCAGCCGAACTGCGGAGACGACACAATTTGGAACTACCCGATGCTATTATTGCCGCCACAGCAATCGTCCACGAGATCACGTTAGTTACAAGCAATACATCGGATTTTGCCGGAATCGAAAACCTGCTCCTGCTCAATCCGTTCGATCCCAATAATTCGGCAACCCTATTTCACCAGTTTCTTCATTTCCTGCCGCAACTCCCGCATTTCCTGATGCAGGCTTTGCAAACTCACTTCCGTTTTGTCCGCTTCCAGATCGAAGGACAGCTTACTGTTGACCTGCCATATTTCGCGGATCTCGTTGCGGTCGACGCGTATGGGAGCATAGTCGGGGTTAAGGGATATCAGGTTTACAAAAGGAGAATCCTTTTCTTTCCTGATCTTCTTGACCAGCACACTATCAACAGTTACTATCACATACATGTTCTTATCATTCAGCCCATCCCAGTCATCCACCGCACGGGCCCAAATCCACTCTCCGGACTGTATAGCGGGCGTCATGCTGTCGCCCTCCACCTGAAAACCGCGGAATGTCGCATTACGGTATTCGGGCAGCGGGATCGTGAAGGCGGGCAAGGCTTCAAACCATTGCGCGTCGCCGATATTATTGGGATACCCTGCCGCCGCTTTGGCACTGACGAGCACAATGTTATCCTTTCCGGCCTGATCGACCGTCACAACTTTCGGATTGACGAATACCTTGTCTGCGTGGAGGTATTTCTGGGAACTGTCCCCAAACAGCCAGAGCGGGTTGATGTGGTATTTTTTGAGCAGCTCCTTCACCACCTGCCCGGGTATGCGCGTACGCCCCCGCTCTATGTCGGCTGTGGTTGCACTGATCCCCAGTTCTTCGGCAAATGCCGCCTGGGTCAGGTTGAGCTCTTCCCTGATCTGCTTGAAACGTCTGAATTCTTCATCAATCGCCATAGGGTATGTGTGATGACTAACGGTTAACAATGTCTTGACTCTCCAAACTTACAAAAATTTTGGAATAATTCCTTTCAATAAATGGATATGATCCATATATTTGGAATAAATCCATTAATTTGTAAAAAATCCAAACATCAGTGGATCGTGCGATACTACATTTTGACCTGGATACCTTTTTCGTATCCGTAGAACGCAAGCAGGACAGCCGGCTTGAAAACAGACCCATACTCGTCGGCGGCACCGGCGATCGTGGTGTAGTAGCGGCTTGTAGTTACGAAACGAGGCAGTTCGGCGTGCATTCCGGCATGCCGATGAAAATGGCGCGTATGCTCTGTCCGGAGGCTACCGTCATTCGTGGCAACGGCGAAACGTATTCCAAACATTCGAAGGAAGTGAGTGAGATAATAAGCCAGAATGTACCTGTATTCGAGAAGGCAAGTATCGACGAGTTTTATGCGGACCTATCGGGGATGGACAAATATTTCAATTGCTATGGAATGGCAAGCGAATTGCGGCAACGCATTATCCGAGAAACCGGTCTGCCGATTTCCTTTGGACTGTCAACTAACAAACTTGTTTCCAAGGTGGCAACAGGGGAAGCAAAGCCTAATAACCAACTTCGGGTGGAACCCGGTACGGAAAAAGTCTTTCTAGCGCCAATGGAGGTGCAGAAAATCCCGATGGTAGGCGAAAAAATGAATCAGACACTTAATAACCTGGGAATCCGATATGTGAAAACGATTCAGGAAATGCCTATGGAAATAATGGGGCAGGTTTTGGGCAAAAACGGCGTTGCCCTCTGGAACCGGGCAAATGGGTTGGACAACTCTCCGATCATTCCTTTTCACGAGCGCAAATCGATTTCCAGCGAGCGGACGTTCGGGAAGGACACGGGCGATGTCCGGAAAATGCGTGAGATGGTGAGGGCAATGGCCGAAACACTGGCCTTCCAGTTGCGGACGGGCGAAAAACTGACTTCCTGCGTTTCGGTAAAAATCCGCTATTCCGATTTCAATACGTTTTCCAGGCAGCTGAAAATCGCCTACACTTCGGCGGATCATGTACTGATCCCCCATGTAGAACGGCTCTTCGACCAGCTTTACAACCGGCGCACGATGGTGAGATTGGTAGGGGTCAGTTTCAGCGACCTGGTGACAGGAAACTATCAGATCAATCTTTTCGACGACACCGAAGAACGGCTGAACCTGTACCAGGCCATGGATTATATTAAAACCAAATACGCCTATAACAAGGACGGCGACCAGATCCTGACCTGGGCCAGTACCATGGGAATCTCCGACATTGGCGCCATGGGAAACCCGTTCAACGGCGAACCGCCCATTGTTCCGGCACATAGGAATGCTTAGCGCAGGTCAGGCCGCCTTGGGCTGCAAAGTCTTTATATTATTTAATTCAACAGAAATCAGATGCTGCTCTTCTTCCAGATCGTAATCGTCCTGCAATCCAAGCCAAAACTTGGGTGTGGTTCCAAAATATTTACTGAAACGAAGCGCAGTGTCGGCAGTGATACGTCTCCGCCCTTTGATGATCTCGCTGATGCGCGTCTGCGGAATGCCCGTATCCTTTGCCAGCCGGTAAGCAGAAATACCCATCGGTTCGAGGAATTCTTCGAGCAGTATTTCGCCGGGATGAATGTTGTTTAATGTGTCCATCGGAATCAGTGATAATCGATAATTTTTACTTCGGAAGCGTTCCCATCAAGCCACTTAAATACAATCCGCCATTGATCATTAATCCGTATGCTGTAAAAATCTTTCAGGTTCCCAGCTAATTTCTCCAAACGGTTGGAAGGAGGAATGCGAAGATCTGCCAGGTTTTGTGAGTTATGGAGCATTCTCAACTTCCTTCTACCTATCTGCTGAATTTCCAGCGGCAACTTCGCAACCCTTTCACCAAGCCATATTTTTTCGGTGTCCTTGGACGAGAAATCGAGAATCATATCGGGTTGCGTTAGTAACGCCAAAGGTAAGCATTCAGTTCAGTTTTTCAAATACTCATGCTACTCAACTGTCACTCTTATTTTAGCCTTCGCTTCGGGACTATTCCTGAGGATGAACTCCTTACACTTTGCAGGGAACACGGGTACGACTGTGTCGCGCTGACGGACATTAATAACACGTCGGGGTGCCTGAATTTTATCCGCATGGCGCCCGGGTTCGATATTAAACCGATTGTCGGGATTGATTTCCGCAATGGCGTGACGCAGCAGTTTGTGGCATTGGCGAAGAACAACATTGGTTTTCAAACATTGAATGCTTACCTGTCGGCGCAAAAGCTAACAAACGCCCCGTTTCCCGACCACGCGCCTGAAATGGAGCACGTAGCAATTATATATCCATTTGAAAAACTCAACAAAGAACGCCGCGAACAATTCCGGCCGAATGAGTACATCGGCATTTCTATGCAGGACCTTGACAAACTGCATTACTCGCCGCTACACCGGTTCAGGGACAGGCTCGTAATCCAGCAGCCCGTCACATTCCGGAACAAGAAGGAATTCAATGCGCACCGGTTGTTACGGGCTATCGACGGCAATACCCTGCTGAGCAAGCTGTCGGTTTCTGAAACGGCTAAAGAAAATGAGCAGATCGTGCAGGCGAAAGTGTTGGAATATCATTTCAAACAAAAGGATTTCCGCGCGATCCTCGACAATACCCGCAAGCTGATGAACGAATGCAATATCCATTTCAGCTTCGGCAATGAACGTGAACATCAAAACCTGAAACTATTCGGTAAAAGCGAAGAAGAAGATTTCAAACGGCTGAGATCAATGAGCTACCAGGCGCTTGGCTACCGGTACGGCGACAACATTACCGATGAAATTTTCGACCGGATAGCGAAGGAGCTGGAAATGATCCGGAAGCAGAATTTCGTGCCTTTTTTTCTCGTTAACCAGGACATTGTGAACTATGCCCGCCGGAAGGGTTATTACTATGTCGGCCGTGGTAGCGGGGCGAACAGCATCATCGCCTATCTGCTCAACATCACCAACGTCGACCCGATCGAGCTGGATCTGTATTTCGAGCGGTTTATTAATCTTCACCGTAAAAACCCACCCGATTTCGACATCGATTTCTCCTGGCGGGACCGCGAGGACGTGACCCGCTATATTTTTGATACTTACGGCAAAAACGGCCAGGCTGCATTGCTGGCAACGTACAGCACGTTCCAACACAGCTCGGCCGTGCGCGAGCTCGGAAAAGTTTTCGGTTTACCAGCCTATGAAATCGATGCACTGAGCAATGGAAAGTACGATCCGAAAAAGCTCGACCAGCTGTCGGCACTCGTGATTAAGTACGCCGATTATTTGCAAACCAATAACCAGCCGAACCATTTGAGCATCCACGCAGGCGGAATCCTGATTTCGGAACGGCCCATGCATTATTTTACTGCCACCGACGTCCCGCCGAAAGGCTTTCCCACGACCCAGTTCGACATGGTGATTGCCGAAGATGTAGGCTTGAACAAATATGATATCCTGGGCCAGCGCGGGCTTGCGAAGATCAAGGAAACCCTTGAAATCATTCGTTACAACCGCCCGGAGGCAACGGATTTTGATATTAACGATGTCAGGAAATTCAAAACCGACCCGAAAATCAACGACCTGATCAGGCAGGCACAATGCATTGGATGCTTTTACGTGGAGTCTCCGGCGATGCGGATGCTGTTGAAAAAACTGGAAGTAGACAACTACCTCGGGCTCGTGGCAGCCAGCTCCATTATCCGGCCGGGCGTGGCCAAGAGCGGCATGATGCGTGAGTATATCCTGCGCCACCGCCATCCCGAAAAACGGAACGAAGCGCACCCGCGCCTTTTGGAACTAATGGAAGAGACTTACGGCATTATGGTGTACCAGGAAGACGTAATCAAGGTTGCGCACTATTTTGCCGGGCTTACATTGGGCGAGGCCGATGTGATCCGCCGCGGCATGAGCGGGAAATTCCGGGGACGTGAAGAGTTTGAGCGCGTTAAAAAGAAGTATTTCAAAAACTGCCGGAGCAAGGGCTATGACGAGGAAATGACAATGGAAATCTGGAACCAGATCGCCAGTTTCGCCGGATTCGCTTTTGCAAAAGGGCATTCCGCGTCCTATGCCGTCGAAAGCTATCAGACATTGTTTCTGAAAGCCTACTTTCCACTGGAATTTATGGTGGCCGTCCTCAATAATGGCGGCGGCTTTTACGCGCCCGAGCTCTACATCCACGAGGCGCGCATGCTCGGGGCGCTCGTACATGCGCCGTGTGTGAACCACAGCGAAGCCCAGGCAACCATCGAAGGGCAAGAGATTTACCTCGGAATGCAGTTTCTGAATGCGTTGGAAGAGAAAACCATCGACAAGATCCTCAGCGCCCGCAGGCAGGACGGGCCATTTACGTCGCTCAACGATTTCCTTGACCGTGTACCCATCTCCATTGAACAGCTCACCATCCTGATCCGGATCGATGCATTCAGGTTCACAGGCATTGGGAAGAAAACACTGCTCTGGAAAGCGCATTTCAGGCTGAGTACCACGCCGGTCAAAGTACCTCAAAAGCAACTGTTTCATACCGAAATCAAAGATTTTGAACTCCCAGAATTCCATTCGTCCATTCTCGACGATGCCTACGATCAGATCGAATTGCTTGGCTTTCCGCTTTGCAGCCCATTCAATCTGTTGAAAAACCCATTACCCAAAAGCGTGATGGCGCGCGATCTTCAAAATTATGTGAATCAGGAAGTGGTCCAGTATGGATATCTGGTTGCGCTCAAAAACACCCGGACGGCACGTGGCGAATCGATGCAATTCGGTACGTTCCTGGATTATGAAGGTCAATTTATCGACACCGTCCATTTCCCCACGGCCGCCGCCAAAGTGAATGCGTCGGTCAAAGGTGTTTACAAAATACGCGGTATCGTGACTGAAGAATTCGGGTTTGTGACCGTCGAAGTGACGGAAATTACACGGATGGAGTCGGCCGCGCGTTGATGCTACGAGCGCTGTACGCCTTAACGATTTTTGAAATCAGCTGGATGAAAAAGCCAAAACTGTTAACTTCCGCCTGTTTTCAAACCATTCATCGCGAACTACTATGACAGCACCAAGCCTTCTTATATCCCTGACCGCAACGTTGATCTGCGCATGTTCGGGCAAAACCGGCTCAGAAGACAATGCTATCGACAGCACAATTTCTATTGAACAAACCACCCAAGTGCCTGCGACGAACAACTGCTTCGCACACCAGACCCAAAAGGATTCGGCGTTTCTAAACCTCGAAATCGCCGACAGCACCGTTTCCGGCAAACTATCCTACGCCTTTTTCGAAAAAGACCGGAATGACGGTACCATTACCGGAACGATAGCAGCTGACAGAATTTTTGCGCACTACACATTCACCTCCGAGGGAACACAATCGGCCAGGGAAGTGGTTTTTCGCAAAAAAGGCGAAGGCTGGGTCGAGGGGTTTGGAGAGATGAAAGATTCCGCCGGGGTCATGATTTTCAAGGATCGGTCGAAGCTGGATTTCGAAAAAGGTTTGTATTTCGAACCGGTTAAATGTCCTGCGAAACCATAAATTTTTCCAGGGTTCTTGCCATACTGTTGTCAAAATGCGGCTATTATTTGCACCATTATCAAACAAAGACTAACAGAGCCATGGACAAACTCGATCTTGTCAAACATTTCAAAAGTTACTACACGGCAAAAGCCAAACCCGAAATCCTAAACATCGAAAAGGCGCAATATCTGTCCATTACGGGTAAAGGAGATCCGTCAGGTGAGAATTTTGCCAAAAAAATCCAGGCGATTTACCCGGTAGCATACGCATTGAAATTTGCATTCAAAGCAAAAGGCAGGGATTTTGTCGTGTCCAAACTGGAAGGCTTATGGTGGTATGATGAACAGCGCTTCGCCGGCATTTCGATCGCCGACTCGCCCAAGGCTATCCCCCGCAGCGAATGGGAATACCGGCTATTGATCCGCATTCCTGATTATGTGCAAGAAAAAGACGTGCAAACGGCCGTAGCGGCCTGTTTTGCTTCAAAAGGCCAGGAGGCGATCCGGGAGGTCTCCTATTTTGAAATCGAAGAAGGTAAAGTGGTGCAAATACTGCATACCGGACCATTCGATCGTGAACCCGAAACGCTGGCAAAACTGAATGATTTCATGACCGCCAATGCGCTTGGCCGAAACGGGCTGCATCACGAAATTTACTTGTCCGACTTCCGCAAGACGCCACCGGAAAAGCTTAAAACCATTCTACGGGAGCCTGTTAAATAACACATTAGGTACACTTTTTCAGAAAAATGAACTGCCGGTGTTGCGTTTACGATACCGGCGTTCTTTTTATAAAACATTTCCAGCACACCCTTTGCAATCGCGATCTTTAACAATATATTTCGCCCCTCCTGAATTTCATCAAAATTAAAATTAGAAAAATGAAAAAGGCGTTCATAGCATTATGCTTGGCCGGATGGGGTGTAATTTCTGTCGCGACAGTGTCGGCGCAGAACCTGAGCACTCAAAAAATCCCTCTCGATCCCAGTGTAAAGACCGGAAAACTGAAAAACGGAATTACCTACTACATTAAAAAGAACACTGAGCCCAAAAACCGGGCGGAGCTGCGGCTGGCTGTCAAGGCGGGTTCGGTACTGGAAACGGATGCCCAACAAGGCCTCGCGCACTTTATGGAGCATATGAATTTTAATGGTACCAAACATTTTCCCAAAAATGAGCTGGTCAATTTCCTGCAAAAAACAGGCGTGCGTTTCGGTGCCGATTTGAATGCATATACCGGTTTTGACGAAACCGTTTACATGCTGCCTATCCCAACCGATTCCGCCGGATTGCTCGAAAAGGGCATTCAGGTACTTGAAGACTGGGCAAATGGTGCATTACTCGACCCTTCCGAAATCGAAAAAGAACGGGGCGTGGTACTGGAAGAATCCCGCATGGGCCGGGGAGCACAGCAACGCATGCGCGACAAATTCCTGAAAGTGATCCTCAACAATTCACGCTACGCGGAGCGGCTACCGATCGGCAAGGACAGCATTCTCAAAAGCTTCAAACCCGAAACCATCAAGGCATTTTACCAGGATTGGTACCGCCCCGACCTAATGGCTGTGATTGCCGTGGGCGATTTTGATGTAGCGAAAGTGGAGGCACTGATTACGCAGAAATTCGGCTCCATTAAGCCGCCTGTCAATCCTAAAAAACGCACGCGCTACGATATTCCGCTCGACGGTTCTACCAAAGTGGCCATAGTGACCGACCCGGAATACCCGCAGAATCTCATTCAGTTGATTTACAAACAACCGAATACCAAAGAGAAATCCTTGCAGGACGTACGGAATAGCTTTGCGCAGGAATTGTACAATGCGATGATGGGCCAGCGGATGCAGGAACTTACCCAAAAGGCCAACCCGCCATTTCTCTACGGTGCGAGCCAGTATGGTGATTTTCTCGGAAACCTGGACTCATACACTTCCATCGCGCTCGCCAAAGACGCGGCTTCGATGAAAACCGCGCTGACAACCTTGCTCGAAGAAAATGCCAGGGTCCAAAAATTCGGTTTTACCCAACCTGAACTCGATCGGGCGAAGAAGGACTTTTACAATGCCATTGAGGAAGATTACAAGGAGCGGGACAAAACCAAGTCGGCCAGCCATGTGCAGGAATACCTGAACCATTTCCTTCACGAAAAGGCATTTATGGGAGCGGAAGCTTATTTCGAGTTTGCCAAAAAGCACCTAGATGGAGTGACGCTGGCGGAGATCAACGGCCTGGCAAAAAAATACATTACCGATAAAAACAGGGCTGTGGTGATCATGGGGCCTGAAAAGAGTAAGGAGACACTTCCTACCGAAGCGGATATCCGTTCGCTGCTGAACGAAGCCGGGAAAGACGTGACCGCCTATGTGGACGACGTTGTGGACGCGCCATTGCTGAAAGCCGAGCCCACTCCGGGAAAGGTTACGGCTGAAAAGACGTTGGAAAAACTGGGCGTCACCGAGCTCACATTGTCGAACGGAGTGAAAGTATTGCTGAAACCAACCGACTTCAAAAACGACGAAATTCTGATTAAGGCTACTGCCAAAGGCGGTTATTCGCTTTTCCCAGACGAACGCGAAACGGGGATTTTCACGAGCTACCTCGTTCAATCGGGCGGTGTAGGGCCTTATAACCAGACGCAGCTGCAAAAATTCCTCGCCGGCAAGACCGCCAGCGCGGGCCCGTACGTAAGCGAGCTGACAGAGGGCATCGGCGGTAATACCAATCCCAAAGATTTGGAAACGACATTACAGCTCATCTACGCTTATTTCACGGAGCCGCGCAAAGATGCTGATGTGGTAACCGGCATATTGGCGAATCAAAAGGCATATCTGGAAAATATGCAAAAAACACTGACCCCGGAGAAAGTCTATTCCGACTCGTTGAATGCCGTATTGACCAGCCACAACCCGAAACGGCAGCCGCTGAAACCGGAAAGTATCGACAAAGTGAATCTCGACCGGGCATTTGAAATTTACAAAAACCGCTTCGCCGATGCCTCGGATTTTGTATTCACCATTGTGGGTGCTTTTAAACCGGAGGCCATCAAACCGCTAATCGAAAAGTACCTGGGCAGCCTGCCATCGAGCGATCGCGACGATACCTTCAAGCATCCCGGCATTTTCCCGCCGAAAGGGCGCATCGAAAAGGTGATTTACAAAGGTTTGGAGCCTAAAAGCAGGGTAACATTGGTATCCAGCGGCGAGTATGACTACAATCCGGAGAACAATATCCAGATCGAAGCATTACAGGAGATTTTACAAATCAAACTGATCGAGTCACTGCGGGAGGAAGAAAGCGGGGTTTACGGTGTGAGCGTTTCGGAGGGTACTGACAAGTTTCCTAGCGGCCATTATCGCTTTTCAATCGGCTTTGGTTGTGCGCCCGAGAATGTGGACAAACTGGTGAAAAGGGCCCAGGAGGAGATCGGCAAGATCAAAACGAACGGTGCAGATCAGAAGGATATCGAGAAATTCGTTGCAGAAACACAGCGAAAAACAGAGACAGCACTAAAAACCAACGGCTTCTGGCTCGACTACCTGGACGACAATACGTTCCTCGGCGATGATCTGAATGAGGTTTTCGAACAAGACAGGTTACTTAAATCGGTAACCGTCGCCAGTACCAAAGCTGCCGCGCAAAAGTACTTCAACGATGATAATTTTATCAAAGTGGTACTGATGCCGGAGAAGAAGTGACCCTGCGTCGGACTTTGGCTAAAGCCAATCGTCTGTCATACTATGGAACCCAGGGCTGAAGCCCTGGGTTCACCGAGATGTCCGAGACACGCTCGGATATCTCTACCCACCTCCCAGGCCTGCTGTACCGGGGCTGAAGCCCCGCGATACGCTCCCGACCACGTGCCAGGCTGTGCGCAGCGCAGCATATCCCAGCCCCCGACATGCATACCAAGCATCACACTAGACCCGGGACACACCGAGCCATCACCACACCCCAAGGCTTCAGCCTTGGGACACACCCCATCGCGCAGGATATAGTATACAATCCCTGACATCCACGCCAAGCATCACACTAGACCCGGGACACCCCGCGCCATCACCACAACCCAAGGCTTCAGCCTTGGGACACACCCCATCGCGCAGGATATAGCATACCAATCCCTGACATCCACACCAAGCACCACGCAAGGCCCGGGACACACCGCGCCATCACCACAACCCAAGGCTTCAGCCTTGGGATACACCCATCGCGCAGGATATAGCATACCAACCCCTGACATCCACACCAAGCGCCACACTAGGCCCGGGACACACCGAGCCATCACCACAACCCAAGGCTTCAGCCTTGGGACACAGCGCCCCCATCGCAACCGGCTTTAGCCAAAGTCCCCACCATCATATCCGATACCCCGTGCAAAGGCCCCAAACTCCTCCAAAAAGCTCCGCTTTTCATGATGTGCCTGCTGATTATCGATATACCTTCTCACAAACGGAAGCCTGCTTTCGCTGACGGATGCGGCAAAATATTTATCAGCCCATTCGAAATTGCCGCCCACCAATTTCATCTTGTTAGCCCAAAAGGCACTTTCACCTTTTAGAAGCTGCATTTGCTTGGATATGCCATACTCACTCTTCAGCAGCATCAGCACATGGATATGATCGTGATGACCATTGATCCGGTCAACATGTATTTCTTAGTTTTTGGCATTTTCGCGGATATGCCGACAAAGTTGCGCCAGGATTGGCGGTTGTAAAACGGGCCGTCTGCGTTTGGTCCCCCAGACAGCATGTATCCAAATCTTTACGTAAGACATTGACGTACGGGATGAATAGTGAATCAATACTTAATATCCCTTTATACGTAAGCATCTGAAAAGGTCACACTTTGTAGAATACCAGCGGAGTTCATTTTCGTCAAGCGGGAGAACCTGTATACGCGCGCACCCGGAGCATAGGCCCGGGTGCGCGCGTCGTGCCTGTACCAAAAACGATGTTATGCCACCTTTCGCAGTCCCTGGATCAGAAATTCCAACCCATTCATCTTGATTTCCAGCATGGTACCCAGTAACATACCCAGCTTACCCGACGGGAAACCTTCGCGATAGAACCATTCGAGGTAAGAAACCGGAAGGTCGGCGATCACTTGGTCCTTGTACTTACCAAATGGCATTTTGTAACTGATCAGATCTTTGAGGATCTCACTGTTCGGATGTGTTAACTCTTGCATACTAAGTTATTTCACGCCTCATTGCCGGCGCGAAGTTTAAAAATCAGGTTGGTTTTTAATTCAAATAAATCCTTTTCAAGTCCCACCGGATAGGTATGCGGGTTTACAAATCGTTTAATTCCCTTATAAAAATGTGCCAGCTGCTCCTGCAACCGCTTCCGAGTGTCATGAACGGACGGTAGTTTGTAGATCAGCCTGCCTTGCGCGAAAACCGGGACGAGCAAATCCTCATAATGCACTGACTCCGCGAAAGACCTATTTTTCGTGAAGTCATAAGGGTCCACCATCGTGGCCTTCCCGATCAGCGGCGTTTCGATATTAAATATCATATCCGAAACAAACCCGCCGGCATCCCTGAACCGCCTGACCTGCTGAATACCTGGGGTAGACACCTTAATCGCCTGCTCCGACAGTTTCAGTTTGTAATCCCATTCGCCGGAATCCGCACGGATGGCCGCGAGTTTGAAAACGCCGCCTAATGCTGGCTGGTCATAAGCCGTGACGAGTTTTGTGCCGATCCCCCACACATTAATTTTCGCTCCCTGGATTTTCAAGCTGTCTATAATGTACTCGTCGAGGTCGTTGCTGGCTACAATGCTCGTTTTTTCGAAACCCGCTTCGTCCAGGATTTTCCTCGCTTCGATGCTTAGGTAGGCAAGGTCTCCCGAGTCGAGGCGAATGCCAGCTAGGTCGTGACCATGGGCGCGCAGTTGCTTTCCCACCTCCACGGCGTGCCGTACGCCATTCAGCGAATCGTAAGTATCCACGAGCAGCGTGACGTTGTTCGGCATATGTTGCGCATAGGTTTCAAAAGCTTCCAATTCGCTGTCGAAAGACATTACCCAACTGTGCGCGTGCGTGCCTTTCACGGGAATATCATACAATTTTCCAGCAAGCACATTGGACGTAGCATCGAATCCGCCGATGTAAGCCGCCCGGCTTGCCGTTACGCCCCCGTCGGGCCCCTGTGCGCGGCGCAGTCCAAATTCGAGCAATGCGTCGTCCTTCGCGATCAGGCGCATTCGTGCAGCTTTGGTAGCCACGAGCGAGTGGAAATTGATCAGGTTCAAGAGCGGCGTTTCCAGGAGTTGGCATTGCAATATCGGTCCCTGAATACGAAGCAGCGGCTCGTTTGGAAATACCACCGTTCCCTCCGGAATGGCGTCGATGCTGCATTGAAACTCCATTTTGCGGAGGTATTCAAGAAAACCTTCATCAAATAACCTATTGCCGTCGCTGCCCGTGAGGGAGCCGATGTAGGCCAGGTCGTCGTCGTTAAAACGGTACTCCTGCAAGTATTCGATCACGCTGCTGAGCCCGCACGTGACTGTAAATCCGCCTTGAAAAGGGTGTTTTCTGAAATAAAGGTTAAAGACCGCTTCCTGCTCTGCCTTGCCCGATTTCCAGTAGCCGTAGGCCATGGTGAGCTGGTACAGATCGGTAAGCAGGCTCATCGAAGTATCGTATAGCTGATTGATCATTTCACTTCGGATTGGTGTTCTAAAAGCCGCCTAGTTACTAAATAATCGGCATTATAGCTATCAATAGTGATTCACCAGGCCTATCATTGACCGAAAGGCAATAGTCATTTTCCTGTGGGAGAAACTACCGGACCGGCATTTGTTTCCACTTAAAAACAAAACGAGGGCTGCTTCCGGAAAAGCAACCCTCGTTGTAAGTTCGAACGATCACTTAAATGGCTTCGAGAATGCGCTCGATAGCCACTTGATAACCAATTTTTTCCTTTAATTCACTAATATGAACACGTTCCTGCTCCATCGAATCGCGGTGGCGGATGGTTACGGTGTCGTCTTCCATCGTCTGGTAATCCACTACAATACAGAACGGCGTACCGATCAGATCCTGGCGGGTGTAGCGCTTGCCAATCGCCGCATTGTCGTCGTAAACTGTGCGGAATGACGATTTCAGCGAATTGGCCAAAGCCTGCGCTTTCTCTGCCAGACCGTCCTTTTTAACCAATGGCAACACAGCCGCCTTAAAAGGCGCCAATGCCGGGTGCAGTTTCAGGAAAGTGCGTTCTTTCGCGCTGTCGCCTTCGCCCACCGATTCCACAGTATAAGCATTGCAGAATGTCGCCAGGAAAAGACGGTCGGCACCAACTGATGTCTCCACCACATAAGGAATATAGTTACCGTAAGGCTTGCCATTCTCATCCAGGTCGGCGTCGAAGTATTGTTGTTTTTTCTTCGAAAGTTCCTGGTGGTTGCGCAAATCGAAATCGGAACGGGAGTGGATACCTTCGATTTCGCGGAAACCGAACGGAAATTCGAATTCGATATCAACAGCCGCTTTCGCATAATGCGCCAGCTTTTCGTGATCGTGGTATTTCAGCTTTTCGGCAGGCAGGCCAATTGCCTTATGGAACTTCATCCGAGCCTCTTTCCACTTATCGTACCATTCCTCCTCGGTACCGGGACGCACGAAGAATTGCATTTCCATTTGTTCGAACTCACGCATACGGAAGATGAACTGCCGAGCCACGATCTCGTTACGGAATGCCTTACCGATCTGCGCAATACCGAAAGGAACCTTCATACGGCCGCTTTTCTGCACATTCAGGAAGTTCACGAAAATACCCTGCGCGGTTTCCGGGCGGAGATAGATCATATTGGCATCCTCCGCTACAGATCCCACCTGCGTGCTGAACATCAGGTTAAACTGACGCACTTCCGTCCAGTTGGCCGTGCCCGATACCGCACATTTAATACCCTCTGCAATGATCAGCTCACGAACGCCATTCAGGTCTTCGGCGCTGAGCAAACGGCCCATTTCAGCCAGCAATGCTTTCGCTTTTTCGGGCTGACCGTCCTTTTCGTATTGTTCTGCCTTACCTTCCAGCAACTGGTCGGCGCGGTAGCGCTTTTTAGAATCCTTGTTGTCGATCATCGGATCGTTGAACCCGTCGACGTGGCCCGATGCTTTCCAGGTGAGCGGGTGCATGAAAATCGCCGCATCGATACCTACGATATTGTCATGCAGCTGCGTCATAGCCTTCCACCAGGCAGCTTTCAGGTTATTTTTTAGTTCAACACCATTCTGACCATAATCATAAACGGCTTGTAGTCCATCATATATTTCGGAAGAAGGGAATACAAAACCGTATTCCTTCGCGTGCCCAACAATGTCTTGCAAAGAGGTAGCAGGTGCCTGGCTCATTCTATTTGTTTAAAAATCAATAAGAAAAAAGACTATTAAATCCATCAAAATCATGAATTTGGCAAAATTAGGGATTTTGGTGGCATTGCGCATTCATCGCCGGACGGAAATCCGGTCTTAATTTTCCAGGATTGCGCGTACGCCGTTGAACAGAAATGTCCGTTAGCGAACATCCAGACACGTTAACATGACCGTAATCGACTTAATATCAGGCAAAAACTGCATTGGCATATAAATTGTCCCTTTCATAGGCACTGACTAACAAACCTTGACTTATGCTATTCAACTACCTCAAAATATCTATCAGGAACTTCCGCAAGCAGCGGCTGTTCAGCGGACTGAATATCCTGGGACTCGGGATCGGCATTGCCGCCGTCTGGCTTATGGTGCTTTACGTAGCCGACGAGCTGAGTTACGACCGCTTCCACGCCAAAGCCGACCGTGTTTTCCGCGTTACCCAGGAGGCGGAATGGGCTACCGGCGGTTTCAAACTCGCTCCCACCTCGGCGCCATTCGCCCCCGCATTGCAGAATGACTATCCTGAAATCGAAAAGACCGTACGCATCAGCACGGAGGGCGGCGGAAAAATCCGCTTCGGGGAAAAGCAGGTTGACGCATTCGACGTTTTCTTCACGGATGCATCCGTTTTCGACGTATTCACTTACCCGTTCATTTACGGCGACCCTGCGACGGCATTGCGTGAACCACAGAAAATCGTCCTGACCAAAACCCTCGCCACCCGGATATTCGGCGACGCTTCGAAGGCAATGGGCCAAACGGTTTTTTTCTCTAATAACTACCCCAATGTCGTTACGGGTGTAATTGAAGACGTCCCCACCAATTCCCACTTGAATTTCAGTGCATTACGCTCATTACCGGCAGATTACACCGGCGGCTGGCAGAGTGGCGACCTATATACTTACGTTCTTTTAAAGGAAGGCTCCGACGCGAAGAAGCTCGAAGCCAAGTTCCCCGGCTTTTATACCAAATACCTGGCAAAACAAATGGGTAACGCGGATTACCACATGCATTTGCAACCGCTGACGTCCATTCACCTGCATTCACGCCTGGATTACGAGGTCGGTGCTAACGGCAATATCAACACGGTTTACATTTTTTCGGCCATTGCATTGCTGATCCTCATTATTGCCTGCATCAACTATATGAACCTCTACACGGCCCGCTCGCTCAAACGCGTGCGCGAAGTAGGTGTGCGCAAGGCCATTGGGTCGCAACGTTTCCAGTTGATAGGTCAGTTTTTGACTGAGTCTTTTATGATGACGATACTGGCAGGGTTTGTGGGATTTTTGCTGGCAACGGCCGCATTACCGTTTTTCAATCACCTGGCAGAAAAATCCCTGAGCCTCGATTTTCACAACAATGGCCTTGCCACCCTAGGCATTGGCGGCGCGTTCCTTATCCTGATCGGCCTGCTCAGCGGGCTGTATCCGGCACTAATGCTATCGGGTTATCGCCCGGTTATCGCATTGAAAGGGCAGCTGGGCAGTCAGGCAGGCGGCGCGGGGTTCCGGCAGTCACTGGTGGTGTTCCAGTTTGCCGCTACGGTTGTGATGATCGCCTGCTCGGGCATTGTGTACCGGCAGATCAGTTATGTCAGTCATAAAGACCTGGGTTTCAATAAAGATCAGGTACTTACTTTTCATATTGATAAAAATGAGGTAAGGAGCCAGGTGGGCGCATTGAAGGAAAAACTGGCACAAAATCCGGTCATCGAAAGCTCCGCAGCGGCCAGCAACCCGATCGGCAACAACAGCATCGGATCCACCGCACTGTTTGTCGAAACCAATGGCGGCGAAATGCCTTCGACCACCCAAATGACGCAGCGTTTCATGGCCGACGCCGATTACCTGCGCACGATGGAGATCAAGCTTCTGCAAGGCCGTGATTTTATTAAAAATTCACCTGCCGACCTCTCCGGTTCAGTACTGGTGAATGAGGCATTAGTGAAAAAACAGGGTTGGGCAAACCCCGTCGGCAAACGGCTGCGCTACCCTGCTGATGGCGAGGGCAAAGTACAAGAACTGACCGTAGTGGGTGTAACGAACGATTTTCACATCTATTCCCTGCAACATAAGATCGAGCCGCTGGTAATCCAGCTCGCCCCGCCGTCGGAGCAGGATAATGTGTATGTGCGCATCAATGCCGCCAAAACGTCCGAAGCGCTCTCCTACATTGATGAAGTTTACAAATCGTTCGACGCTGAGGCACATCCCGAATTTCAGTTTCTCGACGAAAATTTTGCCAAACAATACCAGGCAGAAAAACGCCAGGGAAATGTGTTACTGGCATTTGCGATACTCGCGGTCGTCATCGCCTGCCTCGGGCTATTCGGTCTGGCGGCATTCGCGGCCGAAGCCCGGACTAAGGAAATCGGCGTCCGGAAAGTGCTCGGCGCCAGCGTGCGGGATGTGGTACTCATGCTTTCCCGCGACTTTGTAAAATTAGTCCTCATCGCGATCGTCATAGGTACGCCCATAGCCGTCTATGCCATGAGCAAGTGGCTGCAAAACTTCGAATACCGGGAGACGCTGTCCTGGTGGGTCTTCGCCCTGGCGGGCATCGTCGCGATCGTCATAGCGCTGGTAACTGTGAGTTCGCAAGCATTGAAATCGGCATTGACGAATCCTGTGAAAGCTTTGAGAGCGGAATAAGAGGGAGGAAAGGGAGGATGGAGGAAAGGGAGGATGTTTTTTTCTCCCCTTCCCCCCTTTCCTCCCCTTCCTCCTCTCCTCCCTTTCCTCCCTAAAACAAAACATCATGTTAAAAAACTACCTGAAAATCGCCATCCGTAACCTTTGGAAGCACAAGCTGTTTTCTTTCATCAACGTTGTCGGCCTAGGCCTCGCGATGGCTTTTTGCTTTATGCAGCTGATCCAGGTGCAGAGCAGCTTTGAAAAGGACTCTTTCCATCCCTATCCGCAACGCACATTCCGTATCCTCACGGATGCCATTGACAATGTTGGTGAAAAACATTCCCTCGCGTCGACGCCATTTCCGCTCGGACAAAAGCTGGCCGATGGCCAAAGTGTGGTCGAAAAGACGGTGCGCATCAACCGTTCCTTTGGTGGAAACCTGAGTAACGGCATTAAAACGCTCCGCACTTACGGACTTTACGCAGAACCCGCATATTTTGAAATATTCGGATTCCCGCTTGAAAAGGGGAAACCCGCAACCGAACCCTGGACGGCCGTGCTTACGCACGACATGGCGGAACGGTACTTCGGCAACGCCAACCCGGTAGGCAAAACCCTCACAAGCAAGGAAATAGGAACGTTCACTATTACCGGCGTTTTTAAACCAATTAAAAAATTCCGTACCCACTTGAATGCTGATATCGTAGTATCTATGGCTACCTTGCCGCTGGTGCGAACCGATATTAAAGCCGACGACTGGCTCAGCTACAACACCTACACATTCGCTCTGCTTACCAAAGGCTCGTCCCGCGCAGATCTCGACCGCGCGCTCGCGCGCGCGTCCACCGAAAGTCAGAAGACTGCCCGTTTCAAGGATATCAAAACGCACTCATTCCGCAGCCAGGCATTATCTGAAATTTCACCTGACTGGGAAGGACTGCTGGATAATCCGTCCGTAGAGCCCATCTGGAAAATGGGTGTCAGCCTGCTTATTCCACTTATCATTATCGTACTGGCCGGTTTCAACTACATTAATCTCACACTCACGCGATCGCTCAGCCGCGCACGTGAGGTGGGTGTACGCAAGGTCGCAGGCGCGAAAAAGTCTCAGCTGATCAGCCAGTTTCTTGTCGAAACCACCGTGATAGCTTTGCTCGCTTTCGTGATTGGGTACCTCGGGCTGGTGCTTTTGCAAGAGTATGTTCAGGTAGGCTGGCTAACCTGGGAGGTAAACGATACGCGCATGCTTTGGGCGATCTTTATCGGTTTTACACTGTTCACCGGCTTTCTGGCGGGTCTTTTGCCTGCACGGATATTGTCGTCCTACCAGCCTGTACAAATCCTGAAAGGTGAAATGGCGCCCACAAGTCTGGGTAAATTCGGTTTCCGGAAAACCCTCACCATTATCCAGTTCGTGGTCGCATTGGTCTTCATGACCGGTACCGGCATTATGAACAGCCAGTTTGAATATATGGCTAACGACAACCAGAATTTCAACCGGAAGAACATCCTGAACATTCCGCTGGTGCCCGACAGTGATTTCAAGCTCCTCGCCAATGAAATGAGCCGGGAAGCGGGCGTGAGACGCGTGGGCCTCACCTCCGCCACGCTGAATGAAGGTGCGGGAAAAGCTAAACTCGCACCGTTGTCAGAGCAAAACTCTCCGAATCGCGTGGAAGCCTATATTTATTCCTCCGACGGGAATTTTATTGAAAATATGCGACTGCAATTCATCGCCGGTGAAAACGTGCCCGCATCCACTGATACGACCGTTCATTTTGCGGTCCTGAACCAGAAAGCGGCGGAGTCGCTCGGCTGGAAAAATTTTAGGGAGGCTGTGGGACAAACCATTATTCTTAACGAGACGAAGGTGATCGTGTCGGGAATTGTGAAGAACTTTTGCTTCATGCGTTACGAGCTGCCGGTAGTACCGCTGGTACTCGCATTCGATCCGCGGGAAACCAAGGTACTTTCGCTGGAAATAGCCCCGGGAGCCGATCGCGACCGCCTTGCTGCTGCATTGGGTAAAACGTGGAAACGGTACCACCCGCACGAATCGTTTGTGTATTCCTGGTATGAAGAACAACTCCATGACGATTACCTAGAAAACGAAGATCAGAAGATCACAGATTTGCTGGTGCTGGTCGTGTTCACAATCGCTGCGATGGGCTTACTGGGAATGGTCACCTACTCCACCGCCAGACGTGTGAAAGAAGTAGGCGTGCGAAAAGTAATGGGGGCCAGCACGGCACAGATCATGCGACTTCTATCCGGCTCATTCGTAAAACTGATCCTGATCGCTGCGGTCATCGCAATGCCGATTGGCTATGGGCTGGGTTCGCTGTTTCTCAATATTTTTACCTACCATCCCAGTCTCGGCCCCGGCGTATTCCTGACATGCATTGGCAGCCTCGGGGTAATCGGCCTGCTCACAATCGGCATTCAGACTTATAAAGCAGCGACTACCAATCCGGCAGAGACTTTGAGGAATGATTAAGGGAGGAAAGGGAAAAGGGAAGAAAGAGACAGTGTGGGGAGCTTGCGCAGTGTTAAAAATAGTTAAACACCGCGACACTGATTTTCAGCAGCTTAAAAATCGGTTAGTTTTGAAACATGCTGAAAAACTACTTCAAAATCGCCTGGCGGAACCTTTTGAAACGCCGGTTTTATTCGCTGGTTAGCATTCTCGGGCTCACCGTCGGGATGACGTTTACCTTTTTAATGATAAGCTACCTCCGGGGCGAATGGCAGGTCAACCGCAATTTGGCTAATGCACGTAACCAGTACATCGTCCGAAGCCAGTGGACCGACCCTGATATGGGAATGGACCTTACCACCCTCGGGCCGCTGGGAAAAGCGCTGAAAACAGATTACCCCAATCTGGTCGCCAACTACTATCGCTACGACGCCATTACGGTAGCCGTATCGCGGGGCGACAAGCATTTCAGGGAAGATGTGCAGACGAGCGATTCTACCCTCCTTGCCATGTACGGCTTCCCGCTGCTGCACGGGCACGCAAAAACGGCATTGAATACGCCCAATTCGATCGTTATTACCGAAAATAAGGCCATGAAATATTTCGGCCGGGCGGATGTCGTGGGTGAATCGCTTACCCTGCATAATTTCCTGGGCGGCAAGCAGGAGTACCAAATCACCGCAGTGATGAAGAATCCTCCATTCAATTCGGTCACCCATTTGCTTAGCAGCGAAGCCGAGATTTTCTTTCCTTTCAGCAGCCTGGAAGGCCGTAAAGGCTCGGAAGACAACTGGAACTTTGCGATAATGGTTACCTACATCGAACTGAAAGACGGCGTTACCCCAGCTGATCTCGCCAGGCCCATTGCACAGGAGCTCGCAACGCACGCGCCGGAAGCCGTCAAAGCTAACCTCAAAGTCTACCTTACCCCGCTCAACGAATATTACCGCGAAGCGAACAATGGCATTGTCAACAAGATGATCCTGACCCTTTCAGGCATCACCTTCTTTATTTTGCTGATGGCGATTGTCAATTTTGTGAATATCTCAATTGGCAGTTCATCCTCCCGTTTGAAGGAAATCGGCGTCCGGAAAGTGCTTGGCAGCCTGAAACGGCAGCTTATCGGGCAGTTTCTGGCGGAATCCATCCTGCTGGCATTGTTGGCGATGGTACTTTCCCTGGGAATGTACGAGCTGTTACGACCTGTTTTCAGCGATATTCTGGGCAAAGAAGTGGCATCCCTCTGGTCGCTGATGCCCTATGCGCTGATTGTACCGGTATTGATTGCCGTGCTCGTCGGATTACTGGCTGGCTTGTACCCCGCGCTGGTACTTTCGCGGATTCCCTCCGTGGAGTCAATGAAGGGCAAACTGAAGTCGGTTAGGGACAGCGTTCTGTTCCGGCGCTCGCTCATCGCTGCACAATTTGTCATTGCATTGTTTGTATTTGCCGGCGCCGGCATTGTGGCGCGACAAGTCGATTATTTTTTTAATAAAAATCTGGGGTATAACAAAGAATCATTGGTCACCCTGGGCGTTCCCCGCGATTGGACGCCCGGCGGGCTGGCTAAAATGGAACAGGTCCGCGACGGCCTGGCGAGACTCAAAGAGATTAAAAACATCAGCCTTTCCTACGAGATTCCGAATGGGAACGGGGGCAATAGTAGCTTCTACAAGCCCGGCCAGGATTCCACAAAGGCCGTTTCGGCCACCTTACTGCGAACGGATGTCGCATATGCGCAAACGTATGATGTCAAACTCATAACGGGCGAATTTCTCCAACGGCCGAACACCGCCTACCAGCCCGACCGTATCGTCATGAACGAAACGGCAGTCAGATCGCTCGGGTACGCAAGCGCGCAGGAGGCCCTGGGCCAACAAGTGCGCGTACATTCCTATCCAAATCCTTTAACTATCGTGGGTGTAGCACAAGATTTCCACTTCGGATCCATGCACCAGGCCATCAAGCCGTTGGTATTCGCTGATGTCCGCGGCACCAATTTCTACCGTTACCTGAGCATCCGTCTCAACCCGGGCAACATTGGCCGCTCTATGGCGGCCATCCAGGAAAAATGGCGGGTGCTGATGCCCGATGCCCCGTTTGAATACGTATTCGTGGGTGAATCCCTGCAAAAGTTATATCAGTCTGAAATTCAGCTAAAAAAAGCATCCAGCGTCGCCACGGTCCTTTCCGTGGTCATCGTGCTTTTGGGCATTCTGGGTATGGTTTCGCTTAATGTAGCCCGTCGAACACGCGAAGTAGGAATTCGTAAGGTGTTGGGAGCAACCAGCCTGCACGTCGTAATGTTGTTCCTGAAAGAGTTTCTGGCAATCCTGGGCGCGGCGATCCTGGTCGCATTTCCATTAGCCATCCTGCTGGGCAATCAATGGCTGAAAAACTATGCCTACCGTATCGAAATTAGCTGGGAGGTATTTGCAGGCATTGCCGTGATATTTGGAATGACCATCACCGCACTGGTAGGCGCGCAAACGTATAAGGCCGCGATCACGGACCCGGTGAAGAGCTTGAAGAATGATTAACTCAACTTCACCGAAAACAAATCCTTCGAGCGCAAATAGACCCAGGTGACGACGATGAGCGTCAATACGCCTCCCATCATAACGGAGGGAACGGTGCCGAATGCCCTGGCCATCACGCCTGACTCGAAGGCGCCGAGTTCGTTGGAGGAGCTGACGAATATTCCGTTGACGGCAGCCACGCGGCCGCGCATTTCATCGGGCGGGTAAATTTGAAGGATTGTCTGGCGTATGATAACGCTCACACTATCAAACACGCCGGTTGCAAACAGGGCCGCGCAGGAAAGCATAAAGCTGGTAGAGGCAGCAAAAACCAGCGTGAAGACGCCGAACCCGGCCACAGCAACGAGCATATTGCGCCAGGCGTTGTGTGTCGGGGGAAAATAGGCCATCGCAAACATCGTTAGCATCGAACCTATGGAAGGAGCCGCGCGCAGTAACCCAAGTCCTTCCGGGCCGACTTTCAGGATGTCCTCCGCAAAAATAGGCAGCAATGCGATTACACCGCCGAAAAGCACCGAGAACAGATCTAAGGTCATGGCATACAGCACAATGCGCGTTCTAAAAACGAATTTAAAACCCTCTTTGAGGCTCTCCACAATCGGCGTCACAATTTTCGGAAACTCGGGGCGGGTTTTAACCATACCCAGCAAAACCCAGCAGATCAGAAAGTTGATTATAACGATCAGCAACGTGTCAGTAAGCCCCAGATAGGCGTAGAGAAAACCCGCCGCGGCCGGCCCGACAATGGCACCCGCCTGCGAAAAAGAACTGCTCCACGTAGATGAGTTGTGATAGATCGTCCGCGGCACCAGAAAGGGTTTCAGCGAGCTTGCCGCCGGCGAATAAAAGCCTTTCGCAAAGCCTATCAAGCCAAAAACTGAATAGATGACCGCCAGGTGCTGCCATTCCGCAAGCCTACCGTAGACACCCGGCTGAAAAGCTGTGTAGAGAATGCCCGAACCCAGCAAAATCACCACCAGGCTAATATGCATGATCGTGATTTTGTTTTTCTGATCGGCCACATAGCCTCCAAACAGCGATGTAAAAATGAACGGGATTGCCTCCGCCAGCCCTACCAGTCCTAATGCGAGCGGATCGTGCGTTGTTTTATACAATTCATATCCCACGATCACTTCCTGAACGCGGATTGTGGCAGAGAAAAGGAAAGAATTGGATACAAAGAACCGAAAGTCAGAATAGCGGAGTGCTGCGTACGGGTCGTTGGAGGCTACTGTTTTCAAATCCGTGTTTTGGTGTGATAAAAAAGCAACATCAGCGACCGGAAAGAATGTTCTGCTTTAACTGAAAATTAATGTGTTTTACCCACGGAATGCTATAAAAGGCTGTTAAAATTCCAAATCCAATGTTTTACATTTCGTTTACAATGTTTTACAGGCTTTTGTTTGTACAGCTGCCTCGCCTCGGTACTTTTGAGCGCTTCCTACTGCATTCACCTAAAAACAAGTCCTGTATGAATATCAAAGCCATTAGAATCATCCCTGCAATGATCCTGCTATGCTCGTTGCAAGCGTCGGTTGCATTACCGAAATCATCCGATCCGGCTGATAACAATCCATTACTCGTAAACGGGAAAGTAGTTACCACCGAACAATTCGCCTATGTTACCCGCGGTGTGCTGTCCCTGGTGAAGGCTGACCCGGTTTCGGATAAGCAAATACCCGTTCCATTCCTGATTTATCTGAAACGTAACGGCAAGATCGTGGACGCGGAGGCCTATGCGCACAACCACGCGGTGATGTATTACGAGGTCGCCGAAATACTGAAATTCGCACAGGTCGGCGATCAGTTGGTGGTCGATCCCGTGGGTTCTGCCGATAAAGCCGCTCAGAAAGTAATTACCATTAAAAACTCGCAGATTGTTCCGCAATTCCAATGGTTTTATGTTTTAAATCCGAAAAAGGACAAATGCTGAAATTCATTAAATTTGGTAATTGGTTCCAGCCGGTATGATGGGTTATTTGAAGGGGATTTGCAGGGGATTTATGTTGACCGCCTTATGCGCCGGGCTGTCGGGCATGGCTGTGGCTAATAGCGATGCAGTTCGCTTCTCTGAAAATGTCAATCTGTCCCTCAGGCGCACTGTTCACCTCCTGCTCCGTGCCAATGGTGATTCGCTATCGGCGATCCCGCCGGTAAAGCAGTCGGATGCCAACACTTTTTCGGTACAAATGGAGCGGATGTTCGACTACGACAAGCTGCCTGAAATCTTACAACAATCCTTCGACTCTTACCATATCGACCGGCCGTATAGCGTCACCGTATTGGACTGTAAGACCAGCGAAGTAAAGCTGGGTTACCAGTTCTTCGACCTGAAACAGCCTGGGGGCGTCCCTTGCATGGGCCGCTCGCGCGATGAGGGATGCTATATGCTGCAAATCCGCTTCTCACCCGAAGCTCCAAAACCCAAAACTTCCGGCAATGCCTGGTTACTGATTTCGGCCGGCGGTACATTGGCGGGGCTTGGTTTTATTGCCTGGAACCGGTCGCGACACAAAAGAAAACCGGAAAATGACTCGCCTGAAGTCTCTGCTCTGCATTCGCGGATTGTATTCGGTAATTCGTGGCTGGATACCGCCAACCAAACGCTTTGCACGAGCCAAACTACCCAAACCCTGACGTTCCGTGAGGCCAAATTGCTGGCCTTGTTCGCCAGAAACATCAACCAGGTTTTGGAAAGGGATGCCATCCTGAAATCGGTTTGGGAAGATGAAGGCGTAATAGTCGGCCGGAGCGTCGATGTATTTGTTTCACGCCTCCGCAAAATGCTGGCCGCTGATCCACAAGTCAAAATCACTGCTATTCACGGTGTAGGCTACAAAATGGAGGTTCATCTCTGATAAAATCCATGTTCAAAACCTTTCTTAAAATTGCAGCGCGTCAGCTCTGGCAGGGACGGCTGTATGCGGTGATCAACGTCATCGGCCTGGCTGTCGGTACTGCGGGTATGCTTTTCGCCGCCCTTTATATCAGCGATGAAAGCTCCTTCGATCACTTTCACCGCAATAGCCCGAATCTGTACCGCATCACCAGCACCTATCGCGAGCACGGCGAGGTGATCGTTACCGGTGGCACAGGGCAGGTACAAGGGCCTGCTTTTCAGGCACGTATGCCTGAGATCTCGCATTATGCGCGCGTCATGGGCGGGGACATTTACGGCGATGTGCGGCACGAACATAATGCCTTCAAATTACAACTACTCTTTGTGGACGCTTCGTTTTTTGACGTGTTCACATTCCCGCTGCTGCATGGCGACAGGCGTACTGCATTGCAAAACGTCAATTCGGTAGTCATTACCAGACGAACGGCCCTCAAACTCTTCAACCGCACCGATGTGACCGGCGAGCTGCTGCAAATGGACGCCGATCCTTCCGCAATGCGACTCGGGAAACCACTCGTCATTAGCGGTGTAGCCGAAGATCTGCCTGCCAACTCTTCGGTTCAGTTCGACATCCTGTTTCCTTTCGAGTTCATGAAGGTATCGTTCGACGATGCAAGCTGGTTGAACGCCTACCTGGGAACATTCGTCGTGCTGCGCCCCGACGCCCTGCCAGGTCAGGTGGTCCGGAAATTCAACCGCATTGCAGGCACCTTATCACAAACCCAGCGCAAAGACCATCCGGAAACTTCCGCCATTACCTATGGATTACAAAAAATGACCGACATTCACCTGAACGGTCGGGAAATACCCAACCAGAACGGCGAATCGGGCATTGTGAACACGAGCCGTCCAATTTACGCCTATATTTTCGTCGGCATGGCAGGGTTTATTTTGCTGATGGCGAGTATCAATTTTATCAACATTCATATTGCCTCCTCGATGAAGCGCGCGAAAGAGGTAGGCATCCGGAAGGCGACCGGCAGCGGCCGATGGGCGATTATCATACAGTTCCTGGGGGAATCTTCGCTACTAATCGCCGTGTCGATGGTTATGGCCCTGTTACTGGTCATTTTGTTCATGCCGTCTTTTAATCATTTGTCGCAAAAGGCGATACGGCTTACCGCACTCTGGAGTCCCGGTTTGCTCGCTTCGATGGCCGGGGTGTTCCTGGTCAATATCGTCTGCGCCGCGCTGTACCCGGCCTGGCTGGTTTCGAGGTTGAGCCCGGTGGAAACACTTTATTCGAAAATCAGGCTTGGTGGCCGACATCGCACCGGTAACATCCTGATGGTCTTCCAGTTTGCGATGGCGATCCTGCTGGGCATTGCGAGTGTCGTATTTTACAGGCAAATGCATTTTATACGCTCCAAAAATCTCGGTTATAATCCCGATCAGATCGTTAAAATAGCTATTCAGGGCGTGCGCGATGCACGTCAGATCCATAACCGTTTTCGAAGCGAACTGGCGGGTGATCCTGCGTTCCGGGCAATTTCGCTTGCGGGCGAATTTGGGAACCGTGATGTAGTGGTGAAGGGGCAAAAAATGCTCGCAAGTGTGCGTACGGTCGACGCGGATTATCTCCCGATGCTGGAAATGAAGTTGCTCCAAGGCCGTAACTTCTCCCCTGCGTTTACATCCGACGAAACCTCAGGGGTATTGGTGAATGAAGCCTTTGTCAAAAAGGCGGGCATTACCGATCCGATCGGTCAGACATTCATGCCTGACGACTATTTCGGCAAGCAAGGCCTGACCATCCTCGGCGTAGTGGGCGACTTCCATTTCAATTCCCTCAAAGAACGCATCGGGCCGATGATCATGCCGATGAGCACGCGCTATGGTGGCGGAGAATTATGGATCAAGATTATTCAGAACAGGGAGTATTATGCCATTGAGAAGCTTGAAAAGACCTTCAAAAAGATACTGCCCGACGCCGTTTTTGAATACACATTCCTGCACGACGCAAACGCCCGCGCCTATGCAACGGAGCTACGCTGGCAGCAGATCATCACGATCGCAACAATCGTCGCAGCCCTTATTTGCAGCCTGGGGCTTTTCGGGCTCGCACACCTTGCCATCGCGCAACGCAGGCGCGAAACGAGCATAAGGGTCGTACTAGGTGCTACGGGCTACGACATTGCCCTTGGCTTTTCCCAAAATTTCATCAAGATCATCGTCACTGCGATCGTGATCGCCTCCATGGCCGGGCATTACCTGATGCATTCCTGGCTCGATCAGTTCGCCTACCATGCCGGCTTGCCCTGGTGGATATATGCCTGCTCCGGAGCCGTGGCGCTGGTGCTGGCGTTGGTTACCGTGTTCGCACAGGCATTACGGGCTGCCGCAGTCGATCCGGTAACGGTTTTACGGTCCGAATAACCACCTTTTTCTCCGGTTGGCGCAGTATCCTGCATGCGTCCGATTGCGTACACATTTTGTACGGTATCGGACGTATGCGCGTCCGCATCAATTCAAAAACATATGACAATCAGCCAATTAGTCTTTTGGCAAGGCTTTTTAAAATAGGACTGGCATAAGAGAGGCGGATGTAAGCATTTGTTTTTAAAACAGGTTGTCCGTAATTACATACCAAATCTCAAACTTCAAATTTTTATGATCCAGTTAGAAAAGATATCCAAATATTACCCGGCAGGTTTTGGCAAAACATACGTGTTGCGCCACATTGATTTGAATATTAAAGAAGGTGAATTTATATCGATTATGGGGCCTTCGGGCTCCGGTAAATCCACGCTGTTACACATACTTGGTTTGCTGGAAGAACCGTCCGAGGGTGAGTACCTGTTCCTCGATGAACCGGTCCAGAAATTATCCGAAAAGAAACGTACTGAATTGCACCGCCACCACATCGGTTTTGTGTTCCAGGCCTACCACCTCATCGACGAACTGACGGTTTATGAAAACATCGAGACGCCGCTTTTGTACAAGGGCACGTCGTCGTCCGAGCGCAAGAGCCGCGTAGCCGAATTGCTCGATCGCTTCAATATGGTCGCAAAAAAAGATTTGTTCCCGCACCAGCTTTCGGGCGGCCAGCAGCAGCTTGTAGGTGTAGCCCGCGCGATCGTGCACAATCCAAAAGTGATCTTCGCCGACGAACCGACAGGAAATCTGCATTCAGAGCAGGCGATCGAGATCATGGAATTATTTCAGAAACTTAACCAGGAAGACAAAGTCACCATCGTTCAGGTAACCCACTCGGAATTGAATGCGGGTTACGGCAACCGGATCGTACGGTTGAAGGACGGATGGCTGGCGTGACCTAACTCAATCTATTAGCCATGAAACGTTTTATTTTACTTTTCTGCCTCCTGCCGTTACTCGGGCAGGCGCAAACCAAGCTGAGCCTCGCCGATTGCGTAGACCTGCTGGCAAAAAACAACCTGCTTTACCAGCAAGGATCGTTGCAGGCGGAAGCGGCACAGGCGCAGTTGCGGCAGACAAAGTCACAGATTTTCCCGCAGATTTACATTACGGCTGACCAGAGCCTTAACCTTGGCCGGAGCATTGACCAATATACCAATGCCTACATTGATCAGCTTTACAGCTACAATTCGATCAGTACCGGTTTTCAAATGCCCGTGTTTCAGGGCGGAAAACTACAAAATCAAACGCGCCAGGGGACATTGCTCAAAGAATCGGCCATAGAGAACCGGACTGCCGTATTGAATGCACAGACCATCCTGCTCATGCAGGGCTATGTGAATGTACTGGCAACGAAGGCATTGCTGGAAGCTGCCGACCAGCAGGTAGCGTCATCGCAACAGCAGGTCGATAAAGTGCAAAAACAGGTAGACGCAGGAACTGCCGGGAACAACCTCCTGGCTGAGATAAAGGCCCAGCTTGCGAACGACAAATACCTGCAAGTGACTGCGCTTAGCAATTATCGAACGGCTCGTTTGGCATTGTTTCAGAGAATGAATGTCACACCCGACGACAATGTAGAATTCGAACCTTTGCTGCCTAAGGAGAATGTAGCACCCGCTGCGGCCAATGCGCTGGAGCTTTATGAAAATGCCTCCAAATCGTTCCCCGAGATCCGTAGCGCCGAGCTGAACCGCCAAAGCTACAAGTACCTCGTTAAGTCGATCAAGGCGCTTAATTTCCCCTCGCTGAACCTCAGTACCAATGTACGGGCATTCTATGCCTCGACGAACGATAACCTGGATTATTTCAAACAATTGAATGCGACGCGAAACGGCTACATCAACCTGGGCTTGAACATCCCGATCATGGGCCGCTGGGTAACCCGGCCGCGTGTGGAGCTGGCCAAAGTGCAGGAGCGCCAGGCCCAAAATACGCTGGACATTACCAATCAGCAACTCCGTCAGGCGATCGAAACCGCCGTACTGAACCTGAATGCCATGGCTGATAAACATGCTGCGGCCGAAGGACAGGTAGAATCGCTGGGAGCCGCATTCGCGGTGGTCGAAAGCAAGTTCAATGCGGGTGTGTCCAGTATTTTTGAATACACGCTTTCCAAAGCGAAACTGGCACAGGCACAAGGCATTGCCATTCAGACTAAGTATGATTATCTCATGCAACAAAGATTACTACAATACTACCGTCAGGGCAACTGGCAGGGGGTATTTTAGGGGGCTTTAAGCTCTAAGCAATAGGCCGTAAGCTGTAATAGTTACGACATTTTAAAGGGTTCAGCTTATAGCCTAAGGCTTAAAGCTTACAGCCCAAAGACTGTTAGGTTAAATTTGGTATCGGTAATTCTTAGAGGCAGCCAGGCGCATTGGCTGCTTCTTTTTTTGTTAAATAAATTTAAATAATTAGGCGGTTACATTATGGTTTGTAAATTGGTGCTACAACTAATTCAATGGACCATGAAAAAACTTTTTCTATTGTTACTGCCGGGGATGATGCTGCTGGCAGGGAACGCGGAAGCGCAGTTTGATAAAGGAACAAGGCACTGGGGCGCTACCATCAGCTTTTCCGGTAACACCCAGGTTTACAAATCAAACACCGGCACTGAGGCAAAACTGGGGAACCAGAGTCTCAGCCCCTCTATCCAGTTCGGGAAGTTCTACAAGGACAACACCATGTTTGGGCTGCGCTTCACCCCATTTTTCAGTTTTAACAAGCAAAGTCAGGACGGCTGGGGAAACGATTACGACATTCATAACAACTTCATGAGCTTGACGCTTTCGCCCTTTATCCGCCGGTACAAATCCCTCGGTCCAAAATGGGCGATCTTTTTGCAGCCGGGTTTAAATCTCTCGTACCTGAGGGGCGCCACGAAGGGGACCGATACGGAAAAGGAGCACAATGACGGTTTCGGAGCCGGAGCCTACATTTTGCCGGGCATCGTTTACCGCATAACCCCGCGTTTTGCGCTCGAAGCAGACGCAAATGTACTGTCGCTGAACCTCAACTACTCTAACCTCAATAGTATCAACTCTTTCGGGTTTAACGCCGGGTTCACATCAAACATCCAGCAGTATTTCAGCATAAGAGCTTCATGGTATCTTACCACATCAAACTAAATCAGCTATGAAAAAGATATTACTTCTTACGTGGCTTCTTGTCGCAATTTCGATCAACGCCACTTTTGCTCAATACGAAGGAAAACGATTTGTTTCTGCCACAGCGGGGATTAATTTTTCTAATCAGAACCCCTCAGAATTCCCGTCGACGAACGGCTACGGCTATAATTTCTACGCAGGTTTTGGAAAATTCCGTACGGCAAACAGGGCCAGTGGCTGGAACCTAAGCTCCTCGCTGGGCGGTGGTAAGAGTATCATTTACAACAATGGTAAAACGGATATCAATAGCGGACTCACCGGATTTGGTGTTGGTACGGGTTATTTCTGGCAGTACTACAAACACTTCAATGACAAGCTCGGCATTTTCGGAGGCCCGAATATTAACGCACTATACGATTACGGAAAATCCTATGGTTCTCCGAATGCGGATTCTGAGCAACGGAGCAACAATTTTTCGTTACAATTCGGTGTTTCGGCAGGAGCTTACTACGCATTGAATGAAAGTTGGTGGCTTACCGCTTCGCTTGGCTTTGGCAATCTGATTTCGACCACTGCCTCGTTCGCAAAAACCAAGAGCACCACAGAGACTACGCGAAACAATACTTTCGACTACAAGTTATCCCCCACTATCACCGTCCCATCTGTCGGTCTTGGCTTGCGCTACTTTTTTAAGGATTAATCATTCCAAAACACATTAAAATCCCAGTGGATATGGCTTATAGAGCCATATCCACTTTTATTTATAATGAAAAAACACCTTCTCATTGTCCTCATCGCTGCATTCAGCGCGTGCCATAAACCACAAACAACCAACCTTGCCGACCCTTGGGAGCCTGACTACGAGGTCACCCGTTCGGAAAATGCTATTAAAGAATTTGAGAAAAGAGACGCGGAGCACATGCCTGCTCCTGGCGGAATAGTTTTCACAGGCAGTTCTTCATTTACCAAATGGGTGAATGCCGACAAAGATCTCGCCCCGCTACCCATTATCAACCGCGGCTTCGGAGGCTCTACGCTGCCGGAAGTGATCCATTATTCTGATCGCACGATTACCAAATACAAACCGAAGACCGTCGTGATCTATTGTGAGAACGATATGTTTGGGAAAAAACCGAAGTCGCCCGAGCAGGTGCGCGATGCGTATGTGACGCTTGTAAAAAAGCTTCGCGAGAAGCTGCCGGACGTGCAGCTTTACGGCGTGTCGCTGAAACCTTCACCGTCGCGGTGGGCGAAGCGCGAGGATGTGATCAGGGCCAACAAACTGATCCAGGATTATATTCAAAAAGATAAGAACCACCATTACATCGACGTGTGGCCGGTGATGCTCAAAAACGGCCGCCCGGATGGCGCCATCTTCGTGAGTGACAGCCTGCATATGAACGAGGAAGGTTACAAAAGGTGGACAAAAGTGTTCCGCCCGATACTGGAAAAATCAGTCTGAAAGTATCCTGCGCTTTGTGGTTTTTTACAAAGATTTTAAAAGAATAAATAAGGGTATTGGTTTTAACGTAAAGTCACTATATTGACCGAAAAAATACATTTCCGGGTAAAAAAGTGATATTCCAGTAATGAAAGTAACAGCGGTTTTTGATATTGGCAGGACCAATAAGAAGTATGTACTTTTCAACGAAAAGTATGATATCGTTCATGAGTTTTCAGAATCCCTCCCAGAAACAGTTGACGAAGACGGCTTCCCTACCGAAGATTGTGAATTGTTGACCAAATGGGTGCAGGACCGCTGGGCCGAATTGCTGGCCAACCCGGAATTCGACATCAAAGCCGTGAATGTGGCTGGCTATGGTGCGAGCCTGGTGCACCTGGATGCCGCAAACCGGCCGCTTACCCCGCTGTATTCGTACCTTAAACCGTTCCCGGAAGATCTTTTAAGGCAATTTTACAGCACCTACGGCGATCCTACCCGCATTTCGCTGCAAACCGGCTCACCGGCCATGGGGATGCTCAACTCGGGTATGCAACTGTACTGGCTTAAACATACCAGACCGGAAATTTACAGCCAGATTGCTACAACCTTACATTTGCCGCAATACATCCTGTATCTCCTTACCGGTCGCAAAGTGAGCGATTACACTTCGCTGGGCTGCCATACCGCATTGTGGAGCTTCGAAATGTGGGACTACCACGAATGGGTAAAACAGGAAGGCATTCATAAAAAGCTGGCGCCGGTACTGGCGTCTTCGTCGTTCATTTACCGCCATGGCGACAAAGGTATCCAATCGGGCTTCGGGCTGCACGACAGTTCGTCGGCATTGATACCTTACAGGATGGCTGTCAAAAAGCCATTTGTGCTGCTTTCGACCGGTACGTGGTGTATCAACTTCAACTCATTCGCTTCGAAACCGCTGACCTCCTATCAGCTTGAACGCGACTGTATGAATTATCTCACGCCCGAAGGCAGCGGCGTCACTGCGTCACGTCTTTTCATGGGCCGCGAGCACGATTACCAGGTGGCACGCATTGCCGAATACTTCCACGTAGCGCCTGATTTTTATAAAAAAGTAGTGTTTGATGACGAAATCCTGAAACAGGATACTCCTAAATTCTACACCGCCTGCATGACCGGCAACGGCCCATTCCCTGAACCAAATACGCAGGAGTGGCAGATCAGCGCATTCGCATCGGCAGAGGCTGCATACCATCATTTAATAAAAGGGCTGACAGAGCTGCTGTTCGTCTCCCTGAACCTGGTGAATGTCAACGACGTGCATGCTATTTATGTAGATGGCGGATTCGCCCGCAACGAAATATTCACCAAGCTCCTGGCGCGGCATTATCCAAACCACAAAGTTTACGTGTCAGACTTACCGTACGCGACCTCTCTGGGTGCCGCATTACACGTGACACGCCCGCAGACCTATGAATTCGCAAACGAGATCCGTGAAATAAAACCTTGATCAGCTGATCCGGCTCCAGTTGGTTTCTTCCTTACGCAGGTTTGCGAGATGACTGCGAATAGGGTGGTGAACCGGCTGGAGCAGATCGGGATCAGCGGTGAGAATTTCTTCCGCAGAGGCACGCGCAGCCTTCAATATCTCACCGTCCTGGGCTAGGTTGGCCACCAGCAGATCTACCAATCCGCTCTGCTGCGTTCCCGAAATATCGCCCGGACCGCGGAGTTGCAAATCCACTTCCGCTATTTCAAAACCGTCGTTGGTAGTACACATCGTTTCGATCCGCAGCTTGGTGTCTTTGCTAAGCTTATAATCAGTCATTAAAATACAGTACGACTGCTCTGCGCCACGCCCTACCCTGCCGCGCAGCTGGTGCAACTGTGACAGACCGAAACGCTCCGCATTCTCGATCACCATCACCGATGCATTCGGGACATTCACGCCCACTTCGATTACCGTCGTTGCAACCATGATTTTCGTTTCGCCGCGCACAAAACGGCCCATTTCGAAATCCTTGTCCTGAGAGCGCATTTTGCCATGGACAATGCTGAGAGGAACACCGGGGAAAGCCCGAGCAACACTTTCATAGCCGTCCATCAGGTCCTTCAAATCCATTTTCTCCGACTCCTCGATCAGCGGATACACCATGTAAACCTGCCGTCCCTTCGCTATTTCCTCTTTCAGGAACCCGAATACCGACAACCGGTGCTTGTCGAACCGATGCACGGTTTTAATGGGCTTCCGGCCGGCTGGCAGTTCGTTAATAGCCGAAATGTCGAGATCACCGTACAATGTCATCGCTAGCGTACGTGGAATGGGCGTAGCCGTCATCACGAGCATATGCGGGTTGATATGCTTGTTTTTAGCCCAAAGTTTCGCACGTTGTGCTACCCCGAAACGGTGCTGTTCGTCGATAATACAAAGTCCAAGATTTTTGAACTGCACAGCATCTTCTATCAACGCATGCGTACCTACGATGATATGTAAAGTGCCATTCAGCAAGTCGCGGTGAATGATCTCGCGTTCCTTCTTTTTTGTGGAACCCGTCAGTTTGGCAATATTGACCCCCAGCAGGTCCGCGAACTTCTTGAGGCCCTGGTAATGCTGGTCGGTCAGAATTTCGGTGGGCGCCATGAGGCAGGCCTGTGCATCGTTATCCAATGCAAAAAGCATGGTGATAAACGCTACGATCGTCTTTCCCGAACCTACATCACCTTGCAGCAAGCGGTTCATTTGCTTGCCGGTTTTGAGGTCTTCGTGGATCTCATGCAGCACGCGAATCTGCGCGCCCGTGAGTTTGAAAGGCAAATGCTGCTCGTAAAACTCCTTTACGAGTAATGTTTTATCAAATATCAGTCCCGGATATTCTATTTTGTGCAGCAGCTTGTTCTTGATCAGCCTGAACTGGTTATAGAACAGCTCCTCAAATTTCAAACGTCGTTGCGCCTGGTGCAGGGTCCTGGCATCCTGGGGTAGGTGGAAATGCCACAGGGCCTGCGCTTTGGAAATCAGGCGGTATTTCTGGGTAAGCGGCTCAGGCAGTGTCTCCCGTATGTGTGTATGCGAGATTTCGAGCAGACTTCGCACCATCTTACTAATCGCCTTGCTGTCGAGGAACTTCTTTCGCAGCTTTTCAGTGAGAGGGTAAATGGGTTGCCAATAGCCGGCCGTCGCGTTTTCCTGCGTCAGCACCTCTATCTCCGGATGGGTAATGCTCCATTTTCCGCCGAAGAGCACGGGGTTTCCATAAACAATATACTCCCCGCCGCGTTTCAGCCACTTTTCATACCAGGAAATGCTCTGGAACCACACGAGTTCCAAATAGCCAGTTCCATCCTGAAACTGCCCGACGAGCCTTTTCTTATTCCCCTCGCCGATTACGGCAAACTCGCGCAAACGCCCCTTCACCTGCGCGGCGGACATTTGTTCGTTCAGCTCGCTGATTCTGTGGAAAACGCTACGGTCTTCGTGTCGGAAAGGATAATGCTGGATAAGATCGCCGAAAGTGAAAATATTCAGCTCCTGGTTCAGCAGTGCGGCTTTTTGTGGGCCCACGCCTTTCAGGAATTCGATTTTAGTATCGAAAAAACGGGTTCTAACGGATGGGTTTGTTTCAGAAGTCATTATTCAAATATAAACTGAAATCACAAAAAACACCGTTCAGGCGCTGCAAATGTTAATCTCTGTTAACAGCGTAGCTATTCCGCTGTTTTTGGGCACAACCCGCTTGATTCGCAACTTTCGAATGCCTTACTTGCTGCTTTGTATTTCTTAAACCACCAATCCATTACCAAAATTACACGCTTTATGAAAACCACATTGTTATCGCTTTTCCTCACGTTGATCGCATTCACCTGGGCATCCGCGCAAGAAAAAAAGCCTGCAAGCCCGCATGTTACCACCGACGGTAAAAATATGAGCATTACCTACGGCCAGCCATCCAAAAAAGGCCGTGTCCTGTTTGGAAAACCCGGAAGCGGCAGCCTTGAACCGTACGGCAAGCCATGGCGCATCGGAGCCGACCAGGCTACTGAAATCACTTTCAAGAAAGACGGGACGTTCGGCGGCAAGGCTGTAAAAGCGGGAACCTACACATTGGTAGCCATTCCCGACGAAAAAGAATGGACTTTAATCCTGAACAGCCAGTTGGGCCAATGGGGTGCTTACGAATACGAAAAGCACAAAGCTAAAAACGTGCTAGAGGTGAAGGTTCCAAATAAGAGCTATCCTGCATCTGAAGAAAAACTGACTTTCCAGGTAAAAGACACCTCCCTGGATTTCCAATGGGATAAAGTAGGCTTCTCGGTTCCTGTGAAGTTCTAAAAGCAGATCGATAATAAAAAGAAAGGGGTGCTTCCGAAACGTAGCACCCCTTTCCTTTTTCCTTCCTCCCTACTCCCTTTTCTCTCCTATCACAAATTCTGCTTGATCATATTCTCCAACACCTGTAAATGCTCGGTAAAGGCCTTATGCCCGTCCTCGGTAGCTTTATAGGTCGTGAGCGGCTTGCGGCCGTTGAATTGCTTCTGGAACTCGATGTACTTGATCTCTTCCAATGCTTTCAAATGCGAGGCGAGGTTGCCGTCGGTGAGCTGCAACAGTTCTTTCAATTCATTAAAACTAAGGGAATCGTTTACCACGAGCACGGACATAAGCCCAAGCCTGATCTTGCTTTCAAATACCTTATTAAACTTTTCTAACCACTCCATTACAGGCTCCTGTTACGAGGACGTCGGGCACCGGGCGACGGATCGCCCGCACCCTGTTATTGATTGGCTTCCAGAAACAGCATAGCATCGCGGTTGCGGAGCCACACAGCCTGGTCGCGTTGATTGTTGGCTGCCATGGTAAATCCCGAGCCCACAAGGCCCGTTCCTACCGACACCCAGAAAAAGGTCTTCAGATTATCGCGGTTGCCCGTAAGCAACGATATCACCGAACCAGCCGATCCGGCCAACGAAATGACAAGGCCAATGCTTCGCGTCCTTCTCGATTTCAGATAGAGGCCCAGGCCGGCCGGCGAAATCATAAATTCGTTCTTCAACGCCTTTTGTCCGGTGTAAACGACATTGTTTTTGACAAAACTATTCCCATTTCTCAAATAAATGGTTTCCTTATCGTACCATTTTCTTGCTTTCGAAGCAATGCTGTCCGAAGGCACCCGCACCTGCGCCGAACACACCGAGCCCGTAACAAGCAATAAAAGCACCACTGCCACACCCGATTTCCCGCCTGGGAGCTGCTCGCCTGGAAGTTTCTCTCTTTCGTAACGGTTGTACATCGTAAGGCCATAAATAATGTGCAAAAGACCAAAGCCTATTGCCCAGAATATCAGCGAGTAGCCTGTCAAAAATAAAGCGACGCAGCCTATTCCGATTTCAGAAATACCCATATAAAACACTTCCGGATAAGTAAACCGGCTTGCATTCACCAGCGCCAGACCGTAAAAAAGCAGCGTCACGGGAAAGACCAGCCAGATGAAACCATAATGCAGCATCGCCAGCGCGAATATCCCGCCCGTTATCAGGGGAATCAGCATCGCGATCAGCAATCGCTTTGAACTGCCGTTCCATACGGTAAGCCCCTTTTTGCGTCCTCTCCGCACGGTAAGGATAATACCTACCGCAAGTGACGACACGAGTACGCAAACACCGTCCACCAGCAGAAACTGGATCACGTCCGCACGCGAATGGCCGTTGTAGGTACCAAGCGGGATCAGAATGTCGGCCAGCCAGTCGGTTTTAAAGCGAATGTAGGCTGCCCCGGCACCGATAAGTGCAAAAATTCCGGCAAAAACCCCGCTCAACCCGCTGAGTGAAAGAAATTTGGACGACCGCTCCATCAGGCTGCGGATCTCGTTCAAAGTGTGCAAAGAATCCTGATTCGGGTTCATAAGCGTGATAAATGTAATATCAGTCAGTGATTGTCAGAAATAGTCAAGTGTGGTGGATACCCACTAAAAAAGCAGCAGGATTTTGGGAATAAAAACAATCCCTCCAACGATCACCGCTGATATGGCGAGCAGCAATACGCCGGCGGCTGCGGTATCCTTCACTACTTTAATGACCGGATGATAATCGGCCGAGACGAGGTCCGCCAGTTTTTCAATAGCGGTATTGAATGCTTCCCCTGCCCATACGAGCGCGATCTGGATCACTATAATGCACCATTCAGTAGCTGATATGCTGAAAAAGATGCCTGCGATGGCGACTACTACGCAGGCTATCAGGTGAATGCGCGCATTGTTTTCGTAACGGAACAGGCTGTAAATCCCCGCACCTGCGTAGCGGAAGCTTCGGACGGCTTTAAGAATATCGATGGGTCCGTTCATGTTGTTTCAATTCGGCAAAAATGTGGAACGCAAAGTACAACAACATGAGCACGAACGAAAACGTAATGGTGTGTTTGATCGCCAGGGGATCCCTCATGCTGTGGTAAATGCCCCGTGCGAGCGCACCCGGCTGTGTGACGATGTCCCAGCTGTTCCAACGCCCATAACGGCCCAGGAATATCCCAAATCCGCTCAGGATCATAGAATTCAGGATCGCGAACCATGCCAGACGTTCGTTCCAGCGATGGGCTATGATGCGGTGTACAATGCGGATGCTGTAAAGGCCTGTCATAAACCCGGCCAGCGAAAACGTAAAGATCATTAATGCATCGTACCAGATCATATTTTCAGGTACGGAGCGCAGATGTTTCAGGTCGGTGATGATGTAAGGCGCATTGGGGAAAAACAGTAGCCATACCGAAAGGTAGATCATCAGTATCCCAAAGGGCGCCGGCTGACGCTTCTCCATTTCCCAAACCCATTTAATGAAAAGCAACGGTACCCAGGCGAGAAACAGGTTCCAGGTCAGAAAAATAAAATTCCAGTTTTCCAGGACAATCCTGACCGACAATAATGCCATCGCAGCGGCAGAAACAAATGCAAGGAGCGCTACTTTCAAATTGCCCTCCAGATAATTGACCAGGTTTCTCAGCATTGTTTAAGTTTGTTTTTAAAGTACTTTGAAATACAAAGTTAATAATAAACAAATCAAAACTCCAAGAATACTGGCTGGATTTAAATCAAAGAAAGGTTACTTTTTACTGTTGGCCGCGAATGCTTTCATCATCGCCCATTCCCTGCCCACGGTTTTGGCTTTGAAAGTTTCCAGACAACCGCGGTCCTGTAAAGTAATATAGCAGGTCTTACCATTCTTGCCTCCGAAGCAGATGTTCGAAACCTTCTTTCCGATTGTTTGAATGGTATGAATTACTTTTCCTTCGGGCGAAAGCACGGCTACCTCGCCTTTACCGTGACGTGCGATGTACAGATTACCGTGCACGTCGCAGCGCATGCCGTCCATGCCGCCGTCTTCAAAATGGTGAAGCAATTTTCTGTTGGATAATGTCCCGTCGGCCGCCAGATCGAACGCCCACACATTGCGCTGTACGCTCTCGTTGACGTACAACTTCTTTTCGTCAGGACTTACGTCGATACCATTGGTAGTGCCCATGTTCCCAAAGGCAAGGTTTACTTTTCCTTCGGGAGTAATGTGCCATATTTGCCCGGTACCTTCTTTCCAGTTTGGATCGGAAGCGAAAATATGACCGGAGGCAGTTACCGCCAGATCGTTCGGTTGGTTCATCTTCGGCTCGTTGGCGAAAACGGAAACATCCTTGGTGATCATATCCACTTTCAGGATATTATGGCCCGTGAAATCGGCTACGTAGAAAGTGTTTTTGTCGACAAACCGGATTCCGTTACCTGTGCTGCCTTTGGGCAAGGTCACGAAAAAACTGGCATTACCTTTTTTGCTGATCTGTGCAATCGTACCGTCCCGTGCGAAGTTGACGGCATAAACATTCCCGTCTTCGTCGACAGCCGGGCCTTCGCAGTTGTTCGTAAACTCCCCTTCATTGGAGAATTTCTTGCTTTTAGTCTGTGCCTGGGCGGCTACCGGAAATAAGAATGCAACAGCGAGGAGGAGTATTAAAATTCTGATCATAGGGTAATTTTCTTCAAAAATCACTGATTTTTCCACTTGATGGCGCAGCCTACCGGTTTCGTGACGGTGGTCACCACGGGTTTACCGCCCGCAAGATTGGTCACCGCCTCATCGACGTACAGTTTTGTCACACCGGCGGCGTCCTGCGGGTTATCGTCGATCATGCCCATGTACCGTACGGAAAATTGTGCGCCGTTTTTTTGCAGCACAAATGCCTGCGGCGTACGACCGGCCCCGAATTTCCGCGCTACCTGCTGCGTATCATCCACAAGATAAGGATAACCATAGTGCTTGGCGGCAGAACGTTCCTTCATTTTTTCGAAAGTATCGTCCTGGTGCGTCCCGGGGTCACTAGGGTTGATCGCAATCACAGGGTAGCCCTGTCCTGCAAATTTAGTATTCAACGCGATGATCCGGTCTTCGTAAGCCTTTGCAAACGGGCAATGATTGCTGGTAAACACCACGATCACGCCTTTTGAGCCAGCGAAATCCGAAAGGGAAACCATATTTCCATCGGTATTTTTCAAACGGAAGTTCGATACGGCATCGCCGACCTGGTATCCCCCCTGCCCCTGCTTGCCTTCCTCGATGCCCTCCGCACCGGTCGGTCGGCCGATCAATGCGAAAAACAGTACCAACAAACCCCAACGACTGACTTTTATTTTCATGTTTTCTAAATCTACTGTCTCTTCGACCCGAATATCAGGTAAAAGTAAAAGCGCTAGGTGTTAAACTTTGTTAAGGCATTTCAAAACGCTCAATGTCTAAACGCGGGAGTTCCTCCGAAACATATAAAGGTAACTTTTTGCGCATTTTTAACCACATCGGGCAGATATAGTTCAAATGCGCCGCAGGCCCGTTACATGACAACCAGGTTGCGCATTACCCTGAACGCGGCCTTGCCATGTTGCGAGATATTAAAAAAACAGGAATATTCCACCTAATGCATTGTGATTCTGCCACTCTCTTTTTATCTTTGCACCTCAAATTTTGAATCCAGGTTTAATATAATTATTAACATGTACGCAATCGTAGAAATCGCAGGTCAGCAATTTAAAGTTGAAAAGGGTCGCGAAATCTTCACGCATAGGCTTGAAGGTGACGTGAACGCTGCACTTGTATTTGACAAAGTCCTTCTCGTTGATAACGGAGGCACAGTACAGGTAGGTCTTCCGACAGTAGCAGGTGCTTCTGTAAAAGCAACTGTTCTTGAACACCTTAAAGGTGAGAAAGTGATCGTTTTCAAAAAGAAACGTCGCAAAGGATATCGTGTGAAAAACGGTCACCGTCAGTATCTGACCAAAATCAGCATCGACGAAATCGTTGCCTAATTCACCTGGCGGAAGCCGGAATCAGTTCAAATCAGGAAATTACAATTTAAGTATAAGATATCATGGCACATAAGAAAGGTGTAGGTAGCTCGAAAAACGGACGTGAATCGGAAAGTAAACGTCTCGGTGTAAAATTATTCGGTGGCCAGTTGGCAAAAGCAGGTAACATCCTGGTTCGTCAGCGTGGAACCAAGCATAACCCAGGTAAGAACGTAGGCATCGGCCGCGACCACACATTGTTCGCATTGGTTGATGGTAACGTAGTGTTCCGTAAGACCCGTGAAAACAGATCTTACGTTCACATCGAGCCGATCGCGGTTGAAGCAACTGCAGAAGCGTAATCCACACGCCGAGCACATTTTCGCGAAAGATAAAAGACCCGTCAGACATCAGTTTGACGGGTCTTTTAGTGGTTAATGCGCCCGCTGCCAAACCAAAAGCCCGCATTCGGTGTTCTCTAAGCCGGAAAGTTGTTTTACCCAATCATTATCGACCGTCCCAATGCTGTCACGACCTATTTTTGTATATACCGAATTGAGCCCCAATCCCAACTCGATGAAATTCGTTCTGAATTTCGAGCTGGTACCCGACGGGCTTTCTTTTGACTACCCTTCACTGGAAGCAGCGTTGGAAGAGGGCAAGTCATCGCCGCTTGCCGCCGATCTGTTCCAGTTTCCACATGTGAAGCGCGTATTCATCGCCAGCAACTTCATTACCATTACCAAAGGCGACGATATTGCCTGGGAAGAGGTTTTGCGCGATACGAAGCAATTCATCAAAATCTATTTCGAAGAAAACCACCCGGTGTTCGAGCAAAAGACGATCGATAGCAATACGCTGATCGTCGATGCGCGGGATTCCGATACGGTTCAGAAAATCAAAGCTGCGTTAGACCAATATGTACGTCCGGCCGTTGAATCGGACGGTGGTGCGATCAACTTCCATTCGTTCGATGAAGGCTCTGGCGTCGTGAAGGTGCTTTTGCAAGGCTCTTGCAGCGGCTGCCCGTCGTCGACATTGACGTTGAAGGCCGGTATCGAAAACCTGCTGACCCGCATGGTGCCCGACGTAAAAGAAGTAGTTGCAGAAGGCGTTTAATGCCTGAACTTATTCATGGAAACCCTGTCCCGAACCGGCAGGGTTTCTTTTTTTGATGTGTTTTGTTAGTTTCGGCGCATGAAGCCACCGTTGGAAAAGTTTATAGACCGCATTGAGACATTACAATCGACCGGTAATGCACTTTTCCCAAAAGGTCTGTTTCCGGCACAAAGGTCCAATTCCCTGATCGGCTACCGGCGGCCGGACACGACAATGTTCTTTTCGGCGATCACCGCATTCACTCTCCAATCTATCCGGAAATATTGCAATGCGGCAAGCCAGGCACAGATCGACGCGATCCATAAGCGGGTAACTGCCAACTACCCCGACTTCCAAAACAAGGATGGGTTAAAAACCTATAATTTCTGGAAAACCAAGCCTTCGCGCCATTTCCCGAACGGTCGCTGGTTTCATCGTTTCGAACATTTCCGCATTCCCGACGACATCGATGACACCGCATTTGCCTATCTCACCACCGATCCTTCGAAGGAGGAGTTATTTTGGTTAAAAGAAAAACTGGCGCTACACGCCAATGGTACCAGGCTCTGGATCAGGAACACCTATCCTGAATACAAGCTGCTGCCCGCCTATTCTACCTGGTTTGGCAAGAATATGTATGTCGAGTTCGATGTGAGCGTGCTAAGCAATATGCTGTATTGCATTTTACATTATAACCTGCCGTTGAATGTGCACGACGAAGCCAGTCTTGAATATATCCGTTCGGTAATTGAAACGAGTCGGTATATCGAGGCGCCATTCCGCTGTGCACACCAGTACCCTCGAACGCCACTGATCATTTACCATGTTTCAAGGCTCATAGCGGCCTTTGATCCGCCCGCATTGCGGCCTATCCGCCAGCAATTGATCGACGATTGCAAAACAATCCTCAAAATCACCCAAAACCGTATGGACCAGGTTTTGCTGGCGACTTCTCTCATCCGGCTTGGCCAACCAACCGGGCGCGTTCCAGTCGAAAGTTTCTCTGAAAAGGATTTTAAAGGCTTCCATTTTTTTATAGCAGGATTGCTTACCGCGTACGAGAACCCGCTGCTTTACCGGCTGTCGGCGAGTCCGCTCGTGCATATGCATTGGACGTGCGAGGCGCATTGCTGGGCACTTCTGGCCGAATATGAGGCACTGTGGAACCAGCAACGGCCCAACGGCACTTAACTTATTATCCAATCCCTGAGTCAGGCAAATGGCAGACGACACCATATCATTAAAGCTCCGCGAGATCATCCGGGAAACGGACGACGCCAAGACCTTCGTTTTTGAAACTACCGACGGCAGTAAATTCAATTATCGGGCTGGCCAGTTCCTCACCTTCCTCATCGATATGCATGGCCACGAAGTACGCCGCTCCTACTCGATGAGCTCGGCACCAGGCGTAGATGCATTTCCTGCCATAACCGTCAAGAGAGTACCGAACGGGGAAATCTCCCGCCTGTGGATCGATCATGTCCGAGTCGGTGATATTTTTAAAGCCCTGGCGCCATCGGGCAGGTTTGTGCTGGAAAAGGAAGAAAACGGCGCACGCGATATCGTGCTGATCGGCGCGGGCAGCGGCATTACACCGCTTTTTTCCCTGCTAAAACAAACCCTTACACAGGAAACGGAAAGCCATGTCACGCTGATTTACGCCAGCAGGAACGTCCGCAACACCCTGTTCTGGCAGCACATTACCGAATGGCACGCACGCTTTCCCGAGCGGCTCAATGTCATCCACATTCACAGTCAGCCAACCGACGATTGGAACGGCATCCGGGGACGCATTAATAATACGCGTTTGGAACAACTCATCGGGAAATCCATTCGTTTCAGCCGGCAGAACGCACGCTTCTTCATTTGCGGGCCATTCGATCTCATGCGATCGACGGAGATAACGCTGCATTTCATGGGCTTTTCCGGCGCACAGATCCGCAAAGAAAATTTCGTGATCACCTCCCCGCCTCCACCTCCTCCCGTTTCGAACCCGCATCGCATTATGCTTCATTTCCGGGGCGCTGCGTATGGGCTTCTCGTACCCGCACATTCGACGGTACTGGATGCCGCGCTCGCGGAGGGCATACAACTGCCGTACAGCTGCAAGGGCGGACGATGTTCGTCGTGCGCGGCTGTCTGTACGAGCGGGAAAGTGCATATGAGCGTAAACGAGGTACTTACCGACCGCGACCGGGCCGAAGGCTGGATACTCACCTGCTCGTCCTACGTCGACAGCGACGATGTTACGATCGAATTCCGGCAGGGATAAAAAACAAAGAAGCGTACAGACCAGGCCGTACGCTTCATTTAGGTTTAGGATATAGGAATTTCAATAATTGAATTCCTGAAACGGTTAAAGGTTAGGAATATTAAAGAATAAAATTTTCTTTCTTATCTTATTTACAAAATTAGTTGTCAAAATGGTTTTTCCTAACAATATTTAAAAAAAGTGTTCGAGCACGCATTTGAAAAGAAACACCGGGTTCGTACACGATAGTTACCACAAATAGTAGTTTTTAGTCAGGTAAAGCTAACGGGCAATGTTTAAAACCTCAAATTTATCATAAAAAAAATTTGAAAAATTTTGTTCACCATAGTTGCCTTTTACTAGAAACACACTATTTCCTCCATCTTCATAATTACTTGTTAGATTTGCTGAATGGAAATAAAAAATCCCTGAATTATAGTCAAGAGTGAAAAAGAAAATTGTCAGAATCAAAGATATAGCGGAGAGAGCACAGACCTCCAAAGGCACAGTGGACCGTGTTTTACACAACCGCGGCAGAGTAGCCGACGACGTACGTGAGCGAATCCTGGCCATTATTAAGGAGTTGAACTACGAACCGAATCTGATTGCCCAGTCCCTGAAATCGCAGCGGGCTTTCAATCTGGCAGCCCTCATCCCCGACCCCAACCTCGATTCCTACTGGGAAGCGCCGCATAACGGCCTTGAAAAGGCTGAGAAAGAGCTCCGGCAATACGGTGTTCATATCACCAAATTCATATTCAACTCACATTCCGACACCTCCTTTATCGCCAAAGCAAAGGAAGTGGGCCGCGAGCATCCCGACGGCCTGCTGATCGCGCCGATATTCTACAAGGAGGCATTGCCGTTTTTCAAAGAATGGGCCGAAATGGGCATTCCTTATGTGCTTTTCAACACGCAGATCGAGCATGTGAACCCATTGTGCTACATTGGTCAGGATTCGTACCGCAGCGGGTCGCTGGCAGCTAAAATCCTGCGCTTCGGCCTGCATTCACCGGCAACGGTGCTGGTAGCACATGTCAATGAAGATATTTCCAACTCGGCGCATTTGATTACCAAGGAAGAAGGTTTCCGCGATTATTTCAAAGGCGAAAAGTTGGACGGTATATTCAAGGTGATCAGCAAGGAAATCAACTTCCCGGAAGAAGAGGGCCTGGATAAGCAACTGGATGAGATCCGCAGACAATATCCCGACCTCGGTGCGGTATACGTTACCAATTCAAAAGCATTCGAAGTAGCCGCTTACCTCGAAAAAAATGCGTTGAAGGATATCAAACTGGTTGGCTATGACCTGATCGGCCCCAACCAGCAATACCTCAACAAAGGCATTATCGATTTCCTCATCAACCAGAACCCACTCGGACAAGGTTACTGGGGCATTCACCAGCTGGCCAACCATTTGATTTTCAAAAAGGAAATCCCCGCAATCAAATTCCTGCCGCTAGACATTATCACGAAGGAAAACCTTGACTATTATCTTGATCCGCAGTGATGCGACGACGTAACTGAATTTGTCAGGTGTGGTCAGGGGTGGTCATAAAAAAGTCAGGTATTGTCAGGAGTAATCATTGGAATACAACAACTGACCTTTTGACAACACCTGACTACAAATGACAACCCTTGACTATTAGTGACAACCCCTAACCTCCCTCCTCACGTTGCGGTGTGCGGTATTGTTATAAATCGCCAAACTGGCTGTACATTTCTTTCAGCTTCGGTTCGGTTTCTTTTGCGCGGATGTCTTTCCGAAGCGCGGTTACACCCTGAATGTCGGTAAGGAGGCCTAGGGCCTGGAATGCGCCAAAACGTACGAAATAGGAAGAATTGTCACGCGCGAGGCCTTCGAGGATAGGAATGCTTTTACGCTGAATATCCTGCTTTGATTTGATGAGGTATTTACCAAAAACTTGCAGGAAATTATATTTCTCCGTCGGCTTCATCGCATTCATTTTGGTAAGGAACCAATCGAACCGCTCCGGCTGGGCAAGGCCTGCATAGTAATTCCCGACCGACGTAATGATCGCGTCGTTAGGCGAGTTCTCGAACTGTGCGGCAACTTCCGCAGCATCGTTAGGTTGGCTCATCAGATATTTCTCAATGGCTACCGATGCTACGAGGTAAGAGCTGTCAGCCAATGCCGCTTTGAAAATCGGATCGCTGTTATTGTCACCGAAGGATGCCAGGGTAATGATCGCCTCGGAGCGTACCTGTGGATGCGGGTCGGTCTGAGCACGACTCTGGATTACTTTTTCAATATCTGCAAACCCTTCACCCGCATATTCCGCGAAATTGCTAATCGCCATCTGGCGTAGTTTCCAGAACGGATCGTCCATCGCTTTCACAAGGATCTTTCTGGCAGTCGTGTCGGCCAACGCGCCTTCGAGAGAGGACAATGCATCGTATTTATGCAGGAAACGGTCGGAATTCACATATTGAAATTCCATTTCCGGCCTGTTTTTATCATGCTCGATCACGGCCAGCAAGTTCGCCTCGGCATCGAATATCACCAGATCAGGTTTTTTAGCGGCAGGAAATTCAAGCGTCTGATTCACTTTGTCCACCACCACATCGTAGCGGCTCTTTTTGCCCGACACCCACACATCCACTTTTACGGGCAACCGGTATACCGTTGTCGCCACTGTATCCTGTGTCTGTTTTACTTTTAAAAGCACCTTTCCCTGCGCAGCCACATATTGTTGGTCGATCTTCAATACGGGATGCCCGGGGCGGTGGAACCATTGGTCGAAGAACCAGTTCAGGTCCTGGCCGGTCACTTTTTCGAAGGACATTCGCAGGTCGTCGATCTCGGCGGTACCAAATGCGTGGGATTTGAGATACTGTTGCAAAGCGCCAAAAAAGGCATCATCCCCTACCAGCGCCCGTAGCATATGCAGAATGCGGCCACCCTTGGCATAAGAATGGGCATCGAACATATTCTCGCGGTCTTTATAGAAGTAGCGGATCATCGGTACCTGTTTGGTTTCCGATTCTGCCAGATATTCCTTGGTTTCCTGCAAATTACCCCAATCCGCCTCAAAGCGGCCGTCGTTGTATTCACTCCAAAGGTATTCCGCATAGTTGGCAAACGACTCATTCAATGGAAGTTGCCCCCATTCTTCGGCCGTCACATAATCCCCGAACCAATGGTGGGCCAATTCGTGCGCGACCACGGCGTCGGAGTTACCATCTACCAGCGAGCGGGCGTCGTTTTGTACGCCTTCTTCGTGAACAGTCGCCGTTGTATTTTCCATGGCTCCGGCTACAAAATCCCTTACAGCAATCTGCGCGTATTTTTCCCAGGGATATTCAACGCCGAAAATATTCGTAAAAAAACCCATCATTTCCGGGGTCCGGCCGAAGATGGCCTGTGCATCGGCACCATATTTCGGCTCCACATAATAGCTCAGTTCCAGCCCATTCGGCATCATATCCTTCGCCACCGCAAAATCCCCGACCGCTATCATGGCCAGGTAAGGCGCGTGCGGCCTCGTCTGTTTCCAATGGTCGGTCCGCATACCTTTTTTACCTTCCAGCTGCTCTACCAGCAAGCCGTTCGAAAGCGTTTTGTAGGTGCTGTCAACCGTTATATAAATGTCCTGTGTAAACTTCTGGTTCGGTGCATCAATCGTCGGAAACCAGCAGGAACTGCCCTCGGTTTCTCCCTGCGTCCATACCTGCCGAGGCTTGCCCTCGTCGAGGCCATCGGCATTGATAAAGTATAGCCCTTTATCGGAAGCGCTGTCGTCTTCCTTGCCCCTCGGTACATCGTTGGGCTTCGCTATATAGTCTATTTTTACAAAAAGCGTGTCCTTCCGGGTGTATTCCTGGCCCAGCTTGACGGTGAGCTTACGCTTGTCATAGGTGAATTCCAGCTTCTTTTTGACTTTTCCGGCAATTTCTTCCGTCGTCAGGTCCCCATATTCAGTATTGGTATCCAGCAATGAAACCCCCTTTACATCAAATCCCTTTGCATCCAGTTCGAGAACATTCTGTGGATAAAAATGGGATTTGAATTTCAAGATGGCCGATGCGGGTACTTGTTGCTTCACCCAATCCAGCTGTACATCGAGCCGGGTATACAAAATATCGCTCTTGCGGGCTCTTTCGGGGCGGTAAGGGCCCTGCTTGGTTACCGTACCTGGGTTTCTTCTGTAAAGTGTGTCAGCATCCACACCCGCTAAGGCGCTGAATGAGAGAGAAAGTATGCCAAAAACTGTAAAGATCAATCGGTTCAAAGAAGGCCTTTTAATATCACCGGTCATATCCGCTTTCTGATTGATTGCTAGGAAGTAAGTCAATGTAAATAAGTTAATAAACGATTCTCTGGTGTTGTCAAATCACGTCATATCCGCAGCAGCGCACCCGCTTCCGCTGCCCTTCTGGCGGGGATGTACGAAACAACCATAGTTATCATAACGACAATTACGCCCGTGTAGAGTATGTCTTCCCAAATTAATTTAACCGGGTAAGCATCCACCAGCGAGGTGGTCATACCCATCGAAACAAATCCGTACCGCATTTGCAGCCAGCAAATCACGATCCCGCCCAGAAGACCCGCAATGGCGCCCGAAAACGCCACAATCGCGCCTTCCGCTATAAAGATCTTCCGGATCAGCGATTGCGTTGCACCCATCGCATACAGCATCGAAACGTCTTTCTTTTTCTCGATGGCTAACATGCTGAGCGAGAAAAAGATATTGATTGCAGCTACTAAAATAATCAGCGAAAGGGTTACTGCTACAAAAAGCTTTTCCATTTTTATTGCCCGGAGAAGATCGGCATTCAGCGAGTCACGGTCTTTCACTACAAAAGCCTTGCCCAGCTTCATTCCGATTTCCTCGCTTACATCCTTTTCCGTATATCCCGGCGCGATGAAAATTTCCAGCGCCGTAAGCTCTCCCTGGTATCCCATCAGGCCTTCGACCTGTTTTAAGGGACCGATAATGTAGTCGTCGTAGCGTGATTCTATGGAAAATACCCCTCCCGGCCGCAAATTGAGCTGGTTGAAAGCTTCGGGCGATGTCAGGTTAAGCGTTTTGGAACCGGTGCGCGGATAAAGCAGTTCGAGCGGGGTGAATATATCTTCGAGTGAAATCGACAGGGCATTCCGCACACCTTCGGCGATGACCGCGTAGGGCGTCCCGTTGTTGCCTGTCAGGGCCAGCGTACCTTCGATCATGGCGGTATCCAGCTGTCGCTGCTGTTCGAATGTACTGTCGACACCTTTCAGGCGGACAATCGTTTGCTGGTTCCCGTACCGGGCCAGCGCATTGTCCTCGATCACTTTCGTGACCAGTTTTACGCCATTCACAGCTTTCAATTCATTCATCAGCGCCGGCGTCATTTTGAACCGTTTGCCTTCCGCAGGTACAATGCGCACATCCGAATCGAATGTCTTGAAAATCTTGCGGTTAAGATCCTCCATCCCGTTGAACACCGACAATACCACCACCATAGCCATAGTCCCTACCGCCACACCGGCCATAGCGATGCGGGCGATCAGACTGATGAAACTCCTTTTGTTACGCGAAAAAAAGTAGCGAACGGCAATCCGGTAGGAAATGTCCATGGTGGCTCGAACTTGATCAGTAGGTATCTTCCTCCTCGTCGGGCTGTGCAGGCGGGATTACCAGGTCCGCGAACAACTGATCCATTTTAGCCGCATATTCGGCCGTATCGTCGATATAAAATTGGAGGTGGGGAACAATCCTCAGCTGGTGACGGACACGCTCGGCGAGTTTTTGCCGGACGAAACGGGTATTTTCCCGGATCGTCTCCAACAGCATAGTTTTGTTTTTATCAGGCAGAAAGCTCAGATAAGCCCTGGCGATGCTCAGATCGGGTGTAACCCGCACGGCGGTGATCGTCACAAAGGCGCCGCTGGTAAGGTGCTGCGCATCCTTTTGAAAAATCTCTCCCAGGTCCTTCTGAATTTGCCTGCCTACTTTTTGTTGTCTTTTCGATTCCATATTGTGAACGTTAATTGGAGGGATTTTGCCGGTCCTGACCGCACATCCTGGTTCACCAGTTAGGACAATGTAAACCAACATCTCCTAAATCATTCCCTCTCTCCTTTCAATAAGTACAAATATCCATACTTATTTTGTTTTTGTAGAACCCGGCATTGTAATTTCGTGAAACTTATTTCCCGTCAGATACCTAATCCACCAGCCGCTTGCTTAGTTTTTTTCGCGTAAATGCACGGTACCAGACCATCAGTTTAGTAGTATTCTTCCTGCTGCTCCGCCTCCCTTTTTTCCTGGGTGGCGCACCGCTGCTGATCCCTGAACTAAACTGGATGCTGGTAGGCGAGCAAATGGGCCGCGGGTTTATGCTCTACCGCGACGTATGGGACAACGTAAGCCCGTTCTCGGGCCTCACCTACTGGCTCATCGACAGCCTTTTCGGCCGTGCCCAATGGGTGTACCAGCTGGCTGCGATGGGCGTTTCGCTGGTGCAGATATTGTATTTCAATTATGTTATCCATTCCCGCGACGTTTTCCCCGAGCGCACGTTCCTGCCAGGTGCATTATACGCGCTGTTTCTGAATATTTCCTTCGACATGGGTACATTATCGCCCATGCTACTCGCCAATACCTTTCTGTTGTTCGCATTCGGCTCCATTGTTAAAATGCTTGTCAGACGGGAAGTAACCACGCAGGTTTTTGAGCTGGGTATCTATATCGGTGTTGCCACGCTGTTCTACCTTCCGGCGTCACTGTTTATGGTCTGGGCATTTCTGGCATTGCTCTTCTACACGGGTTCCACTTTCCGGCACCACCTGCTCGGCTTGTTCGGATCGATATTTCCGCTGCTGATGGTCGTGCTGTTTTTCTATCTGAACAATGGCATAGAAAGCCTCAACCGGAACCTGCTGACCTCGGTATTCCAGGTAAAACAATATAACCTCAATGACTTTTCTTCCCTGCTAGCGTCGCTGTTGCTGCCCCTGGGCTTCGGGATCATGGGTTTTATGCGGATCTTCACAACGCTCCGGTTTGTCAACTACCAAACGCGCATTCAACAGGTTATGGCGCTCTGGTTTATCGCGGCGGTATTCACCATTCCGCTCATGCAGTTCCTGGCACCCATGCAGTTTGTGATCTTCATCCCGCCAGCGGCTTTCTTTGCTACGCATTACTTTCAGAGTTTCAAAAAGAACAGCTGGGCCGATGAATTGCAGTTCACGCTCATGGGCGCGATGATCGTTTTAATACAGTATCAGGGATTAAGAGGCATATTGCCGGGTGTTTCGATGGGCAAGCTGGAAAACCTCCGGGCCAAAGCAGCCGATTTACCGGAACAGATCCGCGGCAAGCGCATTCTCGTTCTCGGGCAGAATTCAGGGGAATATATCAACAACGACACGGCCACGCCCTATCTGAACTGGGAGCTGGCCAGCTACGATTTACAGAATCTCGACAATTTCGACAGCGTGATCCACGTCTATGATAATTTCCGCAAAGACCCGCCCGAATATGTGATTGACAAAGTGAATATTATGCCGAAACTCCTGAACCGGGTCCCGGCATTGAAAAAGCAATATATCCAGAGCCCCTGGAAAGGTATTTACCAAAGGGCTTACTAGCAGGAAATCTTGTCGACGCGCGTCTGGTGACGGCCGCCTTCGAATTCTGTGCTCAAAAATGCTTCCAGACTTGCCAGCGCAGTTTCGAGTTCGATGAAACGCACGGGAAAACAAATCACATTCGCATCGTTATGCTGGCGGGCCAAAGGTGCCAGCGGCGTATCCCATACAAGCGCGGCACGTACGCCCTGGTGCTTATTCGCGGTAATGCATACGCCCTGCCCGCTTCCGCAAAGCAGCACACCTTTTTCGAACTCATTGCTTTCCACACCGCTTGCCACCGGATGTGCGAAATCCGCATAATCCGCCGAGTCAGCGCTATATGTTCCGAAATCCTTCACTTCGAAACCGTTGGTGGTAAGCCAGTCGATAACCGGTTGCTTGTAGGGGAAACCTGCGTGATCGGAGCCGATAGCAATTTTTCTCATTACTTTTTTGTTAATTACAGCCCACCGTTCGTTAACGACGGCGGACAGAGTGAAAAGTTTTTTATTATTGGTGTTAATGGCACAAAGTTACCATTATACTTATCAACAACTCAATGGATTTCTAAATATGAGTGAAGAAGTGAAACCTACGAATGGAGAATTAGTTGATGTTTCCCTCCTCAACCCGGCGGTTCCCGAGGACGAGAAAAGGATCAAGGAGGCGTTTGAAGACCGCAATTGGAACGAGATCAAGAGTGCCGACTCATGGGTTGTATTTAAAGTCATGGCTGAGTTCGTAGAAGGGTTTGACAAACTGGCTAAAATAGGCCCGTGCGTTTCGATTTTCGGCTCAGCCCGTACATTGCCCGACAACCCTCACTATAAAACCGCAGAGGATATTGCGGCGAAACTGGTGCGCCACGGTTACGGTGTGATCACCGGCGGCGGGCCCGGTATTATGGAAGCCGGTAACAAAGGTGCATTCCAGCAGGGCGGAAAATCGGTCGGATTGAATATCAAACTGCCTTTCGAACAGCATAGCAACATTTATATCGACCACGACAAGAGCATCAATTTTGATTTCTTTTTCGTGCGTAAAGTAATGTTCGTCAAGTACTCGCAAGGCTTTATCGTTATGCCCGGCGGTTTCGGTACACTCGACGAACTTTTCGAAGCCATGACACTGATCCAGACGAAAAAAATCGGCCGTTTCCCGATCGTCCTTGTAGGTACTGCCTATTGGTCGGGGTTACTGGAATGGATCAAGGGAACTATGCTTACCGAGCACAATATCAATCCGGAAGACCTCAAACTGATCAGCCTGGTAGATACGCCCGACGAGGCTGTGAAAGTGATCGATACTTTCTACTCGAAGTACCTCCTGAAACCCAACTTCTAGCAAATACTGCTTCCTGCGACAGGGCCATACCATCAGAACGACAGGTATGGCCCTGTTTTTTGTATCGTCGCGTCGTCCAGCACTTTCACATTCCGCAATTCTTCCAGCGAACGGAACGGCCCGTGCCGCGTTCGGTAATTCATCAGTACCTGAACCTGTTTACGGTTCCGCCAATAAGGATGGCGCCCAAGCTCGTCGGCTGTGGCGGTGTTGATATTGATCTTCTTAACCGGGCTAGCCACCTTCGCATAGCGCTTCAACTCCGACAATGCAAGTGAATCGAGCCCATACACTTCGCTAAATTGATCTGTTGAATAAAACCCACCCAACCCGTCGCGGAATTTTAAGATACGCTGGGCAAGCTTGCCGCCGATTCCCCGCAGACGTATGAGCGCGGTCGTATCGCACTGGTTGATATCGAATGCCTGGTTGCTACGCCCGGCTTCCCTGATGGCGGTAGATTGGGGTTTAAGCACACTATTACCTGCGTTTTGGGCATTTCCATCCTCTGCAGGGATTACTACATAGTTTTCCAGCCGTGCATACAGGTCCTGTGGAAAATCGTAGATCTTCAATAAATCCTCCTTACGACGGAACTGGCCTCCCTTGCTTCTGAATTTTTCAATGCGCTTGGCTATAAATGCGGGAATACCGACTCCTCTGAGCTCCCTTTCGGAAGCGTTGTTAGGATCAAAATGAGTCAGTTTTATTGGTTCTGAAAGTAGTGGTGCCTCACGCGCAGGCGACCGCTTTTTTTCCCGGTGATAGGAAATCTGCTGTTTCTCCAACAGCAGGGCAATGCTATCGAGCATTTTACGCTCCGGCGGCGGACTGCCTGTTGGCACGAGCGGCAAAATCCAGCGCCGGAAAAAGAAGGGTGTCCAAATGGTCATCACGCAGAATAGCATCATCATGAGCGCTCCGCGGGCCTCTTTGCGGGATATTCCGAAGAAATCCTGTAAACTGTTTAGAATTCTCTGATACATACGTCGGGATTGTTTTCCCCTTTTGACGCTGCATTAGCGATTTGGTAACAGGTTTAAAAACACGAATGAGCAAACGGTAAACCGCCTGCTCATTCGTGTACATCGAATTAGGTATGTCTTACTGATTTACATAAACGCCGCCCGCACTGGCCGACAGCGTTACGGGAATACCACCGCCATTCATTTTACCCTGAACACGATCTTTTTCCGCAGATCCGTCGAAGTTTTTCAGCGGGATAGACACCCGGTTGCCTCTCAGGTTTAGGTCAACGCCTTTATCCAACGGCATCGTTACCCGCACGCTGCCAGCTGATGTGGAGAGATCCACATATTTACCGAGCGATTTCAATTCCAGTTCAATGCTGCCTGCACTGGTGTTTGCCCGAATGCTCCCGGAAACCCCGGCCAACCGGACAGAACCACCCGAAGTGCCGGCGTCAAGCGAACCGTCCACACCCTCACCACGGATACTTCCGCCACTGGTATGTGCCAGAATATCACCGTTGAGTTGATTGAGTTCAATGCTCCCGCCGGATGTTTTCAGCTCGATCTTGCCTTTCAGCTCGTTGGCCTTGATACTTCCTCCGCTGGTGTGGAGGTTAATGTCCTTGCTGCAATGCGCCACATCGATGCTTCCGCCTGAAGTACGGCCGCGGATGATCCCGTCGAGATCGTCGATTTTAAGACTTCCTCCACTGGTGGAAAAATTTTGCTCGCCTGTCAGAGAAGCGATTTTGATGCTTCCGCCACTGGTTTTGAGATTGGTGGCCACATTACGCGGGGCTGTTACTTTAAATGCGATGGAGATACTTCTTTTCTCGTTCCACTGCAAGTTGTTTTTGCGCTTTGCAGTCGCTAGGACCTTGCCGCCTTCGGTGCCAATCAGGATGTCGTAATCTTCCAGTCTGTCTTCTATTTCCTCTTTGGTCAGGTTCTTATTGCCGTTCCAGCCGTTGCCGCGCACATACATTTCCACTTTGAAACCATCCGATTGTCCGCCGGTAACGGAAATCGAACCACCGGAAGTCTCTACTTGCAGTTCTTTAAGGGCCGAGCCGTTGAAATTTTTAGTCACGTAAGGTTTGTCATCATCGCCTTGTGCACACGCGCTTAAGAAAGATAGCGCAGACAGGACGAAAGTAAGTAGTTGTTTAATTTTCATGGGATTCCTGATTTGTTTGATCAATGATGCAAATAACGACAGCCAGGTTGCACGGAGTTACTTAAAAGTCTGAAGCCGGTATAGTTTTTGCAATTTAAGCTTTAAACAAGAAAAAGATCATGAAAACATACCGCGTAAAAGCCGTCCGCGAAACAGAGGAGAATTTGGTACTGGACATTCTGCAGAACCTGCAAAGGAAGGGCACAATTGTATTTGAAGAAGAGCGTCCTGATGGAAAAAGCTACCGCTCTAAAGAAGCTACACCTGCCACAGAAGAGCAGGTGCAGGAGATTATTGATGAAGCGGAATTAGGTCCTTATTATTCCGAACAGGAGGCGAAAAATATCCTCCATTTGTAGGGATTACTTTTTGTGAATTTCAATGACTTTAATTTCGTCATACGTCGCAGTGCGGCCCCAGCCGCATTGCACGGTGCCTTTCGCACCCGTCAGACTATATTTCAGGTGAACAGGCGTGAAACTGTAATAGTCTTCGATCTTACCCAGTTCCTTCTCTATCTTGGCACGGGACGCTTCACTGGGTAGAAACGTTATCGTCGAATCCGGAGAAATGATGGTGAAATGCCAGGAACAGCCATCGGTAGCGAGCATATTTGTCCAGGTTGCATCCACTTCATAAACCTGTTCGTTGATATCGTCACTTTCGTCATGGCAACTTATCCACGCCAGCAAGCCAAATAAAACAATCAGGATTTTCATGGTTAAAGGGGTTTAATATGAGCGGTAGACACACCCTTTTTCGAATTAGTTGGAAACAGGTTCCCATTTTTGATTTTTAAGAAATCCGGCAAACCATTTCCCTGACTCCTTCACTGTCCTTTCCTGCGTCTTAAAGTCGACATAAACCAGGCCAAAGCGTGCTGAGTACCCATGTGCCCATTCGAAATTATCCAGTAACGTCCACGCGAAATAACCGGTAATGTTTACGCCGTCATTTTTTGCTTTCAGAACCGCATCGAGGTAGTCGTGGTAATAGGCCTGCCTTCCGTGATCTTCCACGTTCCCGTCTTTCAGTTTATCTTTAAATGCCGCGCCGTTCTCCGTAATGACCAGTTCACGAACGCCCTTGTACTGTTGAAACTGCTTCAATATCTCGTACATGCCCGAAGGACTGATTTCCCATCCCAAACCCGTCGTAGGAACATTCCTGAGCGTAGCAGGCACTTCTTTCAGCCACATCACGGGCGCCAGGTACGAATGCTGTACCACCACGCTAAAATAGTTTTGCAACCCCCAGAAATCGAAATCGAATTTCAATTTTTCCCGGTCACCTTCGCGCATGAACCTTTTAATATTCGACAAAAAAGGGAATGCATCCTTCGGATAACCAAGCCCCAATGCCGGCTCGATGAAAAGCCGGTTCATCAACGCATCTGCCCGTCGCGCCGCGCGGATATCCGCCGCGCTCTGGCTGTTGGGGATCACTTGCGAGCAGGAAATCGCATTGCCAATGCGCGCATTGGGCAATAACTGCCGCAAAACCCTGCCGCCTTCCGCCTGGCTCAGTGCCAAATGATGAACCACCGGCAGAAAATTATGAATGCCCTTATTCCCCGGCGCGTGCTCCCCCGTGGTGTAGCCAAGCCCGGCCACGGCCATGGGCTCATTCAGGACAATCCAGTGCTGCACCCGGTCGCCAAATGCATTCGCACAAACGGCCGCATATTCGGCGAACCATTCCACAATACGCCGGTTTTTCCAGCCACCGGCCCTTTCCAGTATTTGAGGCAAATCCCAGTGATACAGGGTAATCCATGGTTCTATATCAAGGGCAATGCATTTGTCGATCAACCTGTTATAATAGTCCACACCGGCCTGGTTCACACGTCCGTGGCCATCGGGTAATATCCGTGACCATGACAACGAAAATCTGAATTGTTCGAAACCCAATTCTTTTACCAGTTCCAGGTCTTGCTCATACTTGTTGTAGAAATCACAAGCATGCCGCGCATGGTCGCCATTCCGGATCTTGCCTTTTTTTCTGGCAAAAACATCCCAGACACAGTCGCTCCGGCCATCTTCATACACTGCGCCCTCGATCTGGTAAGCCGCCGTAGCCACGCCCCATTTGAAATCGCTTCCAAAATCCCCCCGCGATAGTGGACTCGTCGTTGTCGGCCTGTAGTCCGATTCCTTTATATGATGGTTAATAACTGTTTCCAAGCCTGTGCCGGTTACCTTTTCAATGCGAAAGTTAAAACTAATATGTAAACAAAAACCCTCCGTCCTGAAACTGTGGACGAAGGGTTTTCGAAAGTGAGATCCGATTGCTTCGGAAGCCTATCTCACGACCAGGATCTTACGCATCAGCGGACCGTTGTTGATTTTCACGTAGTAGGTTCCCTGCGACAGCTTTGTCAGGTCTACTTCGTTAGCCGAATCCGGTGTCGTGTTCATCACCAATGCACCTGTCTGGGCATAAACCTTCACATTTGTGATTTGCTGGTTGCTCGTCACTTTGATACGGTCGACGGTTGGGTTCGGATAAACATTCATCTGCTCCTGGCCATCAAAATTCAGGCTCTTGATCGCACTGTAAGCGAATGTGTCGTCCAGATCCACCATTTTCAGCCTGTAAAGGTTCACCGCAAATGGATTAGTGTGCGTATAGGTGTATGTTTCAAGTACCCGGCTCTCGCCTTTCGCCTCTACCTGTGTCAGCGCTGTCCAGTTTTTACCGTCCTGGCTGTGTTGTACTTCGAAGTAAGCCGAGTTGGTTTCAGCGGTTGTAGCCCAGGTCAATTGCGCTACTGCACCCTCTTTTTTCGCAGAGAAGACCGACAATGTTACCGGCAAAGGCGGGCCGGAGAAAGTAAGACATGCGTTGTCGACCAGAAGATCGTTTCCGTTAGACGACAGCAACACACGCACATATTTGGTACCAGACGGAACGGTTCCGCTTAAAGTATATTTTTCAAGGCCCCAGGTTCCGTCGTTTAGCGCTTTTGTTACGTCTTTAGTAATCTGCCCGAGTTCAGCCTGCGCCTCACTCAGGAACACCAGCTGAATTTTCTGGCTGTTGGAAGTGCTGAAAGCCGCGTAGATGTTGAGGACAACCTGGTTTCCGGTTGTGGTTTGCAACTCTACGTCCTGCCAGAATTTACCTGCTCCGCTTAATTTAGCGCCATTTACGCCACAAACCGCGTAGGTCGACTCAACCGTCAATGTACCGGTCACACTCCAGTTATTGGTGCCATTTTCGAAGCTCGGGTTTTGAAGGGTATTGCCGTTACATTCCTGGCAGGTAACTGGTTGGGTGAGGGTGGTACAAATCGCATCCACTTTGAAATAATCCCCGGAAGAGTTAATGGAGAAGCGCACTTTTACCGCTCCCGCTGGTGCAGTAGCAGAAATCGAAAACTGTTTGAGTTTGCTATCGACCACTTGATAATTCATATCCGTAACTGCCTCACCCGTGTTGATTTTATTTCCGGCACCATCATAGAAGGTAAGCTTGAACGTGTGGGTTGCACCCGTGTTGTGTGTACCTCCATACGCGGTCACATCCACTTTCGCGCCTGCAACGAGGTTGATATCCTGCCAGATAGATCCGGCACCGATGATCAAACCATTTTTGCTGCCGCACATCTCATACGCTTCGTCGGTACCGAAGTTTGTACCGCTGGATTTTGACCAGTCATTTGTCCCGTTTTCGAAACTTGCATTTTTTACATATTGGTTCGAGTTCACGCAGTCGCAGTCTACCGGAGGCGCGGGAGGCGTAATCTTCATACATGCAGCATCCACTTTAAAATAGTTTCCGCTGGAATAAAGCAGGAAACGAACTTTCGCCGCGTTTGCCGGTGCAGTCGCCGACATGGTGAAAAGTTGCAATTGGTTTCCGCTGCCTACTTCGAAGTTCATCGATTTCACGACTGCATCACCGATCTGGTTGCCGCCCGAAGTATAAAAGATCAGCTTGAACTGGTGAGTCTCGTCGTTGTTGTGCGTTCCACCATATACGCTGAGATTCACCTGGCTTCCTGCTGTCAGGGTAACATCCTGCCATATCTGGCCCGCACCGGAGATCAAACCATTCTTGTTGCCGCACATATTATATGCGTCGTCTGTACCGAAGTTCGTGCCGGTGGATTTAGACCAGCCGTTAGTCCAGTCCTCGAAGCTACCGTTCGTCAGAACGTTGTTTTCACAACCGCAACTGGTTGTGGCATTGGCCTGGAAGGCGAAGCCCAGGCTCAATAGTAAAAGGGTAAAGAGAAACGTAAAATTTTTCATAACGTATTTGATTTGTAATTGATTAGCTGAAAGCCCTGTCAACAAAATGTACGTTACAAAGGTAAAAATTAGATCATCCAAAAATAGTACTTTTTTTATATGACAGCCGTGTAATAATTATGTTTATACCAGATTTTAAATTGTTATTACATCCATTTTAACAAGTTTTTCTACAACAATTATTACAACTATTTGCCCAAAAAAAGGTGATTTAGGGCACAAAAAACTTCTTACATCATTCCAACTGGTTACATATCTGCTTAAAATTACTAATAGTACTTTTTCAATATCCCCCAATACATACCAGCTTATTGGACAGACATGGCGGTTACTAAGAAACCGAAGAAAATTTTGCAGTAATGCGTTCTGGCAAGGAGATTTTGTGTACGTCCCCGCCCTATTGGCCTCAGCGCCAAAATCATTGTTTAGTCGCAATGACCACGGTCGACCAGGTAAAACTTCTACATCCAAATTTTATATCAAGGCCGTTTTTAAGGACGAAATGGGCATTTTGGTGAACTAACGGCATTCACCGGAAATGTCCGGTTGTGTGGATAACAATGAATTTTCACTGAAGAATTTCGACAAAACTTTTTTTCGCAAAAACCCCGGCTTCTACAAGCTTTATATTGACTGCGAATAAAATGCAGTCATTTTATTACTGTATTACAGCCAATTAGCTACATTCTATTTAGAATTGCAGACAACCATCCCCAAATAAATTTAGATTCAATAAGAATAAGACAGTAGAAAATACCGTCCAGACGTGGCAATCGCAGAACGTTAAGGAAAGGAAACAGGCGATAAACCAAATAAGTCTCGAGTTACTTTTACAACATAAATCAAAGCCAAAATAGGATTTTAGGCAATTTCAAGTTGTACTTCTGGCACGGAAAACACCGCGCGGAGTTCTTGCAGGCCTTTTCTGATGCGCGATTTTACCGTTCCTAGGGGAATAGACAGCCTTTCTGCGGCTTCCTCGTGGGTGTAACCCTCAAAATATACCAGCTCAATCGGAGCACGGCGCTCGGGTGCCAGCCGTGTAACCCAGGTTTTTACATCCATCTCGTTTACCAGGTGGTTCCACCCGTCGGCCCCCTGGTGTTCCAGCTCCCTGACGACATCCAAACGTATCACCCTATTATCTGTTTTAGTTTCGGCCCGTAACATATCAATCGCCGTATTTCTGGCAATATTCAGCATCCAGGTGAACAGCGTCCCTTTGTCGGAAGAGTACGATCCGATATTGCGCCATATTTTCAAAAAACTGTCCTGCAACGCGTCGGCAGCCCGCTCTTCATCTTTGACGACTTTGAGGATAATACCATACAGGGCACCAGCATAATGGTCGTACAAGTACTCGAAAGCGCTCCTGTTGTTGCTTTTAAGCCTTGCTACGAGTCCTGTTTCTTTGTAGAGGAGGTCTTTGCTGTTCATGGTTTTCTCTTTTGCAGATTCATACCGCCAGATGTACGGCGTTAGCGCTTCGTTAATATTTCCGTTCCAGTACGCGTTTCCGGATAAGCTGTGTATTTTAAGCGCGAATTGTAGAATTCACGAATCGGATTACTCATCTGAACATCTTGACGTTATGCTCAAAAAATACTTCACGGCGTTGACAATCGCGATAATGGCAACTGCGTGCGGCAAGCGCGAAAAAACAGCCGCCTCAGACAACCAACTCGACAGCATTGCCACAGAGTACGTTAAACTGGGGCTTTCCATCGGTCAGTACGACGGCGATTTTGTAGACGCCTATTACGGGCCTGACTCGTTGCGGCCTGCCAAAACCGACACTTCACAACTTCCCGAAGAAGCATTTCTGCAAAAAGCCACTGCCCTGAAACGCGCCCTGGCGACAGTTGCATCGGAACAAAAAAACGACACGCTCGTCCGGCGCGCCGAATGGCTAACTGCCCAGCTTACTGCATTCGAAAGACGGATACACCTTTTCTCCGGCACGTTCGTACCATTTGACGCCGAATCCAGGGAGTTGTTCGACGCCGTGGCGCCGGTTTATGAGGAAAAGCATTTTCAAAGCCTTATTGCCAGGCTCGACCGGCTGCTACCCGGGCAAGGCCCCATTCCCGAACGTTACCAGAAGCTGGCGGATCATTTTTTGATCCCTGCGAACAAGATCGATACCGTGTTCCGGACGGCCATCACGGAGGCGCGTAAACGTACACTCGCACATTATGCGCTCCCTGCGGGCGAAGATTTCAAGCTCGAATATGTTCGCGACAAACCCTGGTCGGGGTACAATTGGTATAAAGGCAATTACCAAAGCGTGATCCAGATCAATGTGAGTCAACCTATTTACATCGAGCGGGCTATCGACCTGGCATGCCATGAGGGGTACCCGGGGCATCATGTGTACAATGCATTGCTGGAAAAGAACCTTTTCCGCGACAAAGGCTGGACGGAAATATCCCTTTATCCATTGTTCAGCCCGCAATCGCTGATCGCCGAAGGAAGCGCTAATTACGGCATTTCCATGGCCTTCCCCGGCGATGAACAACGGGAATTCTGCCAAAACGTACTGATGCCGCTTGCCGGTTTGGATACAGCCATGAGCCATGCGTATTTCGAAGCACTCACAATCCGCTCGGCATTGAACTATGCCCGTAACGAAGTAGCGCGTGGGTTGCTAGATAACGGCATGAGCGAACAGGAGGCCAAACGCTGGCTTACCGATTACTGCCTGCTGTCCGGGAAAGGCGCTTCGGACTACCTGCGCTTTATCCGCAAGTACAGGAGCTATGTCATCAACTACAATTACGGACAGGATATCGTCAGGAAATACATCGAATCGCAAGGCGGGATAGCGGCCGATACCAGCAAAAGGTGGAAGCTTTTCGAAGCATTACTCAGCAGCGAAAACAAGGCTGGCGACCTTTTAAAGAAGTAAAATGCATTATATTTAACTTCTTTAAACAATTCCCTTAACCTATCTTGAAAAATTTTAATTTAATCAGTACAAAGAACAGATTCCCCTTTTTTCGAACCGCTTCCATGCTCGCCGTGATGACCGGCATGACTGCTGTCACGGCACAGGGACAAACCCCGCCGACGTCCAAAAGCTACACCTGCTACCGGGCTGAAAAGACCATTTCCATCGACGGAAAATTGGATGAACGTTCCTGGAAAAAAGCCGCCTGGACCTCATCGTTCGTAGATATAGAAGGGGACAAAAAGCCGCTGCCCCTGCAAGAAACCCGCGTGAAGATGCTCTGGGACGACAACTACCTTTATATTGGAGCACAAATCGAAGAGGAGCATATCTGGGCTTATCAGGACAAGAAAGACCAGATTGTGTATCTGGAAAACGACTTTGAAGTATTCATTGACCCAGACGGCGACACCAACAATTATTACGAACTGGAAATCAATGCCATCAATAATACATTCGATCTCTTTTTGCCAAAGCCCTACCGCAAAGGCGGCCGGGCACAACTCAGATGGGACATTAAAGGGCTGAAATCGGCGGTAACGGTGAACGGCACGCTGAACGATGCGAGGAATAAGGACCAAGGCTGGTTTGTTGAAATCGCCATTCCGTTCGCGTCGCTTTCAACTGAAAATGTAAAACCTGTCATCCCGGCCGACGACTCTGAATGGCGGATCAATTTTTCGCGCGTCAACTGGCAGCAGGAGGTGGACCAGCAGGGCCGTTACAGCCGGAAACGCAATGCGGAAACCGGTAAAATAATCCCGGAATACAACTGGGTATGGTCACCGCAGGGCATTATCAATATGCATTATCCCGAATACTGGGGGAAACTGATTTTCAGTGGAGAAAAAGTAGGGAAAACCAAAGGAGAAGCCACCGCTCAAAACTGATATAGTATGACCAGATCCGCGATTTTGATTTTTTTCATGCTGTTAGCAGGGAATTTATCTGCTCAACGCTATGCAACGGGCAAGCCTGCCGTCGATAAAAAACTGACTACCCAACTCGAAGCCGCTCTCGCCGGCTTTCACGGGCAGGTGGGCGTATACGTGCGCAACCTCAAAACCAACCGCATTGCCACTGTCAATGCCGATTCGCTCTACCCCACTGCCAGCATGGTTAAAGTGCCGATCATGTGCGGCATTTTTGATAAGATCGAAAAAGGAGAACTGCAATTCAGCCAGGAGCTCGTTTACCGCGATTCATTGAAATATGATAACGGCATCGTCGGTTCTTTCCGCGACAGCACAAAAATAGCGCTGCCCAAAGTGATCCACCTCATGATCTCGCAAAGCGATAATACCGGCAGCTTGTGGTTACAGGCAATGGCCGGCGGTGGCGAGGCGATCAATCGGTGGCTGGATGGAAACGGGTTTGCGAACACGCGCGTCAACTCCCGCACGCCGGGACGCAAGGAATTCCAGGCACGTTACGGCTGGGGCGTAACCACGCCACGTGAAATGGCGGAACTGGTGACGATGATCAGGAACGGAAAAGCCGTTAGCCCGGCAGCCAGCGACCGGATGTTCCGCTATCTCGGAATGCAGTTCTGGGACGGCGAGGCCATTTCCCAAATACCCCCGGATGTAAAAATAGCGGCCAAAAGCGGGGCTGTGAACCAGGCAAAATCGGAGGTATTGATGGTCCATGCGCCACACGGCGACTATGTTTTTTGCATTGCAACGAAAAACCAGGAGGACCAGCGGTGGGAGAAGGACAATGAGGGATATGCATTGATCCGCAAAGTATCGTCCATTATCTGGAACCACTTCGAACCGAAAAGCAAATGGAAGCCAGTTGAGGGCTCCGAAAAGTTCTGGTTTTGAGCCCCCGGCAAGTAGAACGCTTGCCGGGGGGCATTGCTAATGTCCTTCGCTGGACTCGAATCCAAGGATCGCCAGCCGGTAAGGGGTCGCAGAAACCTTTACCTTGTTGATTTTGGACAAATTACCGGTACTTACCACCAGCAGCTCCCCGCTCTTCGGCTGCGTGATATAAACGTAGCGCGACGTCGCTTCCAACTGCGGCTTCTGCGTTTCATCTTTCGCTGTTGCGCCTAATACCGATCCGCTGATTTTCAGCGTATTGGATTTCAAGTCGTAGATCCTGAGCTCGCCGCTGTGCAGCAACACCACCACATTGTTCCCCGCATAATCGACCTTCGCCTGCATGATATCGGAACTCACCAGAACCGGCGTCACCGATTTGGTCGCGACATCAATGATGTAAACACCTTTTGCAGCCGTGTAGCCAAGGAATTTCCCTGCACCTTTCGCTTCGAGGATAGAGCCGAACCACGCCTCGCCAAAATCGGCGGGATGCGGGATAAGCTGTTGATTGCCCGTCGGCTCCACGGCCAGAATACCGCTGGAAGACCCAAACAGCGAAATGCTGCCGTTGGTAGCATTGCCATGAATGCCTTTAGTCTGGATGATTGAGGCAAAAAGTGTTTTCCCGGAAGCATCGATAATCTTCACACGCTCAGGTAATGTGCCTGCCGCAGAGCCGTCCTTCACAGTAATCGCGTAAGTGCCGTTGTCAAACTTCGTCATCGCACCGTGATGCGCCACATTACCGGCGTTGATCAGCGTCATTTTCTTACCGGCGGTGTGGAAATCCGCCTCTTTGGCAATGCTCAGCGTACCGTCGCCGTCGTTAAAAGTGATAATCTCGTCGCCCTTGCTCTTGAAATGCGTTGGCTTATTGCCGTCGCCCGTCAATGCGCCGAACTTCGGCGTACCTTTCACGTCCACATGGTCGCCGTGGCCTTCGAAGCCTGTGTCGAAAAGCTGTACAAAGTTGTTGGCACCGTTTACGATCGCCCCAAACCGCCCGCCCTGGGTGCCGTAAAGCGCCGATTTGGGAAACTGGGCTTCGAACTTCTCTGCCGTAAGCTCCACCGGATCCACCAGCGAAAGTTCCCTGGAAGTCTCGTCACTCACCACCACACGGATAAACTTGTACTCTGTTTCTTCAACAGGCGTTACATTGTCTTTTTCCTTTTCGTCGCAAGCCAGGAGCAATGCGCCGAATGTCATTGAGAATAGTACTTTGAATAAATGCTTTTTCATAAAAAAATCTTTATATGCAACAATGATGCAAATGTAGTTTCAGGAAAACCACAAATGCAACAATGTTGCATATAAAGATTAAAAAAGAATTAAAACAGTCCCTGAGTATCCCCCTCTCAGGCGATTGCCTCACGTAACAGGTTCCTGCTTTCCTTCTTCACAAAGGTGATCGGCACAAATTCGTCGTTGGGTGCACCGATATAGTAGACCGTCCATTCCGGATCATGATGCGACAGCATTTCGCTGATACAGTCGGCGCGGTGCGCAACCGGGTTGGTACAATCTTCCCAATAAAATAGCTCGACCCGATAAAACAGGTTCTGCTTGATGCCGTTGATCGTTACCTCAACTTTGATCTCTTGCTTGCCTTGAAGCGGTGGGATAGGGATTGCAATGTGGCTCATGGGATTATCTGGTTAAAATTCAATGCATTGGTGCTGTATTTGTTATCGTTATTTTATTGGGAGGAAGGAGGAGGGAGTAAAGGGAGAAAGGAATAAAGAACCCTTTCCTCCTTCCTCCCTTTCTTCCCCTTCCTCCCCTTTCTCCTTACTCCGCCCTCAAACTCTTAACAGGATTCATCAAAGCCGCCTTCAAACTCTGGAAACTAATCGTGAACAATGCGACGAATATTGCCAGGGCCCCGGCGACGAGGAACATCCACCATTCGATTGCTACCCGGTAGGCGAAGTCATTCAGCCAGGTTCTCACGGCAAACCAGGCGATTGGTGTGGCGATTATGATGGCAGTAAACACGAGTTTGAGAAAATCGCGTGACAGCAGCGCTACAATACCTGATACCGATGCTCCCATTACCTTTCTTACCCCTATTTCCTTGATCCGCCTTTCCGCCGAATAGGAAGCCAGACCGAACAGCCCGAGGCACGATATAAAGATCGCCAGACCCGCCAGTATGCCGACGATCTCGCTTACCTGACTGTCGGCACGGTACATTTCGGCAAAATGCTCGTCGAGGAATGAATACGTAAAGGGCTGGTCCGGGACAAGTTTATTCCAGCTCGACTGAATGGCAGCAAGCGCCTGCTGCGTATTCTTACCCTTAATGCGTATTGACATCTCGGAGTACGACCAGTCTTTCTGGTTAAACATGCAAAGGGTCTCGATTTTGTGGTGCAGGGAATTGAAGTTGAAATCTTCCGACACCCCGATGATCGTCGAGAGCGAGTCCATTCCCGAGAACCCGAACCGCTTGCCGATCAAAGTCTGCATCGTCAGCGTCGGTTCATCTTTCAAAAGCTCTTTTGCCAGCGATTCGTTGATAATGTATGTTTTAGCATTATCCCCGGCACTGTGCGTGAAATTACGGCCTGCAATCAGTTTGATTTTGTACAAAGACAGGTAATCGGGGTCGACAACCACCTGTGAAGACGTAAGCTCCCGTCTCGCGCGGGTGCCCTGGAATGCTACACCTGTCTGATGCAGGTTATTTCCCAGGCGCTGCTGCGAGCCTGTAACCGCCTCGATGAACGAGCTCGTGAGCAGTTCCTGTTTCAATGCATCATATTTCCTATCCGATTTCGAGTTTAAAGGCACGATCACGACCTGCTCCCGGTCGAAACCCGGATCTTTATTCACCATATACCGCAGCTGCTTCACGGCGAAACCGGTAGCGATGATCAGGAACACCGCACTGGTAAACTGCGCGATCACCAATGCATTCCGGAAGCTACTTTTCCCGACCCGGATCGTGCCTTTCAGAACCTTCACGGGCTCGAAAGCCGACAGAAATGCCGCCGGATACAGGCCCGAAAACAATCCCACGAGTATCGTTCCCAGCAAGATGACCAGCAACAATCCGGGATTTTGAAATACAGAAAATTCAAGCTTGCGCTGACTGAAATTGGCCACCGAAGGCATTACCAGCTTCACGATACCCACCGCAAGTACCAAAGCGAACAGCGCCAGTAACACCGATTCACCCATAAATTGCCCCGCCAGCTGATAGCGCTGCGCACCGATGGACTTGCGGATCCCGACCTCTTTCGCCCGTCCCGTCGAACGCGCCGTCGATAGGTTCATAAAATTCACACAAGCAATAACGAGCACAATGGCCGCTATGATCGAAAAAACATAGGTATACCGTTTATCGAACTTCTGATAGTTGACATAATCGTGCGTAATATCTACCGATTGCGCGTGAACGTCGGCCAGCGGCTGCAAAAACAGTTCATAGAACTTCCAGCCACCTTCCTTCATGTGTTTTTTAAGAAAAGCGGGGAATTTCTTTTCCGTCTTGGCAATATCAGCTCCGGGCGCAAGTTCCAGGTAAGTCACAAGCCAGTTCCCGCCCCAGTTTTTCATAAAATCAGGCTTGGCAACGGTACTGAAGGAGACAAGTGCATCGAACTGCAAATGCGAATTCGCTGGGGCGTCTTCCATGATACCCGTTACTTTCAGCGTGACCGTGTCCTGGCCATAATGGTTGATATATTTACCCATCGGATCAGCATTGCCAAAGATATTTTTCGCGCTTTTCTGCGTCAGAACAACACTGTTTGGTTCTTTCAAAACCTGGACTCTCTCCCCTTCCACAAGCGGATAATCGAAGAGTTGAAAAAAATTGGAATCGGTCAGATAGACCTGTGAAAGTTCGATACGCTGATCGTGGTAATGCATCGACATCTTTCCGGCTGTATTTATTCTGACAAACTGCCGGATTTCAGGAAACTCTTCCTTCAATGTAGGGCCCATCGGGAACATGGAGAGCGCCACTTTTTGCGGGGCCACCATTCCCTCGAACTTCTGCACTTCGTCGAGCCGGTAGATGTTTTTGGAATGCATGCTGTCGAAGCTGCGCTCGTAGAATACAAATAGCATGATCACAATGCAGGCCGCCATACTCACAGCCAGGCCTACAATATTGATAGCCGAAAAAACTTTGTTCTTCCAGATGTTCCGGAGGGCAATTTTGAGGTAATTTTTGAGCATGCCGTTGCGCTGAAAAGGGTTTAAAACAACAATTGCCAGAAAACCTAATTCCCTGACAATGACTGCATCAGCATCCGGCAACAAAGTTATGCCAGCCTAAACAACGATTTAATAATCAGCACCTTAATGAAGTAAAAAGCCTTAAAACTGTCCGAATTCGGACAATCTTGTTCGCCGATGGACAACCGGGAAAATCCCCTGCCGGGACTTCTCACCAGTCCTTCCGAAAACCGATATACCCACCGGTTCTCTTCCTGAAAATCTCTCCCTGATCGGTAGCAACGCGGCCGATAATGCTGGTATTTTTCAACCCGGGAACAGCATACTGCGCGCCCAGCACCGATGAAAATTGTGCCCTTGGCGGATCGAAGTCGGCGCCTGGCGTACCGAAATTCTTGCTGTATGAAAGCTTTAATGTGAGTGTCAGCGATCGGCCTGTTTTCCCCTGTGCACCCAGGTAAAACACATTCACCCGGTTATTTGGGAAAAACCGGTAATTCACGAGCTTCGACTGGTCCATGTCCTTGCCGGGGATCATGAATGGCGTCCCGACCGTCCGGCCCTGGTACGACCAACCTTCCGAATACTGGGTATGGTTGAAATAATTATCGGCCCCCTGGTATTTGCTTCCGGGAATGTAAAACTCGGAGCCTGACTGGTCTTTGGTACTAAGGAATTCCAAAGTCAGATTCGTAAGCGCCAATCCATTTCCCCCGCTTCCTGTCAGAAGCTTCAGGTTAATACCGTAAAGCCCGTCAGGGATATTCTTGAAAAGCATACTCGAAACATCCTCGAAAGGATGTTGATGGTATACAAACAGGCGGTAGTCATGAACCTTTGTCTCAAAAGCAATGTCGTAGCTTCCCAAATGGTTGCCGACACGATAGCTGTCGAATGCACCATAGCCATTTTTCTCAAACCATTTTTTGGAAGTAAATGCCAGCACTACATTAGGATAAATGGACCACGAGGATGGCAGCTCACCATTCACCGCCAGTTCAGGATGCAGTTTCAGGTATTCCGAATGCCCTGCCCACATCACGTTGTGGTTTAAGCCGACGTAAAATTTGCTTTTATGTTTGCCCAACCTCAGGTACACAAACTTCTGATGCAGCCGCACGCCCTGGATATAGTCTGTATTAAACCACCCGTGCGCAAAGCCGGCATGCACAGCCACAAAATTCCCCGTGAATTTCAACGGAGAAAAGCCAACCGTGCCGATCTGCACTTTGGGCACGGGAAGTGAATTCCCCGACACCGAATAAAATCCGGACGACATCGTAGTATCTCCCAACCCCATTACCTCACGCCGGCGCCCTACCCATAGCTCCACGCGCCTGTACCGCACGCTCGCATGGGCCTCCGGGAGCACAAATTCAAACTTGTTTTCTTTATTATACACGCCGACAGGACTCACCCCGGCACTCCAATCGAACTTTCTCGGCCGGCCTGCAAGGCTATCATAAAACGTATAGTTTTTCCGCGCTGTCGCTTGCAAAACACCTGCCGTAGCACGGTCGGGTACCGCACCGAACTGGTTGGTCCGAAGCCAGAATGGCGTCTCCCCATTGGAAGAAAGATACGCCCCCGCTTCGACACTCGCCCCGAGGTTGGATATAAGCGTACGCTTCTGGGCAAAAAGCGGCCCGGAAATAGCTATAAGAAACGCGGCAACACGGAAAGTAAAGGTTCTACACAAGTGATTCGTGCGGTAAAGATTTCCTCTGCAAGATAAAGATGAGCGCGGGAATATTTGTTACCGGAGAATGAATTGTGGGGCGACCTTCCGATCGCCCTATTCCGCCCTCAAACTCCTCACCGGATTAACAAGCGCGGCACGGATAGCCTGGAAGCTCACCGTTAGTAATGTGATCACAAGCGCTCCCAAGCCCGTACCGGCAAAAATCCACCAGGATAGCTCGGTACGGTAATAGTATTTTTGCAGCCAGCCGCTCATAAAATACCAGGCGATAGGCCCGGAGATAACACAGGAAAGCATTACCAGCAGGATAAAATCAGTCGATAGTAACTGCCATAGATTGGCAATGGATGCACCGAGTACTTTTCTGATCCCGATTTCTTTTGTGCGCTGCTCGGCGACGAAAGATGCCAGTCCGAAAAGTCCCAGGCATGAGATAAATATCGCCAGGGCCGTAAAGAAGGAGGCCAGCTTTCCAATCCTTTCCTCGTCGGCAAATTTCTTCGAAAACCGTTCATCCACAAACTGGTAAGTGAATGGACTGCCCGGATCATATTTACGGAAAACCGTCCCCACTTTTTCCAATGCGTCGCTCACGCCAACCGAAGGCGACAGCCTGATATTGATCACATTCGTGTTCCGGTAGTTGACTACAAAAAATGATGGGCTTGTTGGACTGAACGGCGACTCGCGGACCATATCTTTGATCACCCCTATCACCCGGTACTCTTTTCCACCCCAGTTCAATATCGATTCCAGCGGCTTTTTGAGAGCCATCAGCTTCAATGCTGATTCGTTGATGATCATGGCGGTTGAATCTGTCGCGTAGGCGCGGGAGAAATCCCTTCCCTGGATCAACTTCCAGCCTGCCGTTCTGCCATAATCATGGGAAATATGATTGGCCATCAGCAAAGGCACCGCATCCGGGGCTTTACCCGGCCACGAAAGATTGGTTACCCCTCCATTCTGGACCGTCATCGAACCCGAGGACTGCGAATAGCCGCTTACCACACCGGTATTCATCAGGTCGTTTTTCAATGCGTTGTAATGCCCGTGGAGAGCCCTTGTTGTCATATCCACTTCAATCAGCCCTTCCCTTTCGTACCCTACCGGGCGGTTTTTAGCATGTTGTATTTGTCTGAAAACAACAACCGTACCGATGATCAGCGTCACGGACACTGTAAATTGAGTGACCACGAGCATTTTACGCGGCAATGCGGCGAACCTGCCTGCCTTGAACGTTCCTTTCAGCACTTTTAATGGCTGGAAAGATGAAAGGTAGAGCGCCGGATAGCTTCCGGCAATCATGGCCGTGAGCAAGCTGAAAACGATCCCGGCGATCCAGAACAGCGGGTTGGTAAGCGGTAATGTGATCTTCTTCCCTGCTACTTCATTGAAAGCGGGCAGCGCGAGTCCCGCCAACATCAGCGACAGCACAAATGCGATCATCACTACCAGCAGCGATTCGCTGAAAAACTGGCTTACCAGCTGCGCCCTGACCGAACCGATGGCCTTGCGGATACCCACTTCCTTCGCGCGCTTCTCGGACCGGGCCGTACTCAGATTCATGAAATTGATACAGGCCAGCAACAGCACAAAAACGCCAATGGTACCGAAGAGCCAGACGAAGGTGACAAGGCCGCCGGTATTTACACCGTTCTCAAAATCAGAATACAAGTGCCAGCGGTCCATCGGATGCAGGAAAAATTCCGGTTTGTACCCCGGCGGGTTCTCCCTTTTCATACGCGAATCTTTGATCCTTGCCGAGGCCGTCGCAAAATCGGCACCTTCCCTGAGCTGCACGAATATCTGGTAGGAGTTTTCGTCCCAAGTCTTCTCCGCTCCCCTCGCCGATTGATCGGTAACAATAAAAAGATCCCAGGGCGCAAGCACCTGCATGTCCCTGAATGTGCTGTTATTGGGAATATCTTCAAATACCCCCGCAACCCTCACATCGCGGCTACTGTTGAGCTTTACAATGCTGTTGACGGGATTGGCATTTCCAAAAAGGGATCGGGCAAACGACTCGGATAGCAGGATCGAATTCACGTCCTTTAAGTTATCGCTGCCGGCCACGATCCGTACGGACATCATTTTCGTAAACGAAGGCTGCACGTACTGCCCGGATTTGGAGAACATCTTATCGCCATTGGAAATAATGATGTCGCGGTAGGCCGATTTGCTGACCTCCTCAAAGTCAGGATAATGCTCCTTCATATCTTCCGCAAGCGGTAACGGCACCACATTATACGCCGACTTTTCCGGCCCGAATTGCACAAATTGCCACACCTGTCCGATACGGCCATGGTTCCGGTGATAGTGGTCAAAAGACACCTCATCAAAAATCCAGAGCCCGATCAGCACCGCCACAGCCATACCCACCGAAAGCCCACCGACATTAATAGTAGAATACCCGAAGCTTTTCAGCAGGTTTCTCAATGCGATTTTGAAATAGTTGCGTATCATGTTTTTTCTTGTTTGGGGAAAGGGAAGAAAGGAATAAGGGGAGGAAAGGGAGGATGGGGACGAAGGGGAGGAAGGGGGGTAAGGGGGATAATCCCTTTCCTCCCTCCTCCCTTTCCCCCTATTCAGAACGTAACGATTTCACCGGATCCAGCAACGCCGCCCTGATTGCCTGGTAACTTACCGTTGCCAGCGTGACGAGCATCGCACCGCCGCCCGCGGCCGCGAAGATCCACCAGGGGATGTCGGTCCGGTATTCATATTTTTGAAGCCAGTTGTTCAGGAAATACCATGCGGTAGGCGTTGAAATCAGGAACGAAATGATCACCAGCAGCACAAATTCGCGGGATAGCAGTGCCCATAGGTTCGAGACAGAGGCTCCGAGCACTTTACGTACGCCAATTTCCTTCGTGCGCTGTTCGGCGGTGAAGGACGCGAGACCAAACAACCCGAGGCAGCTGATGAAGATGGCCAGCGCTGCAAACACGGTCGCCAGTGTGGCAACGCGTTCTTCGGCTGCAAATTTCAATGCATATTCCTGATCCGTGAATTTGTAGTCAAATGGTCCGCCCGGATTGACTTCACGAAACACTGCCGCCACCTTCGCCAGCGATTGTCTTAGCGGAAGCCCCGGTTTGAGTTTGATGCTGATGAAATTCGCCCATCCGTAGTTGACCATAAATAGGGTCTGACGTACGGGGCTGAACGGTGAACCCATGACCATATCGCGGATCACCCCTACCACTTTGTAAGGGTTGTCGCCCCATTTCACCGTTTGTCCCACAATATCCGACGGCTGCCTGAAACCCATGTATTTCATCGCAGATTCATTGATCACCATACCCGACGAATCGGTGGAGAACTGACGGGAGAAATCGCGGCCGCCGATAAATTGCCAGCCGACCGTTTTGCCGAAATCGTGTGAGACGCCGATCGTACCGAAGTTCTCGTGCAAATCAGGATCCTTGCCCGGCCAGGTGAAACCGCCGTTGTTCGAGCCCAGGAACGTCGACGGGGATGAGGAAGTAGACATCTCTTCAACCGCGCCTGTTTCATGCAGTTCTGCCCGAATTCTATTATACTGACTGTACAACTCGGGGGTGTTGATTTCGACGGTGATCAGTCCGTTCCGGTCGTAGCCGACCGGACGGTTTTTGGCATGCTGGATCTGCTTGTAAACGATAGCGGTACCGATAATGAGCGTCACGGATACGGTAAACTGCAACACGACCAACACCTTACGAGGCACCGAAGCGAACCGGCCGGCATTGAACGTCCCTTTCAAAACCTTCACAGGCTGAAACGACGACAGGTAAAAAGCCGGGTAACTGCCCGACAAAAGCCCGGTCAGGAAGCAAAACGCAAAACCTGCCAGCCAGAAATAGCCATTATCCCAGGGAAACCCGATCCGTTTGTCGGCTATCTCATTAAATGACGGCAAAGCGAGCACGACAATGAGGATGGCGAAAATGAAAGCCAGGAAGACGACCATGAACGATTCGCTGAAAAACTGGTTGATCAGCTGCCCCCTTACCGAACCGATCGCCTTGCGGATACCCACTTCTTTTGCACGCTTCTCGGAGCGGGCAGTGCTGAGGTTCATAAAATTGATCGATGCCAGCAACAACACAAAAGCCCCGATAATTGTAAAAAGCCATACATACCGAATGCGCCCGTCTGCTTGCCCTGAGTCGTCCCAGGTGCCGTACAAATGCCATTTCGACATCGGTAGCAGGTAGTTTTGAGGTTTCAGGAAGCGGGCTTCCGGTGTGTGTTGTATTTTGATGTTTTTAATTCTTTCCGTAACCCCTTCGAAGGTGGCATTCGGGCGGATTTGTGCCAGCAGCTGCCATGAGTTGTTGTTCCATTGCTCTTTGTCCCGCGCTTCACGGACCCAATCCTGCGTAGCCACATACAAATCCCAGGGCGCTATGAAGGTTAATTCACGGAATTCGGTATTGTAGGGCAGGTCCTCATAAACGCCCGTCACTTTCATATCCAACCGGTTATCCAGCTTCACAATCTTGTCCATCGGGTTTACGTTGCCAAACAGCGCCTCCGCCACCGACTTGGAGATGACGATCGAGTTGGGTTCCTTAAGTCCGTCGCGCGTGCCCCGCAGCATACGCAGCGTGAACAGGTGCGGTGCCTCCGCGCTCATGTAGGCACCTTTTTTGGTAAACTTGTTGTCCTTATAAGCTAATATGTGCTCATCGGTCCAGGACGACTGGATCACGTATTCGAAATCATCCTTGTGGTGCTCGCGCAGGTATTTTCCCAACGGATATGACGTATGCTCGCCGCCGTCATAGGTTTTTCCCTCGAAAACACCCCGCTCCACCACTTTGGCAATGCGGTCGTAATTGGCGTGATAACGGTTAAACCCAAATTCATCATAAACCCAAAGGCCAATCAGCATAGCCACGGCCATCCCCACAGCCAACCCGCCGATATTGATAGCCGAGTAACCTTTGCTTTTGACAAGATTACGTAATGCGATTTTGAGATAATTTTTTAGCATGGCTTGTTTTTGTTTTTGGAAAAGGGATGAAAGGAAGAAAGGGAGGAAAGGGAAGAAGGGGAGGAAGGAGAAGGGGGAGCGTAATATTCATCCTTTCCTCCCCTTCCTCCTTACTCCCTTTTCTCCTTATTCCCTTTTCAAACTTGTTACAGGATTTATCAGCGCCGCCTTCATGGCCTGGTAGCCTACTGTTGCCAGTGTAATAAGCGTAAGGCCGGCCGCCGCGGATATAAAAATTCCAGCGTCAAGGCTGATTTTAAATGCGAAGTTGTCGAGCCATTTGTGCATTGCCCAGCCCACAAGCGGGAATGCAATCACCACCGCGATCAGCAGGAGTTTGATAAAATCCATGGATAGCATTGCCACCACGTTACCGACCGAGGCACCTACCACTTTGCGGATACCGATCTCCTTCTGCCGCCGCTGGGCCGTAAATGCGGCCAATCCGAAAAGTCCGAGACATGAAATAACGATTGCCAGCCCGGCAAAATAGCCGGATAGCACACCTACCCGACGCTCCGACGCGTACAGTGCCTTATAGTTTTCATCCATAAACTGGTAGTCGAACACCAGCCCTTTATGGTAGTCCTGAAAAAGCTTCCGCACACGGGCGATCGTCTGCTCCTCCGTGCCGCTGCGGATCTTTACCATCACATTCGGCATAATGGGGTACATCTGGAAGAAGCAGGGTTTCACGGGCTCATACAGCGATTCGAAATTGAAATCCTTCACCACGCCTACGATTTGCCGCTCCATTCCCCAGAACTTCACCGTTTTGCCTACGGGGTCTTTCAGTCCCATACTTTTAATGGCCGACTCATTGAATATGATTTCATTACGCGCATTCTCGTTTTGAGAGAAAAACCGTCCCTCACGCAGTGCCATACCCATCGTTTCCATGAAATTATAACCTACTTCCAGATTCGAGAACTCGATATCTGTCCCGGCAGGTTTGCCTGGCCATTCAAAACCGGAGATCGCGCCGTGCTGGCCTGTAAGGTTATGATAGTAGCTTGACGCATTCACTACACCCGGTATGTCCCTGACTTCGCCCAGAAATGCTTCCGCCGCTTTTAATTTCAGGGAATCCATTTCAAGTGGTATTTCAAAATGAATAATGTGGTCGCGGTTGTAACCCAGGTTCCGGTTCTGGATAAACTGGATTTGCCGGTAAACGACAATGACCGAAACGATAAAAATCACCGACACGGCGAACTGGAACACCACCAGCCCGCGCCGGACGAGCAACTCTCCCGCAGTATTTCTCAGTTTCCCTTTCAAAACAGAAACAGTATCAAAACCGGACAGGTACAATGCCGGGTAACTTCCCGCCAGCAAGCCGGTTATGAGCGTAATGACCAATGCCGCAGAAATCAGCGTCGGGTCGGGTGAAAGCCTGATCTGCTTGCCGGTAATGCTATTGAATTCCGGCAACAGGAGCGTGACCATACCTATCGCGATCAGCAACGACACCAACGTAAGCAGGAGGGATTCGCTCAAATGCTGCACAATCAGCGAGCTCCGTTGCGCCCCTACCGCTTTTTTGATCCCCACTTCCTTCATGCGGCCCGACGCCCTGGCGGTGGACAAGTTCATGAAATTGATGCAGGCGATCACCAGGATGAACACTGCGATCACCGAAAACAGCCTCACGTACGTAATGCGCCCGCCCGTCTGCACGCCATTTTCGAATTGCCCATGCAGGTATTTGTCCGAATAGCGAATGGCGAAGAGTTGAAAATCGCTATCCTTGCTTTTGGATTTCAGGAAATGCCTGATCTTTTCGTTGAAGAGCGACAGTTCTGCGCCACTTTTGAGTATTACAAATGTATTGGGGTCGCTATTGCCCCAGTTCTCCATACCCGGCCGGCGCGCCTTAAACTGCTCGAAATTGAAGAGTATATCAAACTGGTTGCTCGCATTGCGCGGGTTATTTTTAAATACGCCTCCCACCCGGTAAAGTCCGCTAAACTGCCCCTCGTCCCATTTGACGGCTTTTCCAACGACATTTCGTTGGGTACCAAAGAGCTTTTCGGCCATTTCTTCGGAAAGCGCCAGCGTATTCTTGTCGCCTGTTACGGCACTGGCATTGCCCTGCGTGAACGGACAGGTAAACACCTCGAAGTAATCGTGACTGACGAACTGCCCGCCCGCTTTCAATTTGGTCTCCCCTGCCGATATAACCCCTTTGTTCGAAAACCATTCTGCCGGCACCACGGTCGTCGCCCGTTCCACTTCGGGCATTTCCGCTTTCAACGCATCGGCCAGCAAGCCCGGCGTGTGTTCGCCTGTCTTGATACCATCCTCATGCGGCTGGTTGACCATGATCTGGAACAAATGCGCATCCTTTTCATTGTGTTTATCCACACGCAATTCGTCAACCACCCAGAGGTAGATCAGCAACGTACAAGCCAGTCCCGTCGAAAGGCCCAACAGGTTAAGCAGCGTAAACTGCCGATCCTTGATCAGGTTACGCCATGCGATTTTTAGATAACTCTGGATCATAATAGTATCTTGTTTTTGTGGGAGGAAGGGGAGGAAGGGGAAGAAAGGGAGGAAGGGGACGAAAGGGACGATGGAGAAGCGGATTCCTGCTCCCTTTCCTCCATCCTCCCCTTCCTCCTTCCTCCCTTTCCTCCTTCCTCCCTTTCATCCTTCCTCCCTTTCCTCCCTATTCCGCCTTCAATGACTTAACAGGATTAATCAACGCCGCCTTAATACTTTGAAAACTAACCGTTAATACCGCGATACCGGTCGCGAGAAAACCTGCCCAGACGAAAATCCCCCAATGGATTTCGATGCGGTAAGCGAAGTCCTGCAACCAGCGGTGCATGAAGTACCAGGCTGCCGGGCTCGCGACGACGATGGCAATGAGCACGAGTTTCAGGAAATCCATCGATAGCATGGCGGTAATCCCTGCTACCGAGGCGCCGAGCACTTTCCGTATGCCTATTTCCTTGGTCCGCTGCTCGATGGCGAAAATGGCCAACCCGAAAAGTCCGAGGCACGACAAGCACACCGACAGCAAAGCAAAAGTGGTTGTCAGGCGCGTTGCGAGTTCTTCGCGCTGATAAAACTTGGCGATTTCATCATCATAGAAACTGTATTCGAAAACATTTTCGGGAAACTGCTTCTGCCAGGCCGCGGTAATCCGCCCGATCGTCGAGGCATTTACGCGGCTCAGCTTCACTCCCGCCCGGCGATAACGTGATTGATCCGCAAAAACGATCGTCGGCTCTATACCTGTGTAAAGGTCGCCGTTGTTGAAATCGGACAATACGCCTACAATGGTGCCGGTTTTTCCCGCATCACCCACGTGAAGCCTTCGGTTCAATGCAGCCTCGGGCGATTTCAGTCCCAGTGCCCGTACCAGTTTCCGGTTGATCAGCAGCTCATTGAGCGTATCCGAATGCACCGGAACGCGCCCTGCGACTAATTTCAATCCATATGTTTGCACAAAATGATCATCCGCAGCCCTCGACCGCGCCACAAATTTCTCCCAATCTCGATTTTCGAATTTGATCGTCCCGCCGCCACTCATCTGTACCGACGGGGCACTCCTGAAAAACGACAGGTCGGTTACCTCGGGCAGTGCCGATAGTTCGTTGCGCAATGCATTAAGCTTGCCGGTTTCTGTTTCGGGCAAATTCAAATGCAGGATCAGATCCTTATTGATTCCCAGATCCTTATTTTTCAGGAATTGCGATTGCAGGACGATGAGCGTCGATACTGCGATCAGGACAAATGAAATGCTGAATTGTGTCACCACCAACCCTTTTCTTACCGAAAAAAAGCTCCGGTTATTCTCCTTCAACAATCCCTTGATCGCCTTCACCGGGTTGAACCTGGAAATGACAAAAGCCGGATAAACGCCGGCCAGCATGATGACAAACAGTAACAGTACCGCACAGAAAGTCAGTAACTGAGGATCCCGGAAAATATCAATACGCACATTCAGGCCCAGCCATTGACTTAACATCGGCGCAAAAAGCCAGGCGAGCACTACGGACATTGCTCCTGCGGCCAGGGTTAGTAATGCTGTTTCCTGTATAAAAAGCCAGAAAACCTGCGCCTGCGAGACACCCAGCACTTTTCTAACCCCTACTTCCTTGCCGCGCTTGAACGCCTGTGCGGTCGACAGGTTGATGAAATTGAAGCAGGCGATGAGAATGAGCAATATACCGACAGTAGCCAGCAGGGTGATCGTGCTGTATTTGATCTTTCCGCCGTATGCAATGTTGAAATGCACATCCGGCAAGTCCTGCAAATGGTAATGGAATACATTGCCGTCAGGACCGTAATATTTGGCGGCGAATCCAGGCATTTGTGCTTCAAATGCGGCTTTGTCTTCCGGCGAGCGAAGCGTAATAAAAGTTTCGCGCGCGCTGTCGATCCAGCCCCAGTCTTCGTAGCCGTATTCCAGGACGACCTTTTTTAAGGTAGGCAGCGAAACGAAAACATCCTGCCTGAAATCGGTCTGCTCGGGGTAATCGGCAACAATGCCTGCGACCACAAGATTTTCGCGGTTATTGGCGCGGATTACCTTCCCGATTGCATTGCCGCTCCCGAAATATTTCCGGGCGTACCGTTCTGTAACCACGGCCTGATTGGGCGCAGCCATGGCGGAAGCATTGCCGCTGATCCATTTGTAATCGAATATTTTAAAGAAATCCGAATTCGTAAAAACCAGGTGGTCCTTTTCGAGGAATTTACGGGAGGTTCCGTCGCTGTCGATCCGGATTGTCAGTTCCTTATGCGCTACATAAGCGGCTTGTTTTACGTAGCTAAACTCCTTTTTCAACGTTTCATGCAAAACAAATGCCGAACCTCGCTCCTGCTCTACCGAACCATCTTCAAGATGCAAATCCACCACCACGCGATACGTTCTGCCGGCATTGGCATGGTACCTGTCCACGCTGAGATGGTATTTCACCAACTGGAATATCACAATCGCCCCGGCCATCCCGACGGCCAGGCCAATGAGATTGATCCCGGCGTAAACCTTATGTTTCGTCAGACTTCGAAGCGTGAATTTTAAGTAGCTACCGATCATGATTTATTTCTAAGGATGAAAGGGAGGAAGGAGGAAAGGGACGAAATGGTATTACACCTCCATTCTTCGTTATTCCATTTTTAAACTCTTTACAGGGTTGGTCAAAGCCGCTTTGATCGCCTGGTAACTCACCGTCGCGAGTGTGAGCGCCAGGGCGCCCGCACCTGCGAGAACAAATATCCACCAGCTGATTTCCGTACGATATTGGTAGTTTTCGAGCCATTCGTTCATTGAGTACCAGGCCAATGGCACGGCAATAAGGCTCGCGACAGCCACCAATAGAACAAAGTCTGTGGAGAGCATACGCCACAATGCCACTACCGATGCGCCCAGCACTTTGCGGATGCCTATTTCCCTCGTGCGCTGTTCTGCGGTGAAAGAGGCCAGTCCGAACAGGCCGAGGCAACTGATCAAAACAGCCAACACGGCGAAAAAGCCCGCCAGCTTTCCGATCCGCTCTTCCGTTCTGAACTTGGCGTCGTACTCCTGGTCGGCAAACTTGTACTCGAACGGCGCTGCGGGCACCAGTTTTTTGAATACATTTTCAATAGCGGGCAAAGCCGTAGCCGAACTCACATGCGGGTTCAGCCTGATATTGATCCAGTTGGGAGACCCAAAGAGAAAGAAAACGGTCGGTTTGACAGGGGCGAACGGCGATTCCATAACCATATCTTTCACGACGCCGAGGACCGTGAACGACTTGCGGATGTTGTTGGTCATCCATTGACTTTTCCATGAAACGACCATTCCAACCGGGTCGGCAACACCCAGCAGACGTGCGGCAGATTCGTTGATGACGAAGCCGGCAGTATCGGACGCGAAGTCTTTTGAAAAATTTCGGCCGCCTACAAATTGCCAGCCGACCGTTTTGGCATATTCAGGCGAAACTGTCAGGGTAGCAAAAGTTTCGACAAAATCCTCCGGCATTCCTTTCCAGTTGAATCCCTCATTAGACGACCATACACCGGTAACAGGACTTTGCGATTCGGCAACTTCCTCCACCATGCCGGTATTCTTCAGTTCGGTACGGATAATGTCTGTTTTTCCGTAAAAATCGTCGGTTTTCATCGGTATCATCACCAACCCGTCGCGTGAGTAGCCGACCGGCCGCTCTTTGGCAAATCTGATTTGTCTGTATACGACGGTAGTACAGATGATCAGCGTAACGGAAATGGTGAATTGCAAAACCACCAGAACTTGCCGAGGCGTGTAGGCAAATCGCCCGAAATGCGTTCTCAGCGATGTACCCGAGCCTTTGAGCACTTTCACGGGCTGGAATGACGTGAGATAAATGGCCGGATAACCACCCGCGAGCAAGGATGTAAGCAGTACAAAACCTCCACTATAAGCCCAGAAATAAAGATTATCCCAGGCAATAATCATTTGCTTCGCAGCCAGATTATTGAACCATGACAACGAAAATACCACCCCGACCAGCGCAACCACGAACGATAATACCACGACGAGAAGCGATTCACTGAAAAACTGCCCGACGAGCTGCATTCGCATTGAACCGATCGCCTTGCGTACACCCACTTCCCTTGCGCGCGTCTCCGAGCGCGCAGTACTCAGATTTACAAAATTGATGCAAGCCAGCAACAGCACAAAAAAGCCGATCAGACCAACCATCCATACGTATTTTACAGGCCCGTCGCCCACAGCGCCATTCCAGAAGTCGGAGTACAAATGCCAGTCTTTCATGGGATGCACCCACATTTCGGGGCGGGTGGCGGCTTCTTCCCGCATATCATCCATTTTACGGATCGCATTCAGCTCTGAAAGGCGGATAGCTTTGCTTGCTGTTCCAAAATCGGCATTATCCGCCAGTTGTGTGAAGATCCAGATCGCGTGGTTGTCCCACTTCTTATCCTTCATCCACCTGTTTTTTTCCAGGAAATAATCCCACGAGCCCATGAACTGCACATCACTGAATCGGGTATTTTTCGGAAAATCCTCATAAACGCCTGTCACTTTCAGGTTCAGGTCGGTATCAACCTTCACAATCTTGTTCATAGGATTCACGTCACCGAAAAGTGCGTGGGTGGTTGATTGCGAGAGAATAATGCCCTGCTGGTCGTCCAGCGCCGACCACGAGCCGCTTACCATGCGAAGCCCGAACATTTCCAGCGCCCCGGCTTCAATAAAATGTCCGTTGCGGGATAGTTTCGTGTCGCCGGACGTAAGAATTTTCTCACCGGTCTGGGTGGAAGCGATAATGCGTTTGAAATTGCCGGCATAATGTGTTTTCAACTCCTGGACGTACGGCACCGGCAGAGAGAACCACGTTTTCTTCTCGCTATGCTCCACCCGGTTTTGCAGCACTTGCCCTATCCGGTCGTAATTTTTAAAATAGCGGTTGAACGAAAGTTCGTCATAAATCCACAAGCCGATCAGCATAGCCACACCCATCCCGATCGCCAATCCTCCAATATTGATGGCCGAATACCCCTTGTTTTTCCAAAGGCTGCGGAAGATGATTTTCAGATAGTTTTTTAGCATGATTTATTTTTTTGAAAATAGGGAGAAAGGGGATGAAGGGGAGGAAAGGAACGATGGAGAAGCGGATCCCTCCTCCCTTTCCTCCATCCTCCCCTTCCTCCCTTTCAGCCTTCCTTTCATCCTTCCTCCCTTTCATCCCTATTCCGCCTTCAACGACTTCACCGGATTAATCAACGCCGCCTTGATACTCTGAAAACTCACCGTCAGCAGAGCGATACTTACCGCGAGCACACCGGCCAGCAGGAATACCCACCATTCGATACTGACCTTGTAGGCGAAATCCGATAGCCACCTGTGCATCCCATACCAGGCCAGCGGCGAGGCGATGACGATGGCAATGCCGACGAGTTTTACAAAATCTTTGGAGAGTAGCGACACGATGCTCAATACCGAAGCGCCGAGCACTTTACGGACGCCGATTTCTTTGGTGCGCTGGATGGTCGTAAATGTGGCCAGCCCGAACAAACCTAGGCAGGCGATTACCACCGCAAGTCCGGCAAAAATCCCGAACAGCTTCCCTACCCGCTGCTCCGATTCATACATTTTACTGAAACGCTCGTCCAGGAATGAATAGGCGAACGGGTTGTCCGATGTAGCTTTCCAGGTCTTTTCCAGTGTTTTAAGCAAACCCGGAATATCCTGCGTTTGAATGCGAAGCGCTATCTGATACTGATCTCCACCATAAAACATCACCAATGGGGCAATGCGCTCGTGCATCGAACGGAAATGAAAATCTCTGGTCACGCCCACGACCGTATAAAACTTCCTGCTCTCCGGCGTACCGTTGCCGATGGTCCTGATACGCTTTCCGATCGGGTTTTTCCAACCAAATTGCTTTGCAGCGGCCTCATTAATCAGTACAGACGCACTGTCGCCGCCAAAGGCTTTGGAAAAATTGCGGCCTGATGCCATGCCGATACCCAGCGTTTTCAGATAGTCTTCGTCGACCTGGTAGGTAGTAAAACGGTACGGGGTGATATTGTTGTCGGCATTTTCGGGCAGGAAACCGTCCGTTCCGTTGTTGGAGGAGCCGGCAGGAAGGTACCCCGCAAGGGTTACGCTGCTTACTGCCGAAAGGCTGGCCAGCTGTTCTTTGAAAGTCTTTGCTTTATCGCCCAACAAATGCGTGTCATGCAGGATCAACACATGTTCTTTGTCGAAACCCACATTTTTATTCTGAATAAAACGCAGCTGCTGGTAAACGACCATGGTAGCGATGATCATGGCGATCGAAACGACGAATTGAACAGTCACCAGGGTATTCCGAAGCCGACCGCTTTTTACACCTGCCTGAATGCTCCCTTTCAATACCGCCACCGGCCTGAATGCCGAAAGGAAAAATGCAGGATAACTTCCTGCCAGCAGGCCTACGACCAGGCACCCGGCCAATGCATATGCGATCATTCGGGCATTGAGAATGGACTGCAGATCAAACTGCTTCCCTGCCAGGTCGTTGAATCCGGGCAATAGCAGCACTACCAGCCCGAAAGCGACCAAAAGTGCGAAAAGCGTTACCAAAATCGATTCGGTAAGGAACTGCGCCATCAGTTGCTGGCGCACCGAACCCATTACTTTGCGGACGCCCACCTCCTTGGCCCTACCCGCCGAGCCGGCCGTGGAAAGGTTCATGAAATTGATGCAGGCAATCAGGAGAATGAATGCGGCGATGGCCGTGAATATGTAAATGTATTTGATATTGCTGTTCCCTTCCAGCTCGTTTTCAAGATTGGAAGTGAGATGAATGTCGGTTAGCGGCTGGAACGCGAAACCAAACTTATCGCCTTTGCGCAAATACTCCTCGTAGCTTATTCCAAGGAACTCCTGGATTTCCGGACCAATGTATTTTCTGACGAACTGAGGCATCCGGGCGGTAAGTTTTTCAGCAGGGTAGCCTTTGCGCAGCAAAACATAAGTGTGCGCACCGCTCGACAGCCATTTTTCACCCAGCGTGACGGATTTCATCGATCCGAAAAAATCATAGTGGAAATGTGAATTAGAAGGTACATCTTCGCACACGCCTGTAACCCGGAACAAACCCATACTTCCCATCGTCAGGCTCTTCCCGATCGGATCATCGTTCCCGAAGTATTTCAATGCGGTTGATTGGGTTAAAACGACGGTTCTCGGTTCTTTCAGCACACGGTTGACATCGCCTTTTAACAGCGGTATGGAGAAGAAATTGAAAAAGTTAGAGTCGGTAAAAATGACCCGCTCTTCCAAAAAGCGCCTTTCTCCGTTTTTAACAAGGAAAGTACCATTGGTATTGAGCCTTGTGTACGCCTCTACGCCCGGGTAGTCGCGCATGAGGGCGGGTCCTGTGGGAGCGGACGCCCCCGCGAGATTAATGTCATTCCCCCCGATCCGGCCATGCAATGTGACCCTGAAAATGCGGTCCGCATTCCTGTTGAATCGGTCGTAGCTCGACTCATGCTGCACGAAGAGCAGGATCAGCATGCACGTCGCTAATCCGACTGCAAGCCCGAGGATATTAATGGAAGCAAAGGCCTTCTTATTCCAAAGGCTCCGAAGGGCGATTTTCAGATAACTGGATATCATAACTGCGCCGGTTACGAGGGTGGACGGATGGATGTACCGGTTTGATAGTCAAATTATGCACCAGTCGATAACAATATCACAATTACCTGAAAATCAATTTTTTATATTTTAACAAAACAAATCAAAGGTGTTCGCTATCGGACACGTCCCGTTCGATTTGGAACGGGACGGTGCAACCGGGCAGTCAATTACTCGCTCCGCAAGCTCTTCACCGGGTTCATCACAGCAGCCTTGATACTCTGGAAACTGACTGTCGCGAACGCTATGGCAATAGACATTACGGCGGCAATCGCGAATATCCACCAGTAAATATCGGTGCGGTAAGCGAAGTTTTCCAACCAGCGGTCCATTCCGAAGTAAGCAATGGGCGACGCCACCACGAACGCTATGAGTACTAGTTTAAGAAAATCCTTGGAAAGCAAACCCACAATGCTGGCAACGGATGCGCCCATAACCTTCCTCACACCGATTTCCTTCGTGCGTTGCGTGGTGCTGTAAGACGCCAGCCCCAGCAAGCCCAGGCAGGAAATGAATATCGCCAGGACCGCAAAATTGAAAAACAGCTTTTCAAACCGCTCTTCGCTGCGGTATTGTCGGTCGAAGAACTCGTCCATAAAATAGTAGCTAAACGGTCTGCCTGGAATCGCTTCTTTCCACTTCGCCTCCACAGCGGCGACGGTTTCCTTCAAACGGTTACCTTCAATCTTGACCGAAACAAGATTTGCCCCGCCGGGCTCAATACGCATGGTGAGTGGTTTGATGTTTTCCTGCAATGACCGGAAATGGAAGTCCTTAATCACGCCGACGATCTTACCCTCGCGCCCCCATTGCTTGAAGCGGCGCCCGAGCGCATCCTCGGGTTTGGCATAACCCAAAAGTTTCACAGCCGCCTCGTTGATCACCATCGCCTGGGTAGTATCCGTGCCAAACTCCCTCGAAAACGGGCGACCGGCTGCCATTTTCAGGCCAAATTGCGGGATATAGTCAAAATCTACGAAATATAGGTCCAGGTTCGCGACCTGCAAATCACCGCTCCTGTTCTCGATTTCGGAATACGCGCCGGGGTTCGAGCTACCCGGAACACTCGATGATGCCGCGGTAGATTTTACGCCCGCCAACCCGTTCAGCGACTCTTTGAATGCCTGCCGCTTGGGGTCACCCTCCGTGTTGAGCACCAGCATCTGGTCCTTGCTGAAACCGAGGTCCCGGTTACGCATATAGTTCATCTGAATATAGACGATCATCGTTGCAATAATCAGCGCAATCGAAATAGCAAACTGAACCGTCACCAGCCCTTTTCGCAACAAAATACCTTTGATACTGGTCGTAAACCTTCCTTTCAAAACCGTTACCGGCTCAAACGACGATAGTACCAATGCCGGATAAATACCGGCCAGTACCCCGATCAGAATTGCGGCCACCAGCATGTATATCAGAAATAAAGGATCGGCAAATATGCCGGAAACGATCACTTTGCCTGCCAGATTGTTGAATAACGGTACCAGCGCAGCCGAAAGCGTGATTGAAAACACAAAGGCGATCAAACAAAGCAATACCGATTCACTCACAAACTGGCTCGCCAGCAATCCTTTGGCAGCTCCTACCGCCTTGCGTATCCCTACTTCCTTCGCCCGCTCCGCCGAACGCGCCGTAGTGAGGTTCACGAAGTTGATGCAGGCGATCAGCAGAATAAATGCAGCAACAACCGAGAACACATATACGTTGCTTATGCTGCCCTTTTCCGGTACATCTCGCTCCGAACGCAAATGCACGTCCAGCAGCGGTTCCAGGAAAAGCTTATACGACATTTTCGACTCCCGCATGAGCTTGCCCGCACGGCGCTGGAGATAGGCCGGGAACTTCTTTTCCAAAGCTTTGCTATCCGTCCCTGGTTTCAGAAGCAAGTAGGTCGTTGCGCCGAAATTACCCCATTCATCGTCGATACCGCGGTTGAAACGCTGGGTCATGGTGGTCATCGAAACGAACATATCGCCTTTAATGAGTGAGTTCTCGGGGATATCTTTCATAACCCCAGTCACTTTCGCCGGAAGGCCTTCCCCCGACAGCAGCAAGGTTTGCCCGACAGGATCGATTTCACCAAAATACTTTTTAGCGGCCTTTTCCGTAAAAACCAGGCTCAGCGGCTCTTTCAGTGCCGTTTTAGGATCGCCCTGAATTAATTTAAAATCAAAAACCCGGAAAAGCGATGAATCGGCAAAGACCGTTGCTTCTTCCTGAAATTTGAGATCTCCCTTCCGTACCAGGAAACTGCCACCGTTAATGCGTGCATAGGCTTCAACTTCGGGAAAATCCTGTTTGATCGTCGGGCCGTATGCCCATGAAGTAATGCCTGCATTAATCGTTTCGGAAGGTGTGATCACGTCGGTCACCAACCTGTAAATGCGGTCCGATTTGGAATGGAACGCGTCGTAAGTCAGCTCGAAATTGACGTACAGCGAAATCAGCAGGCAGGCCGACATCCCGACGGTTAGTCCAAGGATGTTGATCAACGAAAATACCTTGTGCTTCCAAAGATTGCGGAAGGCGATTTTGAAATAGTTTTTTAACATGGCTGTCAGGTAAATAAGGCTTTAAACCTGACCTATATTAAATGTGTACCAAAATAAATAACCATCTGATAATCAAAACATAACCTCCTAAAACAAAAACTCAGCTGTCCGAAAACGGACAGCTGAGCGGAATTCTGATATTCGGCGGGTCACAAGTTTGTGAAGCACGGTATCTGACATAACTATTAGTCATTCTTTAAAGAGGCCGCTGGATTGACCGTCGCTGCATGTATGGCCTTGAAGCCCACGGTCAGAAGAGTTATAACCAGCATCATGGCGATCGTTGCGAAATGCACCCACAGCGGGGCGCCGATCCGGTAAGCAAAATCCTCCAACCAATGCGACATAAAGTACCAGGCAACAGGCATGGCTATAACACCCGATACGAGTACCAGCACAACAAACTCCCTCGAAAGCATGCCCACAATGCCCGCAGCCGTGGCGCCGAGCACTTTCCGTATGCCGATTTCCTTTGTCCGCGTTTCCGTGGTGAACGTAACAAGTCCGAAGAGCCCCATGCAGGCAATGAAAATGGCGAGTGCCGTGAATACCGAGAACATGCCGGAGAGACGCATTTCGTTTTTGAATGTCTCGTTGAATGCCTCGTCGAGGAAATAATATTCGAAAGGGGTTTCCAGATCGTATTTTTTGAAAAGTCGGCCTATTGCTTTTACGCTGCCGGCCATGTCCGCCTGCGCGCCCATCCGCACATACAACACACCCCGTGACGAGCCGGGCATGCGCAGCATGTTTGTCGTATCGCCCGCTACCGACAGCATCATTGCCCTGGCGCCATGCTGCACGTCCGTGAAGTCGAAGTTTTTTACTATTCCGTCCAGGTTCATGCCTTCGCTAATCTGCTGCCCGATCGGGTCGCCTTTGAAGCCAAGTTGCGCAACCGCCAGTTCATTCAACAGGGCCTGGTTGGTGCGTTTTCCCACCTGCGGCGGTGTTTTCCATTTCAGTCCAAGGGTACCCACAAACTGCTCATCCACCACCATTTGCGCGACCGAAATGTCTTTTTGGGTGGTTTTGTTCGGAAGAAAAAACATATTATACCCCTTGAAGAGGCCCACATTCGCAAAGGTCGCGCTCGACACGCCGGCCTGCTGCCGCACCGCATTCCGGAAGGGAATATAATTGGCGGCCATCGACGGCCCCAGGGGAATACTCAGCACCTGCTCCTTGTTAAGCCCGAGGTCCTTCCTTTGCATAAAAGCGAGCTGTTCGCGCACGATCAGGCTTCCGACGATGAGCGCCATCGAAACCGCAAACTGAAAAACGGTGAAAACGCGCCTCACACCTACCCCGCCGATACTGCCCGTAAACCGCCCTTTGATCACTTCCAAAGGCGCGAAGCCCGACAACACGAACGCCGGGTAACTCCCCGCGACTAATGCGGTAATGGCCAATAGACCAGCCAGGAACGACAAAAAGAAAGGCGATATCACAAAAGAAGTATCGATTTTCAAACCCAGCAGCGCATAAAACGGCTGACTCAGGTAAAAAACCATCAGCAGTCCCAGACCGAAAGCCAGTAAACACACCAATGCTGATTCCATATAAAACTGGCCACTCAGGCCCGCACGGGTGGCGCCTACGACCTTCCGCACGCCCACCTCACGTGCGCGCTGCGTTGCCCGCGCGGTGGTGAGGCTCATATAGTTGAAGAGCGCGAGCATTAGAATAGCTATGGCGGCAGCTGTGAAAATCGGGATCAGTTTGCTGTTCCCGGCTTCGTTGAACGCCCCACCGAGGTGCATGTCGTCGAGGCTTTCCAGCGTGTACTGCGGTTTTAGGTCAGGCTGACCTTCCTTTAAATGGCTAACGCGATTGATACCTTTCTCTACAAGCGCTTTCGAGTCTGCGGAATTCAGAAGCAGGTACACGTTGAAAATCCCGCCTCCGTTTTCCCAATTTTTATGGTTTGCCTCGCTCAATGCGGGATAGGTAGCACTGGAAATAACAAAATCAAAGTCCAGCGAAGAATTGGAAGGCGGGTTTTTGGCCACGCCGGTAATCTGAACGAGGTGCTTGCCTTCATACAACAGCGCCTTGCCGATGACGTCCGCTTTTCCAAAATACTTCACCGCCGTACGCTCCGAAACCACCATCGTAAACGGCTTTTGCAACGCCTCCGCCGGATTCCCTTTTTCAAGCGGAAAACTAAATATTTTAAAAAACGACGGATCGGCGAACATGACATTCTTTTCCAGGACCGCTTCCGCTTTCCGTGCAGGATCGGCAATGGCAACGTTTCTGTACGAGGGCAAAATCCGCACGTAATCCGACACCTGCGGAACGCCTTCCGCCAGTGCGGGCCCGAAACTCGCGGCGAAAGCATTCATCTGGAACTCATTGTCGCCCATTTTTACCTTTCCCAATACCCGGTGAATGTCGCGGTGCCGGGCATGAAAGCGGTCGTAACTATGCTCGTGGACGACAAACATCAATATGAGCGTAGACACGCATATCCCCGCTGCCAATCCCAGGATGTTGATCAGTGCATATGTTCTGTGCCGGAAAAGGCTTCGAACAGCGATTTTAAGATAGTTTTTGAGCATAGGTGTAGCGGACAGACATTGATTGTCGATTTAAACCATCAGTCAACAAATCCGTACCACCACATCAAACCACTCAATATCAAATACTTATTCGAAAATAGGTGTCCAAAACCGGACACCGGTCAATATATTAACCTATAATAGATAAAAGTGTATTTTAGTAATAGACACTTTTGTTTGATATTAGCATACAAAATTGTAACGTCGAATTGTAAAGCAGAGCAATGATCTTAAAAAGTACCATAGCAAGCGTCGCAGAGGCACAAAAGGCCAACCTCTCTGTCCTGGCAGCTCATCAATCCGCGTAAGGTATACGCGATCGACACGGGGGTTGTGAATGCCAACTCCGGCTCGTTTACGGATGATTTCGGCAGTGTATTCGAAAACCTCGTTTTCCTACATCTGCGCAGAAATTACAAGGAAATCTACTATTTCTCAGAAAAGGGCGAATGCGACTTTGTGCTGTCGGAAAAAGGGATTGTGCGGAAGGTGGTGCAGGTTTGCTATGATCTCAACCACGACAATATGGATCGCGAATTAAAGGGCCTTTTTGAAGCCATAGCACATTTCGGGCTAAATGGGGGAACGCTCGTTACATTCAACCAGACCGACGAATTCGAGCGGGACGGCATGAAAGCGCTTGTAGTACCTGCGCATCAATATCTGACAGATTAAAAAAATGCCGGGCTGTCGGGCCCGGCATTTGCTGTTAGTTTCCTCCATTCTGCACATCGTCGTTCCGAATGCCTCTTTTATTCTTTTTAATGCCGTCTTTCAATTTCCCAAACTTGTAGTTCAGGCTGAAATTGAATGACCGGAAGTACTGCCAACGGTCGGTGAATTGATCGAAATCCGGGCCGAAGGTCACATTATGGTACCTTCTGAATTTCGTAAAGGGATTACTCACAGCAGCTGAAAGTGAAAGCTTGTCCTTTATCACATCCTTATTCACGCTGAATGAAGTGCTTTGAATCGAATTCGTGGTGCCTTGCAGGTTGACACCCGGTCCGTTCGCATTGAAGTTCGCATTCACGCGCCAGTCCTTCGGCAGCTTATAGCCTGTCGAAACCGACAACTGGTACATTACCCCGCTGTTAGTGATTTCAACGCCATTCACAATGCCCGTCACCTTACCATGCGCGATGCGGAAATTAGTGCTGAAATTCCATTTTTTTGTGAATGGGTAATTCGCATTCAGGTTACCGCTGATGAGTCGTGCACGGCCAGTATTGCCGTAGGAAGTGCGTGTGATCTGCGTTTCGGGATTGTAAACAGCGATCGGGAAGATCAGGTCTTTGAAATGCGTATATCCTATCCCGAAATTGATGTTTCCCTTTTTCGCCTTGTTGAAGCTCAATTGCAAATCGTTCACATACGCAGGCCGGAGGTCAGGGTTACCGGTCCGTTCGTAGCTCGGGTTGGAACGGTCGACGAATGGGTTGAGTTGCCAGATACCCGGGCGCTGAATGCGCTGAGTGTACCCGAAGTTGATCCCCGCATTGTTTTTAAGCTTCCGGTTAATCGACACAGAAGGGATAAGGTTAAAGTAATTCTGCTTCACTTTTGAATCGGTCGAGATAAAATCGGCGTCGATGATCGTCTGCTCCACACGTGCGCCCGCCTTCACACCCCAGTTTTTGAAATTGTATTGATACGTGTTGTAAGCGCCGAAAACCTTCTGGGTATTGTTGTATTTGTTGCTCATCGCGGCATCCGTGTCGTAAGAATTGGTCTCCGGGTTGAAAATCGCGTATTTAAAATCGCTTTTATTATCACGCATAATGCCCTTCAAACCCGCTTCAATATTCAGTTTTTTGACCGGGTACACCAGGTCCACCTGGAATGTCTGTTCCGAAAAGCTCTGGTCGTTGATTTGCCGGTAATTTGGGCGGTCGTAATTAATGCGGTCGGCGATAAGGAGGTTGCCGGTCTGCTTGTTATCGTAGCCATAATACCGGTACGAGAAAGTCAGCAGGCGGTTCTTGTCCGCTTTGAAACCCTTCTGGTAATTTACCGCTGCGTCGCGTCCGTTGCCTCGATCGGAATTATCGTTCGTTACATTATAGCGTTGCAGGATTTCATCACCGGCATTCAGCAGCGACGATTGATAGCCATTCGAGCGGTTCCGTCCGCCATTCACATTCAGTTGCGCGCTCAGCAGGTTCAGCGTATCGGCTTCGTAAGTGATCTCGTAGCCTATGTAGCCGTTCTTGTTGTTGCTCTCATTCCAGCCGCGCTGGTCGAGTTCCGTGGGATTAGTGCCGGTCGTGGTACGGTTCGAGATCGTCTGGGTAGAAGGGTTTTTATACTGATTCAAACCCGCATTCAGCGACATTCCGATCTTCCCGAGCTGGGCCGAGAGCGAGCCACCAACTCCCGGTCCGCCCGTCGGGAAGCGTTCACTGACATTGAGCGTACCATTATAACCATTATCGATTTTTTTGTTGGTAATGATGTTGATAATCCCCGCCAGGCCTTCCGCATCATACTTCGCAGGCGGCGTGGTGATCACCTCGATGCGCACGATAGACGACGCCGGCATGCTGCGCAGCACATCTTTATAGCTCCGTTCCACCATGCTCGACGGTTTTCCGTTGATCAGGATCTTGAAATCGGAATTGCCTTTGAGAAAGATATTATCCTCGGCATCGAGCGACAGGTACGGCACCTTCCGCATCATTTCGAGCACGCTGTAAACCTTGCTTTCCGGATCGGCTTCGAGATCGTAACTGATCCGGTCTACCTCCTGTTTGACGATCGGTTTCAATGCCGTAACCGTCACCTCTTTAAGCCCTACCGCCTGCGAGCTGATCATGATATTGCCCAAATCGACATGCTTACGCGTGCTATCCGTCAGATCTACGTCTATTGTCTTGTTTTTATACCCCACCCCAACCAGTACCAGCGCGTACTTCATGGGTTTTAGGTTTTGAAAAGCAAAAGAACCGTCGGCTTTGGAAAAATCGGCTTTCACGGCGGTGGTTTTGTCTTTCATCAGGTTAACGGTAATGAAATCCAGCACCTTACCGCTAGCGGAATCGGCAATAATGCCTTTGATACTCCCTCCTGTGGGAACAACTTGCGCGAACGAATCCTGGCAGCAAATCAACCCCGGGATCAGTATGGACATGAGTAGTTGGAATAATGTTTTCATGGATAAAATTTTCATGGCTAATAGATTTTTGAATGGGCATAGGAATTCCCGCAAGAGATTTGGGCTCTTTCGGACGATGATCAATATATCAATAAATTAAATATAAATATTATATTGATATACCAATACAGACTAACCTAAATTTGACATTACAAATGTATTGGAAGGTACTTTGCGATGCAAGGTACTAGGCCTGATTTTTCGAATTAAGTGATGGACGGCGAATAACGCAGTTGACCGGCAGCCCCTTAATGCCTTTCCGATGGTTGGGACCTGTTCAAATATCTTTCAACGAGAAAATTCAGGATGAGACTGGTACCCCCAAAAAGGAATACCATAGCCAGGTAAGCCGTTCCTTTACTGAAATCATAGGTTTTATCCAGCCAATTACCCATCAGTATGCCGAGCGCTATACCCACGAAGAGCATACCGAATTTCAGCGTCGGGTAGTAGGATTGGTTCTTGTCCGTGAAAATCGAAGCGTCGGCGCCCTTCTCGATTAACGCTATACGTTCACGGTGGCGCGTCATCAGGAACACATAGACAATCCCGAAAATGCCCAAAAAAGCTGCAACAGAAACAAGTACGCCGTTCATGACTAAAAGATGGTTAAATTTCGAATGTTACCCATTGGACAGCGGCGGGGTATTTCCGGTTACAGTTTTACTCCAAAAAAAATTTCACAAAAAATATCGCCCCGACATTGTAACCGACCTTACCGCAATGCAGTCTAATCAGCAGGCGAGCCACCGAATGCATGAAAAACCAAGACGACCGGGTCCATATTGAGAATGTAAAGCAGGGCAACCTGGCCTCGTATACTTATCTGGTCGACAAGTATAAAAACATGGCATTCACCATTGCAGTGAAGATCCTCTCGAATGCGCAGGACGCGGAGGATGCGGCGCAGGAGAGCTTTGTGAAGGCTTATATGCAAATCGCCAGCTTCGAAGGTAAGTCCAAATTTTCTACCTGGCTTTACACTATCGTTTACCGAACGGCAGTTTCTAAATTACAGCAGCCCCGCCTCGCATTGCAAAGTATTGATGATGAATTGGAAGAAAATTACCATTACGAACACAGCCCACCGCCGCTTGAAAGCTTGCAGGCCCGTGAACGTGAGCAGTTTGTGAAGGAGGCGATCAACCGCCTGCCCAAAATGGAAGCGCTGATCATCACCTTATATTATCTGAATGAAAGCCCTATCGAAGAAATTGAACAGATAACCGGTCTTTCGAACAGTAATGTGAAAGTAAAGCTGTTCAGGGCCAGAAAGGTCTTGGGCAAAGAATTGCAATTTTTGTTATAATGCGGGAATTATGAAGCCGATAGAGGACAAACAGGAAGAGCATTTCAAAAAACTGATCCGGGAAACGGGGGGTGACATACCTTCGGACGCATTCACGCGGGCGGTTATGCTGCACCTACGCGAGGAAGCGGCATTCCACGCCTTGGTGCAGCAAAATGCTGTTGACCTAGCCCCCAAGGCATTCAGCGGGGAGGTGATGGCGCAAATTCAGGCGAGCCGGAAGGTCGTCGCACCAAAACCCGTCATATCACGCCCAACCTGGTACTGGATCGCCGCTGCCTGGGCGGCATTGATTATCGCTTGTTTTTTTCTGCCCGGTAACGAGCCGCAGTCCGAATTTTCCGACAAGCTGAATGGGCTGATGATATCGAATCAGGTTTTCAACCAAAAATTCTCCACCATTCCACAGCCCGTTATACTTACGGTCATCGGGCTGTCGGGTCTTATATTGCTTGACTATTTTCTGCGAAACAAATGGATATTGCTCAATAAAACGGCCAGATCCTGAGACCTGGCCGTTCGTTGATGGCTATCTTTTCAATCGGTTACCCTCTGCGGTTGTAACGGTTTTCAAACCGGTGCTGATAGGCGAACAGGCGCTGGCGTTGCACGGGGGTCAGTACAGACAGGATTTCCTTTTGTTTCTCCTCTTCGAGTCTCTTCATGCCCTGATAGGTATGGTATCTCTGGTTTTTGCCAATCAGGCGATCATATCTGTTTTCGATTTTTTTGATCTGATTTTCCTGTTTGCGGCTAAGCTTCACAATTTCGTCCAGCTTGTTAATTTTGAACTCCTCGGCAGCATTGTCGGCGCGGGCGTCGATTACGGCAGGATTGGGTCTGTTATATCGCTGAGCGAAAGAGTTTCCGGCTGAGAAAGTAACGATTGCAGCGATGGCGAAAATGATCTTTTTCATGGTTTCCAGTATTTAAATTGTTTGTTTATGTCTTTTAGAGGCATATTTCCCCCCTAAGTTTAACGCACTGGAAACGCAATCTGCGAAATGTCACTGCTGGTAGATAGTCCTTGGGTTTTAATCGACGAATGGGATAGTAACTGAAAGCATCATTCACTCCGTAACGATTTTACCGGGTTCATAAGCGCCGCCTTGATCGCCTGGAAACTGACGGTTAGCAACGTAATGGCTACGGCCAGCAACGCTGCCACAACGAATACCACCCAGCTCAGTTTAATGTGATATTCATATTTATCCAGCCAGTCGCTCAGAAAATAGAGTGCGATCGGCGAGGCGATGACGCAGGAGATTACGACCAGGTAGACAAACTCTTTGGAAAGCATCGCCCACATCTGCGCGACACTGGCGCCTAACGCTTTGCGGATACCAATTTCCTTCGTACGCTGCTCGGCCGTGTAAGCTGCCAGTCCAAATAGCCCAAGACAGGAAATAAACACCGCCAGCACGGCAAATACCCGGGCCAGTTTCCCGATCCGCTCCTCAGCCCGGAATTTGGCGTCGTATTCCTCATCGGCAAACTTGAATTCAAACGGCGAATCCGGATCGTGCTTGCGGAAAACTGCTTCTACCTTCTTCAAAGCCTTGTCTACCGGCGTTCCCGGTGTGAGTTTCACGTTGACCAGGTTAGCCCATTCGTAGTTCAGCATGAAGATAGTCGGTACCGCCGGTTCGTAGGGCGACTGCATCACCATATCCTTGATCACGCCCACAACCTGCCGCGGTTTGCCATTGTAACGGATCGTTTTGCCGATGATATTTTTCAGGCCCGTGAGCTTCACGGCCGATTCATTAAGGACAAAAGCGGCCGTATCCGTTGAGAAATCCCTGGAAAAGTCGCGGCCGTCGATGATTTTCCAACCGATCGTTTTACCAAAATCGTGCGTACAGGCAATGGTACCGAACAGCGGCACTGAGCCTGGTTCCAACCCCTCCCATTCGAACCCGATCTGATTGGAATAAATACCCGTGGTAGGACTCGACGATTCGCTCATTTCGTATACACTTCCTGTTTTAAGGAGATCGTCACGCAACGGATCGTATTTGCCCCACAAATTGGGAGAAATATTAATCTGCAAAAGCCCCTGACGGTCGTAACCAACCGGCCTGTCCTTCGCGTGCTGGATTTGCTGGAATACGATGATCGTCCCGATGATGAGGGTAATCGATACCGTGAACTGCAACACAACCATTACTTTCCGCGGCACTCCCGAGTATTTCCCGACTTTGAAGGTTCCTTTCAAAACCGATAACGGGTTGAACGACGACAGGTAAAATGCCGGGTAACTGCCTGCCACCAGGCCTGTAAACAATGCAAAGACGATCAGCGTCAACCAGAACTGCCAATAGAAGAACGGAAACTTCACATGTTTGCCGGCGAGGTCGTTGAATGCGGGTAGCGAAACGAGTACGATCAGGATCGCGAGCACCAGCGCGAACATCACCACCAGGAACGATTCGCTCAGAAACTGGAATACCAGCTGGCTTTTAAGCGAACCGATCGACTTCCGGATACCTACTTCCTTGGCCCGTTTCTCTGAGCGAGCCGTGCTCAGGTTCATAAAATTAATGCAGGCCAAAAGCAATACAAATGCGCCGATAATACCGAAAAGCCAAACAAACTGGATGCGCCCTCCGACATTCTGCCCGTCCTTGAAATCCGAATACAGGTGCCAGCGGCTCATTGGATGGAGCATGTATTGCGGCTTATCGGTTTTGGAGAATGCATGCGGCATTTCCACATCGCGGATTTTGCGGGAAACCGTTGCGATCTCCGCGTGGTCGGCCACCTGAGCAAACCATTGGAAAGAGTGGTTACCCCACTGTGTTTGTGCCTCCTTCACCCAGCCCTCTGCTTGCAGGTAGTCGTTCCAGGGCAGGATCAGGTACAGCTCATTGAAACTCGAATTGAAGGGAACATCCTCATAAACGCCCGTCACTTTCACATCCTTTTTGATATCGAGTTTGAGCGTCTTGTTCAGAGGATCCACTTCTCCGAAAAGTGCTTTCGCCAACGACTCGCAGATCACGACCGATCCAGGGTTTTTCAATGCGCTGTAATCGCCCCGGATCATTTTCAGGCCCAGCATTTCCGGAAAAGATGGCTGCGCCCACATGCCCGTCTTATTAATCTTCTTATCGCCATTGGCCAGCAAATGGCCGAAATTCCAGGATGCCAGCGCAGTATGTTTGAAGTCTGCCGGATACTTGGTGGCCATTTCGGTGACGGACGGAATGGAAACCGCGGTACCCGTCCCGGTTTCGCCATTGAAGGTCTGGCTGATCCACGCCTGCACCACGCGGTCATAGTTTTTGTGGTATTTGTTATAGGACAGTTCATCCCACACCCACAGCCCGATCAGCATGGTGACCGCTATACCTACTGCCAGTCCGACGATATTAATCAGAGAATAAACTTTGTTTTTAAGAAGGTTTCGGAGTGCGATTACGAGATAATTCTTGATCATGGCCAGGTCAGATGGAATGAGCGTTTAGTATGCATTTCGCGAAAGATGTAAAAACCAGTCCGCCGGTTGCATCTGTAATCAGTTGATTATTCACTTCTTAATGCTTTTACCGGATTAGTCATCGCAGCCTTGACGCTCTGAAAGCTGATGGTAACCAGCGCTATCAGTACCGCGGCTACACCCGCCACGGCAAAAAGCCACCAGCTGATGCTCACCTTATAGCTGAAATCCTGCAACCATTCATTCATAAAATACCAGGCAATAGGCGACGCAATGACCAATGCTATGACTACCAGTTTGATAAAATCGACTGAAAACAGTCCAAAAATGTTCATCACCGACGCTCCGATGGCTTTACGGATGCCCATCTCTTTCGTACGCGATTCGACCATAAACGCTACCACGCCATACAAGCCGAGGCACCCGATAAAAATGGCGATGAAACTCAGTATTTTGAAGAGCGAGAAGAACTTAGCTTCCTTTTCATAAAAACTATCCAGTGTCTGGTCGTAGAAAGTGTATTTAAACAAATAATCCGGGAAAGCCTCCGCCCATACCTTTTCGATCCGGTTGATCTGTTCCAATCCGGCGTTTTTATCCAGCTTTACACTTAATGTACGGTAGTTGTCACGCATGGTCGTCATGACGCACGGGATAATTTCCTGGTGAAGCGAGTACGTATTGAAATTTTTCACGACACCCACTACCGGGAGCTTCACATTTCCCCCGCCGATCGTTAGCCGCTTACCTATAATTTCTTCGGGCTTTTTAAAGCCCAGTTTTTGGGCAAATGCTTCATTCACGATATACTCGCGGATCGTGTCCGCTGACAAATACATTCTTCCCGCGGCCATTTTCAGTCCGAAAGTATTGAAGTATGCAGTATCGGCCGGGCGCATTACGACGGTAAAATCGAGGTCTTCCGCGTCGTTTTCATATCTGAATCCGGTTTGCCAATTGCTTCTCGACATCGGTGTAAATGCACTGTATGCAATGGATTTTACGCCGGGGATCGCGCTCACCTGTTGCCGCAGCGCTTCCAGCTTCCCTTCCGGCTGTTCAGGTATAGCGATCGTCACGATCTCGTCCTTCTCAAAGCCCAGGTCGAGCGTACTGAAATACTTCATCTGGCTATATGCGATCAGCGTCCCGATGAGGATTACCTGCGAAATCGAAAATTGGAGCACAATCAGGCCTCTGCGCAAATTAGACTGACTACTTCCGGCCGTGCGCATTTTTCCTTTCAACGCTAACACCGGTTGATAGCCGGAGACAATCAATGCGGGGTAAAAACCGGCGAGAAAAGTGGTAACAACCGTCAACACCACACAGCAAAGCAAAATAGCCGGATCCTTGAAAAACACCACATTCAGCGTCTGGATATTGAGAATACCCGCAATGTAAGGCAGCAGCAGCTGCGCAGAAATCAATGCCAGGATCACCGAAAATACGGTAATGATCCCTGTTTCAGAGAAATACTGGCGTAGCAACTGTCCGCGGGTACTGCCGAGCACTTTTCGCACACCCACCTCACGCGAGCGGCGCAATGCCTGTGCGGTGGCGAGGTTCACAAAGTTCACGCAAGCGGTGATCAGGATAAAAACCCCGACCAGCGACATGGCCCAGATCATCCCCTTGCTGATCGAGCGGTTGGCGTAATTACCCGTCTTTGTGGCAAAATGAATGTCCTTTACCGGCTGCAAAACGAATTTTACCTTTTCAGCGTCCTTCGGTTTTCTGTATTTTTTATTGAATGCCAATAGCTGTTTTTCAAACTGTGCCTCACTTACATTTTTGGGCAACATCAGATACACCTGACCACCTCCGTAGGTCGAAACCCAATCGTCCCAGTTCGTAAACGCGCCAAATTCCTTCAATGAGGCGAAGGAGAGCATTGTTGTGAACGGCAGGTTGGTCGTGGCAGGCGGGTCGGCCACGATGCCGGTCACGACGAAATCCATTTGGTTCCTTACTCTTATACTCTTACCAATCGGGTCCGCGTCCCCGAAATACCTTAGCGCCTGGCCTTCCGTCAGAACCACCGAGCCAGGATTTTTAAGTGCTTGTGAAGGCGAGCCTTTCAGCCATTTATAATCGAACATCCGGAAATACTCGGGGCCGATGAATGCGATATTGTAGCCGGGATCCGAAAATTTCTTCTTTTCAGTGCCCTGGGTAACCGTGATCAGCGTCTCACGCAGGCCGTAGGTACACGTGACGTGCTCGCGGATCTCGGGATAGTCATTGCGTAGCGCGGCCAGGGCCGGAAGCGGAATCCCTGCACTGAACCCCTTCTCGCCATCCTCGATGCTATGATTGAGCAGCCGGTAAAGCCGCTCGGCATTCTTGTGATGGGCATCGAAACTCAGCTCATACCGCACGGTAAAAAAGATGAGCAGGCAACAAGCAAGGCTCAATGTAAGGCCTGTAATGTTGATTAATGTAAAATTCCAGTTACGCCGAAGGTTCCTGAATGAGGTCGTCAGATAGTTTTTGATCATGGCATCTTATTTTCTATTTTTGAATACAATCAAATGATATGGCTATGTTGACGTCGGTTAGCGGAGTTTATGAAGACGGGAAAATCACTTTAGACGAAATTCCTGCGATCCAAAAAAGATCAAAGATTGTCGTAACGTTCCTGGAAGAAATGGAAGAACCGATCCGCCCGAGACGCCAACTAGGCGGCCTCAAAGGAAAGGTCGGAACTCCCGATGACTTTAATGCTCCCTTGGATGACCTAAACGACTATATGCTTTGATTAAATACCTTCTGGATACACAAATTGCCATCTGGTCACTGGAAGACAACTCCCTTCTCAAACCCCAGGTCCGCAATATTCTTGAAAACCCAACCAACACGCTACTTATCAGCCCGATAAGCCTGATCGAAATATCGATCAAACTTAAACTTGGAAAACTCCCCCAGTTCAAGGTGAGCATAGAGGAAGCCACCCGACAACTTCTGAACAAATACCGATCATCTCATCCGACGAAAAATTCGAACGCTATCAACCGATCGTTCAGGTCCTCCTAAATTGACTCTATTCACTCCTCAGCGACTTCACCGGGTTCATCAGGGCTGCTTTGATACTTTGGAAACTAACCGTTGCCACCGCGACGAGCACCGCCGCCGCTCCCACTCCGACAAATACCAGCGGACTGATTTCAATGCGGTAGGGATAGTTATCCAACCATAGCTGCATGAAATACCAGGCGGCCGGTGTGGCAATCAGGATCGCGATAAGGACCAGTTTTACGAAATCCCTGGATAGTACGAAGACAAGGCTTGCGATGCTCGCACCAAGTACTTTCCGGACGCCGATTTCCTTCGTGCGTTGCTCCATGACGATTAATGCCACCGCGAATAGCCCCAGACACGATAATATCACCGCAACGGCGGACGCAAGACCGAAAATCTGGGAAAGCCGTTCTTCCTCTTTGTACCAGTTATTAGTGTTTTCATCGAGAAATGAGCCGATAAATTCCGACTCCGGCGTAATCTCCTTCCAGACCGTTTTCAGCTTCTCCATCGACGACGCCAGGGCTTGTGGCCTAACCCGCACAAAAATATAGCCGATACCCTCCGTATGAGACAGGTACATCGTGATAGGCTTTTTGTCTGTTTTGGACGAATACAGGTTAAAATCAGGTACCACGCCGATGATCTGATGTTTTATACCGGCAGTGTCGGTCTGGAAGAACTTGCCAACGGGATTTTTTTCGCCGATGGCTTTGGCCATGCTTTCGGTAATGATAACCCTTCCCATCGAGTCGGTCGGATAGGCGGGATTGAACTCCCGTCCGTCGATCAGCTTGATGTTGAGCGTTTTGAGATAGTCATAGCTGATATGCAGCCAGTCGGTTTCTACTTCTCGCTCTTTGAATGTGAAGCCGATGGAGCTGCGCGAGGTACTCCGGTCACGACCTGTTCCCAGGTTCACACCCGAACCGGTAATGCTTACGATGTTGGGATCGTCGGCAAGGCGGTTACGCATTCTGCGCAATGCAGTCTGGCCATTCACCTTGTTCCCAACCGGAATACTGATCACTTCCTCTTTCTTAAAACCCAGCGGCTGCTTGCGAAGATGATCCACTTGCTGTACTGCAATGATCGTACAGCAAATCAGCAGGCTCGATAACGCAAACTGTGCGACGATGAGCGAGTTTCTTAATATCCCCGGCTTTTTCAGAGACACTTTACCTTTCAGTACCTCCACGGCATTAAACTTCGACATTTGCAATGCGGGATAACCACCCGCCAACAACGTCACAAACAAAAACAACCCGATCAGCAATGCGATCTTATCAGGCTCGAAAATGTATTCCAAAGTGAGTTTGGACCTGAAAGCTGTGTTGAATGCCGGCAATAAAAGTATTGCAAGCACGATACCGGTCAAAAAACCCAGAAAGCAAATCACGCCGGCTTCACCCCAGATCTGAAAGAACAGCTGTTGTTTCAGCGCCCCAAGCGACTTACGCACACCCACCTCACGGGCGCGGATAAATGAGCGGGCGACATTAAGATTGATAAAGTTGATGCAGGCGATCAGCAGAATAAACAGGCCGATACCCATTAACGCGTAGATCAGCGATCCTTCCTTACCGCCCGAGATCTCCCGGTTAAAGTGGATGTCTTCGAGTTTTTGAAGCCTGAGCGCATACAAATCCCCTCTTTCGTCCGGTTTGGCGCCTTTCTTTTTAAGTTTTGTAATCGTTTCCGCAAAGTACTTGGCGGTAAAGGGTTTCAGTTTTCTTTCAAATGCAAGCTTGTCCACTCCGGGTTTCAGTTTCAGGAAAATATTGTGAGAAAATGCGTCCCACTGATCCTTTTGATGCTGATACCCGCCAACATTCTCGCTGCGTATGAAGGCGTCGAATTGCAGCGATGAGTTCTCCGGAAAGTCTGCGAGAACCGCGCTAACTACATACTCCTTCTTGTTTTCCTGTAATCCCAGCTGAATGTGCTTGCCCATCGGGTCTTCTTTCCCAAAGACGGCTTTTGCCATATGTTCCGTGATCACAATGCTGCTCAGGTCCTGCAAGGCCGTTTGTGCATTGCCCTGGATGAACGGAAATGAAAAGATCCTGAAAAAATCCGGCTCGGTAAACTTGATGTTCTTGTCGAGATATTTCCCTTTATACTCCACCACATCCGACCCGTTGACGATCCTGGCAACGGCCTCAATGTCGGGATATTCGGCCTTCAATGCGGGCGTGATCGGAAACGGCATCGAGGCCGTGCGATCTACGCGCTCCGGGTCATTCGAAAAGAAATAGGGCTCGTAAATCCGGTCTTTGTCTGCGTGAAAATCATCGTACGACAGCGCAAAGTAGGCCGTCAGAAATAGAAAAACACTGACGCAAAAAGCGACAGCCAATCCGACGATGTTGATAAAAGCATAACCCTTGCTCTTCCAAAGGTTGCGCAATGCGATTTTGATATAGTTTTGAAACATAAGAAGGTGTGTTTGGAAGAATAAGGAGGAGAGGGAGGAAGGAGGAAAGGGAGGAGGGACTGGAACTGGGAAAATCCCTTTCCTCACCTTCTTCCCTTTCCTCCCCTTTCTCCTTATTCCCTATTCCGTTTTCAACGATTTCACAGGGTTCGTAATAGCTGCTTTGATAGCCTGGGTGCTTACAGTAAGCAATGCGATGATCACCGCCAATGCACCTGCCCCGGCGAACATCCACCATTGCAGGCTGATTTTATAGGCAAAATCGTCCAGCCAACGGTTCATGAGATACCAGGTAAGCGGGGTGGCTATGACGATGGAAATGACCACGAGTTTCACGAAATCACCTGATAACAGCCCCACAATATTAGCCACCGAGGCCCCAAGCACTTTTCGCACCCCAATTTCCTTGATACGCTGCTGGGCGGCAAAGGCAGCCAGGCCAAATAATCCGAGGCAGGAAATGAGAATTGAAATAATGGTAAAGGCATTGACCAGCCTCGAAGTCCGTGTATCGGCTGCATAGTTCTTCTGAAAATCCTCATCCAGAAATGTGTATGCAAAAGGCTCGCCGGGCACGAGGGACTTCCATTTACTTTCTATGAATGGGAGCGCGGCCGTCACATCTTTTCCGTCGATATGCGCGATCAGGTAGTTATAACTCGGATCCATGTTCAGGAAAAAAGCGTAAGGTTCGATGACTTTATGTAAATCCTGAAAATGGAAATCCTGGACAACCCCTACCACCTCTACCGATCCTGGCGTATCGCCACCGTTGTTGAACAGGAACTTTTGGCCAATCGCCTTGTTCAGCGGCACATTGAATTTCCTGAGTGTAGCCTCGTTAACTACTATTTTGTAATTCGTATCAGCCGGAAATTCCTTTGAGAACATACGTCCGACCACCGGCTTGAAACCCATCGTTTCCATAAAATCCGGCGCTACCCAATTGGTTTTGATTATGTTATCGTCATTCACCGTCTGCCCCGGCAAATAAACCGACATATCACTCGGATTGAGAATACCCGGATAATAGGCCGTCCCCGACGCAGCCGTGATCCTGCTATCCCGCAAAAGTTCGTTTTTCAATGCAGCGTAAGCATGCCGCGCTTCCTCGCTCCGGAAAGGAATTACAATCTGCTGGTCTTTTGTAAAGCCGAGCGGCTGATTTTTCATGAAACGGATCTGGCCCTGAATAACGATCGTAGCTACTACCAAACCAATCGAAATCACGAACTGGAACACCACCAGGCCGCGGCGCAATGTAGTAGCGGATACCGAATTCACAAACCGCCCCTTGATCACGTCCAGCGGATTAAACACCGACAAATAGAACGCCGGGTAGCTTCCTGCCAGCAAGCCGGTGATCAATGCCAGCAACACAAATCCGCCGACAATTTTCGGTTGCAGAAGCTCATGCACATCCAGCGACTTGTCGGCAAGCTGGTTAAAGAATGGCAACAATATCACTACAAGCGCCATGGCGATCGCGAGGCCAAGAAATGTAAGAACCATGGATTCGCCCAGAAACTGGCCAACCAGGCTGCCCTTGCCCGCGCCCATCACCTTACGCATACCTACCTCAGCCGCCCGTTTCGCGGAGCGCGCGGTGGCGAGGTTCATGAAATTGATGCAGGCGATCAGCAACGTAAATACGGCGATGCATGCCAGAACATACAGATAGGTTGAGCTCGTGGTAGCTGACACAATGCGGTCGATCTGGCTGAAAAGATGAATATCCCTGACAGCCAGTAAGACTAGTTTCTTATCATACCCCGCGATTTTAAGGTCTTTGCGCGCATATTTCTCAATGAAGGCAGGCAGTTTCGCCTCGAAAGCCGCCGCATCCGTACCTGGCCTGAGGCGCAGGTAGTGGTAAAACATGTTGTTGTTTGTGAAATTGAGGTCGGGCTGCCGCAGGTAATCGCCTATCCAGCCAACCTGGAAGGATACAAAATAATGAGCGTCTATGTGCGACCGGGTACTTTCGTCTCGAAATACGCCCGTGACTTTGAAGTTCTCGTTATGCCCCGTCTTTCCGCCTACTTTCACGGTGCGGTTCAATGCAGGTTCGTTACCAAAAAGCTTATGGGCAAGAACATCGGAGAGCACGATCGAATGCGGATCGTCAAGCGCCGTCCGGTGGTCGCCTTCCAGGAATTGATAGGTAAAAACGTCAAAAAACGTCGAATCGACGTGTGTGCCTTTGGTTTCGTAGAATGACAGCGGGTCTTTTCCGGGCTGCTCCACCGTCAGTAGTGCCTTATCTTCCAAGAAATTCTGCCAGAGGCGCGTGGCCTGCACCACTTCCGGATATTCGGCTTTCAGCGCATGCGCGTAAGGCGCCGGCGCGCGCGGGTTATCCATTTTCTCCCCATTCGGCTGCACATTCTCAGAGCGCACCAGGTACAAATCGTTGACATGCTCCTGATGCTTATCGAACGAAACCTCGCTCAGAATGTAAAGCAGCAGGAGCATGCAACAGGTCATCCCGACCGAGAGGCCGAAGACGTTGATAACAGAGAACATCTTGCTTTTCAAGACATTTCTCCAAGCAATTTTCAGATAGTTTTTGATCATGGCTGGGCTACGGATTGCATTCCGGGATTTTGGAATGAATAATTGTACCAACCAGCTATTATTAAATCAATTAGCTCATAATCAATTAAATAAACTCCAATATAACAACAAAGAGTGTCCGAAACTGGACACTCTTGTTCGATATTGTAAATATGGACTAATTCAGTGGCAGCAACCTGATTTTTGATTTCTGATCAAACAACGTTATCAAACATCCCGATCTCAAAAAGTCGCCATAATCATGGAAGCATTTCAATACCGTTGGCCCGATGGCCTCAGGTAAAAGATTATGACTGCGAATCTGGAAAACACTGAGTGCTTTGGCATTTGTTGCGGCAAGAATCGCTCCAAAGTCAAGATCGTGAGTAAATACTATAAAACCATTCTGTTTGGCATACTCGAAAATTACTTTATCAGGATCGGTAGCTTTGCCAATTTGAGACCAGTGCCTCGACACGAACGCATTTTCTGAGAAGTATTGCACCCAAACTGGCGACAAGTTCATATCGATCAGTATCTTCATGCAGCTTGAAAAGGAATCTCAATCTCGTCCGCACGCCAGGCGGCATAGGCCAGTGCTTCACTGATATCTTCAACTTCGAGATACGGATAAAATTCCAGCACTTCATCGAAGCTTTTGCCCGAAGCAATCAACCCCACAATCGCCCCGACTGTTACCCGCATTCCTCTGATGCAAGGTTTCCCGCCCATGACATTCGGATCAAAAGTGATTCTATTAAGTTCCATAGGTCATTTTTTCTTAAAGTTAAGCAATATCCAGCAATCCATTAACTCCCGCTATTCACTCCTTAAACTCTTCACCGGATCCGCCAATGCGGCTTTGATTCCCTGGAACCCGACGGTCAAAATTGTGAGCAGCAATGCTCCCAGCGCAACCAGCACAAAAATGTACCAGGGCAAGTTAACATGGTATTCAAAGCTCGCGAGATATTTGACCACAAAAGTGTAAGCCAGCGGCAGCCCCGCCAACATGGCGATAATAAGGAGGATAACAAAGTCGCGGGAGAGCAGCACGGCAATCCCCTGCACACTGGCGCCAAGCACCTTACGGATACCAATTTCTTTTGTGCGCTTGCTCGCAGCGAGCGATACAAGGCCGAAAATGCCTGCCAATGCGATTACTACTGCCAATAGCGTCACAAAATTGACCATTTTCCAAATCCCGTCGAGGTCATTATACTGCCGGCTAAGCTCCTCCTGCATGTAAAAATACTGGAACGGGCGCCTGGAAGGTATTTTCTTCATCGCCTTTTCGAGGCCGGCTAAGACCCCTTTCGCCTGGGAAATGTCGGCAAATTTCAATGTAAGGTAACTGTTCAGGCTTGGTGGGCCGTCGTACCAGTGCAACAATGGTTCGATACGCTCTTTCAAGGGGCCGTAATGAAAGTCCTTCATCACTCCCACCACCGTGTAAACCTCCGCATTGTTACCCTGCCGGAGCCTTTTCCCAACAGCGCTCTTCCAGCCGAACGCCTTGCGGGCCGCCTCGTTGATTACTACCGGATGCTGATCACCATTCCGGTCGAGTTCCTCCGAAAAATCCCTCCCTTCCACCATCCGGATATCATAGGTGCCGGTGTAATTTGTACTTGTGCCGACATGGCGCAAGCGGATATTTTTCTGATCTTCTCCCTCAGGCGTATATACATTATAGTTGCTCCAATAGCGTGTCGGAACAATGCCCGAAATAGCAATACTTTCGATTTTTGAATTTTGTTTTAACCCATTAAGAATAGGAACAAACTGCCGGACAGCCGCATTCTCGTCTTTGTATTGCAGATCCGATGATACTACAACAACATTCTCTCCTTTGAAACCCGTATCTGCCTGCCGCATGAAGTTGATCTGCCACCGAACCGCTATCGCCCCTATTACCAGCACAATGGCGATCACCAGCTGAACCACAATCAGCGTTCCCTGCGCCCAGTTTCCCGATCCGGGGTTGCCCGCCAGCTTTCCTTTCAGGGTATCCCGTAAGTCAAGCCTGTGCAGGTAGGCCGCTGGAATGGTACCTGCCACGAACGTAATGAGGCCGATGATTCCCATCAAAGTAAGAAACGTAGCCGAATCCTGCTGCCAGTTGACTACCAATTGCATCCTTCCCTCCCTGAATTCGTTGAACTGCGGTACCAGATACAATATCCCGAACACGACAGCGATCAGCAGCGAACCCACCAAAACCAGCGCCGATTCAGTCCAGAATTGTGCCAGCACTTGTCCGAGCGTCGAGCCGGTTACCTTCCGTACGGCCACTTCTTTTACGCGGGTGAACGACATTGCGGTGTTCAGATTGACCATATTAATACTGATAATCAATACAATAAACACGGCAATAGTCAGCGCACCGTAAATCATCCACCGAAAGTTGGGATTCTCGTAATGGATATATTCTGCAAGCGGCGCAATGCGGATCTGCCTCTTCTGCCCCTCTGCATGGAAGTGGCTTTTGACAAAAGCAGGGAATTGAGCTTCCAGCTTAGCCACATCCGTATCCTTCCGCAGTTTGAGATAGACGGAGGTGAAAGTATTGTACCAGTCGGCATTGGATGCAAAGTTCTTATTGTCTTCAAGATTGGATATGGGAAGCAGTACTTCAAACTGGATGGACGAATTCGCCGGGACCGGTTCGAGCACGCCTGTTACCGTGAAAGACATGGAATCCTCCACTGTCACGGTCTCACCGACCGGGTTAATGTCTCCGAAAAGCGCTTCGGCAGTCTGGTCGCTTAATACAATCGATTGCTTTCGCTTCAAGGCGGCAGTGGCATTTCCGTATTTCAATTGGAAGGAAAAAACATCGAAAAAAGTACTGTCGACATATTTCGTCCGCCTTTGCAGATCTTTACTCTTCCGGTTCAGCCACACATCATTCCACCCTTGCACATGCGTACCGGTTTCGATCTCCGGAAAGGTTTTAACCATTTGGCCCAGAATCGGGTAAACGGTCTGGTTATAACGCGAGGTAGCATCAGCCGTCTGCACAAAATAGATCTGGTCGTTGTCTTTGTGGAAGGTATCGAACGTGATACCTCTCTGGATAAAAAGAATCAGAACCCCCGCACTGGCCAATCCCAGCGAAAGCCCCAGCACATTGATCACAGTAAACAGCCGGTTTTTCCACAGTGTACGGAAAGCGATTTTGAAGTAGTTTTTCAGCATTTGGAAAAGGATTTGGGGAAAGGGAGGAGAGGGAGGAAGGAGGAAAGGGACGAAGGAGGAAAGGGACGAAGGAGGAAAGGGACGAAGGAGGAAAGGGACGAAGGAGGAAAGGGAGGATGTATATTTCCTACATCCCCTTCCTCCCTTTCATCCCCTTCTTCCCTTTCCCCTCTCCATCTACTCCGTTCTCAAAGATTTAACAGGATTCAGCATTGCAGCCCGGATACTTTGGTAGCTTACCGTGAGCACCGCGATCGCAATGGCTAACACGGCTGCCACGGCGAAATACGACCATGACATGGGGATGCGGTAAGGAAAATCCTGCAACCACATATTGGCGCCATAATAGGAAATCGGCAAAGCGATGATGATCGAGATGATGACGAGTTTGACAAAATCCATCGAAAGCAACGTAGTAATGCTGGCGACGGACGCGCCCAGAACTTTACGGATGCCAATTTCCTTAACCCGCATTTCGGCATTGAATGTGGCCAGGCCAAACAGGCCGATGCAGGAAACAAAAATCGACAATACCGCAGCGAGCGTGATCATCTGCTTCCACTTCGCCTCGGATTCGTAACGCTTCAGGTTTGCTTCATCTTCGAATTTGTATTCAAAAGGCAGGGTTTTGATATGGCTCCGGAAAATTTTCTCAATGGCCTTGATCGTCGCCGGAACATCCTTGCTATCGAGCTTCGCGAAGATGGTGCCGAGCCGATAGTTCGGGTCCTGGGTCAGTACCAACGGACTGATGGTATCTTTTAAAGACGCGTAGTGATAATCACGAATCACGCCGATGATCTTCATTTTTTTATTCTTCCATTCAAAATTCACCTCCTGCCCGATCGGATTTTTCAGTCCTGCGCGCTTCACGAATGCCTCGTTAACCACAATAGCTTCCTCAGGATCAGTAGAAAAGCTCTTGGAGAAATTCCGCCCTTTCAGCACCGGTATTTGCAATGTGCTCAGGAATTCATCGCTCACACCAATGTAGCCGAAGCCGATCTCATGCCCGTCGATTTTGGCACCGGTACTGTTATAGTTGCCATTGAATGCCGCCACAGAGGCTACCCCGGCCGTGTTCCTCAATTCGTTTTGAACAACCCCCATTACTTCCTTGTCCGGACGACCACGGCCCAAATTAAAACTCATCAGGTTTTCGTCGTTATAACCCAGGTCTTTGTTAGTCAGATATTTGAATTGAGAATAAATCACAATGGTGCCAATGACGAGGCACACCGACAATGCGAACTGGAAGATGACAAGTCCTTTCGTCAGATAGTTCTTCTGTGTCAGCTTCGTGCGGTTGTAAAGCGTCTGGACCGGGCTGAAACCCGAAAGTACCAGCGCAGGATACATGCCCGCCACAAGGCTCGTCATGAAAAACAATGTGACATAACCGGACACCAGGCCGGTATCGAGCAAGTACGAAAGTGCCAGTCGTTTGTTGGCAAGCTCATTGAAAACCGGCAAGGCTATTTGCGTAAAAACAACCGCCAGGGCAAATGCGAGGAACGAAAGCAAAAATGATTCGCCCAGAAACTGGTAAATCAGCTGTTTCCGCAAGCCGCCCACCACTTTCCGTACGCCGATCTCCTTCGCCCGGTTAAGGGAACGCGCCACGGTGAGGTTTACAAAATTGATGCAGGCTATCAGCAAAATAAAAATGGCGATACCCGACAATATGTATGAATAGATGGGACTACTGGCGTGGTCCAGGCCATTACGCAGGTCGCCGTTGTTACTTTGTAAATGTATATCGAGAAAAGGCATCAGGCCGAAGACGAACTGGTTTTGATCCTTCTCCTTACCAGGCTCGACAATTGTTTTGCTTTTCGAAACCTGGTTCATCTTATTCACTACCGCATGATAATCAGCCTTTTCATGCAGCAAAATGAAAGTATTCATATAAAAACCCATCCATTCGCTATCTGTCCAGCCCTTTGCTTCCTGATATGCGAAAGGCAACACGGCATCGAACTGAACAGATGAATTTTCAGGACAGCGCTTCGCTACCCCTGACACTATAAACGGTTCAAATTCATCCCCGATTTTCAGGTTCATCGTCTGCCCCACCGCATTCTTTGAGCCAAAATATTTTTCAGCAAGATCCTCGCTCAGAACGATAGAGTGAATATCCGACAGCACCGTCTTGGGATCGCCGGAAAGCAATGGCATCGAGAAAACGGAGAAAAAAGGTGCGTCCGCAAACAGTACATCCTCTTTCAGTACCTCATTACCTTTTTTAATAACAAAAGAATTGCTCTGAGCCCGGATCACCTCTTTGATCTCCGGAATGTCCTGCTTGAATGTCGGCCCGTGGATCGCATTTGTGCTTCCGAATGTGCGGGTTTCGTGCTCGTCCGAGTGGGTGACCATTATCCGGTACAATTGGTCCCTGTTCTTCTGAAAGCGGTCGAAACTCACCTCGTCCTTGGTATAGAGGACAATGAGCATACAGCAGGTAAGCCCGAGAGATAATCCTGCAATGTTAATCACCGAGAAAACCTTGTTTCTCGTCAGATTTCGGACAGCGATTTTAAAATAGTTTCTTAGCATGGCTCTATTTATTAGGAGAAAAGGGAGAAAAGGGAGGAAAGGTAGGAAGGGGTGGAAGGGAAGGAAGGGAAGTTACCAAGAGGGGTACATCCCTCCTTTCCTCCCCTTCCTCCATCCTCCCTTTTCTCCCTCTCCTTTCATTCCGATTTCAATGATTTGACCGGGTTCATCAGCGCTGCCTTGATCGCCTGGAAACTCACCGTAAGCAGTGCTATCAGCAAGGCGGCCACACCGGCGACTGCGAAATACCACCATTCCATATCGATCCGGAAGGCATATTTTTCAAGCCAACCATTCAGGAAATACCAGGCGACAGGGAATGCAATGATAGCGGCGATGCCTACCAGTTTCAGGAAATCAGCCGACAGCATCCCAACTACATTTGAAATACTGGCTCCCAGTACCTTGCGCACTCCGATTTCCTTCGTCCGCTGCTCGGCGGTAAATGCTGCCAGGCCGAACAACCCCAGACAGGATATAAAAATGGCCAGAAATGCAAAGTAATTGGAGAGCTTACCGACAACCGTTTCGGCTTTGTACAGGTTACCAAATTCTTCATCCGCAAAATGGTATTTGAACGGCACGCCAGAGTTGTACCGTCTGAAAACCTTTTCGAGGCTTTCGATCGCCTGTTTTGTTTTCCCTGCCTCCGCACGTACCATACCTACTCCCCATGCCTCTTTTTTAGGTTGAAGGCTAATAATCAAAGGCTCGATCGCCACGTGTAGCGAGCCGATGTGAAAGTCTTTCATCAAACCGATGATCTTGCCTTTTTTACCCCACATGGTCAGTTCCTTGCCGACAGGGTCCTTGTAGCCGATCTTCTTCGCAGCCGCTTCATTCACCAGGTAATTGGAAGTGTCCGTTCCAAATGCAGGGCTGAAATCGCGGCCATCGATCAGCTTGACACCCATCGTTTCGATAAAATTGAAGCCCACCGGGTTCACGTTGAAAAGCAACTGCTTGGTCGTGTCCTTGCCGGGCCAGTTTACGCCCATCGTAGAGCTGCCGTATGCCAGCGGGCTCGCCTGTGAGCGCGCCACCGACTTGATGCCTGGCTCTGCTTCGAGCGCCTGCTTGAATGCATCGAAATTAGTACTCATTGTATTTTCGATATCAGGAATGTAAAGCAGGTTTTCCTGACTGAAACCGAGGTTTTTATGCTGGATATAATCTATCTGTCGGTAAATGACGATCATTGAAAGGATCAGCAGGATCGACAATCCGAACTGAAATACCACCAGTCCCTGCCGGAAATAAGTAGCAGTCGGCTTGAACTTCAATGCACCTTTCAAAATCGTGACCGGGTTGAGCGACGACATGAACAATGCAGGATAACTTCCGGCTACAAGGCCTGTGATCAATGTCAGTACCAGCAGCAGGAGTAGAAATGCCGGGTCCAGAAAATCGAGCGAGAGTTGTTTGTCGGTCAGGGAGTTAAAACCAGGCAACAATGCAAATACAATCGCAATCGCGACCACTAGCGCAAGCAGCGTAATCAGGATCGACTCACCCATAAACTGCGCGATCAGGCTTGTCTTATAAGCGCCTACCACTTTGCGCAAGCCCACCTCTTTCGCCCTTTTCACCGAACGGGCTGTGGCCAGGTTCATGAAGTTGATGCAGGCAATGATCAGAATAAATACCGCCACAACTGTAAACATCCGCACATACTCTATGCGGCCGCCGTTCTGCTTGCCCGCCTCCCAGTTTGAATACAGGTACGACTCCCCGTAATTGATCAGGAAGAGATCGACGTTACTGTCCTTATTTTTGGTTTTGATATAACCCCTGATCTTTGCGTTGACCTTGTTGATATCAGCATTTTTTGCCAGTAATACCGCGCAGCGAGGACCGTTATTGCCCCATTCCTTTGCCCAGGCAGCACCTTTGAGCCAGCGGTCGTAGCTCATGATGAAGTCAAATTTCATAGACGAATACCGCGGAATCTCTTCCAGTATCCCGGTAACCACAACGTCGTCCTTATTGTCGACGCGCATCGCTTTTCCCATCGGGTCCTGGCCTTTGAAGTATTTGTCGGCCAGTTTTTGGGAAATCACAATGCCGTCGGGGCGTTTGAGGGCTGTCCGGGCATCTCCCTGTTTGAGTTTAAACGAAAACATCGACAGAAAATCGCCCTGCACATAGCGGCCCTTTTCATTGTCAAATACATTTCCAGCCCTCAAAACCGGTTGAACCTCCCAAAGTATCTGGCTGGCCTTTTCAATCTCCGGAATGTCTTTCACGATATGCTCTGCCAGAATCCCGGGCGTAGCAGCGTAGGTGTTGATCTCCCCGGAATAATGCTGGTTTTCCATGACCGAATAAAGCCGGGCGTCGTTTTCATGAAACCGGTCCATTTTGATTTCGTCCTGCACCCAAAGCATAATCAGCAAACTGCAGGCCATTCCGAGCGCCAGCCCAAGGATGTTAATCGAGCTGAACATCTTGTTTTTCAACAAATTCCGCCAGGCGATTTTCAGATAGTTTTTAAGCATACCGTTTGTTCATTGGTTATGGAATAAATAGGTTCCACAATATGTTATTTGATATATTTGACTAACAGTAAATTCAGACACTATGGAATTGGTCAGAAAAATTATTGTCCCTGCTACTGACTCATACCTTCTAACACTGCCGAAGGAAATGGTTGGAAAGCAAATTGAGGTGACTGCTGTTGAAGTCGGCTCCTCAATTCCTGTCGATACCGATGCCAGAATGAAAAAAATCAACGATTCCTTATCTAACCTGAAAGTAGACCTTACTAACTGGAAATTTGATAGGAATGAAGCAAATAACTACGACGAATAGAATTGCTGTCGATACGAATGTTCTTATTTACCTTCATGAAGACACACCAACTTTTAAAAACGAGATCTCAAAGTATATTGTCCGGAATTTACCTGTCATATCGAGCCAGGTTATTTCAGAGTATGTCAATGTATTAAACCGGCTGTTACGTCCACCTAAGGCAATTCTGATTGATCACTGCATTACATTAACTGAGGATTGTACGATTATCGGCATGGATCATGAAATCATGCTCAAAGCACGCGATCTTGTGATCAAATATGACTTTCAAGTCTTTGATAGCATTATTGTCGCATCTGCATTACTGGCGGGCTGCGAAATTCTTTATTCAGAGGATTTTCAACATGACTTCGTTGTTGAACATCAACTGACAATTATCAATCCCTACCTCGAACTCCAATAACCTACTCCGACTTCAAAGACTTCACCGGGTTCATCAGCGCAGCTTTTATACTTTGAAAACTTACCGTGAGCAATGCGATAACGATCGCCAGCAATCCTGCCGCGGCGAACATCCACCAGGCCAGGTCGACGTGGTAAGCGAAGTCGCTTAGCCAGTGGTTCATCCCAAACCAGGCGATCGGACTGCCGATAACGATGGCTATGACAATCAGCTTGATAAACTCTTTGGAAAGCAGGGCTACAATATTGGCGACACTCGCTCCAAGCACTTTGCGTACACCGATCTCCTTCGTGCGGCGCTCGGCTGTGAACGCCGACAGGCCGAACAAACCCAGGCAACCAATAATGATGGAAATGGTGGCGAAAGTGATAAATATCTGCCCTACCCGCTGTTCGCTGCGATAGACGTTATCGAAATCCTGGTCCATGAACCGGTAATTGAATGGCTGGCCGGGCGCCATTTTCTTCCAGAGTGCTTCCACTTGCTCTACTGTTCGCTGTGCATCCCCGCCTTTCATGCGGAACACTACGGAGCCCGAGCTTTTGGAAAGGATAAGGCTCAATGCACCGATATTCTTCCGGAGCGATTCAAAATGGAAATTTTTCACGACTCCGATGATGGTGTTGTCGACCCGTTTCGTTAATGCCGCGTCTTCATAACCAAATATCTTCTTACCAATCGGATCCGCATAGCCCAGCACTTTTGCTGCGGCCTCGTTGATGACAATACCTGTAGAGTCCGACGGGAATGTTTCTTCAAAAGCGCGGCCGTTGGCCATTTTGAGCTGCATTGTTTTCACAAAATCGTAGTCCACAGCCCATTTCTGCATATTGATGCCCTTGTCCTGCTGCATCTGACCAACGGGGAAAAACGTGTGGTCCGTGCGGGAAGAAGGTGTCGGCAGGAAGCTGGTAACCGTGGCATTTTCCACATTGGGTAGCTGCAAAACCTGCTCTTTGAATGCCTTTACCTGGTTGTCCAATGCATAAGCATCGTTCACAATCAGCATTTGATCTTTATTGAATCCAAGCTTTTTGGTTTGAATGTAGTTGAGCTGCCGATGAATAACGCCCGTACCGACAATCAGCATTACAGAAATGACGAATTGGAATACTACCAACGCATTCCGCAGGTAACCGCTTCCCTTCCCTTCAAGCTCGATCGTATTTTTCAGAACTTTCAGTGGCTGGAATGCCGAGAGGAAAAATGCAGGATAACTTCCCGCAAGCACGCCTACTATACTGCCGGTAAGCAGCGTGACAGACCAGAACCACATATTCGTGATTGGGAACTGGATTTGCTTGCTGGCCAGATTGTTGAATAACGGCAACGCCAGGTAGGCGATCAGCATCGCAAGAACGAGAGAAAAGAAGCTCAGCATTACCGACTCAGTCAGGAACTGGCTCACCAGCGACGACCGTTCCGAACCCAATGCCTTGCGTACGCCCACTTCCTTTGCCCGGTTGGCCGAGCGCGCCGTGGCGAGGTTCATGAAATTGACGCAGGCAATGGCCAGCAGAAAAATAGCGACTACACCGAAAATGTAGACATACTGGATGTTGCCGTTTGCATTAATCTCCGCCGTGCGATCCGAATGCAGATGGATATCCGTAAGCGGCATTAATGTATAAACGAGGTAATTGCCCGATTTCCTGACCTCGTCCAGCGTGGAGCCCAGAAAGGTCTTGATCCATTTGGAAGTATACTTTTGCAAAACAGTTTCGAAATTTTTCTCAAACTGCCTTGCATTAACTCCCTCACGGAACAGGATATAAGTATTAAAATTATGGCTACCCCAGGCGTTACTTCTGCTTTCTTCTGTTGAACTCATGGAAAGCAACATATTCAGGTCGCGCATGTGTGACTGTGCGGGAATGTCCTGCATAACACCCGTAACGGTATACGTAACGCTGTTATCCACCATCAACGCCTTACCCATCGGGTTAGCATCTCCGAAATATTTCCGGGCATCTGTTTCCGAGAGCACAACAGTTTGCGGATTATGCAATGCCGTGTTGGGGTCACCTTGCAAAAGAGGTACGGAGAAGACATTGAAGAATGTAGAATCGACGAAGAAAACGCGCTCTTCCTTTAAATTCTCAGCTGCATCCGCCCGTCGTACGAGCTGGCTGCCGTTTTCACGCATGCGCACTACCTGCTCGATTTGAGGATAGTCCTTTTTCAGGGTAAATGCCAAAGGATCGGGCGCTACTGCGAGCGACATATCAGCTCCGCCAAAACGGATATCCGCATTGACCCGGAAAATACGGTCGGCATTCGCGAATGCGCGGTCATAACTCAGCTCGTCGACCACATAAAGCGTGATAAGCAGGCAGCTCGCCAGCCCAAGCGACAAACCGAATATGTTTAGAAACGTGTAAAACTTGTGTTTACGCAGATTCCGCCAGGCAATTTTCAGATAGTTTTTTAGCATTAATTCAAGCTTTTACATTTCCATGCCGTTTCCCGGCAAGCCCATTTCGCATTCAAATTTTTCGATAATCCGTTGGCGCTCTTTTTCCGATTTTTCGGCGGCATTCACGGTCTTTTCGTAGATATACTCATCGCCATCCTTTGTAAACCTGTATTTGATAAACATCTCGCCCGTTTCGGAATTGTAGCGCACGTGCCTCGAAAAATCTTTCGGATACTTTGAAGCGGGTTCTTTGATAAAACCTTTGCCCGAGGAAATCATTTCAGCATTCATCTCATTGGAAGAGAATGCCATTGTTTCCGGACCTTCATCGGATACGCCATCATCCGACCATTCGTCGGCCGAAGGTTTAGGGGCAACAGGAGGCGCCGATGGTTTGGGCTTGCGCTTAGGTGAAGGCGAAGCTACGGCAACCGATTCCTTGCAAACGCCTTTCGGGGCAGGTAATTCCAGATTTCCCTCGGCAATGGATGATAATACCTTATCGCGTAATGCCTCGCGGTCCTCCTGGCTCATGCCATCTACGTCGAACGTCTTATCGATATCGACCTCTTTGCCGTCCAGCGTTCCGGAAATTTTTATCGACAGCTTTCTGCCGTCGTCATCGATGCTTCTGCTCAGGTAAGCCCTTTTCTGGGCAATGGCCAGCGTGCTTGCGCCGGCCAAAAGGATGGTTAAGATTTTCTTCATGGTTAGATTTGGCATATTGTTCAAACTAGCTTCGGCCGGGGGATCCGGTCTGGGACTCCACATTGCATTCAAGGGGGCCTCTGCCCCGCGTCAAAGGTTCCTGCTATAAAGCCGCGCTAGTCGTCAATAGCCGGAGGATTTCTAAACATGTATTTTCTCAGTCACGATCTTGCCGTCAAACAAGTTCACTACCCGGTGTGCGAAACCGGCATCGTAAGGCGAGTGCGTTACCATCAGGATCGTCGTTCCGGCACCGTTCAACTGGCTTAGCAGATTCATTACTTCTTCTCCGTTCTTGGAGTCAAGGTTACCCGTCGGCTCATCCGCCAGAATAGTCTTCGGCGTGGCAACCACGGCGCGGGCGATGGCGGTACGCTGCTGCTGACCACCTGATAACTGTTGCGGGAAGTGATTGCGGCGGTGCATCATGTTCATACGGGTAAGCGCAGCCTCTACTTTTTCCTTGCGTTCTGCGGGAGGTGTTTTGAGGTAAAGCAACGGCAGCTCCACGTTTTCATAAACCGTCAGTTCGTCGATCAGGTTAAAGCTCTGGAACACGAAACCGATGTTACCCTTGCGGATCTGCGCACGCTGGCGTTCCGACATTTTCGCTACCTCCGTGCCGTAAAATTCATACGAACCTTCGCTCGGGTTATCGAGCAATCCGAGGATGTTCAGTAAAGTCGATTTCCCACAACCGGAAGGTCCCATGATAGCCACAAATTCGCCATCCTTAATTTCCAGGTCAATCCCATTGAGGGCAGTTGTTTCTACCTCTTCCGTAGAAAACACCTTGTGCATGTTGCTGATTTTGATCATTGTTTTAAAGGCTTGGAGGAAAGGGAGGAAGGAGGAAGGGGAAAATGGTTATTATTGCCCTTATCTTTCATCAATCCTGTTAGTTATGTCAAAAGTTGAAAAATTTGAAGATTTAAAAATTTGGCAGGATGGGATCAACTTATCCATCCATGTTTATCAAACGCTCGACGCTTGCCGTGATTTTAGTCTCAAAGATCAGATGTGCCGAGCCGCGGTTTCGGTTCCGTCTAACATTGCTGAGGGTTTCGAGCGTCATTCTAACAAAGAGTTTATACGTTTTTTAAGAATTGCAAAAGGATCTTCCGGTGAACTAAGAACCCAAATTTACATCGCCATGGCAACGGGTTTGATAAGCGGGGAAAAAGGAACAGAACTTATCTCCAAAAGCCGCCTCCTGTCCGCGATGATTCAAAACCTGATCAAAACAAGAGAAACAAACTTCTAAGCTCACCCACTCACCGTTCCTCCCCTTCCTCCATCCTCCCTTTCTTCCCAATTAAAATTCCAACACCTCGTTATCCCCAAAGTTCTCATATGAGCTGGTAATCACCTTCTCACCGGGTTGCAGACCTTCGAGTACTTCGAAATATTCAGGGTTTTTACGGCCTAGCGTAATCTTACGTTTCGAAGCACGCTTGCCGCCGTCGCCTACCACATACACCCAGTTTCCGCCTGTTTCCGAGAAGAAACCGCCCACCGGGAGCAATGTTGCCTGTGAAGGCTGGCCGAGTTGGAGACGGATCGGTGCAGACTGACCTCTTTTTACCAGCTCGGGAGCGCCGTTGTCAAACTTCATGTCCACTTCGAAACGTCCGCTCAAAATCTCCGGATATATTTTGATGATTTTCAAACCGTAGTCTTTGCCGTTGAACTCCATGGAGCCACTCAGCCCGACGAAAATCCGTGACAAGTAGTGTTCATCCACACTGACACGCATTTTGAAACCATTCAGGTCGTCGATCTGGCCGATATTCTGGCCTTGGCTGATGTTGGAACCGACTTCTATATTCATGGACGACAACAGGCCCGATACCGGTGCTTTTACGACGAGGTTGTCGAGCGTCTGGCGCCACAGGCTCACGTTTTTCTGCGTGCTGGCCAAAGTTCCTTCGAGCTGGTTAATCTGCATTTTGGCATTTTCTTCCTGGTATTTCTGCGATTCAATTTCGATTTCGCGTTGTCTTACCAGCTTTTCGTATTCACGCTTCGTTTTCAGGTAGTCCGCTTCCGGAATGACCTTGTCTTTATAGAGCTTCACGTTACGGTCGTGTGCATCTTTCGCCTGATCGAGTTGGAAATCGAGGTCGCTCAACGTCTTTTGCAGCGTAAAACGCGCCACTTTCAAGTTCTGACGTGTATTTTGAAGATCGTTTACCAGGCGACTTGCCTCTGTTTCCGATTGGAGAAAGCTCAGCTTCAGATTTTGGTTTTCGAGGCGGAGCAGCACGTCGCCCTGCTTCACCATATTACCGCCTTCAACCAGTTTCTCGGTCACATAACCACCCACGATCGCATCGAGCTGAATGGTTTTAAGTGGCTGAACCACCCCGGTTACAACAATAAATTCGTCGAATTTGCCTTTTTGGACTGTCGATATTGTCAGTTTATCCTGCTCCACATTCAGCTTGCTTCTTTTATCGGCAAAAAAGAACTGATAGATCAGAAATGATACCAGCAAAACGCTACCGCCAATAATACTGATGCGTTTGGTATTCCAGAATTTCTTGGGTTTGACTCGGTCCATTGTTGATCCTCCGGAAAATCCGTTGCTGCTGCTTGTCGAGTTAGGTGTCTTAACTTCCATTATATGCTAGTGATTGAGTTCGCCTTTGTATTTGGCTTTTATAGTCCAATCACTATGCCAAAGAAAACAACGCTATCTAATCATCTGAAAATCAATATAATTTAAATTCAGAACACCGGGAATAATGTTCGTTATCGGACAAGTTTGTTCGGGCGCGGACAAGCCGCTTTTAGGGCGTTTTTAAGGTAAAATAGTGACATTTTAGCTTGTTAGGAAATAATATTTGAAATTGCGTCCTTATCTTGACAAACAATTGCGTTAAGTCCTTATCCGGCAGTGTTAACCCGCCTGCGCACCACAAGAAAGAACAGCCATGCTACTATCAGAAGCCAAAATCCTGATTATCGACGACGATGTTGACGTGCTCAGTGCCGCCAAACTTTTACTGAAACGGCACGCCAAAGCGGTCGACATAGAAAAGAATCCCCAAAAACTGCCATTCCTCGTCACCAACGGCGATTACAACCTGATCCTGCTCGACATGAACTTCACCCGCGACGTCAACAGCGGTCGTGAAGGATTCCATTGGCTCGACCGCATCCTGGACATCAATCCGGCTGCAAAGGTGATTATGATCACCGCTTACGGCGACATAGAAATGGCTATCCGCGCGATCAAGGCCGGAGCGATCGATTTTGTGCTGAAACCCTGGGAAAATGACAAACTGCTAGCGACGATCAGCACGGCCCTGGAAGGCGGCAAAGACAAGATCGTACCGGTTCAGGAAGAGAAATCCAAGGACGATAGCAAGAAAAACAACAATAAGGCTGCATCCGATGCCATAGTAGCCACCAGCGATAGCATGCGCCAGGTACTGCTGACCGCCGAGCGTGTGGCGGCAACCGACGCTAATGTGCTCATATTAGGAGAAAACGGTACCGGCAAAACGCAGCTCGCCAAGCATGTTCACCAGCATTCCAAACGTGCGGACAAGCCATTTGTAGCCGTCGACCTGGGCGCGATCAGCGAGACATTGTTTGAAAGCGAACTGTTCGGTCATGTGAAAGGGGCATTTACGGACGCGAAAGAAGACCGCGCCGGCCGGTTTGAAGAAGCCAAAGGCGGCACCATTTTCCTCGACGAAATCGGTAACCTGACACTGCCATTGCAGGCCAAGCTGTTGACGGTCATTCAGGAACGTAAAGTAACCCGTGTCGGCTCCAACAAGCCCATTGCGCTGGACGTCCGCCTGATGTGCGCGACGAATATGAATATCGAAAAAATGGTAGCCGACAAGGTATTCCGCCAGGATCTGCTTTACCGGATCAATACCATCGAACTCGAACTACCGCCCTTGCGCGACAGGCCCGAGGATATCAGTGCATTGGCCGAATATTATCTCAAACTATACGCCAAAAAGTATAACCGTCCCGTCAACGATATCAGCAATGCGTTGGTCAAGAAAATGCAGCAGTACAACTGGCCGGGCAATATCCGGGAACTGCAACACGCCGTGGAGCGTGCGGTGATCCTTTCACAGGAAAAAACCTTGCAACCTGATGATCTTTTCCTCAAAAGTTCGGCCGGGCAGCCTGCCACCGCAACCGGTTTTGACCTCGAAGACATGGAAAAAACGATGATCATCAAAGCCTTGAAACGCTTCAATGGAAACATCACCGACGCAGCCCGTGAGCTGGGTCTCAGCCGCGCAGCGCTTTACCGACGGATGGAAAAATACGGCCTCTAAGCAGTATCAAGCCGTACGGAAGTACAAACTTGGCATGTTTTTTGGGTTTAGATCTGATTAAAAGCTCAACAGCATTCCAACTTTGTACTTCCGATGACCAAATCGCTTCCTATATTCATCCTCGTTCTTTTTACCCACATCCTATTTGCACAAACCGGCGGCATCAAACCCGTTCCGCTGAAAAACGTTACAACCACCGCTGGTTTCTGGCATGATCGCGTTGAGATCGCCCGGGCGGTGACCATCCCGCATGCATTGCATCAATGCGAGGAATCGGGGCGCTTCGACAACTTTGCCGTCGCTGGCGGATTAAAGAAAGGGGTATTCAAAGGCGCGCGCTTTGATGATTCTGATGTTTTCAAAGTCGTGGAAGGCGCTTCCTATGTACTTCAAAATCAATACGACCCGAAACTCGACCATTACCTCGACTCGCTGATTACGCTGTTTGCGGCGGCACAGGAGCCCGACGGGTATCTCTATACCATCAGGACCATTAATAAGGATACCACCGGTTCCTACGACTGGATCGCCGGTCCCTACCGCTATTCGTTCGAAAACGGAAGCCATGAACTTTACAACGTGGGCCACCTTTACGAGGCGGCCGTAGCACATTATGAGGCCACCGGTAAAAAAACATTGCTGAATATCGCTATCAAAAATGCCGACCATCTGGTCAAAACCATTGGTCCAAAACCGGGACAAATAGTGGTGGTACCTGGCCATGAGGAAACCGAACTCGCGTTGATCCGCCTCTACCGCGTCACAGGCAAGCCCGAATACCTTGCCCTTTCGAAATTCTTCATCGATATGCGCGGCCGTTCCGACAAGCGCACCCTCTTCCTCGACGAGCACAAGCTGGGGCCCGCCTATTTCCAGGACCAGGTTCCCTTCGTGCGCCAGCGCGAGGCGGTAGGGCACGCGGTGCGCGCACAATACCTGTATACGGGCGTAGCCGATCTGCTCAGTCTGCAACCCGACCCGAAAAATGATGCAGCCGTGCACGCTATCTGGGACGATGCGACATTTAAAAAACAATATGTAACGGGCGGAATGGGCGCTCGGGAGGACGGCGAAGCATTCGATAAACCCTACATTTTGCCCAACGACAATGCCTACGCAGAAACCTGCGCCGCGATCGCGAACATGCTCTGGAACCATAAAATGTACCTGTTGACCGGCGAGGCAAAATATATGGATGTCTTCGAGCGAGTACTTTACAATGGTTTTCTGGGGGGAATGGGTGTAAAGGGCAATACATTCTTTTATGTCAATCCAATGTCGTCCAACGGCACCAATGATTTCAACAAAGGCTCCGGGGCGGTACGGCACGAATGGTTCGGTACCGCTTGCTGCCCTACCAATGTCTCGCGATTCCTGCCTTCGATGCCTGCCTATATGTATGCAACGCAGGGTAATACATTAGTTATCAATCTTTTCGGTGATACAAAAGCGGACATCAAACTTCCGAACACGGCGGTTCAGATTACCCAGCAGACGCAATATCCATGGCAGGGAAATATCCGCATTCAGATAGACCCGGAAAAGAGCAGCGCATTCCCGCTCCATATCCGCATTCCTGGCTGGGCAACAGGTGAGGCCATTCCGGGTGATTTATATAGTTATGAAGACAAGTTGACCAAACCCACAGACCTGATTATCAATGGCAAAAAAACGGAAGCTACCATTGAAAACGGCTACCTGAAATTGAACCGTACCTGGAAAAAGGGAGATGTGATCGAACTCGTGCTGGACATGCCCGTGCGCAAGGTAATCGCCAATGAAAAGCTGAAAAGCAACCAGGGCAAGGTCGCGATCGAGCGCGGGCCGGTACTTTACTGCGCGGAAGGCCATGACAATGGTGGAAAAGCACTTTCCATTAAAATATCCGGCACACAGGAATTTACGCCTTCCTATCAAAAAGAAATACTCGGTGGTATTAATGTGTTGAAAACAAAAGAGCAGAACATTACATTGATCCCCTACTACGCATGGGCCAACCGCGGTGCGAATGAAATGACGATCTGGTTCGACAAACAGTAACTGTTTAACCGGCATTAACCCGGGCAACTTCACATTGCCCGGGTTTTCTATTCCCTGCCCAAATTCTTCTGAAAAGCCTCCACATCCTTCAATTCTCCGTCCATGACGAGGTTGATATCGCTATTGTTTAAAACTTCGCTCTCCGACTTGATCTTACCTTTGAAATAGAATGTAAAAGGCAGTTCCTTCCCTTTGCCGATCATCTGAGCCCCTGCTTTGATCACTTTTCCAAGGCTTACAGACAAAGGAATTTCGTAAATGTCTTTGCTCTTGGATTTCACCTTCGTGATACCCGTCACAGCTCCTTCGGCAAAGCGCTTTTGCTTTCCCAGATCCATGGCATAACGTGGATCCTGAAATTCCAGTGAGAACGGGTTGAGATTGGTAACTTCCACTTTTACGACAATGTCCGATTCTTTTAGCCCCAGCTTTTTGAAATCATAGCCCGCCAATTTGATCATGGGAAGGCGGTAGAGCGGCAGCCGTTTGTCCATTTCGAGTACCAGTGAATCCTTGCCGAGAAACGACTTTTCAAAATGCAGGATGGTTTTGAAATGATACTCGGCACTATCCTGTCCTTTTGCCGCCAGATCGTCGCCTTCGATACGGAGTTTTTTGATCTTGACCTTGGCGGGTAATGTCAGCAATGAGCTGTCGGCTGCATTTACTTCCAATGGTTGATCGTAATGGTCCTCTACGATCGTCGTGCCGTTCATTTTCACGACATAGTTGATGTTTTTCAAATGCATGCCCACCGGCAGTGGATTGTTGACGAGCATTTTGAGGTTCATTTTGATCGTACTGTCCGTCACATCGCTAATGTGCGCAATGCTCATTTCTACATGTGGTTTGAGGCCTGTAACGGCGTCGGGCTTACTCTTTTTGAAGAAATACCAAACCCCGAAGGCGACAGCGGCAAGGAGTAGGATGATGATGACCGGTTTAAATGGTTTCCGTTGTTTCATGATGTCAGATGATTTATCGTGCTGGCTTAAAAAAGTATTCCCACTTCTTTCAGGCCCGCGCCCCACGTATATGTGTAGGAATATCTTCAAGGATGGGCCACAGACTTGCCGCAAACGGGATTGGGCTGCTGGTATGGATTTTTAAAAACAATGCCGCAACTGGATGGCGATCGCCATCACTTCAACAAAACCACGACCATTAAAACTTTATGATCATGAAAGCGACAAAAAGCAAAACAAGTCCTAAGAAAATCACCGAAGCGGAAAGCAATAAGCTGAAAGAATTATTTGTAGATGGTCTTAAAGACATTTATTGGGCTGAAAAGAACCTGGCGAAGGCCCTCACGAAAATGGCTAAAAATACCACATCGGACGAGCTGAAAGCCGCATTCGAACAGCATACCACTGAAACCGAAGAACACGCAGCACGCGTGGAAGAGATTTTCGGGCTGATCGGCGAAAAAGCACAGGCCAAAAAATGTGCGGCAATGGAAGGGCTGATCGAAGAAGCAAACGAAATCCTGGAAAATACCGACAAAGGCACGATGGTACGCGACTGTGGACTGATTATGGCCGCACAGAAAGTGGAACATTACGAAATGGCATCATACGGTACCCTACGCAACATCGCCCGCACGCTGGGCCACAACGACGTAGCCGATATGCTGCAACTAACGCTCGACCAGGAAGGTGAAACTGATCACAAGCTCACCGAACTGGCAGAGGCCTATGTGAACGAGGAAGCAAGTGTAGAGTAAAGGCGTCTGCCTTTTATAAAGCAGAGAGGCGATCGGGAATCCCGACCGCCTCTTTTGCATTCAATATATACATCTACACCAGATTCAACCTGCCATGATCCCCTCCATCCGGTGTACTGCCCGTGATCACCGCTTTGAGCATCGAAAAGAATACGACCATTTTGGAAGAAGTACTATCCCAATAAGCAGCTTCTTGTGTGGTAACCCTGAGAACTGCCAGATCCGGATCATCCTTTCCACCCGGAAACCAGGCTTTCGACATCAGATTCCACAGTTCTTCCTTACGGCGTTCGCTCTCCACGATCGAGGCTGTGCCCGACACACTCAGATAAGTATTGTTTTTAGGGTCTGAGTAAATCAATGTTACGGGATCGCCGCGGTGCGCATCTTTCACAAGCCCGGTATGCCTGCTGGTGAAGAACCACACATTACCTTCGGCGTCGATGTCCAGCGTCGTCATCGGCCGCGATACGATCCGGCCGTCCTCGTACGTCGTGTACATACAGAACCGGATATCCTCAGCCAGCGTTTTCAGTTTCTTAATGGCCTGATTATCTTCAAAATCCTTTTCCATAACCGTTGTTTTTAGATCCGTTGAAATTTTGGTTTGAGCCAGAATTCATAAAACAACCGTTCCAAAGAGCACCTAGAATTCCAGCCGGTAATTCAGGATCGGCAGCATACCTGTCTGGGTAATCAGCTTCACCCGGTCCTCCTTCTTGTTGTAATAGCGGTCGAATGCATTCAGCCGGTTGGTCACATTCTGGATATCGAGCGAAATGGTCGAGGTTGTGCGCTTTTTGTTTTTGGTGTAACTCACACGCAGGTCGCCACGGAAATAGGCAGGAAGTTGCTCGGAATAGCTGCGCGACCAATCCCGTTCCGTGCGGCTCTTTTCCCTTGATTTTTCCAGATCGATCGGCGTGGTACGGTTACCGCCAGCGGCAAGAAGCTTGATATTTGCCGCGAATATGTTGGTTTTGCTCTTGCCGACCCGCCATTCCTTACCCGCGAGGAAGTTCTGCACATAATTGCCATTGAAGCGGCTGTCGCGCTCGATACCGTCGCGGCCAGTGTATTTGGATTGATACAACGAAGTCGTGCTCATCAGATAAATGCCGGCGGTCAGCGATTTCTCGACAGTCAATTCCAAACCATAACTTCTTCCTTTTCCATCGCTCGTCAGTGAATCGCTCACAAAACCGCTGATCTCATTCAACTGCGAATTGTGGAGCAAATAGGGCGTGGTCGTGTTCACAGGGCCGATCGGGATATTATAATGGTGCTGGTAATAAGTTTCTGCAAGCACCCGCCAACTCGCCGACGGCCTGAATTCATATCCTGCTACAAAATGGGCTGATTTGGTCAGTTTGAGGTTTTTATTCAATAAATCAGTTTTACCGTCCGACACTTTTACCTGGGCAAAATAAGTCGAAATGGATTCTGTCTTGCTATGCAAACCTGCCCCGAAACTAACCGTCGAACGCGGGGCAACCGCCCATCTCAGGCCCACTCTCGGTTCGATCGAATAGCGGTTGTTCAGTGCCAGCAGCATACCATGCAAACCCGCATTCATAGTAACGGTGGGTGTTAGACGCGACTTCCATTGCGCATAGGCCTGAAACAGCTGGGTATTCCCCTTCCTGTCCACATTGATTTCATAGGGACCGTCCTCATTATCCTTATCGTAGAGGTTAAAATCCATATGATTGATAACCACCCCCAAACGCACCGTATTGCGCGCATTGAGTTTGTAGTTGTATAAAGAGGAGAGCCTAAGTACCTGGTTTACAAATTTCTGCTGGTAAGTTGCGTCGATATTTTTGTCATAAAAATCCCCGGTTTGGCTTGTCGCCGAGTACGAAACAATGCTCTCCATGTAGGATTTACTATTGATATACCGGAGATAGTTCACGCCAACCATTCCACGGTTAGACTTGAAAGTTTCCTTAAAATCATCATCATTAACCTTTGACGTGCTAATGCCCCCTAAGCCCCAGACGCTTACCACCACTTTATCGTCGTAAGGAATATATACCTTAAAAGCGCCATCCTGAAAATCGATCGAAGCATCGCCATTAAGATTAACCCCGATCTTATTAAGCACGGAAAGAGTAGAATAGCGGTAATTGGCCAGATAAGAAGCACCGCCCCTGGTGCCAATGGGACCTTCGGCGGCGAAATCGAGCCCGAGAATCCCGGCCTGCATTGCATATTCACGTTTTTCATTGTTCCCTTTTCTGAGTTTGAGGTCAAAAACACCGGATGTTGCATTACCGTATTCTGCGGGAAAGGCGCCCGTCAGAAAGTCGGAGTTACCCAGCACGTTGGCACTCAATGCACTAATACCTCCTCCGCTCGCCCCTTCCTGCGCGAAGTGGTTCGGGTTCGGGATTTCTACGCCTTCCATCCGCCACAACATTCCTTTCGGGCTGTTCCCCCTGATGATGAGCTGATTACTGCCATCATCGGTAGCCGCTACGCCGGCAAACGACATCGCCATCCGTGCCGGGTCGTTCACAGATGCGGCAAAACGCTTCGTCTGGTCCACCGTGAACGAGCGGCCGCTCACGCTTACCATGTCATTTAAAGGCGCGCCATTTTCTTTCTGGGCTTTTACAACGACTTCATTCAGAGCCCGGAACGATTCCGTCAGCTTGATATTCAATTCGACCTCTTTTCCCGAGCCGACATTAATTTCCTGCACGAATGCATCGTCATATCCTATACTGGTGATTTTAAACGAATGCCGGCCGACGGGCACTTTCTCAATGCGGAAATTCCCCTCGGTATCAGTCACCCCGCCGATGATGGGTGTCACCGTAGTCACGATCACATTAGCTCCGATCACCGGTTGCTGCGATTCGGTATCGACGACGCGTCCTTTGACGGTCTGGGCAGGTTGGGCAATGGCCAGGGCACTCACGGCCCCGGCCATTATGGTCAGGATAAATTTTTTCATGGCTGGTTGTTTTGTAATTCTGACAACTCAGCAATGAGGTACCCTAAAAGTTATGACAATTTTTTTGGGACACAGGTGTTTCTGGCGGCTGGGTAACGTTCGGGATTGTCAATGATCGTCAAGAGTCGTCATGGGTGGTAGGCGGGGACTGTCAAGAGTAGTCAGGGGTAGTCAGGAGGGGGCAAAAGTAGTCAGGAATAGTTGTTGGTGGGCGGCGTGGCCCCTTAGGCTGGCCATTCCTCCAATTGGTATGCGCTATCCCAAAAAACATATTCGAGGCGCGAAGCGGTTACGTAAGCTTCAATCATTTTGGCTCGCGTGATTTCCGACGCATTTTCGGCGAGTTGGTTGCAGATATCCAGCGCCTTTTGCACCGAATGGGCGAAATCTTCTCCTGCGTAAGCATTAATCCAGTTCTGATAGGAATTGGGTGTGGCCTGGTTGGCGTAGATATAGTCACCGATTTGTTTATAAATCCAAAAGCAGGGAAGCAACGCGGCGACCGCCACTTCGTAGGATTCAAATGCACTGGTAGCCATCAGATAATTGGTATAGGCAAAACAGCCTGGCGCTTTACCCGATTGGTAGTCGATGACATATTCCTTGAAGTACCCCAAATGCAATGCCCGTTCTACGAGAATGGCATTTTGAGCAAATTGAAGGAAATCGAGCAACTCGTGGCTGTTACCGGCCTTTGTACCCGCTACGGCCAGGGCCCGCGCGAAATCAGCGAGGTAGAGGGAATCCTGGTAAATGTAAAATTTGAATTTCTCGAGCGGTAATGTGCCCTCTTTCAGCTCCTGATTGAAGGGATGCTGCTGTATTTTTTCAAAGATGGGTAGCGCCTCGGCCCAGAGCAAATCAGTAAATTTCATGAAAGAATCTGCATGGAAAGTGGTGAAAAAGAATGATTCAGCGGACCGGGACCATGACCTGTAACGACGTCTTTGCCTTCCCTGATAGCACCGGCAATGTAGTCCTTCGCGAAAATGATCGACTCCGCCAGCGAATAGCCCCTGGCCAGGTATGTGGCGATGGCCGACGACAATGTGCAGCCCGTACCATGTACGTTCCGGCTTTCAATATAGTCCGATTCAAGGATCAGCGGCGCCTGCCCGCTCTGCGCCAATACGTCGTAGATTGTCGGCGCTACGAGGTGACCACCTTTCAACAACACGGCCTTACATCCTTTTTCGACCATTTGAATCGCTGCTCCCTTCATGGTTGCCGGGGTACGGATCTTGCCGCCGATTAGTATTTCAGCCTCGTCGAGGTTGGGAGTAATGAGATCCGCGCGGGGAAAAAGCTCTTCCCATAGCACCGCAACCGTTTCGTCCTGAATGAGTTTCGATCCGCTGGTAGACACCATCACCGGGTCGAAAACCACAAAACGCGGCCGGAAACGATCGAGCGCATGCGCGATCACCAGTGCTACTTCCACGGTATTAACCATACCGATTTTAACGGCATCAATGGTTATATCTTCAAAAACAGCTTCCAACTGTTCCTGCAAGAAAGCGGGCGGCACGGAGTGTATGGCCCTTACGCCCCGGGTATTCTGGGCAGTAAGTGCCGTGATGGCCGAAGTCCCGTAGGCTCCCAGTGCGGCAATCGTTTTCAGATCGGCCTGGATGCCTGCGCCACCTCCGCTATCGGATCCGGCAATGGTAAGTACAGTTGGGTAGCGGTTCATATGAATGTTTTTTAAGGTCAGGTGTTGTCAGGAAGTAGTCTTGGCCGGCCATAACATTGATTCCTGAACAATTGTTTTAAGTTCCCTCGCAGCCTCTCGCGGCGACGGTGCGCTGCAAATCGCCGATACTACCGCAATGCCGCTTGCGCCGTTCATTACTGCCTCGCGGACATTGCCCGCATGAAGCCCACCGATGACCACCAGCGGATGTCGGCTTTGCTGCCGCACCCATTGCAACCCTTCAATCTCCCAGGGCTTTTCAATGTCGGTCTTGGTAGGCGTAGCAAACAATGGGCTTACAGCAAGATACGACAGGTTCCAATGCTCCGCTTCGAGCACATCGGGCTGCTTTTCCGCCGACAAACCAATAATTTTCCCCTCGCCAAGCAAACGATGGGCCATTTGAAAAGGCATATCGCTCTGCCCGATATGAACGCCGTCTACATCCGCGGCCAAAGCCACATCCACGCGGTCATTAATGATCAATGGCACATTATAAATTTCCAAAAGGCTTTTCAAACGCTTTGCACGATCGATAAATGCGCGGGTCGAAAGCGATTTCTCCCGCAATTGCACCATTGTAACACCACCCTTCACGGCCTCTTCCACGACCCAGTAAAAGTCGCGGCCAAGGCACGCAGCCTCGTCGGTTACCAAATACAGTTCGAGGTTTGAATTTATATGCATTTCAAAATACAGTTATTCAAACTTAACCCTGCTCAATTCGGCCAGATGTGCCGGGCTCACCTCCGCTAAGGTATCCAGAAACGCAATCTGAAACGAACCGGGCAGTTTCGCATTCCGGTATGCCAGTTCCCCGCAAACACCCATGGTAGCCGCAGCCGAAACAGCAGCTTCGAACGGATCGTTGCAAACTGCCGCGAAAGCCCCCGCAATGGCGGATGCGGAACATCCCATACCTGTCACTTTCGTCATCAGAGGCACTCCATTCGAAACCCAGGCGGTGCGGTCGCCATACACGATCACATCCACGGCCCCGCTCACGCTTACAACCGAGCCGAAGCGCACACTCAACGCCTGTGCGGCGCCGATGCTATCGACGGAATCCGTGGTGCTGTCGACGCCCTTCGTCTGAACATTTGCGCCCGCCAATGCGAGTATCTCCGAACCGTTGCCGCGGATAATGGTCGGCGGCGCCGTTTCCAGCAGTTCGGTAAGCACTTTGTTCCGGTACGTCGTCGCACCAGCGCCTACCGGGTCGAGGATGATAGGTTTGCCGAGCTCGGCCGCCCTTTTCATGGCAAGCTTCATTCCCTCAACCCAATGGCCGGAAAGCGTCCCTATATTGATAACCAGGGCTCCCGCAATCGAAACCATCCCCTCTACTTCCTCCACCGCGTGCGCCATCACGGGCGACGCCCCAACTGCCAGTAATGCATTGGCGGTGAAATTCATTACAACGAAATTGGTAATGTTATGAACCAGCGGAGCCGAGCCGCGCAGTTTTTCCAGATTTGCTTGTAACTGAATAGCCATTGTTGTTGCTTTTTAATGGGAGGAAGGAAGATGGGATGAAGGGGAGGAAGGAGGAAAGGGAGGAAGGAAAAGGGGAAACTGAATGCACTCCCTTTCGTCCCCTTCTTCCCTCTCGTCCCCTTCTTCCCTTTCGTCCCCTTCCTCCCTTTCATCCCCTTCCTCCCTTTCATCCCCTTCCTCCTTTTCGTCCCTTTCATCCCGTTCGTCCCTTTTCACCAAAGGTCCTTCTTCGTGACCGACGAATGTAGTAGTTTTGGGTGGTTATCAAAAATCCATACACTCCCCTGATCATGATCAAAGCGGCAATTTTCGACATGGACGGCTTGCTTATCGACTCCGAACCGATGTGGACGGAAGCGGCCCGTTCTGTCATGCAAAAAGTAAATTTTGAAATCACCGACGCGCTTCGCCTTCAAAGTACCGGCTTATCTATCAAGCTATTTCTCGATTTCTGTCACCAAATCCAGCCCTGGAACACGCCAACTTTCGAAGAGCTGGAAATGGAAATACTGGAAAAGGCGCATCACGACATTCTGGCAAGTGCCGAAGCAATGCCCGGCGCCATTGCTTTGGTCAAAGAACTGAAAAAGGAGGGGCTGAAACTGGCGGTTGCCTCGGCTTCGCATATGGAGCTCATTGAAGGCGTATTAAAAAGACTCGAAATTATTGACTATTTTGACACCTGGCATTCGGGCGAGTTGGAAGAACACACCAAGCCTCACCCGGCCGTATACCTGACAACTGCCAGGAAACTGGGTGTTTTGCCCGAAGAATGCATTGCTTTTGAAGACTCACACGCTGGCCTGCGCGCAGCCCACGCGGCGGGTATGATCACGATTTCGGTACCTGCGGCGGAAGTTTTTGAAGATAAAAAGTTTAATATGGCACATTACAAGATCCCTTCGCTCGAAAAGTACATTCTGAACGAGATGTCGGGCGTGCCGCAAAGTGTGACCGAAAACTAACCCCCGACCCTATTCCGCTTTCCCCGCATGATCGGACTCCGGCATTTCAGTATTATGATTATGATCAGGATAGCAATAATTGTCCTGAGTGTCGTTGCCCTCGCATGGCTCGCGTCCAAGCACACCAATGAAACGCTGGTGTACATTCTGGGCACCATTTTCATATTCATACAAGGCTCGCTGCTGTACCAGTATGTTACGAATGTCAACCGCAAGCTGACCTATTTCCTCGAATCCGTACGGTATTCGGATTTTACTATCAACTTCCGGTCCGACAACAAAATGGGCCGCACGTTCAAGGAACTCAACCAGCAGTTCAATGAAGTCTTACTGGCATTCAGGCAGGCGCGTGCAGAGAAAGAGGCGAACCTGCAATACCTGAACACCATTGTCCAGCACATCGGAACGGGCCTTATCACTTTCGACGCCAACGGCCAGGTAAACCTGATCAACAACGCCGCATTGCGTATGCTGGGCATTTACCGCCTGCACCAGCTGATCGAGCTTAAAGACAAGCATCCACGCCTGTACGAACTCATTTCCGACCTCGATACCGGGGTGCGCGAACTTTACCGCACGCCCAGCGACCAGCCGCTCGCTTTGCAGGCAGCCGCCATTCAACTCCGTGGGATGTGGGTCAAAATTGTGGTTTTGCAGAACATTCAAACTGAGTTGCAGCAACAGGAAGTCGAGTCTTGGCAAAACCTTACCCGGGTGCTGCGGCACGAGATCATGAACTCGATGACGCCCATCGTATCGCTCGTGGGTACCATGCGCCTGATTGTGAATGAAGATATCGAGCGCTCTACAAGCGACCAGGAGGCTGTAAATGATCTGAAAGAAGCGCTATCGACCCTCGAAAAGCGCAGCAAAGGCATGATGCAGTTCGTGAACGCCTACCGCGACTTCACGACGTTGCCCAAGCCCGTATTCGCCAACCTGGGCGTCGCCGAGCTTTTGCAGGAAGTATTACAATTGCTTCAAACCGAACTGACGCAATCCGGCGTGCTTTGGAAACTGTCGGTTAAACCTGAATTACTGACCGTAAAAGCCGATGCCAGCCAGATTCAGCAGGTGTTGATCAATCTTATTAAGAACGCCTCCGAGGCATTCTCCCATCAGACCGACCGGCTCATCACGCTTTCCGCTTACCAGGTCGACGGCACGGTCATCATCGAAGTGGCCGACAATGGTGACGGCATCGAACCTGAGGCACTGGAGAACATTTTCATTCCTTTCTACACGACCAAAAAAACCGGCTCCGGGATTGGATTAAGCCTTTCCCGACAGATCCTGCAACAACACAACGGGCAGCTGAACGTCGAGTCACAGGTAGGAAAGGGAACGGTGTTTACGCTGGTGTTTTAGGAAATATGGAAGCTCACCGCTTCCCTATTTTTTTGCCAGTTTGCTTTGCTTATATCCGTAGCTGAAATAAATCACGAGACCTATCGCCAGCCAGATCACGAAGATCAGCCAGTTAGAGGCTCCCAGTTCGGTCATCAGGTACAAATTGGTCAGGATTCCCGCCACGGGAAGCACGGAAAAGTTATGCTGGTAGCTCAATATCGACAGGGTACACCAGGTGATCCAGAAGATAATGGTCAATAGCTTATGCTCCATAATTTCCGTAAAGCTGAGCATTCTCCATTCGAGGATTACACTTTGTCCGTAAGTAAGGATCCCCAATATCGCCAGGAAGAACAATATACCTACAAGATATTTGCCATTGATATAAGGCACCCGGAATTTGGATCTCGCTGAAATGCCTTTATGATCGAGGTAAAGCACGCCGCCGCACACGAGGATGAATGCGAAGAAAGTCCCCACGCTCGTGAGGTCGACGAAGAAATCCATTTTGAAAAACAATGCCGGAATACCTACCACAAAACCCGTTACGATCGTCGCAAACGATGGTGTCTGGTACTTAGGGTGGATTTTGGCAAAACGTTTCCAAAGCAGGCCGTCGCGGCTCATCGTCATCCAGATCCTCGGCTGGCCCAATTGGTAAACCAGCAATGCACTGGTAATTGCGATTACCGAGCTTACCGAAATGACGCCCGCCATAAAATCCAGGCCATTTTTTTGGAATACAAATGCCAGCGGGTCGCTCACTTTCAGCTCGGTATAATTCACCATTCCCGTAAGCACAAGCGTAATGAGCACATATAATACGGTACAAATGACGAGGCAATAGATCATCGCCCTGGGCATATCGCGCTGCGGATTCCGGCATTCCTCGGCCGTCGTTGATATCGAATCAAATCCGATAAATGCAAAGAACACCGAAGCGACTCCGCTTAGCACACCTTTCACACCGTTCGGGGCAAAAGGTGACCAGTTTGCAGGTTTTACATAAAATGCCCCGGCCAGGATTACCAGTAATACCACGCCGATCTTCAAGACAACCATGATATTGCTTGCCGTCCGGGATTCGCGTATTCCAATGTAAACAAGCGCGGTTATCAGCAGGGTGACCAATCCGGCCGGAAGGTTCAGCAGTATGTGAAAATCGCCGATTGCAGGGGCAGTTTCATAGGCGTTAGCTGCAAAACGCTCATATTCAGAAAGTGCTGACGCGCCCGACGCCTGTAATTTCAGGAATGCTTCCCGTGCCGTCTGCCCGTTTATCGTCAGCCAGCCTGGCAGATTAATGCCAAAACCGTTCAGCATGCTCACAAAGTACTGTGACCAGGAAATCGCCACCACCATATTGGAAACCGCGTATTCGAGAATGAGGGCCCAGCCGATGATCCACGCGAACAATTCACCGAAAGCAACGTACGCATACGTGTATGCACTGCCGGACACCGGCACAGTGCTCGCGAACTGCGCATACGACAATGCCGTGAAAACGCAGGCGACAGCTGTAAAAACGAATAACAGCGAAACAGCAGGTCCGCCATTATAACTCGCGATTCCGATGGTGCTGAAAATACCTGCCCCGATAATGGCAGCTATCCCCAACGAAACCAGGTCCCGCACCCCCAGTATTTTAGCTAGCCCTCCTCCGCTTCCCTCATGGGCATCTTTCAGAATCTGGTCGACGGTTTTTTTTCGGAAAAGAGGAGAATTCTGGCTCATGCAGGCGTCAATTTATCAGGTATCAGTTTGTAATAAGTAGGGCTAAAAATAATGATATTCTAAAACGATCCCGGCATTGCCTGAAAATTTGTTCCTTTTATCCCAAAAAATCCGTAGAAAATTCTTTAACAGGGAAATCAAACTGGTAATGATTGCGTTATCGAACTATTCCCCGTTACTACGATCCGCCTATTTGCCCATGAAAAAAATCACTACATTCTTCATCAGCGTCAGTCTGTCCATTCAATTCATTGCGGCCCAAAGCGTTAAGTCCTATTCTACTGCCCAGGCACATTCGCACAATGATTATGAAAGGGCACACCCGTTTACGGACGCATATGAGCAGCAGTTCGGATCAATGGAAGCCGATATTTTCCTCGTCAACGATACGCTTTTTGTTGCCCATAACCTGAAAGACATCCGCCCCGACCGGACTTTCACCGCATTATACCTGCTTCCGATTCTTCAAAAAACAGAACAGAACGGCGGGCGGATTTACGCCCAGGACAATATTCCGCTGCAATTACTGATCGATCTTAAAACGGAAGGCGAACCTACGCTGGCGGCGTTGATCAAGGTGCTGGAACCTCACAAAAACATCTTTGCACCGACGGGGAGTGTCAAAGTGGTCGTCAGCGGTAATGTTCCCGACCCCACCCTGTTCGAGCAATACCCGAATTTCATCTATTTCGACGGCCGCCCCGAAAACGTTTACACCCCCGCGCAACTGGCGCATGTGGGGCTGATCAGCCAGGCATTTCAGAAGTATTCCAAATGGAACGGCGAAGGGCCCATTTTAGAAAAGGATAAAAAGAAGATCCAGAAGATGATCGGCGAAGTGCACGACCTGGGCAAAAAGGTGCGAATATGGGCCACGCCCGACAATATCAACTCCTGGAAAACCATGATGGCCCTGGACGTCGATTACCTCAATACCGACAAGGTTCGCGAGCTCGGCGACTACCTTCGTACTGCTCCCAGGTAGTTTTGCAAAACAAAATACGGCCTGCGATAATTTTTCAATAGTATCAAATGGCTTTGGAAGAGTTATAGACTATATTGTACTGCCATCAATTAGTCTAACCTATCCTTCATGTCTGCCGAACAATCCGCTGCGCTCAAAAAAGTTCTTAAACCGATCCACCTCTGGGCCATTGCCGTCGGCCTTGTCATTTCGGGCGAGTATTTCGGCTGGAATTACGGCTGGGGCGTATCAGGTACCATCGGTTTTCTCATTGCGACACTGGTCGTGACGGTCATGTACGTGACATTTATTTTCAGTTTTACGGAGCTGACCACCTCGATTCCGCAAGCTGGCGGGCCGTTTTCCTACGCCTACCGGGCCTTTGGCTCCTGGGGCGGGCTTATAGCGGGTTACGCCACATTAGTAGAATTCCTGGTTACACCACCAGCCATCGCATTTGCATTGGGCAGCTACACCCATTTTTTGTATCCCAATTTGCAGGTGCTGGAAGTCGCTTTTGCCTGCTACGTGATTTTCATCCTGATTAACCTGCTTGGAATCAAAGAATCGGCCACATTCTCGCTCGTAGTCACTTTGCTAGCAGTGTTGGAGCTATTGATTTACATCGGCATCGTTGCCCCCCATTTTTCCTATGACACGTTTGTTTCCGAACCGATGCCTTTCGGATGGACCGGTGTGTTTGCCGCATTGCCTTTCGCGATCTGGTTCTATCTGGCGATCGAAGGTGTGGCGATGGTCGCCGAAGAGGTGGAAGACCCGAAAAGGACGATTTCGCGGGGTTACATTTACGGAATTCTGACCTTAGTAGTACTGGCTCTTTCCGTGATGGTTTTTACGGGCGGCGTTGCCCCATGGCAGCAACTCAGCCATATCGACTACCCGCTTCCGGCGGCACTCGGTATTGTACTCGGTCGTGACAGCGGACTAACCCAGCTGTTCGCCAGTCTGGGACTTTTTGGCCTTATCGCATCCTTTCATGGAACGATCATTGGTTATTCAAGGCAAATTTTCGCCCTCGCACGCGAAGGCTACCTCCCTTCATTCCTGGGAAATGTGAATGCGCGTTTCCAGACGCCGCACTGGGCGCTGATCGCGGGCGGGATCGCCGGATGTCTGGCATTATCGCTCGGTACTACCGACCAGGTCATTATTCTCGCTGCATTAGGCGCCGTAGTCATGTACATTATCAGTATGGTCGCGTTATTTGCATTAAGGAATAAAGAACCTCATCTCGAAAGGCCCTTTAAAGTACCCGCATTCCCCTACTTTCCGGCCATCGCCCTTGCGATTTCCATACTTTGCCTGCTTGCTATTGTGTACCATAACTGGAAGCTCAGCCTTTGGTTTTTTGTTGGCTTGGCGGTGACCGCGATTATTTTTGGCCTTACGGGCCGACACAAAAAGCACGAAGTACCACAACCCTCAGAAGAAGAGCGTCACGCCTAGCTTGGCAAAAAACGGCGTACCCGGCGTAAAATGGATCTCTTCCACCGGCTCTGTTTCATTTTTCAACCGGCTCTCCGTCGCAAATTGCGTCTCCTTCCATTTGGTATTGAACAAATTCTGAACCGAAAGGCCGACGCTGTATTTCGTTTTGGTGTAATTCAATTGCATATCACTGACAAAATACCCCTTTGCCACAATGGAATTGTCCTCGTTGGCAGGCCGGTTGGCGATGTGCCGGTAGCGCAGCGAGCCGTTCAGGCCGTTCGGCATTTGCAGGGATAGCCCTCCTGCCGACGTGAATATGGGTGCCAAAGGCAAGTAATTCATTCCTTCCATTTCACCCACGGCCCTTGGCCTGGCCGTATTGAAATCGGCATCTGCATAAAGCGTTTTTGTGAGCTGGTACCGGACTGATAAGTCGAGCCCCTGCCTGCGGGACTTGCCGCTCGGCTCCACCACGCCGGCGTCGCCTACATACACGAACTCCTGCTCCATCCACAAATACCACGCGGCCGCATTCACGACCATTTTAGGAAATGGTTTGAAGATCACGCCCAGGTCCGACCCGTATGCGCCCGGCAGGATCTGCTTTCCTCCCTGCGGCACCACCACGCGGGTGTCGTTGGAATGGAAGCCTTTGCCGGTGTTCAGGTATAGTTGCAGGTTGGGATTAAAGGTGTAGTAAAAATTGAGTTTGGGAGAAACAATGGCATCGCCCGCATGCTGGTTGGTAACTGCCCGGGGGAGCAGGTCTTCATACTGGTCCCTGAAATAATCGACGCGAACGCCTGCATTCATCGAGAAGCGGTCGTTAAAGCGCACCACTTCGTCGATGTATACAGATGCGTTCAGTTCATTGATGTTTCCCAGCTTATCATGTTCGAGCGTTTCCGTCCGGTTTTTGGTGTGCGAAAGCTCGGTACCACGGGTGAGGTCGTGCCGATATTGGACGCCCAGCGTGGTTACCCAGCTGTTTTTTCCGATGAAAGATTCCTTTGAAATACTGCCATTATAACCATAAAGGTTACGCCGTTCCTTCTGCCGGATCTGGTCGCCATTCAGCGAATCCTCGAGAAAGAATGTAAAATTGGAATACAGCTCGAAATTGTAATTACTGTAAAAGAGTTGGTTTTTGATCACAAAATTCCGCGGGGTAACCGTCACAAACTCAGCATTGAAATTGGTACGGCTCGTTTCACCGCCTTCGGTTGGATCTATGGAGCCGTAAAAACCGATGAGTCCTGACTCAATCGCACGGTCGGGGATTTGGCCCGAATGGTTCCATTTGCTCCAAAATGTAGAGCCTGTCAAAGTCAGGTTTGTATTGGGTGTAATGTGCCCGTGATACTTCCCTACCAGATTCAACCGGTTGAAATGCTGCGGGTTATCGAAATAGGAATTGGTAAATGAATATTCCGAAGCAATGTATGCCGCCTGGTTTTTCTCCCGACCCTTTTGTCCTAGCAAATCAATGCCCGCTACTGCGCGATAAGTATCAAACTGCCCCGCTTCCAGCTTTACGAACGATTTATCCAGCGCGTCCTTGGTACGGAAGTCGACCCAGCCTGCGGTGCTAAAATTGCCCTTATCGGTCGTGTAAGGCCCTTTTTTGAAATCAATTCCACTGACAAGCTCCGGAATTACGAAATGGAGGTCTGCATAGCCCTGGCCGTGCGCGTGGGAGACCATATTCACCGGCATTCCATCTACGGTCAGCCGGATGTCCGTTCCGTGGTCGATATCGAAGCCGCGCAGGAATATCTGCTCGGCCTTTCCGCCGCCCGCGTGCTGCCCGATAAACAACCCCGGCACAATGCGCAGGATTTCCTGCGAGTTGGTAATGGGCCGCAAACGGATATCGAGGTTGCTGATCAGTTGCTGATCGTGCGCCCGCCGGGTCGAAACCGTCACTTCGCTCAGCTCTACATTTGCGCCGGCCAATTCGGTTTTCAGAAAGGACGTTTCATCGTCGGTTACACTCACTTCCAACACCTGTGCTTGGAAGCTCACGTGCGAGAGTTCTACCTTATACTTTGCCGCCACCAGGTCTTCGAACCGGTATTGACCTAGTTCGTTGGTAGTGGTCACCTTCCCTGTTCCCGAAAGCTGCACGGTCACATCTTTGAGCGGCAGCCGGCTCGACTGGTCGTACACCACCCCTGAAATACCGCCCAGGTGAGCCAATGCGCGCAGGCTTACGATCAGGAAACAAAACAGGAGCGTAAATCTCTTCATGTGGAAAAGGATATTAAATAGAAATGCCGTCAGAGCACAAATCTAGGATTAGTTTTTCTTGCCTGCGCCAAAAGCCGGTTGCCTTGTGCCTTATCTCCCGTAGCGACCGCAATGGCACTCGCCACCTGAAGTAACTCCGGATCGCGGCTGCCTGTACGTAATGCTACCTTGATATGCTGTTTTGCCTTGTCATTGTTTTTATCCTTAAAATACGCGGCTGCCAATGCATGGTTTACATCTATATTCTTCGGCCGTTTGGCATATTCCTTCAATCCGAAGGCAATAGCCGAGTCGAGTTGGTTTGTTTTGGTATACAGCTTGCAAAGTTCAAGATCCACGGAATGTCCCGACCGGGCATCTTCGTCCAGCATTTTAGCTACTTCCCGGTATTTGTCGGCCGCTTTCTGTTTATTACCCTGCAATGCATAGATATCGGCCATCTCTTCATGAAAAGAAAATTCCGGCATCACTTTCGCGGCCTTGTCGAGCTCAGCCAACGCTTTGTCGTATTGGCCGGCAGCCTTGTGTACCTGTGCGAGCCCGCGCAGCGCGAAGGCGTAGCTCGGGCGCATGGCGAGTATTTCCTGGTATTGGATTTCGGCCTGTTTCAATTGGCCGGTAGTTTCGTAAAGGTGACCTAATGTATTTTTAGCCCAGCATTGTGGTTCCGAACCGGGTAATCCAGCATCAACGGCCAGTTTCATGGCTTCAATCGAACCGGGATAGTTTCCATAAATTTCCCGCAGGTAAGATGCCCTCGAATAGGCTTCGAGTGATGGCTTCAAAGCCTGCATTTTGTCGGACATTGCCACGGCATCGTCGTAGTTGCCCAGTTCCACATTGGCATCCACCAGCACGCCGTATACATAGGCATTGTTTGGATTGATTTTGCGGGCACGCTCTGCCAGGTCGCGCGCTTCGGCAAACTGGTGCTGCGACATTTTCACCGAAGCTTTAAATGTGGTAGCCTCAAAGTTCTGCGGTTCGATGGCCAGTACGTCGTCCAGTATTTTGAGTACGGCAGGGTAATAATAAGGGTGCTCTCCGGTAATGCGGGCTTCGGAGAGGTAAATGACGGCGATTTGGAGCCGCGGCTTCACGTCCGAGGGGTTCTCACTGACCTTTTGCCTTAATTCTTTCACTTTGTCCTTGGTCTTTGCCCATTCGGTCGCCGAAGCGAGCTCGCCCTGCCTTTCATATAATGCCGGAATTTCGTTGGTAACGGCCGGGGCCGCCGGCTGTTTGGCTGCTTCATTATGCTGCTTTTTTTTGCCACAACCCGTTACCGCTATCAGCAATGCAATAAGTATAATTGAAAGATAAGTTTTCATAAGGCTTTCAAATTAAATGCGGAAGGAGATTTTAAATGCCGGGAGCAGGCGCCCCCGGCATCGTGTTTTTATCTTCTGAGAATTTTTACTGTGTAGCGATCATCGGCCGTCATAACCCGCAGGTAGTAAATACCGGGCTGGCTGTTCAGTTTCACGACCCTTCTTTCGTTGGCGACCGCTTTTCCGATGTTCTGCTGACCAATCACCTGACCTTTGCTGTTAGCAAGGTCCAGACGTACTGCTTTGCCGGCAGCTCCTCGAATTTCGATCACTACCTCGTCCGTCGTACTCGGGTTACCCATTACCACCGCTTTCAGGGAAGTGGAAGATTCCTCGGCCTCCGGTGCGCCCTGCCGCAAGGTTTTACTCCCGCAATAGGCCCGGAAATCGAATTTCATGGTCACCTCCGAAGACGGGTCGCCTACGTAACGTGCTTTCAACCACAGCACACCACTGCTGTTCGCGTCTTTGAAAAGTTCGGACTCAACCATCCGGCTCACGCTAGTACCCCACACGCCATTAACCACACCCGCAGCAGAATATTCCACAGGGTTGCCTGGTATGCCGCCGGTATGGCCGAACATGAAGCCACCGGTAAGGCAATCGAAATTTTCGATCGTTACCGCCAGCGGTTCCATACCACCCGGCGCAGGTCCTTCGTAGCCCGGGCCACGGAAGCCTGGCCATGGATTTTGAAGGTACGGGAAGTTTCCTTTCAGCGTGGTATCGTTTTTGGTCACACCCGCATTGAATGACAGCACATTAACAAGGTTGGGTGTAACGGGGGTGGTAGAGGTTCCCGGTACAAAATCGTCGTACCACAAGCCTATGGCTGCCAGTACCACTCCACCCACAGCCTGTAATTCGATCGTAGACACGTCGTCTTCAAGGCGGCGACCATTCGGGAAACCATCCATATTAGGTATCCATTGCAAATCCTTGTTACCATTGTAGGCCGGATCGGTCAATCCCAGTGCAGCCGCCTGAACGAGCCCTAATGAACTGAATTTAGGATCATTACGAGGCGTAGCCGGCACGGCCATATTCAACCGCAGCCAGTCTCCAAGTGTTGGTAAAAAGTTATGGATAAATGGCTTACCTGCCGCAAGCGGATTACCTGCTTTGCCTGTTGCAAGCTGGTATGGTGGCAAATTGGGTACACCGGTGTAGAAAATAGGTAGGATGTCGACGGCCCGCGGACTGGTCGCATCGGGGAGCAGCACGCTTCCGAATGCGGCTTCCGACAAGGCGGTACCATCCAGCGCGGGATTGCCTTTCAAACCATAAAGGCCCATTTTACCATTACGAAAGTCGAACGACCCCAGGGATTTGCTTTGAATACGCAATGCAGCGAGTCCGGGAACTGCGCCTCCGAACTGCGAATCGTCCATATACAATGCTAGTTCCGGGTTTGTGAAGTATTTGGCAAACTGCAAATCGTTCGCAGGCGAAGTGGCATTCCACTTGTCTTTCATGCCTATCGGGATCACCGCCTCGTTGGTAAGCGGCATTCCAAGACGCGACACCTGCACCCAATCGCCGTCATAACCTACATCTCCACCACCGTAAAGGGTCGTGATCTTTCTGCGGCTCGACGACGCATAAACACCGATCACGTAATCTGGATCGAGGATGTTACTGGCTTCGGCTACGGTTTTATGGCTTTTCTGCAATGTGGAAACAGGCACCTCGATCACGATCGAATGGCAGTTGAACTTCGCGACACCGTCGCGCGCCCCCGATTTACGGACGTTACCCAGGTCAAAAATTCCACCCAGATCTACGAAGAAAGGGTCGTCGACGGGACCGGCGAAGATTTTCTCTCCGGTGCTGGCCGTCATAATGGCCTTATCCACCAATGTATTGTACTCCGAACCCAGCCCAACCGGCGTGCTTTTGATCGAGCGCGGCCCGATGTTCGGCGGAGGAACGATGCCGTTCGAAACGATGGTCGAGAAGCTGTGTCCGCCATCGGTACTCCTTTCGCAGGTGTAGGTGGTTTTCAGGTTTTCTTTGCCAAGACGTATCAGAAAGAATGTGGACGGGTCCTCATTCATTTTCTTGAAAGTAAAGCGATAGATGACGTCCGCGCCGGGAGTTCCTGCATTGTTATCTACATGGATTTCGTAGCGGATGTTTTCGCCAAACGAATACCAGTTAGGACCACCGGCAGGGTGTTCAAATGGAATGTAATTGGCAATGAGCACAATGTTTTCCTTGTTCACCGGACTTTTAAATGCATAAACATCGGTGTTGTCCGCCAGCGGGTCCGTTGAGATGAGTGGCGCTTCGCGGTGCGAGGAGGCCATTGCCGCGGGAGCCCCGGTACAAATGATCGCCCATAGCCCGATCAGATAAAGAAGATTTTTCATATTATTCTTGCTAAAAGTGTGGGATCAGAACCGGGCTTTTTCAGGATAGTCGTAACCTCTCCAGGGATTCGCCAAATAAGGGAAAGTACCTTTCAGGGCAGCATCGTTTTTCGTAGGTCCGGCAGTGAAGGTCAGGACGTTCAGCAATTGCTGTGAAACCGGTGCCTGCGGGGTAGCGTCGTCATAGAACAAGCCCACCGCCGCCAGTACCACACCTGATACGGCCTGCAATTCGATGGTCGTCACGTCGTCTTCCAGCCTGCGGCCATTCGGGAAACCATCCATATTCGGGATCCATTGCAGGTTGGCGTTGGCATTGTAAGCCGGATCGGTAATGCCCAGTACGGCAGCCTGAACCAAACCCAGGTGGCTGAATTTCGGATCGTCACGTGGTGTTGCCGGTACAGCCATATTCAGCCGCAGCATGTCGCCAAGTGTTGGCAGGAAATTATTGATAAACGGCTTTCCTTTTGCCAGCGGATTGTTGTTTTTCCCCGTCGCAAGCTGGTAAGGGGCCAGGTTGGGAACACCCGTGTAGAATATAGGTAGCAAATCCACCGCTCGCGGACTGCCGTTGTCGGGTAGCAGCAGGGTACCGAATATCGCATCGTCCAGCGCCGTGCCGGTCAATGCTGAAGAGCCTTTCAACCCGTACAATCCCGGCCTGCCGTTGCGGAAGTCAAATGCACCCAGGGAATTCGTCTGAATACGGAGGGCGCTCAACGATGGTACCGCTGCTCCAAACTTGGAATCGTCCATGTAAAGGGCGAGTTCAGGGTTGGTGAAGTACTTGGCAAATTGAAGGTCCTGTCCCGCATAGGGCGTCGTAGCATTCCATTTGTCCTTCATTCCCAGCGGTATGACCGCCTCATTGGTAAGCGGCATACCCAGGCGCGAAACCTGAACGTAGTCGCCGTCGTAACCTACATCACCGCCATTATAAAGCGTTTTGATCATCTGGCGGCTCGCAGAGGCCCACACGCCGATCACGTAATCCGGATCGAGGATGTTGGCTGCCTGGGCGACGTTTTTGCCGTTCTTTTGCAACAGGTTGACAGGGATTTTCAAAGCGATCGTGTGCACATTGAAGCGCGCCAGACCGTCCTTAGGCGCGTTGGTGGTGTTTCCTTCCGGCCTGAAATTACCTGCATCGAACGCACCTGCGAGGTCCACGAAAAATGGGTCATCGACCGGACCACAGAACACTTTTTCGCCGCTGGAAGCCGTTGCAATGGCTTTTTCTACGAGCGAGTTGTAGTCAGGAGCTTCCAGTCCGACCGTTTTACCTTCGATAGACCGCGGTCCGATGTTGTTGGGAGGCACGACGCCGTTCGCGATGATAGTCGTGAAACTGTGGCCGCCATCGGTACTTTTCTCGCATTTGTAGGTGGTTTTCAGGTTTTGTTTACCCAGCCTGATGTTGAAAAAAGTCGTCGGGTCCTCGTTTGTGCTGGAAAACGTGAAGCGGTACGTGATATCGTCGCCCGGCGTTCCGGCCTGGTTCTTGATATGGATCTCATAACGCACATTAGGCCCGAAATTGAAATAATTGGGGCCACCCTCAGGCGATTCGAACGGAATGTAGTTCGCGATAATCGTGATGGAATTAGGATCATCAGGACTTTTAAAAGCGTACAAATCCGTATTATCGGCGAGCGGATCATTGGAAATCAGTGGCGCTTCGCGGTGGCTCGAAGCCAGACTGCTTAGCGCACAAGGCAGTAACAACAGGCACAGAAGCGTTCTCCTGAACCTGCAAGGATCCAACATAGAAACTTGCATGGGGTAAAAGTTTAGATACGGAAACGGGAATTAAAGTGATCGTAAAGCGCAAAGACATCGATGCAAATCCCGACCCTGGAAAAAGGCCGAAATTCCGGAAAAAGCGAACCGGTGCCGGGGATAACCCGGGAGTTTACAAGCAATTATTAACGAAGGGTAAAAGCGGTGTTAACAACCATTCTGGCATATATACGCCATGTGTATGACGCCGGATGTGCGAACCGGCAAAAAATTTGGAGCCTGGATAATGAGCAGATATAATTATGCGGGTATTAAGTTAAATAAATCAAAGCAAAAATGTCGGGTTTTGCCGTAACGCTCTTCGTAAAACTATTTACATATTACCACAGCCGGTTGTGGGATCGGACATTTTCCCCTTACTTTATTGAACAGGATAGTTTGGGAGCCCGTTTCGAAAAATAGTTCGATATTGCATGTAAATCCTACTTTGTAATTAATTCGTATATTATCCTACAATTTGCAGGTGCGGCTCTTTTACCGTGCTGATTCAAAATAAAAACCATCTACATTCACATTTTAAGGCGGGCAAAGGCTGTCTACATCAAAAATGAATATTCTAATCGTTGAGGACGACTTTATCATTGCGAAACACCTTCAATTTTTGCTCAATGGTTTCGGCTACGAAGCAAACGATATTGCTACCGACTATACGACTGCCACAGAACTCCTCGACAGTAAGGTCTTTCACCTCGCTCTGCTGGATATCAATCTCAATGGTTATCAAACCGGTATCGATCTGGCACATTATATACGGGAAAATTTCAAGATCCCTTTCCTCTTTCTTTCTGCACACGACGACATAGCGGTAGTCAATGCTGCATTACAGGCAGCACCCCACGCTTTTTTGCAGAAACCTTTTCAGAAAATTACGGTGTATACAGCTGTAAAGCTGGCCCTGAAAAATTACCGTTTGGCGGCGCTCGCGGGCGAAACTACAGCGGAGGAGAAGGAGGACACGACGGTGATCACGGATGCGCTTTTTATCAAGGAAAAGCATATGTTCACCAAGATCATGCTTACCGACATTCTGTATATCCGCAGCGACGACAACTATCTGGAGCTGCACACGACCAAGAAAAAATACACGATCCGCGAGACGCTGAAAAACATGCTTCAGCAGCTTCCTACCAACTATTTTTTCAGGGTGCACAAGTCGTTTATCGTCAATCTGAACGCCATTACGGCCATCGACTATGTACATGTGATGATCAACGACATTGAAATCCCGATCACCAACGATAACCGGACGGAACTGCTTAGCCGCATCAAGACTTTCTCCTGATAATTAGTAGCGTACGCTCGAAAAACGGTTACTTACGTTTTCGCTGATTTCACCCCAAGAAACTTATGCTTCACCCCTTTGATTTGTTGAGGACTTATATGCGAAGTAATTTTATAGCACGTAAACACCCTCTTCTATTATTCATATATACTTTACCCCGACAGAAAGCCTGGGCTTCAATAAATTTTTAAAGTTTTTATGAGGTCCAGGCATCTGTTTTACTACAAAAAACGTAATTAAGTCGATTGAGCATTTATGGCATGATATTGAGCATTATGCACACATTTGTTTTCAAAGACACACGATACTAACATATAAACCTAAACTAAATCGCTATCAGTTTTAATTAAATATCGTTGAGAATAATTGAACATCCCTGGGAGTTTTCTCAGGGATGTTTTGTTTATAAAAGTCTGTTATTGAGACTACTAAGGGTAAATCAGGTATTTTTTCCGCATTTCCTTGAACTGCCCCAGTCCGGGTTCCCAGCTTTTCCGGATCTCTTCTTCGGATGTACCGGCGATAATCTGTTTTTTGAGGTTTTCCGTGCCGGATAGCTTGTCAAAATTACCCATCTGCTTGCTTTGGCTCATGTCGAAGAACTTCTCCTTCTCAGGATACGCGTTATAGAGCTCGATAAGCCATTTCAGATGGATCCTACCACTTTTGCGGATGTCTTTCAGGTTATATTTCCGCAAATCGAGGCCATAGCATTCCTGATCCTGGTGCAGCGGCGTTTCGCTCATCCCTTTGATGCTGTGTGGGGCGAATGAGAAGTCGTACTTCCCTTTTAGCAACGGCGCCCCCAATACTGTGAAAGGCATATACGTACCGCGCCCCTGGCTGAGGATCGTGCCTTCGAACATACAAATATGCGGGTACAACATCACCGATTGCTGGGTATTGAGGTTCGGTGAAGGCATTACAGGTAGCACGTAGGGTGTGTCGTGGGTGTAGTCGGCTATTTTGATGATTTTCAATTTGCATTGCATTTTGTTCGGCAACCAACCTTCCCCATTGATCATCTGGGCAAATTCCGCGATCGTGAGCCCATGCGAGATGGGTATTTTGTACATCCCGATCCCTGAATGCAGATGGTCTTCGAGGATAGGGCCGTCGACGAGGAAACCATTCGGATTGGGGCGGTCCAGGATCAGCATTTCCTTGTTGTTCTCCGCGCATGCCTCCATCACATGCCCGAGCGTGTTGATGTAGGTATAAAAGCGCGCGCCTACATCCTGTATGTCGAAAATCATGAGGTCAATGGCGGCCATTTGTTCTTTTGTCGGCTTTTTGAGCTTCCCGTAAAGTGAAATGGCAGGGATACCGGTTTTCGGGTCGACACTGTCATTTACTTTATCGCCATTACTGGCTGTGCCCCTGAAACCGTGTTCCGGGCCGAAAATGGTGACGATGTTGACGCCCAATGCCACAAGACTATCCACTATAGGTTTAGTGCCGATGATGGAAGTCTGGTTCACGACAATGCCTATTTTCTTGCCTTTCAAATAGTCGAGATATTTTGAAATCTGGTCCGCGCCTGTGGTCGGGCCTTTCGCTTTGAGCACGTCTTCGGGTGCCGACGAAAGCGAATCCGCCATGGCCGGACTTTTCTGGGAAGTGGAATTGACGCAATTGCTGTTGGCGGCTAATGCGGTGGCCAGGCTTATGGCTAATGCTATTGTTTTCATGTAATTGGGATTAGGAAGACTAAAATAAGGTATTAATGCCACGAAGACACGATTAGGCATGGATTTTCGCGGTCCTAGAAAAGCCGCATTTGCCCGGCCCGCATGAATTGCGAGGTATCCAATGGAGGTAACTCGCGTCCGGCAAGGTATTTCCGGCAGGAATGTTCATGCAGTTGCCTGATATGCTCCGCAAAGTTCCCCTCGCCCACCATCCTGATCCCAAACCGCGAGTCATTCACCACTCCGCCGTGGCATTCTTTGATCTGGTTCAATACCTTCGCCGCCCGGTCAGGAAAATGGTGATGGATCCATTCATCAAACAACGTCGAGATCGCTCCATTCAGCCTCACCACCGTGTAATGCGACCATAATGCCCCATTCTCGGCAATGGCTTGTATCAGCGCAGGGATTTCCTGGTCATTCAGCCCCGGAATGATCGGTGCTGTCATCACTCCCGTCGGAATGCCGGCGTCGCTGAGCGTTTTCAATACTTGCAGGCGCCTTTTGCCCGTCACCGTCCGTGGCTCCAATGCGCTTCGCAGCTCTTCATTCAGCGAGGTAATGGAAAGCGCAGCGTGAACGAGATTCAGCTTGGCCATTTTTTCCAGCACATCCAGATCTCGAAGGATCAATGCGTTCTTGGTGAGAATGCTCACCGGGTTTCGGTACCGCAGGCATATTTCCAGCAACTGCCGTGTCAGCCTGTACTTTTTCTCGCCCGGCTGATAACAATCCGTATTTCCGGAAATGTGAATTTGATGTGGCACCCACTTTTTAGAATTGAAAAGCTTTTCCAGCAATTGCGGTGCATTCTTTTTCACTACAATTTTAGTCTCGAAATCCAATCCGGCTGAAAAGCCCCAATACTCATGTGAATTACGGGCATAGCAGTAAATGCACCCGTGCTCGCAGCCGCGGTAGGGATTGATCGAATGAAAATTGGGCAGATCAGGACTGTCCGAAACGCTCATGAGCGTCTTGGATTCCTCTTCGATGAATTGTGTTTTGGGATTAACTTCGGGATCCTCCCACTGCTGCCAGTCTTCGGAGGTGTACTCGATCTCGTGCTTGAAGAATTTGTTGGGCGTGTTGATAGCAGCCCCGCGCCCGCGTGCCCTGTTGTCCATTGTTTTCCAGTAAGTTGATGAAGTTATGAAGT